>JBFXDD010000038.1:0-39968 GCA_050181465.1 Planctomycetota bacterium
CTCGCGCGCGCCCTGCGCGCGAGCGAGTGCCGCCGCAGCCAATCCCACGAGGCCGGCGCCGTGGATCAGGACTCGCGCGCCGTTCGCGTTGCCGCCGACTCGCAGTGCTGCAGCGGCCGTCGCGACCGCGCAGGCACACACCGCGGCCGCCGTGTCGCTGAGGGAACTCGGTACGCGCACGATGGGCGTGCCGCGCGGCACCAGCACGGCGCTCGCGAAGCCGCCGGCCGCGGGGGCGTCCAGCGATTGATGACGGTGGCCGAACTTGACCAGTCGTTCACACTTCTGCGGGATGCCGCGGCGGCAGCGGGCGCAGGAGCCGCAACTCGCGCACGGCGCGAACACGATCCGATCGCCGACCCTGAGCAATTGGCCGTCGACGGTGACCACCGGTTCTTCGCCGATCGCCGAGACGGTACCGCACACTTCGTGGCCGAGGATCGTCGGTAGGGGGACCTCGCGCCGGCCGAGCAGCGAGTGGAGGTCGCTGCCGCAGAGCGCGCAGATTCGCACGCGCACGGCGATCTCACCGGCGGCGGGTTCCGGTCGCGGCAGAGCTACGCGGTGCATCGCCGCCGACGGCCCGGTGAAGAGCAGGCCATACTCCGATCGGTCGGCGAGGGCGAGCGAAGGCATCGACTCGGCGCGGAGCATCGCGCTCGCCGCCAAGTTCCCGACAGACCACGATCAAGATTCGATCGAGAACCAGCTCTCGGCCAATCGCACGCCGCTCGCGGCGTCCGTCGCGGTGCCGTCGGCACCGACCTGTCGCCACAAGTCCGGCAGGGCGGCGAACACGAGCCCGCCGACCAGGATCTTCGGCTGGGTGTCGACCGCAGCGGAGCGCACCGCGGCGATGTGCTCGGCGGTGCGCGAGATGTGGAGACTCAAGGTCGCCGACAGCGCGACGCAGTGCGGCCGAAAGTCCGTGACCGCGCCGATCAGGCCGCTCTGCGGGGTATTGGCGCCGAGCAGATTGGCGCTCCAGCCGGCACGCTCGAAGTGATCGGCGATCAACCGGGCACCCAGATCGTGATCGTTGCCGCCGACCGAAGCGACGATCACGCGGTGTCCGTTCGCGTCGCGACGCGGCGATCGATGGTGGAGGAGTGTGACCGTCCGCTCGGCGACACGCGACGCGATGTGCTCCTCGCCGGCGTGCAGTTCACCTACCTGCCACATCCGCCCGACCTCGGCCTGGGTCTTGCCGACGACCTCGCGAAGGAGGTCGTCGACCGACAGGCCCGAATCGGCAGCGGCGAGGACCAGGTCCGCGGCCTCGCGGCCGCGACCCTCCAGGACGGCCAACAAGTAGCGATTCGCGAGCGGTCCGAAGGTCGGGTCCGTCGGCAAGCGGCAGGGGATCGACTGCGGCGCGGTCGCGAGCACGTCCTGGCCGCCGGCGACGATCCGCGTCGCCAGCGCAGCGGCGTCCTCCGGCAGACTCTCCTGCAACTCCTCGCGCAGAGCGGCGAGCGAGGCGGTCAAAGGGGCCGTCGACAGGTCGCGGCCCGTCAGAGCGTCGCGCAGCCAGCCCACGTGCATCGCGAAGAGTTCCGGCCGCGACCACGCGATCGCTTCGGCAAGGACGTGGAGGTGCTCGATGTGGTCGTTCCGCAGTCGTGCCGCGTCGCCCGCCTGCGCCTCACGCTGCCGCAGGGCAGCGCCGCGAGCGAGGGCGGACTCGAGCGATCGCAAGGATTGGGCGAGGAACGTCGGCGACGAGCTCATGCAGTCGTGGACGAAGTGACTTCAACGGGGCGGCGAACGCTCGGCGGGACCGTATGCTCCAGCGGGTCGGACGCCGCCGATAGTTTGCGCGCGCGCTTGGTGAAACGGTAGTGGGAGACGAACCATTCGCTTCCGTCCCGGTACTTCCACAGCTCCGCGCAGGCCAGGAAGAACACGCGCCAGTAGGTCTCCATCTTGCGTGCGGATTGTCCGTACGCCGCTGCGAGGACCGGGCGGATCCGCTCGAGATTGGCGTCGAAGTTGCGGAGCCACGCTTCGGCGGTCCGCGCGTAGTGACGACCGTCGACCCGCCAATGGTCGGCAATTGCCAGGTGGTCCTGGAAGTAGAGGAACAAGTGATCCGACGGCATCTGCCCGCCGGAGAAGAAGTGGCGTCCCATCCAGTTGTCGTCACCCTCCGATTCGAAGGGATACGCGTATTCCCGGTGGGTGAACACGTGGACGAACATCTGGCCGTCGTCGCGCAGGAAACCCGCGAGGCGCTCGAACATCGCCTGGTAGTTCCGGACGTGCTCGAGCATCTCGATGGAGACGATCCGATCGAAGCGCCGATCGGTGGCGAATACGTTGGCGTCGGCCGTGATGATCTCGAGATTCGAGAGGCCGGCTTCGCGGGCCCGCGCCTCGATGAATCGGCGCTGGTCGCGCGAGTTCGAGACGCCGAGGATGCGCGAGTTGGGGAAGCGTTGCGCCGCCCACAGGGAGAAGGAGCCCCAGCCGCAGCCGAGATCGAGGATGTCCTGGCCGTCGCTGAGTTGTGCTCGGTCGCGATACAGCTCCAACATCGCGTCCTCGGCTTCTGCGAGCGTCGTGGCGGGCGACTCGAACAGGCAGCAGGAGTACTTGAGACGGGGGCCCAGCGTGTGGACGTAGAGCTCCGGCGGCACTTCGTAGTGTTGTTCGTTCGCCTTGTGCGTCTCGATCGCAACTGCGCTCGATCGTAGGGTTCGCCACCAGTCCATCTGGCGTCGCCACGCGGATTCGACCCCGCCGGTCGACTCCATGGCGAGACGTTGGCGCAGCAGTCGCCGGATACCGAATCGGATCAGCCAGTCCGGCAAGAGGCCGCGTTCGAGGAGTCGCATCGTGTTCATCGAGTGATTTCCGTTCGGGGAGCGGCGCTCAAGCCGACTCTGCGTTCTAGCCCGGTTTGTTGGTGAACGCGGTCGCGAGATCGGCGCAGGTCGATGTCCGGCAAGGAGCTGCGTCGGTCGACGACCGAAGCGTAGCCGTAGCTACGCTGCCAGGGAGGAGCCGACGAAGCGACGCCGCCGGGCGCGAGTTGCGGCGATCGCAGCAGACGTTCACGGATAATCCGGGCTAGGGGAGGGACTTGGGCGGCCATGGGAAGAACGAACTGGTGGTGGCTTGATAGCGCCGGTAGTCGTCGCCTCGAGTCCGAAGCGCCTGGGCTTCGGCGTAGGGGATCCCGGTGACCTTGGTGACGAAGATCAGCATCACGAGCGCGCACAGCCAGGACCACAGGCCGGAAGGACTCGCCGACGCTGCGAGCGCGAAGGCACACCAGATCAGCCACTCGAAGAAGTAGTTCGGGTGGCGCGAGTACCGCCACAACCCGCTGCGGCAGGTTCGGCCGCGATTCTGCGGTGCACGACGGAAATGGTCGAGCTGGGCGTCAGCCAGGCTCTCCCCGGCGATGCCGATGAGGTAGATCGCGATCGCGACGAATTGGACCGAGTGAAGTTCGGGTCGCGAGTCCATCGCAATGGCGAGGAACGGCCAGCTCAGCGCCGTCGCGAGGAGTGCTTGGACCAGGAAGAACCACAGGAAATGCCGATCGGCGTTGGCACCGAAGTGCTCCCGCATGGCTCGGTAACGTCCATCCTCCGGCTGTCCGCGCAGCCGTTGCGCGAGCAGGTGGGTGCAGAGCCGCACGCTCCAGACCAGGGCGAGCCCGGCTGCCAGGAGTCGCTGCGCCGGCGAACCGTCGCCCCACACAGCGAACCCGACGCCCAGCATGCCGAGACAGGCCGTCCAGCCGAAGTCGACCCAGCTCGCGTTCGTGGTCCGGACTGCCACTGCGTAGAGCAGGAGCATGAGGACGATCGCGCCGATCGATCCGGGGATCAGGAGGCGGAGGAAGGCTTCCAAGGCCGGTAGGATTCGCCGCCCGCCCGCCGCTGGATGCGGCGGCACCGAAGTGTTCGCATCCGTTGGGCGGCTTGGCGCGAATGCAACCGTCGCGCCGGCATGTCCAACCCCTCCTCCGTAGCCACACCGGTCCGCACCTGGATGCGGACCCTTCGATCCTGGGTCGACTCGGCCACTCCGGCCGCGGTCAAGGGGGACCCGGACGCCGTGGACGGCCTGCGGCTGATCCCTTTCTTCGCGATCCACCTCTTGTGCCTCATGGTGTTCGCGGTCGGCGTCTCGACGATCGCGGTCGTGGTCGCCGGGCTGGCCTACGCGGTTCGGATGTTCGCGATCACCGCGTTCTACCACCGCTACTTCGCGCACCGCGCGTTCCGGACCAGTCGTTGGATGCAGTTCTGCTTCGCCTTCCTCGGGAACACCGCAGGGCAGCGCGGGCCCTTGTGGTGGGCGGCGCACCACCGGAAGCACCACCGACACTCGGACACCGATCGCGACGTCCACTCCCCGCATCATGGCGGCGCAATGCGCAGCCATCTGCTCTGGTTCGCGACGACGCGCAACTACGCGAGCGACCACGAGCAGATTCGGGACTTCGCGCGCTTCGCCGAACTCCGCTTCCTCGATCGATTCGACATCCTCGCGCCGGGCTTGTTCGCCGCAGGGATGTGGGGGTTGGGAGCGGCGCTCGAGCGCTGGGCTCCCGGACTCGGCACCGACGGACCGCAGATGTTCGTGTGGGGCTTCGCGATCTCGACCGTGGTGCTCTTTCACGGAACCTCGACGATCAACAGTCTCGGGCACCTGTTGGGTCGCCGTCGCTACCCGACGCCGGACACGTCGAGGAACAACTGGTTCCTCGCCCTGATCACCTTCGGGGAGGGCTGGCACAACAACCATCACTTCTACCCCGTGTCGGCGCGTCAGGGCTTCTTCTGGTGGGAGATCGACCTGACGTGGTATTGCCTCTGGATTCTCTCACGCCTGGGACTCGTGTGGGATCTGTTGCCGGTGCCGGCGCATGTTCGGCGCGGCGAGCGCGTGCCGCCGCGGGAGCGCCGCAGTGCTTGAGGGCCAGAAGCGGATCGCGATCGTCGGCAGCGGGATCGCCGGGCTCGTCGCCGCATGGATACTCTGCCGCAAGCACGCAGTGACTCTGTTCGAGGCCGATGATCGCATCGGCGGGCACACCAACACGATCGAGTTCGATCTCGCCGGCGAGCGACATGCGATCGATACCGGATTCATCGTCTACAACGAGCGCACGTACCCCAACTTCACGCGGCTCCTGGATCGCCTCGGTGTTGTCACGCAGCCGAGTGACATGAGCTTCTCGGTGAAGTGCGAGCGCACTGGACTCGAATACAACGGTCACACGCTCAACACGCTCTTCGCGCAGCGATCGAATCTCTTCCGGCCGCGCTTCTGGCGGATGATTCGTGACATCCTCCGCTTCAATCGCGAAGCCGTGGCTCTGCTCGACAAGCCGGAAGACGAGACCACACTCGGGACTTTCCTCCTGCAGGGCGGCTACTCCGAGGCGTTCCTGCGCCACTACATCCTGCCGATGGGCGCTGCGATCTGGTCGACGACCGAAGATCGGATGCTCGGCTTCCCCGCGCACTTCTTCGCCCGGTTCTTCCACAATCACGGGTTCCTCAGCGTCGACGATCGCCCAGAGTGGCGGGTCATCGCCAACGGGTCGCGGCGCTACGTCGAGAAGCTCATCGTGCCGTTCGCGGATCGCATTCGGGTCGCCGCGCCGGTCGTCGCGATCGAACGCCGCCCGGACGGCGTCTCGGTCGCTGTGCGTGGTGGGTCCGCCGAGTCGTTCGATGAGGTCGTGATCGCCAGCCATTCCGACCAAGCACTGCGCATGCTGGCGGACCCCAGCGACGCCGAGCGCGCGATCCTCGGCGCCATCCCGTACCAGGAGAATGTCGCCATCCTCCACACCGACGAGCGACTCCTCCCGCGGCGACGTCTCGCCCGTGCGGCGTGGAACTATCACTTGCCCGTGGGCGATTCTGCCGCGAGGGTGAGCCTGACCTACGACATGAACGTGCTGCAGTCCTTGCGCACGAAGCGGCGGTTCCTGGTCACGCTCAATCGCGAAGATGCCGTCGACCCTTCGCATGTCCATCGGCGGATCGTCTATCACCATCCGCTGTTCACTCGAGAGGGTGTCGCCGCACAGCGACGTCACGGCGAGATCAGCGGCGTGCGGCGCACGCACTATTGCGGCGCATACTGGCGCTACGGCTTCCACGAGGATGGCGTGGTTTCCGCGCTTGCCGTCGCCAAGCAGTTCGGCATGGAGCTGACGTGAGCTCGTCGACCGAGTCGACCGCGAGTGCGATCTTCGTCGGCAAGGTTCGCCATCGGCGACTGCTGCCGCGCGCGCACGCCTTCACCTATCGAACCCAGATGTTCTATCTGGATCTCGCCGAGCTGCCGCGACTGTTCCAAGGGCGTTGGCTGTGGTCGGTGAATCGCCGCAACGTGTACGCATGGCACCGCCGCGACTACTTCGGCGACCCGTCGATCGATCTCGACACCGCCGTGCGTGATGCCGTCGCGGAGCGCTGCGGGGTCCGGCCCACCGGCCCCATTCGGATGCTGACCCAGCTGCGCAGCCTGGGTTACTGCTTCAACCCCGTCTCGATCTACTACTGCTTCGACGAGTCGGGTCGGCGAGTCGAATCCATCCTCGCCGAGATCACGAACACGCCCTGGGGCGAACGACATGCCTATGTCGTCGCTCCTTCGCTCGGCGCGAGGTGTTCGGGCGACGTCCTCGTCCAAGACTTCCGCAAGAACTTCCACGTGTCCCCGTTCATGAGCATGAAGCAACAGTACGACTGGCGATTCTCGACGCCCGGGGATCGGCTGGTCGTGCACATGCAGAACTTCGAGGACGGCCAACGCTGTTTCGATGCGACCCTCGAGCTCGAGCGTCGGCCGATCCGCGGGGCTTCGCTCGCGGCCGCCGTGCTTCGGCATCCGTTCATGACCGGGAAGTCGATCGCTGCGATCTACTGGCAAGCGCTGCGACTGAAGTGGAAGCGCATCCCGTTCCATTCGCATCCCCGCTACGCGGATCCCTCCGTCTGACATGAGTTCCTCTGCTCCATTCGCGCATCGCCTGCTCAGCCCCGTGGGTTCTTCGAGCGATGCGACTCCGCTCGGCTGGTCGGCGAAGCTCGCTCGCAAGATCGTGGTGTCGGCGCTGTCGCAGATCACCGACGGACAACTCGCGATCCTGGACCGCACCGACGGCAGCACGTTCCGATTCGGCTCGAGCCGCGGTGACCGCACCTTGACCGCGAATCTCGAGGTGCTGCACCCTTCGTTCTGGACCGCCTTGCTGTCGCGCGGCTCGCTCGGCAGCGGCGAGAGTTGGACGGAAGGCGCTTGGACCTGCGACGACCTCACCAGACTCGTGCGGTTGATGCTGCGCAACCGATCGGCATTGGAGGGGCTCGACGGCGGGTTCGCGAAACTGGCATCCCCGTTCCTGCGGTTCCTGCATTGGCGAAACGCGAACACCCGCGACGGGAGTCGTCGGAACATCGCTGCCCACTATGACCTCGGCAATGAGTTCTTCGCGGCCTTCCTCGATCCGACGATGTGCTACTCGAGCGGGATCTTCGAGAGCGATGCCGCGACGATGGAGCAGGCTTCGGTCGCCAAGATCGATCGACTGTGTCGACGATTGGAACTCACCGCAGACGACCACCTGCTCGAGATCGGCACCGGCTGGGGTGCGCTCGCGATGCACGCTGCGCGCAATTACGGCTGCCGCGTGACGAGCACGACCATTTCCCGGGAACAGTTCGAAGGAGCGCGGCAGCGAGTTGCTGCGGCAGGGCTGCGCGATCGCGTCGAGATCCTCTGCTCGGACTACCGCGATCTGTCCGGCACCTACGACAAGCTCGTGCATTGCGAGATGGTGGAGGCGGTGGGAGCCAAGTTCCTCGACGGTTTCCTCGGGAAGTGTGCGGCGCTGCTCCGCGACGGCGGCCGGATGGCGATGCAGGCGATCACCATTGCCGATTCTCACTATCGACGAGCGCTCTCGGAAGTGGACTTCATCAAGCGATACATCTTCCCCGGCAGTTTCATCCCGTCGGCGACCGCGCTGATCGGATCGGCGACGGTGTTCGCCGGGTTCCGACTGCTGCAGCAGGAGGACTTCGGGCAGCATTACGCGCGCACGCTCGCTCACTGGCGCGATCGCATGTACCAGAATCTGGATGAGATTCGGGCGATGGGCAAGAGCGATGCATTCCTGCGGCAGTGGGAGTTCTATCTCTGTTACTGCGAAGGCGGCTTTGCGGAGGGCTGGCTTGGACTCTCGCAGATGCTCTTCGAGCGCCCCGCCCTCGGTCGATCACCGCGTTCGGCAGGTGGAGTGCGGGGATGACCTTGGCACCGCACTGGCGGTCAGTTGTCGACTTCGTGCTGTTCCAGGCCGTTTGGTTCGCGGCCACGTTCGGTGCGGTCGCCGGCCTCGGGCTCTGGATCGTCCCGGTCGCCGGTATCGGCCTTTGGATGCATCTCGTCCTGTGTGTCGAGCCTCGTTTCCGACGGTCGGAGTTGCGGACGATCGCGCTGGCCGGGGCGATCGGTGCAGTCACCGACGTCCTCGCGACCTATTTCGGGTTGTTTGCATTCCCGACCGATCAGACTTCGCCGCTCGGGGTACCCCTGTGGATGTGGTGCCTCTGGTTCTGCTTCCCGATCATGCTAGGCACCACGCTCCGGTGGCTCTCCAACCGATTCTGGTTGGCGGTGTCGCTGGGCCTCGTCGGCGGCCCGCTGTCGTACTTCGCAGGAGTTCGAATCGGCGCATTGCGAATCGGTGCGCCGGAACACCTCGGTTACCTGTGGGTTGCCATCGTCTGGGGTGCCTTCACTCCGCTCGCACTGTGGATTCACGGGACGTCACGCGGGGGGGCCTTGGGGCGCTGATGCCATGGTGTCGACTCTGGTTTCTCCGATCGGCCGTCGCACGGGCGGTTGTGCTCTTCGCACCCGTCGGCTTCAATCCACCCACCGCTGCATGGATGCGACGAGCGAGCCATTCATCCTGAGACAGATCGCCACCGGGGATCCCGAAGCGATGCGTCTCTTCCAGGAGCGTTTCGGGGCCATGGTCTGGACCCTGGCACGTCGCAATTCGCCGTCACTGCACGACGCGGAGGATGCCGTACAGGAGATCTTCCTAGAAGTATGGAAGCACGCAGGACGCTTCGACGCATCGTTGGGGAGCGAAGCGACCTTCGTCGCCACGATTGCCCGTCGCCGCCTGATCGATCGAGGGCGACGTCGCGCGGCTCAACCTCGCGCTGAGGCGATCGAAGACTCCGACTTCCTGCCGGCGGAACCCGTTGCAGATCGCGCGGAGGTCCTCGATGAAGCGCGCAAGGTCGGAGAGGTTCTCGACTCGCTGCGCGCCGAGCAACGGCGCGTTCTGGAGATGACGCTGCTCGAGGGGCAGACCCACACGCAGATCAGCTCCGCCACCGGCATGCCGCTGGGTACGGTGAAGTCGCTGGCGCGCCGCGGATTGATGCGCGTTCGCGAGGCCTTGGGCATCGCCGCGGTCCCCGATTCGGTCGATGGAGGTGGGCGATGAAGGAGGACCGCTTCCTGGAGTTGTGCGCCGGTGCGGCGTTGGGTGATCTCGACGATCGCGAGCGAGCCGAACTGCGGGCCATGGCCGACGACGACCGCATCGCCGCGGAGATCGCGGCCTTCGAGCGGGCCAGCGCTGCCGTGGTCGCCTCCTTGCACCAGGCCAGCTTCGAACCGATTCCCGCTTCGCTCAGCGCCAGGCTTGCGCGCGATGCGTCGGCATTCGTGGCATCGCGACGGAGCTCCGGGGCGAGTCCGACGGAATCGAGCCCGCCGAGTTCGAGTCGCGCGGCGATCTCGCGTCCGCAGCGATCGGCCTCGGTCCCCACTTCGTCGACCCGGACCTCGTCGACTCCGAGTTCGTCGACTCCGAATCCAGCGATCGGCAACGGCCGCAATGTGCGCGGTGTCGTGCTGCCCTGGTTCGTGGCTGCCGCCGCATGCGTCGTCGCGGCTGTCTTGCTGATGCGAGATCCCGGCCAGGCCGCTGTCGCACCGATCGCGGATGTCGCACGGTTCGTAGCGGACCATCCGGATCTGGAGCGTCGACGATTCGAACTCGGTTGTCAGGGCGAGGTCCTGTGGAGTCCGCGGGACAACACCGGAGTGCTGGAGTTGCGCGACTTGCCGTCGAACGATCCGAAGCAGTTCCAATACCAGCTCTGGATCTTCGACGAGTCGCAGGACAAGTCGACTCCGGTGGACGGCGGTGTGTTCGACGTGCCGGCCAATGCTGCGGGTCCGGTCGTGATTCCGATCGACGCCAAACTCCGCGTCGGCAAGGCCTTCGCGTTCGCGATCACCAAGGAGCAACCCGGCGGTGTGGTCGTCTCGGCCAAGCGGCCCGAGCAGATCGTCGCTGCCGTGGGTCTCTGACCGCATCGCTCATACCTCACAGCGTCGTTCTCGCGCTGCGCGCGATCGACAAGGTCCGCGATCCAGTTCGAACTCCTTGTGAGCGTCTGCTGTGATCGTCGCTACTCGTGTCCGGCGGCGTCGCGACGTCGGCTCCACCTTGGCAGCGTAGCTACGCCTGGGCTTCGGTCGTCGATCGACGCTGCTCCGTCCTGGGAATCGACCTGCGGCGATCTCGCGACGACGTTCTCGAATCGTCCCGGCCGAGCTCAGGCGACTCGAGCGAATCCGATGGGAGGCGGTTCGGTCGCCGCGCCGAGCAAGACTTCGGCGAGCGCGCGGGAGCGGAATTGGAAGATGCGTTCGAGATCCTTTCTCACGAACGCGCGCTCGATCAGGCCGGCGAGGAATGCGCCGGGCACCGCATAGTCGACGGTGTCGGTCATCCGCGTCTCACCGCCTTCCGCTTCGAAGCGGTGTTCGTGGCGCCAGAGTCGAAAGGGTCCTCGAACCTGCTCGTCGACGAAGCGATGGGGCGGGTCCCAGGCCGCGATGCGCGTCTGCCAGCGAATCGGGACTCCGTGCAGACGGATTCGGTAGTCGATCCGCGTGCCGACGGCCATCGGGACCGGAAGCGGTGTCAGGAAACGGAATTGGAGGAAGGCGGGGGTCAGTCGCTGCAGGTTCGCCGCGTCGGCGAAGAAGGGGAACACCTTCTCGATCGGCAGCGGCAGCAGCGTGGACGTCGTCAGTCGCCAGGTCTTCACGGCGGGTCGCTTCGCGGCGAACGGCCGCGCGGATTCCCGACCCAGCCCGAACTCCTCGCGAACATCCGCTGCGATCGTCGCAAGTCGCGCTCGGCGGCGTAGCTACGGCTACGCTTCGGTCGTCGCACGATGTAGTTCCTTGCCGAGCATCGACCTGCGGCGATCTCGCGATGACGTTGGCGAATAGTTCGGGCTCGGCGGGATCCGAACTTTCGCCGCGACTCGTCGCGGCTATCGTCCCGCGCTCACGACGGTGATTCCGGCCGGTCGCCGGTGCCGTCTAGAGGTTCACATGCGCTGGGAGCAAGGTCGTCGGAGCGAGAACGTCGAGGATCGCCGTGGTGGCGGCGCCGCCAAGAAGGCCGCCGTCGCCGGCGGAGGTGGGATCATCCTTGTCATCATCGCGATGCTGCTGGGGATCGATCCGAGCAAGCTGCTGTCCGGCAGCGGATCGCCGGGCGGGTCGCCGTTCGGGGCGAGTGCGAACTCGGACGCGTCGCCGCGCGTGGTCGACCCCGCCGAGGAGAAGCTCGCCGACTTCGTGTCGGTCGTCCTCGGCGACACGGAAGACGTCTGGAACGAGCTGTTTCGGACCGATCCGACGTTGCGGCAGCAGCGCAACGAGTATGCCGAGCCCAAGCTCGTCCTGTTTCGTGACATGGTCGCCTCGGCATGCGGACAGCAGTCCTCCGCGGTCGGGCCCTTCTATTGTCCGGCCGATCAACGCGTGTATCTCGACCTGGGCTTCTTCGAGGTCTTGCACTCCCGGTTGCGTGCGCAGGGCGACTTCGCCCAGGCCTACGTGATCGCGCACGAGGTCGGTCACCACGTGCAGAACCTGTTGGGTGTCTCCGAGCGTGTGCACGCGATGCGGAGTCGACTGAGCGAAGCGGAATTCAACGAGTTGTCGGTGCGGCTCGAACTCCAGGCCGACTTCTATGCCGGGGTCTGGGCGCATCATGCGCAGAAGGCGCGGAACGTGTTGGAGAAGGGCGACATCGAGGAGGCGTTGAACGCCGCCGCCGCCATCGGCGACGACAAGCTCCAGCGCGAGGGTCGCGGTGTGGTGCGACCCGAGACCTTCACGCACGGCACCTCCGAGCAGCGTGCGCGCTGGTTCCGCCTCGGCCTCTCGACCGGTGATCCGAAGGCCGGCGATACCTTCTCTGCGAAGAAGTTGTGAGCACCCGCAGCCTCGACTCCGCCGGCCTCTTCGCCACGATTCGTCAGGCGCTTGCCGGAGCCGAATTCGACTACACCAAGGGCAGTCTCTCGCGGGCTGCGATCGTGCTCGCCGTGCCGATGGTCATCGAGACCGGCATGGAGTCGTTGTTCGCGATCGCCGACGCCTGGTTCGTGAAGGACCTCGGGGAAGCCGCACTCGCGACCGTCGCCCTGACGGAGGCGATGGTCACGTTGATCTATGCAGTGGCCATCGGTCTGTCGATGGCGGCCACCGCGTTGGTCGCGCGGCGCGTCGGTGCCAACGATCTGGCCGGGGCGTCGCGTGCCGCCGGTCAGGCGATTCGAGTTGGGTGGGTGCTGGGCATCGCCATCGGAATCCCGTGCGCCGTCTTCGGTCGCGAGTTGCTCGAGTTGATGGGTGCGAGCGAGGCGGTCGCGACGACCGGCAGCGGATACGCCTCGATCGTCCTCGGCGGCAACGTCGTCATCCTGCTGCTGTTCTTGCACAACGCGATCTTCCGCGGTGCGGGCGACGCGGCGATCGCGATGCGCGCGTTGATCGTCAGCAACGGCGCGAACCTGATCCTGGACCCGCTCCTGATCTTCGGTCTCGGTCCGATTCCGGCGATGGGAGTCACCGGGGCCGGCTTGGCGACTCTGCTCGGTCGCGGCCTCGGCGTCGCATGGCAGATCGCCGCACTGCGAAAGAAGAGCGGCCGACTCGACGTCGGCCGCGACGCGCTGCGCCATCACGGGAGCGATCTGCTCGAGTTGCTCCGCACTTCTTTCGGCGGTGTCGCGCAGTTCCTGATCGCGACCGCGAGTTGGGTATTGCTCGTGCGGATCGTGGCGCCGTTCGGCGATGCCGCGCTCGCGGGCTACCAGGTGGCCGTACGCGTCATCATGTTCACGATCCTGCCGGCCTTCGGCCTCAGCAACGCGACCGCGACGCTGGTCGGCCAGAACCTCGGCGCCGGTCACGTCGACCGCGCGTTGCGGTCGGTGTGGATCACCGGGCTGTGGACGATGAGCTTCCTCGGCATCGTCGCGATCGCGTTCTACGCCTTCGCTCCGGTGATTCTCGGCTGGTTCGCGACTGCCGCGGAGAACTCGGCGGCGATGACCGCGACGGGTGTCGATTGCCTCCGGATCGTCAGCGTGGGTTACCTGTTCTACGCCTGGGGGATGGTGATGATGCAGGCCTTCAACGGGGCGGGGCGCACGATGGTGCCGACCTGGCTGAACCTGATCTGTTTCTGGATGGTCGAACTGCCGCTGGCGTGGTACCTGGCCGGGCCGATGGAACTCGGACCGCGTGGCGTGTTCTGGTCGATCGTCGTCGCCGAATCGCTCCTCGCCGTCATCTCGATCCTCGTGTTTCGTCGGCTGTCGTGGCGGTGATCCGGGCGGTCCGCGCGGGCACGACGCGTCGACTGCCGTCGAGCGCGATCGTGATCTCGCCGCTCTCGGCCGTGGTCAGCACGAAGCGACCCCGCGCGCGAAGCGCGGTCACGAGATCCGGCGGACTGCGGTCCCCGTTCGACGCCAACGCGAGCGAGGGTTGTGAGAGCCGTTCGAGGAGCGGGGCGTGGGCAGGGTCGAGTCGGCCGTGGTGCGGCAGCACGAGGACATCGCAGCGAAGGAACTCCGGATCTGCGCCCATCGCTTCGATCGCGTCGGCGTCGGCATCGCCGGTCGAGAGGAGTCGAAGTCCTGCGATGTCGAATCGGGTCCACAGGCTGGTCTGATTGCTGGTCGCCGCGACTCCGTCCGGCGCGCGCACTTCGACACCGGGATGGATTCGACGCGCGCTCCCTCGAGTCAGTGTGTGCACCTCGACTCCGCGCGAGCGGAGCACGGCGACGATCGGATGCCCACTCATCGCCTCCGGCACGAGCGCGTTCGCGATCGCCACCTGTTCGCAGAGATGCGGCACCGCGCCCAGGTGGTCGAGGTCGGCGTGCGTCAAGACGAGCCAGTCGATCGTGCGGAACCCGCGCATCCCCGCGAGCAGCGCGATCGCCGCGCGTGACGATCCGCCGCGCGATCCGCAGTCGACGACGATGCGGCTGCCGCCGGGCAGGGTCGCCGCCAGGCACTGGCCGTGACCGACGGCACACAATCGCACCTGCGCGGCTTCTTGGCCGCCGCCGACGAAGTGGGGGATCGAGACGAGGAAGCAGGCGAGAAGGAGGCCGCGACGGGTCGTCCAGACGGTGACGATCGCGAGCCCCACAAGCACTGCACCGACTTGCTCCATGGTCCAGGGTGTGCGCAGTGCGGTGATCGGCGCACCCGGCAACAGCGCGAGAGCGGACACCGAGCCCGTGTAGAGTTGACAGACCGGCTCGAGGAGCCATGCAATCGGCACCGCGAGGGGCGGCAACCATGCCGCGGCCACAGCGAGCATGAGCCCCAGACCCAACATGATCGCGACGAGCGGGCCAAGAAGCGGTGTTCCGAGGATCGTCCATGGCGCGCATTGCCCGAAGAAGCCGAGCGTGAAGGGGGTCGTGGTCACCAGTGCCCAGACCGAGGCGTTCACGGTTCGCTTCAGTCCCGCGAGTCGACCGCGAGCGCGGCGATCCGAGTTCGCGACACACAGGCCGATGACCGCGGCGTAGCTGAGCCAGAAGCCCGGCCTGTCGAGATCGCGCGGCAGCAGGAACGCGGTGAGGAGGGCCGGGATCGCGAGCGCACTCGCCGCCGTCACGCGACGACCAGAGGCATCGGCGACTTGGAAGACGAGCCATGCCACCACCGCCCGAAGCACCGGCGCGTCGAGGCCGGTGATCGCGCCGTAGACCAGCAAGGTGGCGCCGGCCAGCGTGCGAAACCGGCGGGCCCGGTAGGGCTCGCGACCCGTGAGCGTCCGATGCGCCCGCGACAGCAGGAAAGCGAGAAGGGACGCGTGCGCACCACTGACCGCGAGCAAGTGCACGAGTCCGGTCGCGCGATGTGCAGCGAGCAGGTCGTCGTCCACGCGGGCGCTGCTGCCGAGCACCAATTGCGCCACTAGGTCGGCGTTCTTCGGGGCCATCGCCGTGCGAAGTCCGGCCTCCAGAGTCGTGCGCAGTCGGGAACTCAGGCCGTCGAGTGTCAGCGGGTCGGGGGTGATGTCGACTGCATCCAAGCGGGTCTCGACGATCGCGCCGAGGAATGCGACCCCGCCTGCCGACACCTCGCGCACGTAACCGATCCCGGCGATCCGGTCGCCGGGATGCGGCATGGCATGGAGTCGGCCGCGTCCGCGTCGCGCTGCCTGCGGCTCGGAAACGGCGCTCGCGACGACGAGAAGGTCGGCCACCGCCGAATGCGGCGTCCGGACTCGGAAGCGGAGCTCGTCGCCGAAGCCGCTCCACCGCGGGCGCTCTTCGATGGTGCCCTCGAAGGCGACCGGACCGGCCCGCATCGGCAACGGTTCGACTTCGAGCGCCGCACCAGGCATCGTCGCCAGTCCGATCGGGAGCGCGATCGCGACCATCGTCACGCGCCTGGTCGCGATCGTCGCGACGACCGCCGCGAGCAGTGCTGCGGCGAACCCGGCAGTGCCGAAGCGGCTCGCGCTCATGGCGGTCATCACCGCGGTGATCGCGGCAACGACCAGAGGGCGTGGACCGAATCGTGACGCCACGGGGTCGCCCCGGCCCGGAAGGAACATGCTCCATCCGTGTTCGGGAACCGGCGCCGGTTACGCTTCCGCCCGCATGGTCCATGCGCTCTATCCAGGTAGTTTCGATCCGGTCACGCGCGGTCACCTCGACCTGGTTCAGCGAGCGCTCACGTTGTTCGAGACGGTCACCGTGGCCGTGGCGCGCAACAGCAGCAAGAGTCCGCTCTTCTCGGTGGACGAGCGAATGGACCTTCTCCGTGCCGAGCTGCCGGAATCGGTGAAGGTCGTCGGCTTCTCGGAGTTGGTCGTCGAGTTCTGTCGGCGAGAGGGCTACGGCGTGATCCTCCGCGGCCTCCGCAGCATCGGCGACTTCGAGTTCGAGTACCAGATGGCTCTCACCAATCGCCATCTGCAACCGCAGATCGAGACGGTGTTCGTGATGCCGAGTCACGCCTACAGCTACGTCTCGTCCTCGTTGATCAAGGATGTCGTTCGTTACGGCGGCGATGTGTCGAGTTTCGTCACGCCGGCGGTGGAGCGGGCGATGCGGGACAAGCTCACGAAGCGTTGAGTGCCGCGCATCCAGCTCGGACTAGCCCGGATTACTCGTGAAGGTCGTCGCGAGATCGACGCAGGTCGATGTCCGGCAAGGAGCTGCGTCGGACGACGACCGAACCGCAGCCGTAGCTACGCTGCCAGTGAGGAGCCGACGGAGCGACGCCGCCGGGCGCGAGTTGCGGCGATCGCAGCAGACGTTCACGAGTAATCCGAGCCAACCCGGGCCAGGCGTGTCCCACACGTCACGGTGAACCTCGTCGCGGGCCCTGCCGCGGACCTTTCAGTGCCGGTGGGCATGGCCGTGAGCGTGGGAGTGCCCGTGGGCATGCGTGGCGGACGCGGCCGGTGGCTGGCTGCAGCAACTTGGGATTGCGGCGTGCTCGTCGTGGGGGGCAGTCAACTCTGCGAGCGTCGGTGTGTCGAACAATTGCCCGAGGAAGCGGCGCACGCCCTGTCGCAGGATCGAAGCCAGGATCACGAGGCCGAGGACGCCGACCGCGACGAACTCGAGCGTGCTCAGCGCATCATGGACATGGCCGGCCGCGGGTACTGCGAATGAACCGACGAGGATCGCATCGACCGCGAGCCCGGCAGCGGTGGCGCCGCCGAACATGGTGACGGCGAAGGTGCGCGCCGTCGCACCGCCGTGCAAGCGTGACAGGACTCCGAAGGTCGTCACGTTGGTCGCCGGACCGGTCAGGAGGAATGCGATCGCGGCTCCCGGCGACAAGCCGTGCGCGACGAGCACCGCCGCGAGCGGCGTCGAGCCCGACGCACACACGTAGACCGGCATCCCGATGAGCGCGGCGAGCGGAACGGCTGCCAGCGACGGCAAGGCCCGGAGTGCACCCGGATCCAACAGCGGAGTCAGCAAGGCAGCGAGGCCCAAGCCGACCAGGATCCATGGCGCGGTTTCGTCGACGCTCTCGCCGAAGCCTTTGCGGAGGCCCGCGTGGAGTCTCGCCAAGAGGCCGCCGCTCTGGCGATCCTCCTCGAGTCCGGCGAAGGGCAGGGGTTCCACCGGCTTGGCGACGCGGGACGTCACGACTGCCGCGATCAGCGCGAGTGCCGCGGCGGCGGCGATGCGGGCGATCGCGAAGGACGGCCCCAGTAGTTGCCAAGTCAGCAGCAGCGCTGCGATCTCGAGTTCCGGGGTCGCGACCAGAAACGCGATCGCCGCCGGAGTGCGTGCGCCGCGCTGCACCAGGTCGCGATACATCGGCACCACACCGCAGGAGCACACCGGCAGCGGCAAGCCGACGGCGATGCCGCGCAAGGCGGCGAGCCACGATGGGCCGCCACGACCCAAGAGCGGGATCCCCTTCGGCACGAACGCCGCCAAGAGCCCGATGCCGAGGTAGGCCAGCACGAGTGCCGGAGCGCTGGTGGCGGCAAGCTCGTAGAAGACGTGCAGGAAGTCGCCGCCGTCGGCGTGTTCGTGGGAATGCGAGTGCCCACCCTCCACCAGCATGATCACGCCGACACCCAACACGAGGCCGACCAGCGAGGCGAGGCGGACGGCGCGCGGCTCGATGCCCGCGGGCGCAGCGGGCAGGTCTGCGTGCATCACGACGTGCGCGAGTGCGCCGCAGAGAACGGCCTCGAAGATCGCGATGCTGAACGGCGATGCGAATGCGAGCAACTCCGAGCCGAGGAAGTAGCCGACGAGGGTCCCGACGATGCTCAGAGCCAACGTGCCGATCGCGGCGCGCAGACCGAACAGCGGTGCCACGATCCACCACAGCGCGATCGACTTCGGCAGGCTGTGCAGGATGACGGCCAGTGCCCAGAGCTCACGGTGCTCGGGGTTCGTGGTCGCGAGCGGATCGTCGGCCGCCGAGACCGCCACGCCGTCGACGATCTGGTGCACGAACAGCCCCAGCATCGTCAGGCCCAGCATCAATCGCGCGCCGATGCGTCCACCTTCGCCGTGCGCGTGGTCATGCAGTCCGCTTTCCGCTTTGCCGACCAGGAAGAACGTGACCGCGGCGACCAACAACGCCCACAGCCCGGCATCGTGCAGCGCATGCGGCAGGATGTGCAGCACCACCAGGCCGCCCAACACGACCAGCACGAAAGCATCGAGCGCGATGGTGGTCGTTCTCAGCCGCCGGGCGAGGCCGGCCAGGGCGGGGCCGGCACACAGTGCCGCCAAGGTGATCAGCAGATAGAGCATCGCGGGGGCAGGGAGGATAGGGCGGCGATCGCGCGGCGACGAGGCGGCGATCCGTTCAGCGCCGCGGGAGCAGGTGGGCGAGCGCGGTCAGGCCCAACATCGTGGCTGCGGCGGTCGTGCCGATCGGGAGGTCGTAGTGATTGGCCAGCGCGAAGCCCAGCAGGGTCGCGAGCAGGGCGTACAGCGGTGCGGCCCACAGCACGGCGACCGCGGTCCGATGCACGCGGCGTGCGAACAGGGCCGGCATCGTCAGAGCGGCGATGCAGAACACGCTGCCGGCGGTGTGGAGACAGAGTCCGAGCGCCAATCCGAACAAGATCGGGAACGCGAGGGCGGTTCCGGCGGGCGCGATCCCCATCGCAAAGGCAGTATTCGGCTCCAGGGCGGCGAAGAGCAGCGCTCGACCCTGCCGCGCCAGCAGCACGATCGTGGCGAGGAGCAATCCGCCGATCTTCTGGATGTCATGGATGTCCGAGCCGATCAGCGTCGAGAACGTCAGACGCTCGACCTCTTCGAGGCCTTTGGGACCGTGCGCGAGCAGCAAGATCGGCAGACAGCCGCCAGCGACGAAGATCGCGACGCTGAGTCCCTCCTGCACGGTGGCGCGCAGCGCCATCCGCGAACACGCCAAGTTCGCGGCCACGGCGAAGCCGACGCCGAAGACGAGTGGCCAGCCGTGCAGATGGTGGTGATCGTCACCCAAGCCGAAGCAGGCCAAGGCGAGTGCGATGCCGAGCGTCGATGCCTGCGCGGTCGCGACTCCGGTGAACAACTGGCGTTGTGCGAGCGCGAACACCCCGGCGAACGCCAGCAAGGCCGCGGCGCACAGGCCGGTCACGTAAGTGGTCCAGAACAGCTCGAAGGAATCGAGGAACTCCTGGAGGAGGTCGCTCATTGCGCGCCCCTCGTCTCGCCGGCACGGAACTCCGCACGCGAGGCTGCAGCCGGATCGCGATCCGAGTGCAGCCGCAGGATGCCGCCGTGGAATCGCGAGGCGGCCGCGAGGTCGTGGGTCACGCACAAGAGCGCGCAACGGCCGTGCGCGACCAGTGCGGCGAGGTGCGACCACAGCTCGGCGGCGCTGCCCGGATCGAGTGCCGACGTCGGCTCGTCGAGGACGAGCAGCGACGGCTCGCGAACCAGCGCGCGGGCGATCGCTGCGCGTTGCCGCTGCCCGACCGAGAGTCGATCGATGCTGCGGTGGCGAAGCTCGAGCAAGCTCACGCTCGCGAGTGCGCTCGCGATTGCCGCGGCCCGCGTCGTGGATCGTTCTCCGCGGCGGTCGGCGAGCGCCAGGCCGACGAACTCGTCGACGGTGCTGGGCAAGGTCCAAGTCGTCTGGTGTCGTTGCGGCACCAGACCCAGCGCTCGGCTCCCCGCGAAGCTCCCCGACCGCTCGATGGTCCCCGAACTCACCGGGAGTCGCCCGAGCACGGCGTCGAGGATCGTGGTCTTGCCCGAGCCGTTCTGGCCGACGAGAAAGACAGTCTCACCCGGTTCGAGCGAGAACGACACGTCGCGCACGACGGTGCGGCCGCCGCGCGCGATGGCGACGTCCTGAAACCTCAATCGGTCGGAGGTCGACTCAGGCATCGCCCAGAGCGGCGATCAACGCGTCCAGATTGCGGGTGACGAACGCGACGTAGTCGGCATCCGCACCGAGCGCGCCGACCTGATGCGCCAGGCGAACGACGGGGATGTCGGTCTTCGAGTGCACGAACTCGACGGCACTGGTCTCGAAGTACGGCGCGTGGACGAGTGCCGCGGCGGGCTCGGCGCGCAGTTGGTCGACGAGTCGGCCGAGGTGGCCGGTGCTCGGCGCCACGGATGGATAGGGTTCGAGGAATCCGGCCGTAATCAGTCCCGTGGTGCGCAGCAAGTACCGCCACCCGTCGTGATCGCACACGATGCGCTTCTTGCGATGATTCGTGAGCGCACCGAGCTTGCCGCCGAGTTTGGGCGCGTCTTCGAGGTTGGCGAGAAAGGTCGCCAGCTTCTCGTTCGCGATGAGCACGCCGAGCTTCTCGGGTGGGAAGCGGGCGACGAGTTCCGCGCCGAACAGCAGCTCCCCGAGCGAACTCACGAGCGCATCGGCGTTCGCCGAGAACTGTGCCGCCAACTCCGGGCGCAGCGTGCCGAGCTTCTGCGCGATGGCGCGCGCGGCGGTCATTCCGGCGATCGGATCGACGAGGTAATGCGGGTTGCCCAGAGGATGGACGTCGCCGCTCGATCGATCCGCCGCGCTGACTTGGATCGGGCGGATCGTGCGCGACAGATCCAGGTAGCCGACTCCGTTCGCGCGGACGCGCGGGTTGCGGGCACCGTCGATCAGCGCGCCGAGCCAGGCCGCTTCGAGTTCGAGTCCGACGAGCACGAGCAGTTCGGCATCGCGGAGCTTTCTCACCATGCTCGGCACCGCGCGCAGGAAGTGCGGGTCCTGCATCGGTTGACTGAACACCTCCAGGGCGACGGCGTCGCCGCCGACGGCGCGAACGAGCGCCCCGGCATTGGGTGTCGTTGCGCACACCGCGATCGGTATCGCATCCTGTGCTGCCACATGCGGCGCGGAGAGAACACTCGAGAGGACGAGCGCGACGAGGGAGGATCGCAACATGGTCGGGGTGGGCTGCGTCAGAAAGCGTGGGCGGCGTGCGAGCCGATGCCGACTTGCATCCCCAGCCAGAGGGAATGCGCCGTCTCGTCGTCGAGGCTCTTGGAATGATCGAAGGAATACTGCAGGCGCACCCGGGAGAAGTGAGTGGGTGCCCACTCCAGCATCGGAGTGATCCGGTGACGATCGCTGCGGAAGGGATCGTCGTTGCGGGACCCGAGCAGGCGCGCCATCGGATCGTAGGACATGCCGTTGCCGCCCGCGAAATCGTAACGAAGCCCGGCGCGCCATTGACTGGAGAGTCGCACGACCAGTTGCGAGTAGAGGCCGTGATCGCGAAGGGTCGCGGCGTCGACCACGACGTCGTCGGCGGGATCGTTGGGGTCGCCTTCATCGACGAAGCCGTCGGTCTCGTAGCTGCGGTACATCAGCTCGGTCTGCCAGAGGATCTCGCGCGCCTGCCGGCCGCCGACCCCGTCGTTCCAGCGAACGACGAAGTCCGCGCCGACGATGGTGGTCGTGGTATCGCGTCCGGCGGCGTTGGGACCGAAGAGCCCCGACATCCCGATCTGCACGTTCGTGTTCGGGTCGAGATCGAAGCCGTTGACCCAGCGTGCCAGCCAGATGAGATCGCCGAGCCCGCGGGTGCTGCGTTCCTGGAACGGCCGGCCGCCGATCGGGCGCTCCTCGAAGAACTCGTCGTTGGCGAGGAAGCTCGCGGTCGTCTCGCCGCTCGCGTTCTGGAAGCCGAGGTGCAGCTCGGAGAACCACGGCAGCGGGGTCAGCCAGCCGGCGCGCATCCCCGGCCCGCGCAGGCCGTCGGCGCCGAAGAAGCGGGCGTTGACGATCGAGGTATCGAGGAAGTCCCACTCGTGATTGTGGCGCGGATTGATCCGGCCGAACTCGGTGAAGAACTGACCGGCCTCGATCTCGAAACCGTCCGGCAAGGACGTTGTGGTGAGGAAGGCCTCTTCGAGTTCGACGACCGTCTCGCCCTCGATCGGGTCGAGGAAGGTGATGAGGTGGAGGTCGGTGCGGAAGTAGGGATCGACCGCGCCCTGGAGCGTCAGTTCGGCGTTCTGCAGGGTCACTCCGCGCTTGCGCGGATCGTGGCCGCCGGCGAAGAGCTCGCCGAGCACGTCGTCAGGTTCCGTCGACCCACCGCCGGCGAACAACAGCACGAAGGACAGGTCGAAGAGACGGAAGTTGCCCGGCGCCGCGGGGTTGAAGCCGATCGGCTGCTGCGCGGCCGTGGCGGTGACCGGATCGGGCGGCTGGTCCAGCTCGGCGAGGGCGCGCTCGAGCGCGGCTTGGTCGGCGGTCTTCTGCGGGTCCTGCGCGATCAGGTTGCCCGCCGCGAGGAGCAGCGAGAGGGCGGGCAGGAGCGGGAGGCCGCAGCGAGCGGCGGTGGGCCTTGCGGTGACGTCGGCGCGCGATGGCGGTGGAGTACGAAGCATGGCGGACGGAGGGCGAATCCGGGATGCGAGTGCCGCTCGGTCGGGTTCGAGTCCCGCGATCTCCAGAATTTCTGCACGAACGCCACGCGATCGATCGAGCGCCGCAGCCGATGATCGGGGGATGGCACGGCCACGGCGCAAACGGTGGATCGCGATGGGCGCGGTCCTGGCGGTCCTTCTGACCTGGCTCGGCGTCCGCTCGGCATTCGGACCATCGACGTCGACGGGTGCCGGCGAGGAGCCGTCGGCCGAGACTCCCGCCGACGGCGGGTCGACTCCTACCCCAGCCCCCGCACGCAGCGAACCGTCGAACGCGCCGTCGCCTCCACCGACGACTTCGCCCTCGACGACATCCACTCCGCCGAGTTCGACACCCCCGAGTTCGACACCGGCGGTCCTGAGTCCGCCGCAGCCCGACACCGCGGTGCCGCCCGCCCCGCCGCGGGCGGAACGCGCGGCGCTCCGCGATCGCTTCCGCGGCTTGTTGGCGATCCTCGGCAGCGGTTCTCCCAAGGAAGCCGTCGCGGCGCGACGACAGGCCGAGGAATTGGATCTGAGCGACGACGAGCGTTCCGAACTCGAGCGAGTGTGCGGTGCCCTCGAGATTCGACTCGCGGGCGAGATCGAACGAACTCTCGGACTCGCGCGGCGCGGCAGCGTGCTCGCGGCGCGGACCGAGATCGACGCGCTCGTGCCGGCCCTCGAGTCGGAGCTCGGTGAGCGATTGCCGGCGAGCGAAGAGGATGTCGGCGCATCGGCGTCGTTGCCGCGCGACCTTCGCGTCCGATACCGCGCGGCCGATGGCGGGCTCGGCGAGGGAGCGATCGTGCGGGCGACGGTGCGGGAGGTGTCGCTGCGGGTGTCGCGCGAAGACGGCGTCGTCTACCCGACCGTCGCGATGACCGCGGTCGAGCCGGTGCTCAGCACCGCCGATCATGCGAGGGCACTCGCCCGCGCTGCATTCTCGGCGGACGATGACTGGCTCGGCCGCTTGTGGCTGCTCCGACTCGCCGAGCTCAGTCGGTGAGTGAGTTGCCCGTCGCGCCGGCGCTCGGAGCGACACGGCCTGGATCCTTGCCGAAGAACCAGAGAACGGCGGCCATCATCAGGAATCCGAGTGCCCAGCAGATCGGCCAGATGGACGGGCCGAACCAGACCGCGGGCAAGTAACCGGCGAAGGCCGCGGCGAGGAAGCCGAGGATCGCGTACGGCGCCTGCGTCCGCACGTGGTGGAGGTGGTCGCTGCCGCTGGCGACGGAGCTGAGCACCGTGGTGTCGCTGATCGGCGAACAGTGATCCCCGAAGATGGAGCCCTCCAGCACCGCGCCGATCGTCAGGATCATCAACGCGGGGCCGCCGAGATCCGGAACCGTGCTGCCCATCGTGTGCGCGAGGACGACGACGTTGGGCAAGAGGATCGCCATCGTTCCGTACGAAGTGCCGGTCGAGAAGGCGACCAGGGCGCTGGTGAGAAACATCAACAGCGGCAGGATCACCGGCGAGAACGAGCCGTGGAACGCGGCGGTCAAGAACGATGCCGTGCCGAGATCCGACTTGCAGACTTCGCCGATGGTCCACGCCAGCACCAGGATCACGACGGCGAAGATCAACGATTGCGCGGCGCGCAGGGCCGCCAGCAAGACGTCGACGAGACCGAGGATTCGCTGCGCGAGTGCCATGACGCACGCCACGCCGAAGGCGAGGATCGCCGCGTGGAACAGTGCCCGCTGGCTCTCGCCGTTGCCGAGGATCTTCGGGATGCGCTCGAACAGCGGCAGCGTCGCTTCGTCCGCCGACAACGCTGCAGAGCCGTTGCGGTAGATCAACCCGATCGTGGCCGCGATGAGCACGAGGATGGGCAGCAACGCGTTGATGCCGCGTAGCGGCGCACCCGGCGGCGGCTCGGTCCGCGCGAGTCCTTCGGCGACCATCGGGCGCGCGTCGTCGGCAACCGGCTTGTTCTCGGTGCGCGCGCGGCGCTCCGCGGTGAGCATCGGTCCGAGCTCGCGCCGCATGAGGATGGTCAGCAACACGAGGCCGAGGGTGAAGATGCAGTAGAAGCGAACCGGCAAGGTCTCGACGAACACCGCGAAGCCGTCGGTGACGGTGTACGGGTTGCCGTCCGCGTTGGTCACCTCCGGCAACTGCGGCGCGAACATCGACACCTCGTAAGCGATCCACGTCGAGAAGATCGAAATGCCGGCGACCGGGGCAGCGGTGGAATCGACGATGTAGGCGAGCTTCTCGCGAGACACCCCGTTGCGGTCGGTCAACGGCCGCATCGTGGAACCGGCGATGATGCAGTTGCTGTAGTCGTCGAAGAAGATCAGGATGCCGATGATCCACGAGCACAGCTGAGTGCTGATCGGCCCGCGCGCGAAACGCCGCACCCATTCCACCATCCCGAGGATGCCGCCGCTGCGCGCCATGACACCGACCGTCATGAACAGGAAGACGACGAACCCCATGACTTCCTGGTTGAACTGGCTGCGCAGGACGTCGTTCCAGATCGTGTCCGTCAACAGATGGTGAGCGGCAGCGAATCCATCACCGCGCATGTAGACGAAGGCGCCGACGAAAGCGCCGATCAGGAGCGAAGGGATGATCCGGCGCGTGAGGATCGCGAGCGCGATCGCGACGAGGGCCGGCAACAGACTGTTGCGATCGGGAAGGAAGGCATCGGATACGGCGCCGGCACGCGGTTCGGCGAGGACCTCGCGGCGGGCGATCGGGTTGCCCTCGAAGTTGATCAGCTCGGCGAGGTGGCCGTTGTCGCCCACCCGCACGCGAAGGCCGATCGCCGGCAGGTTGGTATCGACCTCGCGTCCCGCGCTGCGGGCCCAGGCACGCTGAATGCGTCCGCAGTCTGCTTCGCGGGTCGCGCGCGGGACGCTCTCGCCGCCGGCGACCTGCCAGTCCGCGGCGAGCGGCGGCAGCTTTCCAGAGGCATGGAGGGCGAGTGAGAAGGGTGCGGTCGGCTGGGCGAGTTGACTGTCGTCCTCCGCGGTCAGCCACTTTCTGACGTCCAGGAAGGCGAGTTGGCCGCGATCCGCCGTCGGCAGCACGAAGTAGAGCGCGCCGAAGGCCAGGGCCAAGAGCCAACGCAGGCTGTTCGTCATGGCGGTGGAGGCTACACTCCGCCGCTTCGCGCACGAAGACTCCCTATCGTCGATGTCGGCACTTCAGTTCAGCCTGTTCTTTGCCGCCGTGGTCGTCGCCTACGTGCTGATTCACTTGCGGCTGGTGCGCTTCGAGGGGTGGCTGCGGCAGATCGGCGAGCTGCGATCCCTCAACGAACGACTGGACGGCGTCGTGCGCAGCATGGAACGGGTGCGGCTCGACCGCATCGAAGCCGGCCTGGGGCAACTCCACGACGACGCCGAGGGCAACCGCGAGGAACTGCGGCAGATCGCCGCACTCCTCCGCGCGCAGTTGGCGGTGCTCGACCAGATCAGCGGCGCGACGTTCACGCCGGCCGCGGCACCGGTGGTCGTCGCCGCGGCGGAGAACGATGCCGCATCGAGGATCCGAGCCGTCGTCGAAGCACGGCTTCTCGACCTGGGCTATCGAGATCTTCGGATCCTCTCGGACTTGGTAGGGGTGGGGCTCGCCGAGCGCACGGAGGTCCGCGTGGAGGCGACGCGGCATCACATGCCGCAGAAGGGGATCGTGGCGGTGCGCAACGGCGCAGTCGTCGACGTCTCGTTGCAGAGCGCCGCCAAGTCGTTCCCGTGAGCATGGCGCGGATCGGCCGCGCGCGTATCCTCCCGCCCGGCCCACAGGACGCTCTCCGCGCCGCGGGTTCGCACGCATGACCCAGCAAGAATTCGGCGGCCTTCGTGCCGTCTCCATCCGTCGCCTGCCCGAGCACGTCGGCCAGAAGGTCCTGATCCAGGGCTGGCTCTACAACATGCGCAGCAAGGGCAAGCTGCACTTCCTGCTGCTGCGAGACGGCAGCGGCATCGTGCAGGCCGTGATGTTCGCGGGCAATGTCGACGAGACCCAGTTCGAGTCGGCCAAGCGTCTCACGCAAGAGTCGGCGGTGCGGGTGATCGGCACCGTGAGAGCCGATGAACGGGCGCCTTCGGGAGTCGAGGTGGACGTCGAGACTCTCGAGATCGTGCACATCGCCGAGCCCTACCCCTTGGGCAAGAAGGATCACGGCCCTGACTTCCTGCTCAGTCACCGGCACCTGTGGATTCGCAGTCGCAAGCAGGCGGCGATCCTGAGGATTCGCGATGAGGTCGTGCGTGCGATTCGCGACTTCTTCCACGAGCGCGAGTTCTATTGCGTCGACTCGCCGATCTTCACGCCGAGCGCCTGCGAAGGTACGACCAACCTCTTCGAGGTCCCGTACTTCGACGATCAGAAGGCATACCTCTCACAGTCCGGCCAGCTCTACGGCGAGGCGAGTGCCATGGCGCTCGGCAAGGTCTACGTGTTCGGGCCGACCTTCCGAGCCGAGAAGAGCAAGACCCGGCGTCATCTGACGGAGTTCTGGATGGTGGAGCCCGAGGCCGCCTTCTACGACCTCGACGACGTGATGCGGCTCGCCGAGGACTTCGTGAGCCACATCGTGCGTCGCGTGCTCGACAACCGGCGCGCGGATCTCGTCGAACTCGAGCGGGACATCTCGAAGCTCGAACCGGCGGCCAATACGCCCTACCCGCGGCTCACCTATGCCCAGGCCGTCGAACGGATCCATGCAGCGGGTCACACCGACTTCCCATTCGGCGAAGACTTTGGAGCGCCGCACGAGACCGCGATCGGCGCCGACTTCGATCGTCCCGTGATGGTTCACCGCTGGCCGGCGGCGATCAAGGCCTTCTACATGAAGCGCGATCCGGAGAACCAGGATCTTGCACTGGGCGTCGACATGATCGCGAGCGAAGGCTACGGCGAGATCATCGGTGGAGCACAGCGCGAGGACGACTTCGAACTGTTGCGCGCGCGCATCCACGAACACGGCTTGCCCGAGTCGGCCTTCGAGTGGTTCCTGGATCTTCGCCGCTTCGGGTCGGTTCCCCACGGCGGCTTCGGCCTTGGGCTCGAGCGGACTCTCGCGTGGATTTGCGGCGTCGAACACCTGCGCGAGTGCATCCCGTTCCCGCGGATGCTCTATCGCATCTATCCCTGACGCGCGTCTCCGCCGCGCATCCCCGCCGCGCGGCGGCGGCGCGCCCCGTCCGTCAGCCCTGGCTGTTGGTGAGCGTCTGCCGCAATCGCCGCAACTCGCGTCAGGTCGGCGTCGCTACGCCGGCTCCTCCCTGGCAACGAAACTACAGCTACGCTTCGGTCGTCGACCGTCGTAGCTCCTTGCCGGGCATCGACCTGTGTCGATCTCGCGACGACGTTCACGAACAATCCGGGCTGGCCCGGATTATTCGTGATCGTCTGCTGCGATCGCCACAAGTCGCGCCCAGCGGCGTCGCTACGACGGCTCCTCCCTGGCAGCGTAGCTACAGCTACGCTTCGGTCGTCGACCGTCGTAGCTCCTTGCCGGGCATCGACCTGCGGCGATCTCGCGACGACGTTCACGAACAATCCGGGCTAGCGGCGTGCGGTCCCGATCGTCTCGCCGATCCGATGGGGTGGCAGATTGCGCGCGAGTAATCGCCCGCGCGCGTCGAGCAGCAAGTGCGCGGGTACCGAGCGGACTTCGCCCGCAAGGAACGCAGCGCCGAGGAAACCGTCGACCGGCGCGATCATCGGCATCCGCCATCCACGCGTACGGGCGAGCGCCACGAGGTCGCGCCCTTGGGTCTCGATCAAGAAGAGCATCATCCGATCGTCGTCGAGACCCGCTTCGCGCGCTCGCGACACGATCTTGCCGATCGAATCGAGCGAGTCGGAGTCGGCGGCGCTCGCGAAGAGGAGCAACGCCACGCCGCCGCGCAGGTCCGTGACGCGCCGAGCGGTGCCCAAGTGATCGAGCATCGCTCCCGCGTCCGGAATCGGCTGGCCGACTTTGACGCGCTTGTCGCGTGTGCGCTCGAGTCGATCGATGGCGATGGTGGCGAGGTCGGACCACGGGGAGCCGGCGAGTCGCTCCTCGGCTTCCTTCCAGATCAGAGCGGCACCGTCGCGATCACCGAGGAGTTCCAGGCTCTGGGCGAGACCGCAGAGCGCATGACCACGGGTCGCCACGTCGTCGGTCGGGCTGGCGGCGAGTGCACGTTGGAACTGCGTGCTTGCCGCTCGCGGATCGAAGCCGGTCAGCAGTCGTGATCCCAATCGCAGCCGCGCCTCCAGTGTCGCCGGCAGGCGTTCGTGGGTCCCGCCGGTGGAGCGCAGGAAGGCTTCCAACTCCGCGCGCGCGACGCTGGGTGACGTCGTCTGGGCATCGAGACGAACCCGCAGGATCCGCCACCGCGCGGTGATCGCCTGCGCGGACTCCGCGACCGGCGGGGTGGGCTGCTGCGCGGGGACTCGAGTCGAGGCGGCCGCCGTGACGGCGAGGCAGACCGTCAGCCGCGCAGCGAACTTGGTGACGAAGGAAGTCATCCGTCGGACCTCTCGAAGTGAGCGCGGATGCGCGCCGTTCCGGCGATGAGGGTCGGCCAATCACTATCGGCGCGCAGGCCAAAGTGAACGCCGCCGGAGTGTCGCTCGAGCGCTTCGATCGCGAGGGTTCGTTCGAGAGCCCATCGGGAGTCGTCCGCGATGCCGAACGACTCGCGAACTGCGCCGCCGCCGTTGGTGCCGGCCAACAGCACCGCGCAGAGGAAGTCGACGGCAAGCGCGCGGTCGCCGAGATCGAGAAGGACGGTAGCGGCGGCCGTGCGCACCAGGGTCGGGCGCCGACGGTCCTGCACTCGAACTGCCAACTCAGCGAGCGTCGATTCCGACGCTCCTCCTCGAAGACACAAAGCCGCACGGGCTGCGACCGCGGCGGTCGCGCGGGGGTGATCGACGATCTGCAACAACCGGTCGGAAGTCGCGCTCGTCGGCTGGATTGCGGCCAAGGCGAGCGCGCATTCCGCACCCAGTCGATCGGGGTTTCGCAGCGCCGCGTCGATCAGCACCGGTGCCAGTGTGTCGGGCGGCGCTTTGGCCGTCAGCCGATCGAGCAACTGCGGCCACTCAGCCGGGACCGCCGTCACGAGTTCTTCCGCCAAAGCGTTCAGTTCCGCTGGCGTGGGAGTGCGCGGATCCTGATCGGAACCGGACAGGGACGCGCAACCGCAGAGGCCAAGGAGCAGGAAGCAGTTTCGTGCGCAACGGCGAGCGGACATGCAGACGGCGCAGCGTACCCGATTTGGGCGACCAGCCCGGACGATTCGTGAGCGTCGACGCGAGATCGGAGCCGGTGGATGTCCAGGAAGGGGCTGCGTCGCTCGACGACCTAGCCCGGATTGTTCGTGAATGTCGTCGCGAGATCGACACAGGTCGAAGCTCGGCAAGGAGCTACGTCGGTCGACGACCGAAGCGAAGCTGTAGCTACGCTGCCGGGGAGGAGTCGACGTAGGGCCGCCGCCGGGCGCGACTTGTGACGATCGCAGCAGACGTTTGCCAGTAGTTCGGGCCAGCGCCCCTGGAGCGAAGCACGGCCGACCGCAGGCTCAGGCGTTCGTCGCTTCGCGGCGACGCCGACGCATCATGGCCGCACCGGCGAGGCCGCTACCGACCAGGAGCATCGTTGCCGGTTCGGGGACCGACGCACCGGGCTGGCCGCCGCCACCGTTGCCACCGCCGCGACCATTGCCGCCGCCGCCGCTGGCGTTGCCGCCGCCGTTGCCGCCGCCGCCGCCGTTACCGCCGCTGGTGCCGGTGCCGCCGTTGCCGTTGTCCCCGGTCTGCGAATCGCCCACGTCACCGCCGCCTACCGGCGGATCGAAGAGACCGCTGTCGCCGCCCGCCGGTGGCGGGGTGGAGCGACCGGTCGGTTCGGAACGGAAGCTGGAGTGGCTGTCGCCGCACGCGGCGAACAGAGCGCAGGTGAGCGCGAGGACCGAGAACTTGGTGAAGTGCATGGGTGTGAGGTCGGGAAGGAGAAGGGCCGCGCGAGCGGTTGTCGGTCGTCGGCGTCCAAGATCGAACGCGACCGGAACACTTGCTACTAGAGCAACCGATGTGCCGGACTACACAATCGAACACGCAGACATGGCTTGCGGACGAGACCCGTCCGTCTTGCGTAACGCCGCGCCGTGCTGCGCAACGCAAGCGTCGATGCAGCCGGGCGCAGCCCACACTCGCGCGGTCTCGGAACGAGATTCGTTTTCCGTGATGCGTGCGCACGATGCATGTAGGCCGCAAACCGACGACGGACCGCCGTCGATCGTCGGTGCAGCGACAGTCGTTGTGTGCGAGACGACGTGTGGGCGCGCATCGTCTGTCGGGTTCAGAGGGTGCCGCGGAACGCGATGACGGTCTGATTCTGGAGCGCCATCACCGTGACGTCGGTTCCGACGGTGAGTGCCGGCGCGACTGCGGGAGCATCGCCGCGGATGCGATACGCATCGCGCAGCGTTGCACGGTCGACCGCGTGGATGAATCCGTTCGACTGGCCGACGAACAGGAATGGGCCGCTGTTCGCGAGTGCCATCCGCAACTCACTCTCGAACATGCGGGTGTCGATGGTTCGACCGCTCCTCGCATCGAGCACCGCGAGAGTCCTGCCGTGTCCGACGAAGATGCGATCGCCGTCGGCGCACGGCGCTGCGGTCGCGGATGCCAAGTCGTCGCGCAGCCAGGCCCGCGATCCCGTGAGTCCGTCGATGGCGACCAAGGTGCCGTCGTCGCCGGCGATGACGAGTCGTGAGCCCGAGACCGCGATCGGCAGTGTGGCGCCGGCGGATACCTCCGCGCGCCAGCGCGGCTCCCCGTTCTCGATGTCCAATCCCACGGCGCGCCCGTTGGATGCGACGATGACGGCGAGGCCATCGAGCAAGATCGGGTCACATTGCACCGGAAGTTCGAGGTTCTCGCTCCAGCCGGGACGGCCGCTCGCGAGGTCGAAGGTGCGGACGGCGCCGTTCACGCCGACCGCAAGGACGACCTCCCGATTCTTGGCCCGCAACAGGAGGGGCGCGGCCTCGCAGGCCAGCCCGTCGACTTCCCAGACGATCTCGCCGTCACTCAGGCGGAGGCAGCGCAAGGTGCCGTCGACCGACCCGACGACACCGAAGTCCTTCGAGACGGCGGGAGTGGTCAGGAGGCCGGACAGGTCTTGGGTATCGCGACGCCAGCGCGTGCTGCCGGTTGCGGCATCGAGTGCGAGGATGCTCCCGGCGCGATCGATGACCAGGAGTCGGTCGTCGCCGACCGCAGACATACGCCGGTCCACCGAACTCGTGAGCTGCGCCGTCCAGCGCGGGAGCCGTTCCAGCAGCGCGTCGACTTCGTCGGTCTGTTGTCCCGTGAGGTCCGCGACGTGTTCAGCGTAACCATCACGTGCGATGCGCAGTTTGGCGGGACGGCCGGCAACGACCGCGACCAACAACGGCGTTCGCCCGACGTTGCGATCGTCGACGAATACCTCTGCGTCCGTGGGCGTCGATCCGATCTGGACCGGCACCGTCACCAGTTGGTCGAAGGCGAGACCGGGATGTGCTGCGCTGAGCTCGACCAGCGCGCTGCGCGATCCGGGCCGGTCGCCGGCGGCGGTCCGCCGCGCGATGTCGGCCATCCGCGTCACGATGTCCTCGAGTTCGAGGACCTTTCGGCGGAAGTGCTCGCGCAGCTCGTCCTCTGCCGGGTGTTCGGCGGCGAGCCGTCGATAGGCAGTCAGGGCCGCAGCGAAGTCGTGTTCGTTCTCCTGGCGGACCGCGAGTTCGTAGATCGGCGTCAGCTCCTCGGCGATCTTTCGTCGACTCACTCGGTCTTCGTAGGCGATGCGGCGCTCGTCGGCGGTCGCATAGATCCCGGCGAGACGGTCGACCACCGCGAAGAGCGTCGGGAAGTCGGTGCCGAGGGAGGCGACCAGTCTCGGATCCTCCCGCACGGAGACCAGTCCTTCGACGATCCGGCGCTCCTTGGTGTGAAACTCGGCCGCGAGCTTCGCGAGTTGGGCTGCTTGATCCCCGGCCGTCTGCAGCATGGTCGGTTCCGGCGGCAGTTTCTCCGGGAGTCCCCGTGCGAAGGACTCCAAGCCGAGACGGACTGCCGCCATGCGACCCTTGAGGTCGTCCTCGAGAGCGTTGACTTCGATCCCCAGTTGTGTGCGCGCGAAGAACACGTCCAACGCGGCCTTGTAGTCGCCGCCGTCGAACATCGTCGTCGCCTCGCTGAGCTTGGCGTCGCGAGCGGCTTCGATGTTGCGATCGCGCTCCGCATCGGCTTCCCTGCGGGCCTGCGCGATGCGACCGGCCACGCCGACGAGTTCGTCGCGCTCGCCGAACCGGACGACCGCTTGGTCGTACAGCTCGCTCGCGCCGGCGACGTCATTCGAAGCCAGCAACGCTTCGACCTGTCCGTCGAGGCTCGAGAGCTCCGCGGTCACTCGCCAAGCGTCGAACTGAACGTAACCGGCGAAAGCGACGCCGAGCAGGATGGCGACGGTGACGAGTCCGCGCAGCCGGATCGCGATGCGGCTCGACTGCAAGTTGCGCAGGGCGCGCGCGGCGTCCTTGCGGCGATAGTCGATCTTGAGGATCTGCTCGTACGCTGCCGTGAGCCGTGCGACGTCGGTCTTCGGGTCGAGCTTGGACGCGTAGTCCAGCAGGGTTTCCACGGCCTCGTCGTTACGGCCGAGGCGAGCGAGTGCGCGGGCACGCCGCGGACGGCAGAGAGACAGATCGTCACTATCGTGTTCGAGTTGCTCGACCAGACCGAGACAGTCGTCGAGCTGGCCGCGCTCATACAGTTCGTCGACGAGGTCGCTCGTGACCGCGAACCGCTCCTTGGGGTCGACCTGCGGCGCACGGTGAAGTGCGCCCTGGAGGTAGACCAGTACTTCGAGGGAGCGCGGGCAGATCTCGCGGGCCCGGCGCGCGAGGGCAAGCTGCACGTCCTCCTCGGGCTCCAGATCCGCGGCCTCGATCAGTGCCTTGGAGGCCAGTCGAGCGTCGCCGGCGCGAGCGAGGATGTCCGCCGCGCGTTCGGTGGTCGACCGCAGACGGTGTTCGCCGCGATCGAGGATCGCTTGCACCGTCAGTGCTGCGCGGCGCGGTTCGCCGGTGGTGAGCAACTGCTCGGCAACCGTCAAGCCCTCGTCCATCGCGATGCGACGGAGCACTCCCGTCTCGTACAGCTCGCGCACCAGACGCGAACACTCGAAGACGCCGAGCAACGTGACGTCGGCGAGTTCGCGCAGAGTGCAGCGGCGCTCGACTCCCTCGACGACGGCCCGCTCGTTGTCGCCCAGGTCGGCGATGTCGGCACCGTCGCGCAGCACGAAGATCTCGTCCAGGCTGCGGACGGTCTCGAAGATCCGCTGCCACTCGTCGGACCGGCGAGCGACTTCCAGGAGGACGCCGTTGACGTCGAACTGGGGGGTGGCGGCGATCTGAGCAGCCAGCTCGGGAGAGCCGACGGCGCCTCGATAGAATTCGAAGGAACCCTGCTGCCAGGTGAAGAGTGCGAAGAGGTCTTCCTGGATCTGGTTGGCGACGACGTCCTCGATCTCTTCTTCGGTGACCAGGCCGTTCGCCACCAGTGTCGCTCCCAGGGGCTGACGGGTGCGCTTCTGCTCGACCAGCGCCGAGCGAAGTTGGTCCGTGGAGATCAGCCCGGCGCGTGCAAGTCGCTGTCCCAGTCGCAACGTCTCCATCCGCTTGGGTACGATGCAGCGGATGTATCCGTCGGCGAAATGGATGTCGCGCGATTCGATCGCGCCTTGGATGCGCAGGAGGCCTTCCATCTTGGACATCGCCAAGGTCTGGAAGATGTCCGACAGGCTGATCTTCTGGAGATCGCCACGCATGGTGACTTCGCGTTCGGCCGGCGCTTCCGACTTGCCGGCGGCACGCCCCGCGCTGCCTGCTGATGGCGGGGGGGACTGGGCGAGCAAGAAATCGACCTCGTCCTTTTCCAGCAACCGATCACTCATCGAATCACCATGTCCACGCGATCACGAGCGCAGTTCCCCGCCACGGCTCGGTCGTCGTGAACTCGACGCGCGGGCAGTGGTTCTCGGACTCCTCGTGATGACAGGCGCCGTCTTTATCGGATCGTCGAGCGGGTCGGCTCAACGGCCTTCTCCGCAGGCGGGCTCGGTGCCGATCGTGATCGATTTCGCCCAGATCGAGTCTCACTTCCGGACGCAACTCGACCCGGCGCGCACGGAGCGATGGCGAGGGGCATTCGCCGATGCGCAGTCCCTGGGCGACTGCGCGGTCGACGCCCTCGCGGAACTTGCGCACCGCCGCCGCGCCGATCCTCGCGAGTGGCTGTTGTGTCATGCCGCAATTGCGGCCGCCGGCGGGGACGCCGCGGAAACTCTGCTGCTTCGCGCGTTGGCGGGTGCCGACAACGACCGGACCCAATTCGGTCTCGCGATGCTGGTAGCCCTCGGCCGCGGCGGCTCGGCAACGTGGGAACTCGGCGGCCCGGCCTTGGAGCGACTTTCGAAGAGCGCTCCCATTGTCCAGGCGGCGGCCCTTCTCGCGCGCACGCGTCTGCGTGGTGCGCCGCGACCGGCGCTGTCGAGCTATGACGCGATCGACACTGCGGTCGCGGCCGCGGCTCGTCTTTGCGGTTCTCAGCCTGAGACGAAGTCGGTTCGGCGCGATCGTCCGGATCTGCTCCAGAGAGCGGAGTGGCTCGGCGCGGTCGGCACCCCGATCGCGCCGTCGCAGATGGCAGACATTCGCGACGCGCTGTCGCGCCGGGACCCCGCGGGCCGTGCCGCCCGCATCGATGCGGCGATCCGATTGGCAGCGACCGACGACCCGAGTGAGTTCGGTGCATCGCTTCACGGGCTCGAGCCGGAGGTCGCGACGGTGTTGGCGTCGAGCCCGACCTGGCGCCGCGTGCTCGCCGCGGTCGATCTCGTGCCGGTCGATCGCATCGAACCGCCATGGCGCGCTCGCGCGGCACTTGCCTTCGTGCTCCTCGCGGATGGCGCGGCGCTACGCGATGCGGCCGGCGCCTGGGCCAGCGATCGTGACATTGCCGCCGTCGGGCACTTGGCCCTCGCCTGCCGGCTGCTACGGGCGCGGCTGGCCGGCGTCGAGGACGCCGTCGATCTCGCGTGGGCGAGCGAATTACCCGACCACGGTTGTCGGGAATGGGTGCGCCTTGCGGGCGGCGGCCGGCCGCTGACCCGCGTCGCGCAGACCGGTGTCGTCGAGATCGACCGACTCCTGTCGACTTGGTCCGGCGATCGCCTGCTCGAGCTCGGCGATCGCGCGATGCTCATGGTCACGGAGCGGGGGCTGACAGCCCTCGGCGCCCATCCCGGCAACCTGCGCCGCGAGCGCGAGCTCGAACTGATCGCGGAACTCACGCTCGTCGGCAGCCATCACGCGGCTGCCGTTCTCGGGGTCGATGCTTCCGATCGACTGCGACCGCGCGGCATCCCACTGTCGGACGAGGTGTTCGCGATCGTGTTCGAGTACTGGCGATTCGTCAGGGACACAGCAAGTCGACGAGTCGATCCAGGTCGCCTGCGGTGATCTCGGGGCCGGGACTCACTCGGACCGTCCCGCGGGCTTGGCTGCCGAGATGTGCGTGGATCCACGGCGCGCAGTGAAAACCGCTACGCAAGGTGATGCCGTGGCCCGCGGCGAGGATCGCGACTTCCTGCGGATCGAAGCCGTCCAGCTCGAACGAGAGAATCGGTAGACGAGGTGTCGTCCGAGGGGAGTGGGATCGAGCCCCGAGGTCGCGCTGCAGGCGGTCTGCGAAGTGATCGAGCGCGATCAGAGCCGACTCGAAGGTCCTTCGCGGGACCGCGTCTCGTTCGATCAGTGCGGCGCGGAGACCCAGAATCGCGGGGGTGTTGGGTGTGCCCGCTTCCAGCACCGTCGGCCATTCCGCGGGATGCTTCGCGAGGTCCGAAGTGGACCCGCTGCCGCCGGGCTTCGGGGGTACGAGCGCGGTGTCGCTGCGTGCCAAGACGAAGCCGAGGCCCGGCGGGCCCCACAGCGCCTTGTGCGCGGAGCCGACGAGGAAGTCGGCGCGCTGCGGAAGTGCGAGGTGACCGATCGACTGACACACATCGACGATCGACAGCGTTCCGAGTTCGCGGGCGGCGGTCAGGCAGGCATCGACGTCGAGCACGGCACCGGTGACATTGCTCGCGTGGTTGAGCACACAGAGTCTCGTCGCGCCGCACTCCAGCGCCGCCGCGACGGCCGCCGGTTCGACGCAACCGTTCGCATCGCAGGGGACGACCTCGAGGTCGAGTTGCAGCCGGTCTCGCAAGGAAAGCAGCGGCCGGGCGACGGCTGCGTGCTCGATCGCGGTGGTGACCACGCGATCTCTGGGTCGTAGCAGCGCGAGAAAGAGCAGATGGAGGGACTCGGTCGCACCGGAGGTGAACGCGCACCGTTCGCCGGGCAACTTCGCGAGCGCAGCGAGACGTCGGCGGGTGTCGTCCACTTCGGCGCGCACCTGGTCGTGCGCGGCGGAGACGCCGCGATCCGCGCTGACTCCGAGTTCCTCGTACCATCGTCGGACGGCCGCGACGACCGCACCCGACTTTGGGAAGGACGTCGAGGCGTGATCGAGGTACAGCGGAGTGAGCGTCGGCGTCGTCATCCACCCAGCCAGCGGTCGTAGAGGCTTGCGGCGCGCTGAGGATCTGCGGTGCCGAAGATCAGCGCACGACCGTCGCGAAACAACGAGATGCGGCAGCCCTCGACCGCGAATCGCAAGAGGTGGGGTGAGGTCTCGGTGGGGACGCCGACCCCGCGCAAACGGGCGGCGATCGTCGCGAAGTCCACCGCCTGCGCGAGGGCGGGTCGAACCTGCACGGTGTCCCGGCCACACATTCGGAGCCGTTCGGGAGCGGCCTCGGCGAGTGCGGGGAAGCTGCGCGTGCCGCAGGTCGGACACTCAGGTCGCGGGCGGCTGTCCGCAAAGTGCTCGCGCCAACGCCCGCTCCACAGATCGACAGCACGCAAGGTGCCGAGTCCGAGGTCGCGGTCGCCGGTCAAGATCCGCAGCGCCGTGGCGGTCGCCAATCCGGCGACGACGCGAACCGCCGGTTCGAAGACACCTGCAGTCTCACAGGTCGCGACCGAGCCGCTGGGCGGCGGCTCCGACAGCCGGCAGCGGAGACAAGGTGTCACGCCGGGCAGGATTGCGGTGGTGCAACCCTGACTGCCGACCACGCCGGCGTAGATCCACGGCACGGAATCGCGGACGGCTAGGTCGTTGAGCAGGAAACGCGTGGCGAAGTTGTCCGTGCAGTCCATCGCGAGCTGCGGACGGGGATCCAGTCGATCCCAAAGGCCGCGATCGAACTCGGCGATCCGCGCGTCGAGTGTGACGGCGGAATCGATCGACGCCAGTCGCTCGGCGGCAGCCAGCGCCTTGGGGCGCTGGTCGGCGGCGTCGGCCTCGCAGTAGAGCGTCTGCCGCTGGAGATTGTGAAACTCGACGACGTCGCGATCGACGAGCGTGAGTCGCCCCACTCCGGCTCGGGTGAGGGCGTCGGCGGCGTGCGAACCGGTCGCTCCAAGGCCCACGAGAATCACGTGACTCTCGCGCAGCCGCGCCTGACCCTCCGGCCCGATCGGGCCGAATCGAACCTGGCGCGCGTGTCGCTCTGCCCGCGCCGGTTCGTTCGAGGTCACGACTTCTCGAAATACAGGCGGTTGGTCTCCGCGAACCCAGTCCACTCCGCGGGCAGGTCGTCTTCGGCGAAGATCGCGCTGACCGGGCAGGCATCGACGCACAGCGTGCAGTCGATGCAGTCGTTGGGGTTGATGTAGAGCTGCGGATCGCCGTCGGCGCCGTGGATGCAATCCACCGGGCAGACGTCGACGCAGGCCTTGTCCTTCACATCGATGCAGGGTTGAGCGATGACGTGGGTCATGAAACGTTTGCGAACGGGGGAATCGTGATGAGTCGCTCGGGAGCGTAGGAGCCCCGGGCCAAAAGGCAAGCCGGCCGAGATGGCGGCCGAGTCGTGCCGCGGTTCCATGCGAGAGGAGGGACTCGAACCCTCACGGGTGTAACCCCACTGGGACCTAAACCCAGCGCGTCTGCCGTTTCGCCACTCTCGCCCATGGCCGCGCCGCCCGGGCTCGCAATCTCAGTGTGCGGCTTCGTCCTGCATTCGGACCGCGATCACCGCGAGCAAGTCCTTGATCCGGTTCTCGACGGCGTTCACGTTGATGACATTCTCGACGACGATCGCCTCGCGCGAGGTCGAGGGGTAGAAAATCAAGCGGCCGCTCCGCAAGAGCACGAACTCGAACAGGTCGTAGATCTCCTTGTTGAGGCGCAGCCCGGAGGTCGGCATGCGGGTCACGTCGCCTAGGTAGCCGTGGTGGTGGAGGATCTCGCGATGATTGACCTCATAGTAGTTGAAGCGGGTGTTGATCACGACGCACAGAAACATGATCGCGAGGAAGGCGGACACGAACCCGTAGAACTGCGTGTTCATCCGCACGTCGATGGTGTCGAGCGCGGCGCGGATGCCGCCGCCGATGTTCCAGATCGAGTCCGCCCAGCCGAGACCGAGTAGCAGCGCGGCGATGATCGCGATCAGCGTGATCGACTTGATCCGTGAGAAGTCGAAGGCGAACACCAGCAGGTTCATGAAGAACACGACCAGGAAGGTGTTCCCGCAGGCTCGGCTGCCGATTTGCACCGCGGTCGCTACGCCTTCGGATGTGCTCGGCGCGGCGCTGCTGCCGCTGAACAGTTGGATCAACCAGCACACCATCGCCGCGACCATCGTGGGGTAGAGAAACACGATCTTCGGCCATGGCCGGATGATCACGTTGCTCGGGCGTCCGCCGGCGGTGCCCGCGGCGGTTGGAGTGGAGGTGGGGGCGATCTCGGTCATTGGAATGGAAGTCGCTCGCTTCGCGATCGGTGCGAGGCGCGATCGTCGGGGCTGTCGTGGATCGGGTCAACGTTGTCGGACCGCTCGGAAGATATTCATGAATCGCGCCGTCCGGTCGAAACGTGCGCGGGCACGCGGCGCCGGACAGCGATACGATCGAGGGCTTGACGAACCCAGCCCGGACTCTTCATGACCGTCTGCTGCGATCGCCGCAACTCGCGCCCGACAGCGTCGCTGCGTCGGCTCCTCCCTGGCAGCGTAGCTACGGCTACGCTTCGGTCGTCGCGCGCCGCAGCTCCTTGCCGGTCATCGACCTGCGTCGACCTCGCGACGACGTTC
>JBFXDD010000039.1:0-39149 GCA_050181465.1 Planctomycetota bacterium
CCAAAGGGCTGCTTGGCGAGGTCGGAACACCCCGATTTCCTCGGGGTAGGGAGTCGATTCGTCGATCCACACCGCCAACGCGGCGCCGGATTCGAGTCGGTCGAGGCAGGTTCGGAATGCGACGTGCTTGGCACCCTCGGTGGGTTGGAACTCGTCGTGCCACAACACCACCCTGTTGCGTTCGATGCGGGCCTGGTGACCGTCGGAGCTGCGGATCACGACGGCCTCATCTTTCCGCTCCACTTCGAGCTCCGCCCACGCGAAACCGGCGGCCATCGCATCGAGATCGAACTCGCCCTCGGCGTACCACTGGAAGTACGGCTGCTCCGCCAAGGTCTCGCGAAACTTCACGGCCATCACGGAGCGGTGGACTCGGAAGTTGCCGAATCGCTTTGCGATGAGGTAGCCCAGAGCTCGACCGGAGGTCGAGTAGCGGATCGCCGTATCGAGGATCTCGCGCTCCTCAGGACCGACGTTCTCGATCACCTGCCGGAACACGGCGTCGCCGGCATCGGCGCCGATCGAGAACAGTGTCGAGGCCGACGGAAATCGATGGTGGTCCACCACGACGATGGCCTGCACCGAATCAGGGATTCTCGCGAGCGTCACGGCCAGCGTCGGCAGCACCGGGATCGTCGGGGCGAGTGCTTCCCCGCTCAGGCTCGCGATCGACTCGCGCACGGCCTGAGCGAGAAAGGGGTCCGTTACGCCGGTCTTGTTGACGGCGTGCAGGACGCCGAGCGCGGGCTTGAAGCCTCTGGCAGCGACGGCGCGGACCGCGAGCAGGCGCGGCAGCGCGGGCACGGTTCCGCCCTCGATCGCAGCGCGACCACGGATCAAGTCGAGGATCGCCTCCGGACCACCATCGACGTGATCGAAGAAGTCCCCGGCATCACTCAACGATGCGAAGTCGGTGCCGCCGAGGGTCAGGAGTCCGAGGGTCCCCACGGCTCCGATATTGGCGAGAGCCTGCTCACCGAGAGTGAGTTCGACCGCGGCCTTCTGATGCGGCAGACGGACACAGAACTCGTAGTCCGCATCGAACGAGTAGGTCCTCCGGAATGGATCTCGCTCGCTCCGGCTGCCGTATGTGCGATCCTGCGCGGCGCTGGTTGCCACGGTGATCGCGAGGAGGGAGATGCCGGCGAAGATGAGGCGGGCGTGCATGCTGATATCGGTTCGAAGTCGGGGCCCGGGTCTCTCGGCGAACCGTTGGGTTCGCGAGTTCTTGGGTGGCGCCTGGCGATTCTACCAATCATGATTCCCGTTGCTCGTTCGCCGCTGGCGACGTACCGCGACCGTTCTCTCGATGGCACGAACCACGATTCTCGCTCTCGCTCTCTCGAGCGTCTTCCATCCGCTCGCGCACGGGACCTCACAGGACCAGCGTCCGAACATCCTCCTGATTTACTCCGACGACCACGCGCAGCACGCGATCTCTGCGTACGGCAGCGCGATCAACCAGACGCCGCAGATCGATCGACTCGCCCGTGAGGGAATGCTGTTCACGAACTCCTTCGTGACGAATTCCATCTGCGGCCCTGCGCGCGCCACTGTGCTCACGGGCAAGTATTCCCATCGCAACGGCTTTGCCCGAAACGAGCAATCATTCGACGGCGATCAACCCACGATGCCGAAGATGCTCCGGCAGGCCGGCTACCAGACGGCGATCATCGGAAAGTGGCATCTCAACAGCGATCCGCAAGGGTTCGACCATTGGTTCGTCTTGCCGGGCCAGGGCCTGTACCAGGATCCGTACTTCATCGACAACGGCACGCGCGTGAAGGTCCCGGGTTACGTCACCGACATCATCACGGAACGATCCATCGAATGGTTGTCGACGGGTCGCGACAAGACCAAGCCGTTCCTCTTGATGTGCCAGCACAAGGCGCCGCATCGAAACTGGCAACCGGCGCCGCGTCACGCGGCGATGTTCGCTGATGCCGACGTCCCGAAGCCCGTGACATTCGACGACGACTGGCGGAATCGAAGTCCGGCTGCCGCCGATACCACGATGACCATCGAGCATCATCTGACGCCCAACGACGTGAAGGGTGAGGTGCCCGAAGGGCTCGATGCCGAGGAGCGCAAGAACTGGCTGTATCAGCGCTACATCAAGGACTACCTGCGTTGCATCGCCGCGGTGGACGAGAGCGTCGGTCAAGTGCTCGATTGGCTGGACGAGTCCGGTCTCGCCGACAACACGATCGTCATCTACTCGTCCGACCAGGGCTTCTATCTCGGCGACCACGGTTGGTACGACAAGCGGTGGATGTACGAGGAGTCCTTGCGAACGCCGATGTTGGTGCGCTGGCCCGGCAAGGTCGTCGCGAACAGCGAATGTGACGCGATGGTGCTCAACCTCGACCTGGCCGAGACCTTTCTGGAGCTCGCGGGACTGCCGATTCCAGGAGACATGCAGGGTCGCAGCCTCGTGCCCTGGCTCACCGGCAAGACCCCGACGGACTGGCGGCAGTCGATGTACTACCGCTACTACGAGTTTCCCGAACCGCACCACGTGCAGCCGCACTTCGGCGTTCGCACCAAGACCCACAAACTGATTCGCTATCCCGACATCGATGCGTGGGAGATGTTCGACCTCGCCGCGGACCCCCACGAGTTGCGCAGCATCCATGCCGAGCCCCAGCACGCCGAGCTGCGGGCCGAGCTCGAACGCGAGTTGGTGCGACTCCAGAACGAGTTCGGAGACGACGGCCAGATCCATGACCCGCGGCTCGAACGATTCGCGTCCGTCGCGCCTGCCCCCCTCGCTCGCTGGACGTCCCCGGCAAAGGTGGGGAGTCCCAGGTTCCTGGCCGCGACCACACCGGAGGTCCCATCGTGGCAGCTCGAGGGCGTCGAGGTGATCGAACGACGGGGCTCGACCCGGTTGTCGTTCGACGGCAACGGATACGCCCAGCTTGCGGCGCGCGCCGGTTTCGATCTCAGCTACGTTCCCTTCACGATCGGGGCTCGCTTCACGCCGCTGGCCGGCGACGGCGTTCTCTGCGCGATCGGCGGACAAGCGCGCGGTTGCGTTCTCTATCTCGACGACTGGGTTCCGGTCTTCTCTCTCCGCGAGGATGGCCAGGTCTACACCGTGCGCTCCACGCGTCCGCTACCGGTCAGCGCGCCGGCCAGAGTTGCCGCTGCGCTCGGCAACGATGGTCAGTTGCATCTCTTCATCGACGGCCGCGATGCGGGCTCCGCACCGGGCAAGTGTTTCCACGCGATGCCCGGCGACCCACTCTCGATCGGCGCCGATGTCGGCAGTGAAGTTCTCGCCGACATGACTCGACTGCGCTGCCAGCTCGAAGATGTCGTCGTGTGGCGGGGCACGATCTCGACGTGGTGAAGGCCGCGAGGCGTTCAGCGATCGAGCAGCCGTCGGGCGAGATCGACGGCATCGGCGGTGGTGTCGAGCACCACTGCGCCGATCGGCGCCCAGACTCGCGGATCCGTCGTGAGGAAGATCGCGTAGACCGGCGTTCCGAGCGCTGCAGCGAGATGCGCCGTCCCGCTATCGTGACCGATGAACCCGCGAGCAGCAGCGAGGCTCTGCGCGAGCTCCGTGGTGTTCGCGGGTTCGAGGACCGTACCGAGAGCCCGCAGCGCAGCCGAGTCGAGTCCGCGTTCGCGTTCCACCGGACCGATCAGGAACTCGAACTCGAGCCCCTGCTCCAAGAGCGTAGTTGCGAAGTCCAACCAGCGTCGGAGGGGCCAGGTCTTGCGCGGCGATCCGCTCCCGGGATGTAGTAGCCAGCGCTCGTGACGATTCGGTGGTTCGCCGGTCAGCCGCAGCCGAGGGATCGAGTCGTGCTGACCTAGGAACCCCGCGCGGTGGAGTAGTTGTTCGGCTGCGGGTCTCGTCGTGGACGGATCCAGCACCGGATCGAAGCCGACGATCGGCAGCTCGGGTGCGAGCGAAGCGGCGAGTGCTCGGTCGTCACACAGGATCCTTCGGTAGCCACCTAGCCGTCGACGGGCACGCTCCGGCGACCACAGCTCGAACGCTTCGGCAGAGAAGCTCTTCGTGCAGGGACCGAAGTCCCGAAGCAGGGCGACATTCTCGGTCACGCCGGCGACGTGCACCTCGCAGTCGGGGAGCGTCTCCGCCATCGCGCGCGCGATCGGCTCGCACAGGATCGTGTCGCCGAGGGCACCACGCCGGATCAGGAGCTGGGGTTCGGACATCGCGACGGCTCGAAGATAGGCTTCCGCGCCGATTCATGAACGCACTCGCCACCCCTCGCGCGCGCAGCGGCCGCGGTCGCGCCGTGGTCATCGGCGGTGGCGTCGCCGGGATGTGCGCGGCCTTCGCGCTGCGCGATGCCGGCTGGCGTGTCACCTTGTGCGAGTCGCGCGGCTGGCTCGGCGGACGGGCCTTCACGCTTCCGCGGCGGGAGTCGGAACCGGCAGTCGACAACGGACCGCACGTCATCCTCGGCTGCTATGACGCCTTTCGCCGGCTGCTCCGCCGCATCGGCACGGAGGATCGCTTCGAGGTGAGCAAGAGCCTCTCGCTCGCCTACGCCGAGCCCGAGGGTCGAACCAGTGTCCTGCAACTTCGACGCGGTCCGGTTCCGCTCACGTTCCCGCTCGGATTGCTCGGGATGCGAGCCCTCCCGTTGCGCGACCGACTGCGCGCTCTCCGCGGTCTGATCGCGTCGGCGCGAATTCCGCGCGCTGCGATGTCGTTCGCCGACTGGTTGCAGCGGCATCATCAGGAGGGTGCGCCGCGCGCTTGGCTCTGGGACCCGATGTGCCGCGCGATCGTCAACGCGGAAGCCGAGGAGGTCGATGCTGCCTTGATGCTCGGCACCCTGCGACAGGCCTTCGGCGGGTCGGGTGCGCGCGCGGCGATCTGGATCCCGAAGGTGCCGTGGCGAGAGATTCTCGATGTTCCTGCGCTCTCAGCCCTTCGCGCCGCGGGAGTCGACGTCCTCCTGCACCGCCGCGTGCGGGCGATCACTCTGATGGGTGATCGAGCGACGGCGATCGAGTTCTACGGCGAGGAATGCATCGGACTGGAAGACGGCGATCGGGTGGTGCTCGCCGTGCCGTGGCACGTCGCGTCGACCTGGGTTCCGAGTCTCCGCTCGGCGGGAAGCATCGGGAGCAAGCCCATGGTCACGGTCGCGTTCCACGGCACTCTCGCCGCCGATACCGCGGTCCCGCGTGCGTCGTTGCTCGCATTCGTCGGCGGCGATCCCTTCCACTTCTGGTTCCGGCGCCCGCAGGACCCGCTCGGTCACTTCGCGCTGATCTCGGGCGGCGCTCGCGGACTCGAGGATTGCTCGGTCGATGCGATCCTCGACCTCGCTCGACGACAGCTTGCTTCCTACTTCCCCAAAGCGGACTTCCGCGCACTACATGGGCGCGTCACTCGCGAGGATCGTGCCACTCTGCTTCCTTCGCCCGGTAGCGACGCTCATCGGCCGAAGCCCGGCTGTGTGCCCGGCTCTAGCAACCTCGCGGTCGTCGGCGACTGGACTGCAACTGCATTGCCGTCCACGCTCGAAGGTGCTGCACGCTCCGGCTGGTCGCTGAGCTGACCTGATCGCTGCGGAGCAGCGCGGCGCAGGTGATCGGGAGTCGGGTCGCTCCGCGGCCGCACTCCGACCGTCCTCATGAGAGCTTCATGCTCGCATCACGAGCGCTTCGCGCACGGCTCTAGGGTTCGCGGCCACTTCTCCTCCGAGATCGACCATGCAGAACTACTACATCCTCACCGCGGCACTCGCCGCCGCCGCGAGCCTCGGCGCCCAGAGCGTTCAGGGCCCGAGCTCTTCGCGAACTCCCTATCTCCAAGCTTCCAACTCGAACCCGGACGTTCTTCGCAGCGTGGTTTCGATCGTCACCGCCACCGACCTGGTGCCGACCACCGGCGCGCCGTCGACTCCGTTCGAGATCGCCGGGCTCTGTGACGGTCTCGGCGCCTACGACAACGGCGACGGCACCGTGACCGTCCTGATGAATCATGAGCTCACGGCGACTTCGGGTGTCACCCGCCGCCACGGCGAGCGCGGCGCGTTCGTCACCGAGCTGATCGTCGACAAGGCCACCTTGGCGGTGATCTCGGCGCAGGACCTGACGGAGTCGTACGTCGACATCGACGGCGTGGTCCGCAATGTCGCCAACGGCAATCCGATCGCACTCGGCCGCTTCTGCTCGGCCGACCTGGCGCCGGTCTCCGCTTTCTTCAACTCGGCCACCGGCCGCGGCACCACGGATCGCATCTACCTGAACGGTGAGGAGGGGGGCTCCACCGGCTACGCGGTCGCCCACGTCGCGACCGGCGCCGAGAAGGCCACCTCTTATCTGCTGCCCGCATTCAATCTCGCGACCAGCGGCATCGGCATCAACGCCGTGGGCGCCTGGGAAAACGCGCTGGCTAGCCCCTTCGAGCAGGATCTCACCGTTGTGGCCGGTACCAACGACGGCGGTTCCGGCGTGATGGAAGACACCATCACCGTCTACGTCGGACAGAAGCAGAGCACCGGCAACGTCGCGGAGCGGGCCGGTCTCTTGAACGGCACCAACTACCTGGTGCAGGTCGTCGGCAACCCGGTCGAGATCGTCGACAGTGGGACCCGCGCGACCAACATCGTCAGCGGCACGCGCTTCACTCTGGAACTGACGACCTCGACGACCTGGTCGCGACCGGAAGACGGCGCTTGGGATCCGACGAACCCCAACGACTTCTACTTCGTCACGACGGATCGTTTGGACACCGCCACCAACACCGGCTTCAACCAGACGATCGGTGCGAGCGGGCCGGCGAATCAGATCGGCATGTCCCGCCTCTGGCGGCTGCGATTCGACGACATCCGTAACCCGCTGCTCGGCGGTCGGGTCGACCTGATCATCGACGGTTCCAAGGGCAATCAGAAGGTCAACATGCTCGACAACATGTGCGTCGCCGACGATGGCCTGGTCTACCTGACCGAGGACCCGGGTAACTCGACCTACGTCGCCAGGACCTGGGCCTACGATCCGGCGAGCGACACGATGGTTCAGGTCGCGAAGTGCGATGAGGCACGTTGGGGCGATCTCGCAGTCAACGGCGGAACCCCCGGCGCGATCCCGCCCTACAACAACAACAAGGAGATCTCGGGTGTGATCGACGTCACCTCGATGTTCCCGCACGCTGCCGATGAGCAGGTTCTCCTGATCGACGTGCAGGATCACTCGCGTGATCCGGCGGTCGCCACGGCGGTCTCCGTCGAAGGTGGTCAGCTCCTCCTCATGCGAGTCGCGATTCGTTCGCGAGCGCAATCGTTCGGGACCGGCTGCGGCGTGGACATCGCCGCGTCCCTCGGCTCGACGCCGAAGGTCGGCAGCACCTTGTTCGTGGACGTCGACGGTCTGCCGTCGAACTCGCCGGGCATCATGATGCTCGGTTCGTCGAACCAGTTGATCGGCGCGCAGAGCCTGCCGCTCGACCTCGGTGCGTTCGGTGCGCCCGGTTGCTCGCTCTACCAGGACATCGCGTTCGGTGTGTTCAACATGACCGCCTCCACCGGCCCGACCTCGGCGATCTTCACGCTGCCCATCCCGAACACCTTCGAGTTGGTCGGCGCGACGGTCTACCTGCAGGCGTTCAGCGCGGATGCGACCGCCAACACCCTCGGCCTGGTGTTCAGCCAGGGCCTCGCGGCAGTCGTCGGTCTGTGAAGACCGACTGCTGAGTCAGCCTCCTAGCCCGGACTATTCGTGAACGTCTGCTGCGATCGCCGCAAGTCGCGCCCGTCGGCGTCGCTACGTCGGCTCCTCCCTGGCAGCGTAGCTACAGCTACGCTTCGGTCGTCGACCGACGCAGCTCCTTGCCGGACATCGACCTGCGGCGATCTCGCGACGACGTTCACGAATCATCCGGGCTTGCGCACCGAATCGATCATGTCGAGGTCGCGACTCCCGATGGCGGCGACGATCGCCATCCTCATCTTCGCGACGACATGCCGATCGGTGGCGCAGGAGCCGACCCACACGCGACGAGTCGTCGCCGCTCACGTCGAGCACTGCCGGCGCGCCTACGCAGAGTGCGCCGATCGCGCCGGCAAACTGGTCGCGAGTGTCGAGGCTCTCATCGCCGAGCCGAGTCGAGCGACCCTCGACGGCGCTCGCGCGGCATGGACCGCCGCGCGCGCGAGCTACGGACGCACGGAAGCGCTGCGCTTTCGCGGCGATCCCCTCGACGAAGTCGAACCGCTACTCAACGCCTGGCCGATCGATGAGACCTTCGTCGACAACCGGGCCGTGGACCGGCCCGGCATCATCCAGGATTCCGCGACGTATCGAAGTCTGAGCATCGAGCTCCTCGAGCACGCGAACGAACGCGGCGGTGAGGCCAACATCAGCGTCGGCTGGCATGCCGTCGAGTTCTTGTTGTGGGGACGCGACGACAACCCGAACGGACCCGGCAGCCGGAGTCCGGAATCGTTCCGGATCGGGGCGGATCCCGATGCCGAGCGCCGATCGCAGTACCTCCGAATCACCGCGACCGCGTTGCGCGACCACCTGGTCCGACTCGCCCGCGAGTGGGAGCCCGATCGGTCGAACGTGCGTCGTCGCTACGAGACCGATCCCAAAGATGCCCTCCGCCGGATGCTGACCGGCACGCTGATCCTCACGGCATTCGAGCTGAGCGGGGAACGTCTCGCGGTGGCTTACGAAACCAAGGATCAGGAACAGGAGCACTCCTGCTTCAGCGACACGACCACAGCCGACTTGATCGCGAATCAACTCGGCATCCAGGAGGTGCTCGGTGTGCGAGACGGCAAGGCCGGCGCCGACAGCGTGATCGGTTTGCTCGAGAGCATCGATCCGCAGAGTGCGAAGTTTCTGCTGCAGAGCTGCCGCCGAACCGAGGAGTGTCTGCGCGCGATTCCGCACCCCTTCGATCAGGCCTTCCTCGGCGACGACGACACGCCCGGTCGCATCGCGATCCGTGACGCACTCGCTGCGCTCGACGACCAGACCGATGCGCTCGCGATCGCGGGCAAACTGTTCGGCTTCGACCTCCCGATGCGACCGGGGAACTGATGCTGCCGACTCGAGCGCTCGCGCTGTCCGTCATCCTGGGCGGCTTGACCGAAGCGGCGACGACGCAAGGCGACGTCGTCGGGGACGCTGCTCGCTCGGGCGGTGATCACACGATCAGCGACGTGAGCAGCAACGCGTTCGGCTTTCCGTCACCGCGACTGTCCGCGGCGGAGCGGCGCGCCTTCGCGGTCGGCAACGCCATCTTCCGGACCAACTGGATCGCGGCGCCGGCGAGTGCGAACGGTGTCGACGGGCTCGGTCCGCTGTTCAACGCGCGATCCTGCAGCGCCTGTCATCTCCGCGACGGTCGCAGCCGTCCGCCCGAAGCCGACGAACGGGATCGGAGCGGGCTCCTGCTACGGATCGGGATCCCGGTCGAGGGCGGCGGTGATCGAGGCCATCCGATCTACGGCGGGCAGATCCAGGATGTCGCGATCCCCGGGGTCGAGCCGGAGATTCACTACACGATCGCATGGGAGCCGACGATCGGTCGCTACGCCGACGGCACCGAGTTCGAACTCGTCGAGCCTCGCTATGAACTGCGTGCGCCGGCCTATGGACCGCTCGGCGACGACTTCGTCCTGGGCGCTCGCGTGGCGCCGCACCTCGTGGGACTCGGGCTCCTCGAGGCCATCCCTGCGGATGCGATCGCGTCAGCTGCCGATCCGGCGGATCGCGACGGCGACGGCATCCGTGGTCGCGTGCATCGGCTGCCCGGATCCTCGGGTGCGATCGGCCGGTTCGGTTGGAAGGCGACCCAAGGCAGTGTGCATGGTCAGACCGCCGCCGCCTTCGTGCATGACATGGGCATCACCTCGCCCGAACACCCAAGGGAACCCCTGTCCGCGGTCGAGTCGGAAGCGATCGCTCGCGAGTCCGAGGCCGGTCCGGACATCGACGCGCACAAGCTCGCGCGGGTCGTGTTCTATGCGCGATCGATCGCCGTCCCGGCGCAACGTGATGCGGCCGCCGCCGACGTGATCGCGGGCTCGAAGCACTTCGAGGCCTTCGGCTGTGCGATCTGTCATCGTCCGACCTGGACGACGGGTGCCGACGAGAATCTCGCTCCCTTCGACCGGCAGACCATCCACCCGTACACCGATCTGCTCCTGCACGACCTAGGGCCCGACCTGGCGGACGGCAAACACGACGGTGACGCGAAGCCGAGCGAGTGGCGGACCCCACCGTTGTGGGGAATCGGTTTGATCCCCGTCGTCAACGGCCACGAACGTCTGCTTCACGACGGTCGCGCACGCGGCTTCGCCGAAGCCGTGCTCTGGCACGGCGGCGAAGCCGAGGCGTCGCGCGAGCGATTTCGCAATGCGAGCGCGAGCGAACGGGAGCAGCTCATCGCGTTCCTTCGCTCGCTGTGACTCTGCTGCGAGTCAGCGCGGCTTGGCCTGCTCCGGGCGCGCCTCGACGACGAGTTCGCGTTCGAAGACTTCACCGGCGCGGAACATGCGCACGGTGATCTTGCGACCGACACCCGCGAGATAGAGCTGACGCTGGAAGTCGACGGGCGCGTGGATCTCGACGCCTTCGAAGTGGGTGAGGAAGTCGTCGGGGAGCAGGCCGGCTGACTCCGCGGGGCTCGGTCGAAACACGTTCTCCAGCAGGATGCCGTGCGGCGGCTTCTTCATCTTCTGAAACACCTGCAGTCCCCGAGTGGTCGCGATCTCGGTGCGGCTCATCACCGAGAAGCCGAGCCATGGGGACTTGGTCGTGCCGGCGGTCGTGACGGAGTCGTAGAGGCCGGCGAGGATCTTGCTCGGGAGCGCCCATGCGCTCTGCGGCGAGACGATCGATGCAGCACCGTCGATCTCGAGCCGACTCAGGATCCCCACGACGCGGCCGTCGAGGTCGACCAGCGGGCCGCCGTAGGCGCCCTGGTGCAGAGTCATCGTCGCCTGCATATAGCTGGCGCTCTGGAGTTCCTGGTAGCAGTCGCGCGACGGCTTGGCGACGAGCATGCCCATCGCGAGGAATCGCTCGGGTCCGTAGGGATCACCGCAGCCGATGAGCAGGCTGCCGATCTCGAGGTCGTCGCTCGCGCCGAACTCGAGCGGCAGCATTGCCGGTCGATCCCAACTCTGGAAGACGGCACAACGAAGGATCGCGAACTGGAGCGTCGGTTCGAAGCCGACGACGTCCATGAGCACGCGATGACCGTCCATCGTTTCGATCTCGATCAGATCGGCGATCTTGCCCGAGGGGGTTCGGATCGCCTGCAGACTCGTCATGACATCGCCGGGTTTGCCGACGAAGAACCCGGAGCCGCTCGCGTTGTCGCGGAAGCCGGGGTACTCGCGCTCGGTCGTCGGCGCGGCGATCCACCCGGTCGTCGAGTCACCGTCGCCGGAGTCCGTGGATCGAGTCGGGGGTGCGGTGGGCGGAGTCGTCACACCGGCCGTGTTCGTCGCCTCGCCGTCCAGAGGAGCGCGCACGAAGCTGCGAACCGTCACCACGCTTGCTTGCACCTTGCGTGCGATCCCGATGAGGTCGGATTGGATCGCCAGGGCGTGGATCGGCCGCGAAGCAGCCGCTGGGGAAGAGTCGTTCGCGGGCTTCGTTGGTGGTTCTTGAGCGGCGGCCGCAAGGGCGAGAATCAGTGGCACGGCAAGGATGCGCATGCCCCCGATTGCAGTATCGATCGACGTCGGGATCAACGAGTCACTGAAGTGGAACTCACGCTCGCGTAGAGGTGCCCGCGGGTTGTCGAAGCAGCTCTCGATCGGCGCGAAGCTTGTCGATCATGACCATCGATTCTTGATCTTCGCCGGAGTGGGGCGGGCACGATCACGCGAGGTCCATCGCCTGTCGTCGCCGAGTTTCCTGGGGTGACATCGTGCGAAGTGATCGGCGAACCCGCAGCACAAGAACGACCGCGAGCAACCCGGTGAGGAGAGCTGCGCCGAAGAACCACCACCGCACCGAAGACAACCGCTCCGACTCCTCGGCGCAGCGCGCGAGGTAGGTCGCCCGATCGAGTCCTGCCACCGCTTCCGCGACGATGCCAAGTTCATGACGTCGGCCGATCACCATGATGCGATCGCCGTTGCCGATCCCGGTGATCTGCAGCGCACCGGTGGTGATCCCCGCGGGCTCCTCCTCTCGCGAGGTTGCTGCCCACTTCGAGAGCGCTCGATCGATCGCGTAGTCCTGATTGAGGATGTGCGCGCGCGAACCATCGTCCAGGACCAGGTCGAAACTCGGCGTGTTCGTTCCCGCGATCTCGCGGCCGCGTCGGACGTAACGCTCGCGAACGAAGACGACCAGTCCGCCGGCGTCGCGCGGCGCCGATCCGTCGAGTACGCCTTCGATCCAACCGGTCTCACCCGCGGGGAGATTCTCGAGCGGCGTCAGTGCCGCGATCGAGTCACGGCGCTCGGCCAAGTCGACGCCGCTTCCACCCAGCGAGAAGCCGAGGATGGTGGCCAGGATCGCGACTCCTCCGAGGATCACGGTTGCGGCGACGAGGAAGTCGAACTTCCGTAAGTGGGAGCGGGAGCGCGCCATGGACCGAGCGAGACTACACTGCCGAATCCTGACCTGGCGTGGCATCCGAACTTCCTACCGCCGACGACATCAACCGGTTCGATTCGCTCGACGAGCGGTCCGCCGTCACGCACTTCCTCGACAAGGATCTCGCTGCAGCCGAGTCAATGCTGCGCGACAACTTCCTCCACTACCAGGAGGACCTGATCTGGATGGGGCGTCGTGCGTTCGAGTTCTACGTCCGCGCAGCGATCCGCATCGGCGAGGAAGCGATCGCGAACGGCGATGAGGACACCGTGAACGATGTGCGCTGGCTTCTCGACCAGCGTGAGTCGATCGATCCGGGCTCGATCGACGCGATCGCAGCGCACCTGCCCCCCGAGCTCAGTCGCCGATCGTGATCCGAATCGCGTTGCTCGGCGCCAGGATGCCGAGCAGCGGGCCGCCCGGCGTGGCGATGAAGCCTTGCGCATCGACTTGACCGCCCGCGAGTCGCGGATCGAGCGGGATCGGGACTTCGTATCGCGCGCGACCGCCGGCGTCGGTGACGCCGGAGACGACCATCGCGAAGCCCGGCACGTAGAGGCGACAGCCGCCGAGATCGAGTGTGGTCCTGGTGGTGTCGATCACCAGCAGCGCGTTGGCGTTGGCGTGTGGGTCATCGAGGTCGATGCGGAAGCGAGTCGCACCGAGGCACGGTGCGCCGGTCGAGGACACCATCGTCGTGCCCGAGCACGACACGCCGAGTGGGGCGACGGTGCCGCGATGGGTCGGGGTGAGCCAGTGCGTGGAGTCGTAGAAAGTCGCCGGAGAGAACGCTTGGCCGCCGTGGACCACGACCGCGCCGAGTGCTCCGTCGTAGGCGGCGGCATGCAATGCCCGCGGCGAAGGTGACCACGTCGTGGTGCGCAAGAACCAGTTCGTGCCGTTCCATTCCCAAGTGTCGCCGAGCTCCCCGCTCGGCGTGGAACCTCCGAAGAGTACGACCCGCTGGCGGCGTTCGTCCCAGGTCAGCGTGTGCGACGATCGCGCCGGCGGCCTGGTCGCCGGTTGCAGCTCGCTCCACATCGTCCCGTCCCACATCCACGTGTCGTTGAAGCGCGCACCGTTGACATCGGCACCGCCGAACAAGAGCAAGTTGCCGCTCGTGCCGTCGAACGCGAGGGCGTAGTCGGTGCGCGCGATCGGGGCGACCGGGGGCTGGAGACTCGTCCAGTTGCCGTTGGTGAACACGATGGTGTCCGTCCACAAGCCGATCGAACCTCGACCGGCGAAACTGACGTAGCTCTGCGATGCCGGATGCCACGCGATGGCATGACCTTGGCGACGACCGGGGCGATACGCCGGCTGTTGCTCGACCCAGGTGGTGCCGTTGAAGATCCACGTGTCGGCGCGAGGGCTGCCGTCGGTTCCACCGAACATCAGCACTTCGTTGCGAGTGGGATGCCCGGCCATGGCGTGCTTGGAACGCGGGACCGGTCCGTTGCTCGTGGGCAGGAGGCGCCACTCGTCGGCGAGCGGCTCGAAGATCCAAGTCGAGCCGAAGAAGCGACCGTTGGAGAAGCCGCCGAAGTGCACGAGCTGGTTGTTCGCTGCGAGACGAGCCATCGCGCCGCCTGCAACGGACCCGGTGGTCCCCGGCCACCGCAGCCATCGCGAGGAGTCGTAACGCACGAGATCGTTGCGATAGCCGCCGTCCCCGAATCCGCCGATCACGCAAACTCCCTCGCCCTGGATGTAGAGCATCCGATGGCCGCGCCGACTTCCCGGCGGGTTCGACTTCAGGGTCCAACTCGAGCCGACGAGTTCGTAGTGATCATCGATCGGCGCGACGTTCCGCTCGCCGCCGTACAGGTGCAGCGATGCGGTGCGGGGATCGAACTCGAGTTCCGACTCGAATCGTCCGGCGGGCAGGTTCGAGGTGGTGCGCTCAGACCAGGACGCCCCGTCCCATTCCCACAGGTCGTTGGCGGTCGGACTCCCGGCGACCGCGCGTTGTCCGCTGTAGAGCACGACCCGCCGTCGCGCCGCGTCGTACGCCATCGCGTGCCGCGCTCGCTCCTGCGGTCCCTGGTTCAGCGTGTTGCGCGGGATCCAGTTCGTCCCGTCGTATTCCCAGGTGTCACCCAGGAGACGCCCGGTTGGATCGATCCCGCCGTGCAGGACGGCCCGCTGCCGAGACGAGTCCCACACCATGCCGTGGCCGACGCGCGCGCCGGGTGCGGTGGAGAAGGTTCGCTGAGTCCAGTCGACACCGTCGTATTCCCAAGTGTCCCCGTAGACTTGACCGCTGGCGTTGGACTCACCGCCGAAGAGAACGATGCGATTGCGCACCGGGTCGAACACGGCGCGCGCGCCGACGCGTGCGATCGGACGAAGGGTCGGCGACCGCTCGCTCCAGCGCGTGCCGTCCCATTCCCAGGTCCAGTCCTGTGGGATGCCGACCCGATTGCGGCCGCCGAAGAGGACGATCCGTTGGCGGGCGGAGTCGTAGGCCGCGGCGGGACCCAGGACCTCCGGCAGGGTGGAGGAGAGACCGTCGGTCCAGCGCAGTTGTGCGCGAAGCGGGGCGGCGGCGGAGCTGAGAAGGAGAAGGAACGCGGCGCCGAGACTGCGGCGCAACGGGATCGTGGACATGAGCACCTCGGATTCGCCGCGATCTCGCGGCAACCCCATCCCGCAAGGCGGGGGTGCTCTGGCTCACGGATTCGGCGAATTTTCGAAGGCGTCCCAGAGGATCGCCGACACCTTGCGCAGCAGGACGAAGCCTTCGTTGTCCGCGGTCCAGCTCTCGTCGGTCTGGTCCTTGGTGATCACGCAAAAGACGTAGTCGCCGTGCCTGCCGTGGACCAGCGCGACCTCGGAGCGCGATCGATTGACCGCGCCCTGCTTCGACATCACCGCGACGTCCGGCGGAATCTGCGAGAGCGCCTCCTTGTTCCAGTAGCTGCGGGTGAGCGCCCGGTGCATGGAGTCCGTGGCCGCCGGCGACCCCGCGCGGCCCTCGCGGATGGCGACCATCAGCTCGGCCATTTCTCGCGGCGTGGTCTGACCCCAGCCGAAGCGCTCGCGGTCCGCCTCACGGCCGGGCGTGCGCGAGTTCATGCGAGTGCCTGGGAAGTGGTGGCGATCGAGCCAGTCGTTGATCGCAGTGCCGGTCCCGGCGAGTTCCTGCAGCCAGAGACTGGCGGTGTTGTCGCTCATGGTCAGCATCAACATCACCAGCTTCTCGATCGTGATCTTCTCGCCGTCGGCGAAGGCGCCGAGCAGGTCTTCGCCCGGGTAGAGGCGCTTGCTCTTCTCGTAGACCAGCTCATCGCTCAGGTTCAGTTCTCCCCGATCGATTCGCTCCATGAGGGCGCACAGGATCGGCACCTTGATCAGGCTCGCCGTCGGGAACGGCTCCTCGGCGAGGATCTCGACCCGGCGATCCTGGCGCAGATGGCGGACGTAGATGCCGACCGTGCCGCGGAAGCCGGCCGTCGCCGCCGTGAGTCTGGCCTCCAGGTCGCGGTCGTAGTTCGGGCCGTAGCACAGGATCGACGTGGACCCGCAGCCGCTCATTAGGAACAGACCGAGGAGGACCACGGTCCCACGCGCGCCCTGGGTGATGGCCCGGCAGATCGAGTGCATGGCCACAGGCTCGGCGTCGCCCCGGCCCCGTGCAAGGACCCTCTGCCCGACGCAGCCAGCCGGGCGCTCGGGAGCCGGCGATAGCCGTGCAAGATGGCAGCGATCGTCGAAAGCGTTTGGGAGCCTCTCGTCGGCGCTCTACAAACCGCCTCTCTCCGCGGCGCGCATTGGACGTGCCGCGCACTTCCGACCTTCCCCTCACGACCAACCCCAGAACCAAGGAATCCCATGGCAGTCCTCGTCGGCAAGCAGGCTCCCGATTTCAAAGCCACCACCGTCATGCCGGACGGCAGTTTCAAGGAGATGTCCCTCTCCGAGCACCGCGGCAAGTACGTGGTCCTGTTCTTCTACCCACTCGACTTCACCTTCGTGTGCCCGTCCGAGATCATCGCCTTCCACAACAAGGTCGCTGAGTTCAAGGCGCGCAACTGCGAGTTGATCGGCGTATCCGTCGATTCGCACTTCTCGCATGCCGCGTGGCGCAACACCCCGGTCGACAACGGCGGCATCGGTGCGATCGGCTACCCGCTCGTCGCGGACCTGACCAAGTCGATCTCGGCCAACTACGACGTCCTGACCGGCAACGGTGCGGTCGCCTTCCGCGGATTGTTCCTCATCGACAAGAACGGCATGGTTCGGCATCAGATCGTCAATGATCTGCCGCTCGGCCGAAACGTCGATGAAGCGATTCGCATGGTCGACGCTCTCCAGTTCCACGAGCAGCACGGCGAGGTTTGCCCGGCCAACTGGCGCAAGGGCAAGGACGGCATGAAGGCCGACGCCGCGGGTGTCGCGAAGTACCTCGCGGCCCACGCGAAGGAGCTCTGAGACCGATCGCGGCGGGGGTTCGGCGCCGCCGCGCCGCTCCCGTCCAAGTCCCGTCGCGAGCATGTTAGCCTGTGCGGGTCGATCGCGTTCTCCCTCGCTCGACCCGCCATGTTCCGTGTCTCCTGCGCTCTCGCGTCGATCGCACTGGCTTCGAGCCTCATCGCACAGAATTCGTGCGCGGACGGAGGGCTCGGAAGTCCGATCGCGAGCGTCGAACTCGACGCCCTCACCGGCAATCAAGGCCATCTCGGTCTCGAGCGAGTCGGTTCCGCTTTCTACGTGAGCGCGCGCGGAGTCGGTGCGCTCCCGCCGCACCAGATCTACGTCATCGACGACAACGGCACCTTGCTGCGGAGCTTCTCACAGCCCGCCGCCGCCAACGGATCCTTCTGGGGCATGCGCGACCTGACGACCGACGGCCTCGTGCTGATCGGCGGCGACGAGTTCACGCTGCACGCCTTCGACACCAACGGCGCGAGCGTGAGTCAGGTCACCGCCGCGAACGGGCTTCGGCCGCTCGGCAACTTCCAAGGCAGCGCGGCGCACGCGATCGTCGGCACGTTCCGTGGGGTGGCCTTCGATCCTGCCGGCGACGCCGGCAACGGTTCGTTCTTCACCGCCAGCTACGGCAGCCCGATCGTGGAGATGACCCTCGCGGGCAGTGTCCTGCGCCAGATTCCGAATTCGGTGGGCTGGTCGGCGTTCGGTCTCGCGCTCGATCGCGCCGCCAACAGCCTGTGGGTCTTCGGTGACTCCAGCGGCGGAGACGTGCTCGAGATCGATCTCGCGACGGGCACGACCACCGGTCGCTCGATTGGACTAGAGGCCGTCGCCGGCGGCTTGACTCTCTGGAGCGATGGGTTGCGGACGAAGCTCGCGGCGCTGGATCAGTCCGGCCCCGACCGCATTCGTGTTCACTCCCTTCGCGCCGTCCGCACGGTGGGCGACGGACTCGTGATGGAGACGTCGATCGACGGCGGCCCGTTCCGCCGCGAGTACCAGACGATGAGCTTCGGTGCGCAGACGCTCGCGTTTCGTGCGGTCGGAACACCGACGAATGCTCCCGCAGCGTGCTTCCTCAACGTCGGCGGCGACGCGCTCGCCTGTGGCTCCCTGCTCGGCTTCGGGTCGAGCTTCCAGAGTCTCGCGGACTTCGTAGTCGTCAGCGCTGCGACCGTGCCGAGCGGCATCGCGCTCGACTTCCCGATCGTCGCCGGTGCGACGATCACGCTGCCGCTGTCCATCTTGCCGACGCTCGGGGCGTGGCGCGCGCAGACGATCTGGATCGATCCGCGCGTCCCGTCGGGCTTCGTTCCCTTGATCGCGACCAACGAAGTCGAGGTCGATCTCGATCTGCGCGCTCCGCTCGGGATCCTCGTCGAGGCCTTCGGTGAGAACAGCTTCAACAACATCAGCACGAGCGGATTCTTCGCGGTGATGAACCCGAGTGCGATCGCCATCACGCGGCTGTCGTTGCGATCGGTCGGCGGCATGGTCTTCGACGTCGATCAAGTCGGCATGGCCGAGCGATTCGACGCCGGCAACAGCGGAGTGCCCGGATGTGTCGGGACCTTTCGCAACGGCAGCGACGTCGCCGCCGGCCTCGACTATTCCGTCACCGGTAACGCGCCCTGCGACCCGGCGGCGCGATCGGGCTTCACGCTCGGTCAGAACGGCACGTTCCTTCAGTTCCAATTCCAAGGCAACCGCTTCGCCAACGGTGTTCGCTTCGAGTTCGACTGCGATACCGACGGCGGTGCCGGCGTGGACGGCTGGGCGATGGCCGGCATGGTGGTCGAAATCGACCTGGCCAACGGCGAACGTCGCAGCGCGACGATCGCCGTCGATGCGCTCACGGCATGGCGAGCGTTCGCGACCCTTTGAGCGCATTCCGAGCCCGGGCTCGCCCGGACTCCTCGCGACCGTCTGCTGCGATCGCCACAAGTCGCGCCCGGCGTCGTCGCTGCGTCGGCTCCTCCCTAGCAGCTTAGCTACGGCTACGCTTCGGTCGTCGACCGACGCAGCTCCTTGCCGGACATCGACCTGCGGCGATCTCGCGACGACGTTCACGAGGAGTCCGAGCTAGTGGCGATCACCTCGACGCGGCGGAGGGCTCCCAAGCAAACGGTTGGAAGGCGGTGTCGAGCGGGGTCTTTGCGATGTGGTTGACGTAGTTGGAGAGGGTCTTCATCGCCACCACGGTGACGACCTCCAGCACGTTCTGGTTGGTGAAGCCGGCGGCGCGGAACTCCTCGAGTGCGGCGGTTGGAACCAAGCCGCGATGTTCGACGACCGCGGTCGTGAACTCGTGCAACGCCAAGAGTCGCGGTTCGGTCTGCGGCGTGCCGTTTCGCGCCGCGGTGATCACGCTGTCGGCGATCTTCTCGCCCTTCGCGATCGCGGTGTGCGCTGCCATGCAGTAGGTGCAACCGTTGGCTTGATTGACCGCGAACCACGCGACGTGGCGCTCTGCGGGCGTGAAGCTCGACTTGCCGACGGCCTGTGCGAGGGACATGTAGGACGCCAGCGCGGCGGGAGCGTCTGCCATCACGGCGAGGAGGTTGGGGATGCGTCCGAAGGCTTGCTTGGCACCTTCGAGGTAGGGACGGCTCTCGGCGGGTGCGGTGGTGAGATCGTGAACTTGGAAGTCGGTCATGGTCGCCGCTGGTTCGAAACTTAGACCGAATGGTTCCAGAAAGTTTCCGGACGTGCCGATCGGGTGAGGTCGTAGCACGACGGCCATTCGCTACGGTGGCGATCGCCATGTCCCGCGGACCACAGAAGAGCTTCGATCCGAACGTCGCGCTATCGCGCGCAATGGAGGTGTTCCGGGACCGCGGCTACGCCGGCGCCGGCATCCGCGATCTGCTCGACGCGATGGGGATCTCCAGGAAGAGCCTCTACGACACCTTCGGAAGCAAGGAGGACCTCTACGTCCGAGCGCTCGTGGCCTATGCCGATTCGTTGCTGACCGACCTCGAGTCCGCGCTAGACCGCGGCAGCTCGCCGTTCGCCGCGCTTCGCGCGGTGCTCGCGCAGAAGGAGCAGTCGGCACTGGATCCCGAGGCCAGCGCCTGCCTGCTCGGCGTGGGTGCTGCGCAAACCGGACCCGAGGAACCCCGCATTCAGCGGGCCCTGCGCGAGCACCTGCAGCGCGTCGAGAATGCGTTCACCCGCGCCATCGGGCGTGCGCGCGACCGCGCCGAGATTCTCGCGGACGTCGATCCTCACCACCTGGCCTGCGCGCTGCTTGCCGCGATTCAGGGGCTCGGCATTCTCGGTCGGACCGGGTTGGTCCAACGGCGCGATCGAGGCGTGCTCACGGGAATGATCGACGCGGTGAAGTCGCGCGGCTGATCAATCATCTCCCGCGAAGTACTTCGCCCGGATCCACTCCGGTTGGAATCGATCCGGGGCGCGCGGGTGTCCGGTGAGGTCGATGAGCTGGGGAAGGCGACGCGCAGGTTGAAGCGGCGCGCGATCCGCGACGGACGTCTGCCACTCTCGCATACGCGCGAGCATCGACTCGATCCGCGGAGCATGGGCAGGGTCGTTCGCCAGATCGGTGATCTCGTGCGGATCGATCGAGAGATCGAAGAGCTGGAGCTTGCCGGTCTTCGGGAAGAGCAGCAGCTTGTAGCGGGAGTCGCGGAGCGCGCGCTGGTTGTCTCGATACATCAGGAAGAGGTCGTCCCTCGATGCGGTCGACCCGGCCCGAAGTGCCGTGGTTCCGTTCCGGCCGTCGAGACCATCCGGGAGCGGCAACCCGGCGAGCGACGTGAGCGTAGGGAAGACGTCGAAGAGGTAGGTCAACGAGTCGGTCGTCTCCGGCGACAGCCCGGGACCGGTGATGGACAGCGGACAGCGCATCGAGTGGTCGTAGAGGCTCTGCTTGCCGAGCAAGCCGTGACTGCCCAGCGCCAGTCCATGGTCGGCGGCGAACACGACGATCGTGTTCTCGCGAAGTCGCAATCGATCGAGGGTGCCCAGAATCCTGCCGATCCAGTGATCGAGGTCGTGCACGAGTGCCTGATAGTCTGCGAGTTGTTCACGGACGACTTCCGGCCGTCGAGGCCAACCCGCGAGCTGCTCGTCGCGAACGAGGAGTGTGTCTTCTCCGATGTTCCAGCCGTGTTGCGCCCGAAAGTTCGGGGGTAGCGGCGGCAAGTCCGATGCGGCACGTCGTTCGATTCGCGTCGGTGGATCGCGGGGATCGTGCGGCGCGGTGAACGCGACGTAGCAGAAGAACGGTCCGCCGCCGGGGCTCGCGGCCAGCTCGATTTGACGAATCGCTGCCTCCGCGAACAGCTGCGTCGAGTGCGCATGCCCTGTCACGGTCGGCGTGAAGTTCCCGCTCGAGAAGTCGACCACGGGGACGGCGCGGTGGTCTGCCATCCCGCCGAAGAAGATCGATTCGCCCTTGTCGAAGCTGCGTGTGAACGAGCCACGGCCGTTGTGCCACTTACCGGTCGCGAAGGTGTTCCAGCCGTGTGCACGAAACCACTGCGGCATCGTGACGTGTTCGGCCATGTCGTCGGGAACACGAGTCAGCGCTCGGCCGGTCATGAACATCGCGCGCGACGGTGCGCAGACCGCGCCGTGGCGCGATCCCATGCAGTAGTTGGCGGTGAAGCGGACGCCGGCCTCCGCGAGGGAATCGATGTGCGGCGTCACGCCGTCGGGACCGCCGAATGCACCGACCGCGTCGCTGCGGAGGTCGTCCGCGAGCAGGATGAGGACATTCGGCCGCTGCGCCTGCGCCTCGATCGAACTCGTCATGAGGACGGCTGCGAGGACGACCAGCGCGATGGCCACGCAGCGGCGACTCGGCGCGAACGCGAACATCACGTCAGCTCGATGTCGATCTCGGTGTTCTCCTCGGCGGGCTGGGTGGCCTTCGCGCGCTTCTTGTCCTTCTTGCTGCTCTTCGACGAGGGCGTGGACTCGATCGACTCCGCGCCGACCGGAGATTCCGACTCCGCCACCGGCGGTGCTTCGAATTCCGCATTCGCGGTGGCTGCCTGGTCCGCGGCGACTTGCGTGTAGAAGATCAGCGTGTACCCGTCGGGATCGGTCACCACCATCTCGCGCAGGCCGTAGAACTGCGTCTTCGGCGCGAGATCGGGCTTGACGCGGCGCTTCTTCAGCAGGGCGCAATAGGCATCGACGTCCTCGATGCAGAGGAACACGCTCACACCCACGCCGTGCACACTGCGCTGGAAGCGTCGCGCATGCTCGGCCCAGAACTCGCCGGCCTTCTTGTCGTGCGCACCGATGACCTTCTTCGCTTCCTTCGGCGACATCGCCTGACCCAGCATTACCGATTGCCCGCCGAGGTGCATGCTCACGTGCAACGGCTTCTTCTCGTCAGGCCAAGAGTCGGTGACGGTGAAGCCAAGTTTGTCGCGGTAGAACTTCAGCGACTTCTTGACGGACTCGACGGAGAAATGGACCGACATCGTGGCCGGGGTGGGTGTGCTCATGAGGAGCACCATCCTCGCGATTCGCCAGCGTCCGCGCGAGTGGCTTCCGACGTCTCAGCGCTCGGTGACGGACAGCGTGCGCCAACGGCCGTCGACCAGTTCGACGTCCGACTCGAGCGTCTTGGTGACTCCCGGGTTGGCGGTGGTGCTGCCCTCGCTCGCGGTCGCCGTGAGCCGGACCGTCTGCGAGTCCATCGGCTCAGCGGCGATCGCCACCTGCACGCGACCGATGGTGATTCGTTCGGCGAAGCGCATGGGGCGATCGTTCAAGCGTGCGATCAGCGTCGCGAGTCCGCCCTCCGCTGCGACCCGGACCTCCGCCTTCGTGGTGTGAAGGCGACCGGCGACGGCGGCGACCGCGGTCCGGTTGGTGAGCGTCGTGGTGAGCGAACCGACCACGACCACCAGGAGCATGGCGACGATCAGCGCGGCGCCGGATTCCGAAGGCGACTTGACGTTCATCGGGCACCTTCCCCTCGTCCCGCGACGATGCGATGGAGTTCGAGCACCCGGTTCGTGCCGGGCTTCTCGACCACCAGTTGCACGGCATGCCGGCGACCTGAGGTGGTGATCTCCAGGTGCTTCACCTGTCTCACGATCAGGGAGGGTTCGCCGTGTGCGATGCGCACGGCTTGGCCGTCTCGGACCGACCAGGCGACCGCACGATGGTCGACGGTGATCGTGGTGTTCTCCCCGGCGGGGCGGACCGAACTCGCGGCACGTAGATCGGCGGCGAGCCGATCCAGCCCGACACGCCAGCCCTCGACCGCGTCGAGTTCCGCGACCGCCCGCGCGGTCGCCGTCTCTGCCCGTTTGGCGAGCCCGATCGCGGCGCCGGTGAGCACCACGGTGATGGCGACGGCTGTCATCAGCTCGACGAGTGTGAAGCCGGCTTGATGACGGTTCGTGGTCGGGGGGTTCATCGTGCCCCTCCGTGATTCTGACGGGACACCAGGCGGCGGGTGCGTTCGGCGTCGGAGCCCAGCGGCTTCCAGGCGATCTCTACCGTGACCTCCAGCAGCCGATCGCTCAGCGGTGTCACGGTCTCGGCCGCCCGAATGCCGTCCAGATCGAATGGCATCGTGATCGGCGCAAAGGCGTGCGTGCCGACCTCGATGTTCGGTGCGAGGCGCAGTTCATCGAGGCGCGACTCGAGTGCCTGGACCACCAGGAGTTCTTCGAGCGAGTGGCGCGAGTTCAGGCTGCCGGATCGTTCGCCTGCCAGAAGGCTGGTTGCGAGGACCGTCAGCACGAGCACGGCGACCAAGCTCTCCAACAGTGCGAAGCCGCGTTCTTCGGTTTGGAATGAGCCGGTCGGCGTCACCATGCCTCCACCTCGGTTTGGATCGTCAGGAGTCGTTCGAAGACCATGGCGAACTGGGAAGCGATCAGCGCACCGATCACCACGATCACGGTCGGTTGGATGATGCCGAGCAGGCGATGAGTCATCCGCTCAACGCGACGGTCGCAGGCCGTGGCGGCGAGTCGCAGGCGCCGTGCCATCTCCGGCGGATCCGCTGCGATGGACAGCTCCGCCATCGCGACGGCGTAGTCCGGGAGGTTGGTGCGATGCCAGACTTCTTCGGGCATCGCGCCGGTGTTGGCCATGTCTCCCGCGTCGGCGACGGTCTTGCGCAGGTCCGAGAGACCGGTCGCGCGCGCGGAGCGTCGGAGGAGCTCACCCAACGGCATTCCAGCGCCGGCCAGCGCTGCGGATGCGCGAAGCACGCGTGCCGAAGCAGCCGTGTAGACCATCTTGCCCACGTACGGCAGGCGCTGGGCGAAGCCGGAGAAGAGTCGATGGGCGCGACTGCGCACCGTCGCGACGTTGCCGACGAGCGCGAACCCGAGCAGCGTCCACAGCCCGAGTGCGACCAAGTGGCCCGCGATGCTGGTGACGCCGGCTTGAAACCCCGGCCCGGAGTTGCGGAAGGTCTCGAAGAGCGAGCCGGTCGTGGCTTGCACGCCGACCAGGGAGACGGCGAGCAGAGCCGGATAGGCGAGCGCCATGGAGAGCTGATCTTGGCTCGACTGCACGCGATCCTCGGTTCCCGCGAGAGCTTCGAGGGTGAGCCGCTGCGCTGCTGTTCCCTCCGTGGACCGGATCGCCGCGAGAACATCGCGCGGGATCGTTCCGCCAGGCATCGACGACGCGAGTGCCGATCCCACCGACTCCCCGCCGTCGAGTCGACGGCCGAGATCGGTCAAGGCCACGCGAAGAGCGCCACGCTCGGACTCCGCCATCCGTAGGATTGCCGGCGCGATGGGAACGCTGCGCCGGACTGCGGCCGCAATGATCTCGAACACTCGCGACCGCAACTCGCGCTGGGTTCGGCGCCGCATCGAGCTGTGCAGCAGTACGACCAGTGCGATGGTCGCGAGCAGGATTCCGGTGAGGACTGAATTCATGGAGCGACCTCAGTCGACGACGAGACCCGTCATCCGGAACGCCATCGTCATGTAGGAGAGGGCGAAGCTGAGGACGACGATGCCGATCAGGAGCTGCGCGATCGGTGCTGCCAAGACCGCAACCCGCTCGGCGGTGCGTTCGAGTCGCTGACGATAGATCGATGCGATGTCGTCGAGTGCGTCCGGAGCGCCGGTATGACCCGAGCACGACTCCAGCAACCACGCGAGACTCGGTGAGATCAACCCACCGGCATCGATCGATTCGCTGAGTCCCATGCCGCTCTCCGCGCGCTGGGCCATGGTTTCCACGCGATCTTTCACCGCAGCGTCGTCGGAGGCTGCGGCGGTCAGCCGAAGTGCCTTCGGCAGCGGCATTCGACGACGAAGCAGCAGACCCAGCGTCGCACAGAATGACGCCTTGGCTGCGAAGAGTCGCATCGCACCGATCAGAGGAAGCGAGAAGCCGAGTGTTCGCGGTGAGCGACCCTCGTCGATCGGTTTGCGCAGGAAACTCCACAGCAAGCCGAGCACGACGGCCAGTCCCATCACTCCGAGCGCGGACTGCAGCGGGGTGTAATTCGATGCGTCCACCAGCGTCGCATTCTCCGTCGCGAGCATCTCGTTGGGTCGCACGAACAACACCAGGAGTGTGCCGATCACGACGACGAACCCCGCAGCGATCATCGGATAGGCGAGTGTTCGCCGCATGCGTTCGACGATTCGCGCGCGCGTGCTCGCGTGGATCGCGATCTCTTCGAGGACTTCCGGCAGCGCGCCTCCGGAGGCGAGTCCGACCTCTACCAGCGCACGGTACACCGGCGAGAAGTGCTTCTCCCGCCGCGCGTAAGCCTCCGCGAGCGGCACCCCACGTTCGATCTCGGCGGCCATCGCCGCCGCTTCGCGCGCCATTGGGCCGCGTTCCAGATCGAACTGGAGGATTCGCAGTGCGCGCGGCAGCGGCACATTGGCGCGACAGAGATCGGCCAAGCCGCGGTGGAACAGCGCGAGATCGCCGCGCACGCCGCTGCGTTCGTGACCGACGGTCGGCGACGCTGCGGCGGTGGTGGTCGACCCGGGGGCCGGATCAGTGACTACCGAGGACACGCTCCACCTCCTTGTTCGTCGTGCGACCGTGCTTGATCAGGGATTGGGCGGATTCCCTCAGCGAGCGACCACCGGCCTCGTTGGCAGCGACCGTGAGATCGGAGCCGTCGCCGCGCGACAGCACGACCTTGCGCAGGTTCGATGTCATCGGGACCCATTCGGCGATCGGGATACGACCCTCGTAGCTGGACCCGCGACACTTGCTGCACTGCGAGTGATCGCCGTTGTCCGGCAACTCGTCGCAGGTCTTGCGCACCAGTCGCTGCGCGAGCACGCCGCGGACGGCAGTCGTGAGCACGAACGGTTCGATTCCCATCTCCAACAGTCTTGCGAACACCAGGGGTGCGGTGCCCGCGTGCACGGTGGACAACACGAGGTGCCCCGTGAGACCGGCTTCGAGCGCGATCTTCGCGGTCTCGCGATCGCGGATCTCGCCGACCAGGATGACCTCAGGATCCTGGCGCAGGATCGAGCGCAGCGCGCGCGCGAAGTCGAGTCCGGCGACCGGATCGATCTGAGTCTGGGTGACTCCCTGCACGCGCCGTTCGATCGGGTCCTCGACCGTCATGATCGAGCGTTGCCGCTCACTCGAGACGAGGTGCCGGAGACAGGCATAGAGCGTCGTGGTCTTGCCGCTGCCGCTGGGACCGGTGACCAGGATGACGCCGTCCGGTTGATCGAGAGCGGCACGCAGCGAGTTCGAGACGACCGGCTCGAGACCGACGTCGTCGATCGTGCGCGGGCCGGCCTCCTTCGCATCGAATCGGATCGCGATCCGTTCGCCGAACACGGTCGGATACGTGGCGACGCGGATGTCGGTGGGTAGTCCGGTGCGGCTCGCCGTGATTCGGCCCTCTTGCGGAACGTCGGTGCGGTAGACCAGGAGGTCGGCGAGAGCCTTGACGCGACCGACGAGGTGCTCGCGGATCTGTCCGGGCAGCGTCTCGAGCGGCTGGAGCACGCCATCACGACGCATGCGAACGTGGATGTTCTGCTCGTCTGGATCGATGTGGAGGTCGCTCGCGCCGAGCTCCACCGCCGTGCGGAGCAAACGATCGACGACGGTGACGGCGGGGGCCTCGGGAGACTGCGGCATGAGAGGGATCCGGTGGGAGGGTGCGCCCATCGCACCCCACCGTGCCCGTCCCATCGGCTGTTGCGCCGCCTCGGCTTGAATTGAGAAAAGCGGCGGCGATCTGTTCAGCCTGGCCCGGACTGTGCGCGAACGGCGCCGGCCGATGTCCCGGCATGCCCGGCATCGGACCCGCGTTCATCGACGGTCCGACGCTCCGGGATCAGTCCACGTGCACGTGCCGTCCGCCGTTCTCCTCGGCCAGCAGGCGAAGGAAGTCGGTGTCGTTGCGGTCGCCGAAGGTCACGCTGTGGATGGTCAGCCGCTTGAGTCGGTTCGATTCGCGCACGCGGCGGCGGATCTCGTCCTTGTCGGTGACCTTGCCGTAGCTCGGCGCACCGTCGCTGAGCACGTACACCGTGTCGAAGCCCAGGGCGTAGTGCTTGTCGGTCAGGCCGCGGCCGGCGAAGCCGATCGCGAGCTCGAGCGCGTCGTGGAGATTGGTCGGGCCGCGAGGAGCGAGATTGTCGAGGAAACTGCCCAGGAGCTCGTCTCGAGTGTTGTCGTCGAGCCGCACGAGTTCGGGATAGCCTTCGCGCGTCGGTCGCCAAACCCGCACCTCATCGCTGAAGACCACGATGTTGAAGTAGGAGCCGTCGGGAAGCGACGTGACGATCTTCTTCATCTCGTCCACGACGAGCCGAGCTTTCGTGGTCTTGGTCCCCGCGCCGGTGGAAGTCGTGCCGGTCTCGAGCGTGATCGGTTCATCCATCGAACCGGAGAAATCGACGACGAACAGCACACGATCCGACTCGATGCGGAGCGCAAAGAACTTCTCGTAGCGGTCGTCCTTCCCGGCAGCACGTCGCTTCTCCGCCTCCTCCGGCGTGACCAGGCGCATCGACGCACCTTCGCGCTTCCAGAAATCGCGCCAGTGCTGTGCATTCCCGATCGCGACGCTCTGCCCGGTGAGCTGCTCGAGCACGCCGTGGATGCGCATGTCCATCGCCCAGGGATCCTTCTTGCGATCGAGTTCCGCGGCATAGCCGTCGATCAGCGCCGGAATCGCCGCCTTGCAACGCAACTGCGCAAGCGCGTGACAGGCTGCGGCACGGACCTGCCACACCTTGTCGCGAACGAGCAGGCGTTCGAGTGCTTCGATCGCGCGATCGCGATACGCCACCGTCTCGGCGCTCACCTCGCGGTCGCGGGTCTCGTCGGTGTGTTCGCGCAATGCGCCGCCGAGCGCATTGGCCGCGGCGATGCGGACGTCGGGATCGGCGTCACCCACCATCTTCACGAAGGTGTCGGTGAGCGACATCTCGCCGCTGTCGGCCAGAACGTCCAGCGCGCGCAGGCGCAGCTTGGGCGGCATTCGCGAGGTCGCTTGCAGCAGCGCCATCTGCGCCGCGACGTTCTTGCGCGCCCCGAGGACCTGCAGCGCCGCGTCGGCCGCGCGCCGGTCGGCGTCACCGTTCTCATCGGCGTCGCGCAGCTTCTTGCTCTCGATCTTGCCGATGAGCCAGCCGTCGAGGCCCGGCAGCGTCATCTGTGCGATGTGGCCGCGAGCGATCGCGCGGATGCGCCACGGCTGCAGCTCGGCGCGGAAATCGATGTTGTCCGTCGATGACCGCTCGCCTGGCGCGCGCGGATCCACCATCGCGGCTTCGAACAACTTCTGTAGGGCAGGTTGACTGTTCCAGGCCGCGAGTTTCGCCATCAGCGCGCTCGCCTGATCGAGTGCCGCCTGGTCGATCTGCAACTCGTGCATCATTCGGATCCGACCGACGCGATAGTCGTCGAGCCAAGACTGGAACGACGTCAGATCAGCGAGGCTCGGATCCGGAGCTGCGGGCGGTTCCGCTTTCTTCTGCGCGGCGACCGCTGTGATCACAGTGATCGAGGCGAGAGCGACGAGCAAGGTCCGCGACACGATTCGAAGCATCGCCGCCAAGGATAGCCGCTTCTCGGCGGGCGCTGAGGTCCTCGCAGGAAACGTATGGTGGTCTTGGAGCCGAGGTCACGGAAGATGGCCCGCCCTCTCCAGTCGACCCATGAACGATTCGGAACTGCAGCAGCGCCTGTCGGCAACTACCCGCTTCGGGCGGCTCCTACACCTCTCGAGTTGCAGTTCGACGCAGGACATCGCGGCGAGTGAGCCGCTCGGCGATGTCGTGGTCTGGGCCGACGCCCAGGACGCCGGTCGCGGGCGCAAGGGCCGGGTCTGGCACGGCGCTCCGGGCAAGGACGTCGAGGTCACGTTCCGCGCGCGCGTGCCGGCGACCGATCGTCCGGCGCGGCTGGCGCCGGTGCTGTCGACCGGGATCGTGCTCGCGCTCGAGTCGCTGCTCTGCGAATCGCTCGTCTTCGACTGGCCCAACGATGTGATGCATCGCGGCAGGAAGCTCGCGGGGATCCTGATCGATGCGGAGGGCGGTCGCGAGCTGGGGCTGTTGATCGGTGTCGGAGTGAACGTCAATCGAACGAGTTTCCCGCCCGAACTGCTCGAGCGCGCGACGTCGCTCGCGCTCGGTAGCGGCCGCATGATCGATCGTGAGGACGTGGTCCTTCGGTTGGCGCAATCGATCGACGAGTCGTTGCGCGCGCTCGCTGAGGATCGACTCCAAGAGATCGGATCGATGTTCCGGAGCCGGCTCGGCCTCGTCGATCGTCGCGTGCGCGCCGTACTCGTCACCGGCGAGGTCCTCGAGGGCGAGCTCGAACATCTCGATCTCGACGACCTGCGCATCCGCGGTCGCACCGTGTCGCTCGCGCTGATCGAGTCGCTGTCTCGAGCTTGACCCCTGGCCTCAGCTTCGCACGGTGCGGAGCTGTACCTGATCGAGCAGACGTAGCTCCATGGGAACCATCCGCAGCGGACATCGACCGCGGACCATGCGTTCGAGGCGTTGGCGGTCGCCGTGTTCCAAGGTGAGCAGCGGGTAGCCGTGCGCGCGCGTCCAAGTCGCGAAGGCGATCACTCCGAAGCTCAGGTTGAGGTCGGGGAACGGCGCGATGCGGGCGAAGCGCCACAGGAGCCGGAAGCCTTGGCGCACCGGGTGCAAGTCGGCGAATACTGCTGGGTCGTCGCCGAACGACTGACCCGAGTGGAACGCGTCGATGCGTGACTCGAGGTCGTCGGGACGCGGGTAGCTGACGCCCGGAATCGAGTCCCACGGTTCGTCGCGTCGCAGCACGTTGTTGCGGAATCGGCCGACGAGTTCGGTTGCGCGACGGAACTGGTCGACCAACCACCAACCGTCGGGCATTCCGCCTACGAGCGCGCGTCGCTCGGCGTCCGCCAGTACCCGCGCGAGCCCCGCCACCAGCTTGTGTTCTTGGTGATCTGGCCGAAAGCGGCACGTGCCGCCGGCCAGGATCTGCCGCACTTCGTCAGCGGTGACTCGAAGTCCGCGAAGCGACAGAACGCCTGCGATCCAGGCCTGCCGCGTCGCATCCTCGGTCACGATGCGCAGTCCGTGCGGCCCTGCACTGCCGGCGTTATCGTTCGTAGCGAGCGAGCCCACAGCCTGGCTCGCGAGAGCCAGATCCAGACGCTCGAGGACCGTCAGTTGCGGCGTTCCCTGGGTGTCGGAGTCCACAACTGTTCTTCGGTAGCTCAGAGGCCCCGGCGTGACATCGATCTCGGACGTATCCAAAGCCCCGTTGCCACGGAAGCCATCGCGCCTCCGCAGCATCTTCAAAGTCGTTCTCGTGCTGCTCGCGCTGGTCGTGGCTCTGGTGTTGGCCCTTCCGACCATCCTGTCGATGGGTTGGATGCGCTCGCGGATCGAGCGCGAGATGAGTCAGAACCTCGGCTCCGCCGTTCATCTTGGCGGGGTCTCGCTGGGTTGGCTGAGCGGAGTGTCGATCGACGACCTGAGAGTGGCGAACCCCACCGGCTTCAGCGCGACCGACGATCTGTTCGCGATGAAGAGCCTCCGCGGGGACGCGAGCTTCGCCGATCTGCTGCGCGGCCGATTCGGCATCGAGGGCAGCATCGAGGGCCTCGCTCTGCGGGTGGTGCAGCGCGCCGACGGGACCACCAACATCGGTTCCCTGCTGGGCGTGAAGGCTGGCGGTCCGAGTGATCCGAAGTCGAATCCCGACAGCGGGTCCGGCCCGTCGGACCAGGCGACGGGGATCAGCGATCTGGCCGATCTCCGATTGGACCTGCAACTTCGCGACGCGCTCATCGAGGTCAGCCACGAAGTCAACGGCGTGCTCGAACGACTCGAGCACGTGGAAGCCAAGCTCAGCAAGAGCTACGGCGACAACGTCATCCGGCTCACGTTCGCCTGCGATCTGACCCGACCTTCGGGCGGCACGCCGGGTCGACTCGAGTTCTCGCTCGATGCCGATGCCGATCCGACCAAGCCAATCGCCGGCGGCTTGCGAGCCAAGGACCTCGACCTCGCGCGCTACCGACCGATTCTTGCGACGTTCCTGCCCGCCGATCAGATCGAGGCCTTCGAAGGGGTCGTCGCCGCGAACACCACGATCAGCGGCCGTCGCGATCAGGAGATCGTGGTGAACGGCTCGATCGAGATCGAGAAGCCGCGCATCGCCGGGCAGCTCGTCGGCGGGCTCGATCTCGGTGCCGACGTGTGGCGCATCGAACCCGGCACTGCGATCGCCATGGATGCTGCTGGCAAGCCGAAGGGGATCGACGTCGCCCGATTCGCCGTGGACCTCGGATTCTGCAAGCTGCGCGGACTGCCCACCGAGCCCTCGTCACCGGGTGCGCTCGGAATCGGCTTCGACTTCGACGTCGACGCGCTTGCGGCACGCGGCGGCGACATGCTCGCGGCGTTGAAAGGCAGCGGCACTCGGGTTCAAGGTTCCGTCCGGCTGCCGGCGGTCGACAAGCTCGGCACGGCAGAGATCGCGAGCCTCGTGAAGGAGATCGGTGTCGAGGCGACCGCGCTGGTGAAGTCGCTTCCGATCGGCGGCCAAGAGTTGGGCGGCGTGAACGCGAAACTGGGCATGAGCGGCGGCACTCTCGCACTGGAAGTCCAGTCGGGTACCTACGGGGGTGGTCCGCTCGCTCTCCGCGCTACGGTCGGCGCAGCGGATTTCGAGAGGCTTCCGATCGAAGCATCCATCGAAGTCGACGGTGCGCGCATTGGCGCACAGGCCATCGAAGCCCTGCAGTATGTGTTCCCCCTCGCGGCGGGCGCGTCTGCGGCGGGCGCACCCGGAGCCCCGGTCGGGCTGGATGGGAAGTTTGGTCTGAAGCTGGCCTTGCGCGGCGATGCGATGCCGAAGGCGGGCGTCGACACCCTGACTTGGCTGAGCGGATTCAGCGGCAAGGGCAGCATCGGGATCGCCGAGGGCAAGCTCAGACCAGCCGCCGGATTGCAGTCGATCCTGCAGTTGGCGGGCGGGGCGAGCGAACTCGGCTTCAAAGACTTCGCAAGTGAGTTCAGCATCGCGAAGGGCTTCGTGGAGTCCCTCGGCGGGAAGCTCGAGGCCGCGGGCCAGAGCTACGGCCTGCTCGGCAAGACCGGGTTCGACGGCAAGCTCGACTGGAGCGTCGATGTCCGCAATCTGCTCGCGTCGCGAAAGGACGGCAAGCGCGTGCTCGAGTTGATCGGTAGCACGCCGATCGACGCGGCGCTCGGCGGCACACTCGATGCGCCCAGTCTCGTCATGCCGAAGATCGACGAGATCGTGAAGACCGCACTCGAGAAGGCCGTGAAGGACGGTGCGAAGAACCTGCTCGAAGGCGAGGGCAAAGGTCTGCTCGACTCCGTGCTCGGCGGACGAAAGAAGGAAACTGCGACCGGCGGCAGCGGCGGCGACACCTCGCCGTCCGTGCTGGATCAGATTCTGCAAGGCGGCGGCAAGTTGCCAGGCAAGGATGCGCCGCCGCCGAATCGTCGCCCGGATCCGGTAGGAGACATGCTCCGCGAGGTGATGGAGCGGCAACGGCGCGAGGCGGAAGCCAAGAAGCGCGATGGCGGCTCGCCGCGCTGAGAGTGACGCCGACCGCGACGGACTCAGTCGTTCACGGCTTGCTCGGCCCGGCACGAGTCGAGGATCGCTCGAACGAGCTGCTCGCGCTGGATCGGCTTCGTCGTGTAGGCATCGCAACCCGCGTCTCGGCAACGGCGCTCGTCGCCTTCCATCGCGGCGGCGGTGAGCGCGACGATCGGATGCGAGTAGCCGCGGTCGCGCAGTGTTCGAGTCGCCGTGTAGCCATCCATCTCGGGCATGTGCATGTCCATGAGGATGACGTCGTAGGGCCGACCTTCCTCCAGGGAGGCACTGGCCATCTCGGCGGCCACTCGCCCGTTGTCGGCGATCTCGACGACGGCGCCGAGCTTGCGCATCAGGAATGAGATGAGCCGCTGGTTGTCGTGGCCGTCCTCGGCGAGCAGCAACCGCAGGCCGTCGAGCGGGCGGTTCGCCGACGCCGATACTCGCGGGGCGACGGACGGCGCCGAGTCGCTCGCCTCGGGATCGGCGATGAGCCTGACTCCGCTCATGTTTCCCGTGGGCACGGAGACGACGAATCGACTGCCTGCACCCGGTTCCGAATGCACTCGGATGTCGCCGCCGAGGAGCTTCATCAACCGCCGCGAGATCGAGAGCCCGAGTCCCGTTCCTCCGAATCGTCGCGTGGTGCGCTCGTCGCCTTGGGCGAAGGGATCGAAGATTCGATCGATCTGCTCGGCCGTCATTCCGATTCCGGTGTCGATCACTTCGACCTCGAGACGATCCGCGCGACCGTCTCGCGCCAGGCCGACAACGATGCGTATGTGCCCGGTCTCCGTGAACTTCACGGCGTTACCGACGAGGTTGACGAGCACTTGGCGAAGCCGCGTAGGGTCGGACTCGATGGTCTCCGGAATCGGTGCGCGCCAGGTCACCATCAGGCCGAGGTTCTTCGAGGCGGCACGCACACGCATGAGCGAATGAACATCACGGACGAGTTCGACGGGCGAGCAGCGCAGGCGCTCGATCGTCATGCGTCCGGCCTCGACCTTCGACAGATCGAGGATGTCATCGAGGATCGACAGCAGGTGATTGCCGTTGGCGTGGATCGTGCGGGCGCTGTCGGCGACGTCCGCCGCGGATGGATTCTCCAGCAGCACTTCCGCGAAACCGAGGATCGCCGTCATCGGAGTGCGGATCTCATGACTCATGTTCGCGAGGAACTCGGACTTGGCCTGATCCGATGCCTCGGCCGCGCGACGCGCTTCGTCCAGTTGCAGGTTCGCGGCGGCGAGTGCCTCCCGGCTGACCACCGTCGCGCACAGTGCCTCGGCCATGTCGTTGAACGAGCCGGCCAGGGCGCCGACTTCATCACCACCCACTTCGGGCACGCGTACGTCGAAGGAGCCGGATGCGACCTGTCGCGTTGCGTGGGAGAGTTCCGTGAGCGGCCTCAGAGCCTGTCCAAGCAGGCGCGACACCAGCGCAAAGGCAAGCGCCGCGAGGATTGCGGTCACACCGATGTGCTCGAGTCGCAAGGCAGCCAACTGACGATTCGCCTTCTCGACCGAGATGGCCACGTCGACGGTTCCGATCCAGCGCGCACCGATCTCGATTCGGGCGCTGCTGGTTACCAGGTCGGCCGGGTCCTGGATCATGTGATCGGCCGAGGAATCCGCTTCTTCGGCGTCGACATCGGCTGAGTTGGGGTCCGGACGCCCGTCCGCCACGATCTTGCCGCTGGGCGCGCTGACGCGGATCCAGGACACACCTTGGATTTGTGCTGCGCGCGCCGCGGCTCTCACCGACTCGAGTTCACCCGCCAGCATCGGGCGTGCGCATCCCGCCGCGATCACCTTCGCGAGTTGTTCGGCGCGGCTGATCGTCGACTCTCGAATCAGCGCGGTGTCGACGAGATAGCTGCGCAGGGCGAGCACGAAGCTGATCAGCAGCACGAGCAGCACGACCAGGATGCCGAGGCGTTGACGTACACCCAGCCGGCGGGATGTCGTCGGCGCGCGTTCGGTGAGATCCAGGACTTCTGACACTCGCGTTTCTCGGCGATTCTCGGATTCCGTGCAGTCTGCCTGCGATCCTCGAATCGGCCGTTCGGCGGCGTCCGGTGAATCTCCTCTGACCCCGGATCTCAGCGCGATCCCAGTCGATCCGCCGTGATCCCGTAGACCAGAGCCGCGGTGTCGCCGAAGACGGCGCTTCGCTCCGTCGATGTCAGTTCTTGCAACAGTGTCTCTACGGTGTCGACCCAGCGGCCGTGCTGCGCGGCGAGCGTCACGACCGGCCAGTCCGAGCCGAACATCAGTCGCTTTGGACCGAAGCACTCGAGCGCCAGGTCCACGACTTCGCGCAGATCGTCGATTCGCCAGTGCTCCCAGTCGGCCTCGGTCACCAAGCCGGAGAGCTTGCAAACGAGCTGCTCATGGCGAGCGGCTTCGCGAACGTCGCGTCGCCACTGGCCGAGGTCGCCGGTTGCGATTTGCGGCTTCGCCAGATGGTCGAGCACGAGCGGCAGGTTCGGGAACCGCCTGCACAGCCCGGGTACGTGATGAAGGTGTTCGGGACGGAACAACAGGTCGAATGGGATCGACATGCGCTCCAGAACCGCCAGCCCGCGACCGACGTCCTCGCGTACGATCCAATTCGGATCCGGTTCGTCGTGGGTGATGTGACGAACGCCGCAGAAACGCGGCCATGCTCGCCATCGTTCGAGTCGTTCGCCGAGATCGGTCGCCGTGAGATCGACCCAGCCGACGACGCCGACGATCCACGGATGCGTCTCGGCGAGCCGAAGGACGAACTCGTTGTCCGATTCCTCGTGCTGTGCTTGCACGAAGATCGCCCCATCGAAGCGCGACGACCGCAACAACGGCTCGAGATCGGCGGGGAGGAATGTGCGCTTCAGCGGTGCGAAGCGGCCGGTCATCCAGCCGCTCGCGTAGCGATCGATGTTCCAGAAGTGGACGTGAGAATCGATGCGCATGGTGGTTCTTTGGAGTTGCCGTTCGCTCAGTTGTTCTCCGGGCGGCCGATGATGCGGGGCCTCTCGGCGACGTCGTCGAAGAGCCGAAGCACGGCCTCGCGCAGCTCCAGATCACGAGGCAATTCGAGCCATCGGAGCCACTGTTCGATCTCTTCGAGGCGCGCGCTCCCGATCAGCGTGCTCGCCGGCGCAGGATGATCGATCGCGTAGTGGAAGGCGACGATCGCCAGGTCGGTGCCCCGCTCGGCGCAGAGCGTTCGCGCGCGACCGACGCGCTCGCGCATCTCCTCGCCCGCAGGATGCCAGGGGCGCGTCCCGATCGACGTCAAGAGTCCCATGTCGAACGGGGCGGCATTGATGATTCCGACACCGTCGGCGAGGAGCGGCGGCAAGACTCGCTCGAGTGCGCGATTGTGCAGCGTCAGGTTGGCGTAGCTGAGGACGACGTCGAGGGGGGCCATGGCGTGCAACCGAGCCAGCGCCGCGACGGGATACCCCGATGCGCCGACCGCGCCGATCACCCCTTCCTTCTGCATGGCACGAAGTTCAGGGATCGCCTCCTCGGCGACTTGCCGGAGATCGACGAACTCGATGTCGTGACAGAGCACGATGTCGATGCGATCCACACCGAGACGATGGCAGCTCGTTTCCACGCTCTCGCGAACTCGCTCGCGGCGGAAGTCGAAGGTCGAGACGTCGTAGCGACCGACCTTCGTGCACAGCCGGTAGCTGTCGCGCGGAACACCGCGGAGTGCATGGCCGAGCAGGACCTCGGAACGGCCGCGACCGTAGTACGGCGAGGTGTCGATGAGATCGATGCCGCGACGGATGGCCGCGGCGACGACGCCGAGTGCATCGTGCAAGTCGATCTCGCCGTATTCCTCACCGAGGGCCGCGGCGCCGAGCGAGAGGCAGGGGACATCGAGCCCCGTTCGTCCGAGTTGTCGTCGGTTCATGGTCGGAAGTCGTGCGAAGGAAGCGCGGGAGCTCGACGGGGCCGAGCGAGGTGGACCTTCGTGCGTGGTGACCACGTGGTCTCCACGCGAAGGGTACCCAGATCCACAAACAGTGCAGCCAGCGAGCTCGGGACCGGTGTGGTCAGAAGCAGCATTCGCAATTGCGGAGCCGCGTGCGCGATATGCCGGACTGCCGAGTACGCCAGGTCAGGACCGAATGCGGTCGACGCCATCCAGATCAGCGTCGCCGCGCTGAGATCGGTCGCGCGGAGATCCTCGTGCCGGAACTCGGTGCGGGTGCGCAGGCGATGCGGGTCGTCCGGCATGCTCGCGAGCAATTCGGCTCGGCAACGCAGCGCCGCGTGGTGTCGTGCTGCCGACAACTCGACACCGATCGCCCGATCGACCGCCGACTCGATCGCTGCCTGGAAGACCACGCGACCCGTGCCCGAGCCGAGGTCGAACAACACGTCGCGTGAGGTCGGGCGGATCCACGTCAGGAGACTTGCGACGCCGCGAGCGGTGATTTCGCCGTAGGTCGCCGCGCCGCTGCCCGCCACGCGCTCGAGGTCGGCACGGTCGTCGGCACTCGCGGCGTAGCCGTCTTCGCAGCCGTGAAGGATCGCGAGCCAGTCGCGCGTCGTGGTCCGACAGTCGTTCATCGCTCGCCGTGTCGAATGCGATCGAGGATCACGGCGACCAGGATGATGCCGCCGGTGGCGATCTCCTGAACCCAGTTGGGCAGCCCGAGCTTCGTGCAGCCGTTGTCGACCACCGTCATCAGCAATGCGCCCAAGAGCGTGCCCACGATCGAGCCCTCGCCGCCGGTGAGGCTCGCGCCGCCGATCACGACCGCGGCGATCACGCGCAGTTCGAGCCCGGCGGCGGTCGTCGGGTCCCCCATGCCGAGGTAGGCGAACTGGATGGTGCCGGCGAGGCCGGCGCAGGCTCCCGCGATCACGAAGGTCATCACCTTCACCCTGGCGACCGCGATGCCGCAAAGGTGCGCGGTCTCCACGTTGGATCCCACGGCGAACACGTGGCGGCCGAACACCGTCGCGCGCAGCAGGATGGCGACCACGATGGCCAGGACCAGCATCACCCAGACACACGGCGCCGCGATGGCGAACAGGTCGAAGGCCGAGAGGTCCGCGAGCAGCGAACCACGCGACGGCGATGCCTCGACGAGTTTGGCGAGCCACGTTGCATCGGTGACGTACACCGGCTGATTGTCGCCGAGGCCCTTCGCCAAGCCGCGCAGCGCGCCCCACATCGCCAACGTCACCACGAAGGGCGAGACTTCGATGCGGCGGCCGGCGCGCGTGCGCAAGCCGATGCAGCCGAGGACCTGACCGGTGACGAACGCGCCGACGACCGCCCCGGTGAGCGCGATCGAACCGATACCGCCGACGATCGCCGCCCACGGTCCGAATCCCGCCTCCAGCAGCAGCGCGACGATGACGGTGGCGAGCGCGACCGCGGAGCCGACGGCGAGGTCGATCATGCCGGCGACGATCACCAACGTGGCCCCGATCGCCGCGATCGCGACGATCGACGTCTGCAGGAGCATCAGCCGGCCGTTGTCCCACGACCAGAAGCGCTCCCCGATTCCGACGGCGAACGCCGACCATACGAGTACGAGTCCGAGCACCGGCCCCAACTTGGCGAAGAGGTCGCCGACTCGTCGTTCTCCGCTCATGCAGTGGCTCCGATCGCAGCACGCATCACTGAGCGTTCGTCGAGTTCGGCGACCGGCAGCGCGGGACCGAGGCGGCCGCGACACATCACTGCGATGCGATCGCAGAGTGCGAACAGTTCGGGCAGTTGACTCGAGACGATCAGGACCCCGCGCGCGGGTCGGTCACCGTTGGGGGAACACATCGCATCGATCCATCGGTAGATCGCAGCGCGCGCGGCGACATCGATGCCGCGGGTCGGTTCATCGAGCAGGAGCAGATCGGCCTCGCAGTGCGCGAGTCTGGCGATCGCCACCTTCTGTTGGTTGCCTCCCGAGAGATCGCCGACGGGCTGATCGAGCGAACGACAGCGGGTGTCCAATGCCGTCACGTGCCCGCGCGCGACGTCGCGCAGCCGACGCGTCGTCGGTCGCGGCGGCAGTCGCGGTAGCGCAACGTTCTCGGCGATCGACGAACTGCGCGCGAGCCCCTCGAGCTTGCGGTCCTCGC
>JBFXDD010000040.1:0-38142 GCA_050181465.1 Planctomycetota bacterium
CTCGGCAGTCGACGGCGCCGCGGGCTCCGAAACGACCGCCGGCTGGGGCACTCCCCGCGCGACGACCGACGGTGCCTCGGGTGACGGCACGGGAGTCGGAGCTTCGACTCGCGACGACCACCAGCGACTGACCACGAAGCCGACCATCACCAAAGCCGCAGCCCGCAGCGCGTTCCTGGCGAGGCTCTTCCAGCGAGTCGCCGTGGTCGCTGCCGTCGGCTCGTGCTCGACCGTCAGGGCCTGCTCGAGCAGGCTGCCGAAGCGCTCGTTCAGACGCCGCGTGGCAGCATGCTCGTCGACCGACGCCGCGAGCAGAGCGTCCAGACGTCGAGCGCGCGCGAGCGCCTCGCGACACACGTCGCACTCCTCTCGATGCACGGCGAGCTCCTCGGCCTCTGTGACCGTCAGGTCGTCGAGCGCACCGTCCAGGAAGTGTGCGAGCACGAGATCGGTCAGTTCGCAGCGATTCTGGCCCATGGGCGCGGAACGATCGGGTGAGTTGCTCATGGCTCCAGGTGCCTCCCGAGCCGCTCCATGACGCGGCGACGAGCTTCCAGGACCAGCATGCGGGCGGCTCCTGCTTTGCAGTCGAGCACGCTCGCGATGCGGTCGTAATCCAAGCCCTCGACCGCGCGCAGGTGCAGCGCGAGGCGCTGCCGCTGCGGCAGTCGCTCCATCGCCTCGTCGAGGCGATCGCCGAGTTCGCGGGTGAAGGCCAGGTCCGCGGGATCGAGCGCCAGCACGTCGGGGACCTCGACGGTCAACGGCGGCGGGGTCTCGGCGCGGCGCCAGCGCTTGGGCTCGCTCGCCAGGCGGACCAGGATCGAGTAGAGCCAGGTGCGAAACGAACCCTCGCCGCGGTAGCCGCCGATCCCGCGCACGGCACGGATCAGCGTCTCCTGCAACAAATCCTCCGCCCAGTGCGCATCCCCGGCGACCCGTCGCGCCAACTGGCACAGCGATTTCTGGTGGGGCTCGAGGAGCAGCCGGAACGCCTCGCCGTCCCCAGTTCGCGCACGAACCAACAGGTCCGCTTCGAGCGGGTCCTGGGTTCGGGTCGATTCGGGTCGATTCACGGGCGGACGCATCGGTCTGCCCCATGAGACCCCAACTTCGGTGTCCGCGTCAGGCCGCCGCCGCAGAAAAAAAGCCCGGCTCGCCCGACCTCATCCCGGCCGGCGGACGATCACGGTCTCGAGCGCCAAGGCACCCGGCAGGCTCGCACCGACCAGAATGTGCGCTTGGCCGCCCTCGGGGAATCGGCCGGTTCGCACGCGCGCCGTCTCGCCGTGGCAACGCATCGGCAGAGCGGGCCCGGCGATCTGCTGCCAGTGGACCGCACTGGTCGAGCAAGACGGTCGCGCCGCGAGCACCAGCTCCTGTGCGGCGGGATCGACCAGGAGTTCCTCCTCCGTCTCGAGCGCCAACGACCCGTCGCGCGGCTTCACCTCGAGCAGCCGCCGGATCCCGTCGTAACGCAGACTGGAGACGCAGGGCAGTTGGACGGCAAACTCATACTCGCCGTCGGCGAGCCGAAACCGGCCGCGCGCGCCGGTGAGCTCGGCGATGCCGAGCAGACAGTTGGTGGCGAAGGAACCGAGCGGGCGGGAGAGCCGGAGGTCCCCGAGCCAGAACGCCGGCGCACCGGCGGTGTCGTGTCGCACGATCGCCAGCTCCGTCTTGGGACCGGTGCCGCGCAGGCGCTCGATGTCGAGCTGATTGGTCAGCGAGTCGTACCGGAAGTCGACGCTGCCAGGTCCGCGGTGCGCCACGGTGAAGCGCAGCGCGCCGTCCACGAAGGTGCGAACGCCCTGGTGACGAAGGATCCGACACGACCCCCCGAGGTTGACGACCGGACCATGCGCCGGGACGACCAGCGGCTGCCGAGTCGCCGACCACGCAGCCGCGGGAACGATGGCTCTCTTCATGACTTCCCTCTTCGCCCGCCGAGATCGACGGTGGACGCTCGACCCTTTCGACCGTGGGCGCATCCCGCCTTGTGCGGTCAGGCAGCTCGGCCGATCGTTCCGAGATCGCGCCCCGGCCGGCGCCTGGCCCGGACTATTCGTGAACGTCGTCGCGAGGTCGCCGCAGGTCGATGTCCGGCAAGGAGCTGCGCTCGGCGACGACCGAAGCGTAGCCGTAGCTACGCTGCCAGGGAGGAGCCGACGGATCGACGCCGCCGGGCGCGACTCGTGGCGATCGCAGCAGACGTTCACGAATAGTTCGGGCTAAGCTCGGCGCTCCCTCTCGGTCGAAACGAAGAGACTCGATGCCGTCGGACCGCAACATCGTCTTTCATCACGGCAAGGTGACCCGCGCCGATCGCGAACGTCGGCTGGGCCAGCGCGGCGGCGTCTGGTGGTTCACCGGGCTGTCGGGTTCGGGGAAGTCCACCCTCTGCCGCGCGCTGGAGGACCGACTCGCTCGACTCGGGCATATCGTCACGGTGCTCGACGGCGACAACATTCGCCACGGTCTTTGTAAGGACCTCGGCTTCTCGGAGCGTGACCGGCAGGAGAACATCCGCCGGGTCGCCGAAGTCGCGGCGCTCCTGGCGGACGCCGGCCTCCTTGTCCTCACCGCCTTCATTTCGCCCTTTCGTGCGGATCGCGACGCCGCGCGCGCGGTGATCGGCGCCGCCGACTTCGTCGAGGTCTTCGTCGATACCCCACTCGAAGTCTGCGAGGGCCGGGATCCGAAGGGCCTCTACAAGAAAGCTCGTGCCGGTGCGATCGCCGAGTTCACCGGCATCACCTCTCCGTACGAACCGCCGGCACATCCCGAGCTCCGGCTCGAGACTGCCAAGCTGAGCATCGAACAGTGTGTCGACGAACTGGTCGAGGCACTGCGCAACCGCGGCCGACTCGCTCCACCCGCCGAACCGTCCTCATGACCACTTCGTATCATCTCTCCCATCTCGAGCAGCTCGAGCACGAGAGCATTCACATCATCCGAGAGGTCGCGGCCGAGTTCCGCAACCCGGTGATGCTGTTCTCAGTCGGCAAGGACTCGACGGTGATGCTGCACCTGGCCCGTAAGGCCTTTGCGCCCGCACCGATCCCGTTCCCGCTGCTCCACGTCAACACCACGTGGAAATTCCGCGAGATGATCAGCTTCCGCGACGCCATGGTGAAGGAAGCGGGCTGTCCCTTCATCGAGTGGATCAACCAGGAAGGACGCGCGGCGAACATCAACCCCTTCGAACACGGTTCGCAGCGGTATACGCACGTCATGAAGACCGAAGCGCTCAAGCAGGCGCTGCGCGCCGGCGGATACGACGCCGCGTTCGGCGGTGCCCGACGCGACGAAGAGAAGAGCCGGGCGAAAGAGCGCATCTTCTCGTTCCGTGACAAGAATCACGTGTGGGACCCGAAGAACCAGCGCCCCGAACTCTGGAACGTGTTCAACACCAGGATCGGCAAGGGCGAGTCCATCCGCGTGTTCCCGCTGTCGAACTGGACCGAGCTCGACGTCTGGCTGTACCTGCATCGCGAGAACGTGCCCGTCGTGCCGTTGTACTTCGCGAAGGAGCGCCCCATCGTGCATCGCAACGGCGCCATGATCATGGTCGACGACGAGCGCCTGCCGCTGGAGCCCGGTGAGGTGCCCCAAATGCGCCGCGTCCGCTTCCGCACACTTGGCTGCTATCCGCTCACCGGTGCGGTCGATTCGAACGCGACCAACCTCAGTGAGATCATCGAAGAGATGTTGCGAACGCGCTCCTCGGAGCGACAGGGCCGCGTGATCGATTACGACGAGTCCGGTTCCATGGAAGAGAAGAAGCGGGAGGGCTACTTCTGATGAGCATCGTCAGCGAACTCGATCGGCTCGGCATCGCCGGCTATCTCGATTCCTACACCGACAAGGAGCTGTTGCGCTTCCTGACCTGCGGCAGCGTCGACGACGGCAAGTCGACTTTGATCGGCCGTCTGCTGCACGACTCCGACATGGTCTATGACGACCAGCTCGCGGCCGCGGTGCGCGACACCAAACGCTTCGGCACCACGGGGGAAGCACTCGACTTCGCGCTGCTCGTCGACGGCCTCGAGGCCGAACGCCAACAGGGCATCACGATCGACGTCGCCTATCGCTACTTCACGACACCGCGACGCAAGTTCATCATCGCCGACACGCCGGGTCATGAGCAGTACACCCGAAACATGGCGACCGGCGCGTCGAACTGCGACTTGGCCGTCATCCTGATCGACGCGCGCAGGGGCGTGCTCGATCAGACCCGGCGCCACTCCTTCATCTGCTCCCTGCTCGGGATCAAGCACGTCGTGGTCGCCATCAACAAGATGGATCTGGTCGACTGGTCGGCCGACGTCTACGACAAGATCCGCGCCGACTACGTCGACTTCGCCGCGAAGCTCAACCTGCCCGACGTGCACTTCATCCCGATGTCGGCACGCTTCGGCGACAACGTGGTGATCCGGAGTGCCAACACGCCGTGGTATCAGGGGCCACCGCTCCTCGACTATCTCGAGACGGTCCACATCGCGAGCGATCGCAATCTGATCGACTTCCGCATGCCGGTGCAGACCGTGCTGCGACCGAACCTCGACTTCCGCGGCTTCGCCGGCACGATCGCATCGGGCACGGTGAAGCTCGGCGACGAGTTGGTGTCGCTCCCGTCGGGTCGCCAGAGCAAAGTGAAGTCGATCATCAGCCTCGGCCGCGAGGTCGCCGAAGCCTTCGCGCCGATGGCCGTCACGATCACCCTGCAGGACGAGATCGATGCGAGCCGCGGCGACGTCTTCGCACCGCTCGCGAACACGCCGCGCCTCGAGACCCGCATCGAAGCGATGGTGGTCTGGATGGCGGAGAGCGCGCTGGAGATCGGCAAGAGCTATCTCATCAAGCACGCGTCGAACACCACCTCGGCGACGGTCGCCAAGGTTCGCTACAAGACCAACGTCAACACGCTCCAGCAGGAAGCCGCCAACGGCCTCGCACTCAACGAGATCGGCCGCGTGGAGATCGAGACGATGCGTCCGCTCGCGGTCGATCCCTACCGCAGCAATCGCCAGATGGGCGCGTTCATCCTGATCGACCGGCTGACCAACGCGACGGTCGGTGCCGGCATGATCGTCGACCGAACACCGGCAGAGAAGTCACTCGCGCGACGTCGGGCGTCCGCGGATGCGGGTCGCAACGTGCGTGCACCCAAGCGCAGCACCATCCAGCCCGGCGAGCGCAGCCAACGACTCGGCCAACAGCCGTTCACGCTGTGGCTCACCGGACTACCGCGCTCCGGCAAGACCTCGATCGCAGCCGCGCTCGAGGAGGCACTGTTCCGGCAAGGCAAGCTCGCCCTGGTTCTCGACGGTGAGCGCATGCGCGGCGGGCTGAGTGCCGATCTCGGCTTCTCCTCGGCCGATCGCTGGGAGCACCAGCGACGCGCCGCCGAGGTCGCTCGGATCCAGAACGAGCTCGGCGTGATCGCGATCGTGGCGCTGGTTTCGCCGGTGCACGCCGACCGCGACCAGGCGCGGCGCATCATTGGCGACGAGCGCTTCCTCCTGGTGCACTGCGACGCACCCGTGGAGGTCTGCGAGGCGCGCGACGAGAATGATCTCTACCTGCGCGCACGTCGGGGCGAGATCGAAGGTCTCACCGGAGTCGATGCGCCCTACGAGGTTCCGGAGCAGCCGTGGCTCCGACTCGACACGGTGCACACGAGCGTTGCAGACAACGTGGCGAAGCTCGTCGCCGCGCTGAGTGAGCGCGGGCTGTTGCGCGGGTGATCGTTCAACCCTCGTCGACGCTCCACTCGCGCAGCAAGGTCTTCGCCCGTTCGTGATTGGGCTGGAGTTCCAGCGCACGTCGAATCGTGCGCACACTCGAGCTGCGATCCCCGGTCTCGCGCTCGATCAAAGCACGGAGCACCAGCCACGCGGCACTCTGGGCGAAGCTCGGCTCCAACGCTCGGACGACGGCACGCGCGACCTCCGCGGAGGCGATCTTGCGCAGCGCAGGCTCCAGCAGGCCGAAAGCGTAGGCCTGGACTGCAAGCGGCTGATTGGGTCGCGAGGTCAGCGCCGCGACCACCGCGTCGCGCACGCCCTCGGCGTCACCCGATCGGGAAGAGAGGGCCGCCCGCTCGAACCACGCCCGTGTCAGGGACGGATCCCGCTCCAGCGCCAACCCCAGTTGCCGCACCGCGGCCGATTCGTCCCCTCGCCTCGCCGCGTGGATTCCGCGAACCATGAGCGCCTCCGGTCGGCCGTCGAGCTTTCGTAGGCAGCGCTCGGAAGATCGCTCGTCACCGCGCTCCTTCTCGCCCAGCGCACCCGCGACCAGCGCCGCGACGGCTGCATCGAGCAAGCGACGCAGCTCGACTTCGGTCTGACGCCGGATCTGTTCAGACTCGAGTTTCGAGATCTCCTCCGCAGCGGTCTGTCGGATCGACTCCACGAGATCGAAGTCCCCTTCGATCGCGGCCTTGTACAGCAGCGCGGATCGAAATCGCAGCACCTGACGCACGGTCTCGGCTTCGGCTATGCGTCGCTCGAAGATCCGCCGACTGGTGCACACGTCGAAGTCGTCTTCGCCGTAGACGACGTCGCACAGCCCCAACGAAGCGAGATCGGAGTTCGGCACGAAGGTGACGGTGTCGCCGACCTCGACGCTCTCGAGTTCGCGCCACGCATCCGGGCGTGAATCCATCGTGAGCGGCAGCCAATGACACCAGGGATGGCGGAAGTCCTGATGGATGACTCGCGACCGCCCGGGAATCAGATGCGGAGCGAAGACGCGAAGGATCGCACTCCAAAGTTCCCAGCTCTTCGCCGCATCCACGAACAGGATCTCGATCGGGCCTCGATCCCAATGACCATCCAGGAGGTCCATGCGTTCCGCGAGGATGTGGTCCGAGTAGGCACAGGTCGCTTCGAGGAAGGCGGGCATGAAGTCGTCGCCGTCCTTCAGTCCGCGCGGACTACTGCGCTCCATGTAAGTCGGTCGCCACCGAAAGAGGTCGAAGCAATGCACCGGAGTGGATGCACCCCGATGCCGCAGCCCCTCGGCGAGTGCGGCGCTGCTGCCGCCCAGCCACGGCCCGAGATCGACGACTGCTCCGAAGCCGGTGCACTGCGTCGCGGTCACCCACGTCAGGTACTTGGCCTCCTCGTCGGTCAGCATGCGGGGAATCGCGCGAATCGCGCCGGGGAGTTCCGATCGCTGCCAAGGGCGTGGGTCTCTCATCGATGCTCCTGTCGCCGGTCCCGGACGAGTCGCAAACGTCTGCTGCGATCGACTCTGGTCGATGCCCAGGTAGGAGCTGCGTCGGGCGACGAGCGAAGCGTAGCCGTAGCGACGTCGCCGGGCCCGAGTCGAGGCGCTCGCAGCAGACGTTCACGACTCGTACGGGCCAGGGCCCCATCGGGACCGACCGCTTCGCCGCGGCTCAGCCAGCAGCTCGGAGAGCTGCGCCTGCAGCAACCGTCACCAAGCCGACCGCAGCCACTCGAGCCACAGCTCGGGCTCGATCCCGCTGGTCTGCTTGTGCGCCTGCGCCTCGGGTGGAATACCGACCAGATCGACGAGCGCGGTCTCGGCAAGACTGCCGACCGCCGGATCGGCATCCAACAGAAGATGCCAGAGAACCAGGCTGTCGCGCCGACGCTCGATCGATGCGATCAACTTGCCGGCGCGGTCGATGCGATCAGCGTCGTCGAGCCGCAGATCGTCGAACGCGCGCACCAGCTTGCGGACCGTCGGCTCGGCGTCATCGAAACACGGCGTTCCGAGTTCGCCCTCGCCGCGTGCGAAGCCACTCGCACCCGCCGGGATCAGCACGCGCTGACCGCGTGCCTCGAAGGCGACCTGGCCATGATCGACGCGAACACGCGCCTCGCGTGTTCGCGGATCGTACTCGAGTTCATAGGCGCAGCCGAGATCCACGCACGTCGCCGCCTTCGTCACGATCTGGAACATCCGCGGGCCGGCGATCGGGTCGATCTTCGCGCGAACCCGCCCGCTCTCGAGGAAGAGATGGGTGCTGTCACGACCGATCACTTCGATCCACAAACTGGCTCCGGGGTCGAGCTCCACGAACCCGAGTTCACCGATCCGCAACACCTTGCCGTCGACGCCGCCGCGCACCGCATCGCCGACCGCGAGCGCGACGCCTTCACGACCGCTCTCGGTCAACGCGAAGGCCTCGCCTGCGACCTTCACCGGCGGTGCTGACGTGAGTCGGTGATAGACGTAGCCGCCACCGATCGCCATCGCGACCACCGCCGCCGCCGCGAGGACTCGAGTGCGAAGTCGCCGAGGCGAGGTTCCGCGATCACCGCGTGGCGGTGTCGACTTCGCCGCAAACGGAGCGAGCGCTCGTTCGAAGGACGCGACCAGCGGATCCGGTTCGCGCTCCGGATCCCACAGATAATCGATCGCAGGATCGTCGTCGATCATGGCCAGCCCGCCTCCGCGACCTTGGTCCGCAACATCGCCATGCCGCGACAGAGATTGACCCGAACGGAACCTGGCGTGAGCCCGGTGCGCGCGGCGATCTCCTCGCCGCCGAGACCTTCCACCAAGCGCAGAGCCAGTGTCTCGCGGTAGGCCAGAGGCAGTTCGGCAAGGAACCCCAAGAGCCGCTGCCCGAGTTCCGAGGGCGGTTCGGCCGGCGCCGCCAATTCCTCGTTCACCTCGACCGTCTCCTTGCGGCGTCGCCGCCGCCGCAACCAGTCGCGCGCGACGTTGCGCGCGACCTGCGCGACCCAGGCGCCGATCGCCTCGGTGTCGCGCACCGATTCGATCCCGCGCTGGATCCGTAGGAAACACTCTTGCACGACGTCGTCCGCATCCGGCCAGCCCACATGAGCGAGCGCGATGCCATGCACCACCTTGGCATGGGCTCGGTACAGCGCCTCGATCGGAGGCGGGCTCTGCCGATGCGGGGCGGACATGGATGCACGAAGACGACGCCGGGAGACCACCCGGTGTTAGCCCGAATTATTCGCGGACGCCTGCTGCAATCGCCGCAAGTCGCACCCGGCGGCGGCGCTACGTCGGCGCTCCCCTGGCAGCGTTGCTACGGCTACCCTTCGGTCGTCGACCGACTTGGCTCCTTGCCGGACTTCGACCTGCGGCCATCTCGCGACGACGTTCACGAACCATACGGGCCGGCGGCGATTCATCGGAAGCCGGGACGGAACAGGAACTCGATCAACTCGGGATCGGCGTAGGCGCGATCCCAGCAATTGTGAGCCACCCCGGGATACTCGGTGAGACGAAGCGGCGCGTCGGCGCGAACGGCGCGCACGGCGGCCGCGACCTTGCGCGACTCCTCCACTCTCACGGCCATGTCGGCGTCGCCGTGCACCAACCACACCGGCCGCGCGGCCAACACGGCAGCGTCCTCCGCGCGGCCCCCGCCGCACATCGCCGCCAGCGCGGCGAAGGTATCGGAATGACGAGCGCCGTACATGAGCGTCCCGAATCCGCCCATCGACAACCCGGTCAGTGTGATGCGCGAGCGATCGATGGGAAGGTTCTGCAACGCCCAGGCGAGCGCGGCGTCGATGTGCGCTTCGCCACCCGGAAGGCCGACGGCCCACGGTTGGTCGACGGCGACCCAGAGTCGATCGGCAGGACACTGCGGCAACAACACGAAGCCCGCGAACCTCGATGGGTCGCGCCCGATCGCCTTGCCCAGCCCGTGCGCAAGGTGCTCGAGTCCGTCGCCGCGTTCGCCCTTGCCGTGCAGGTAGATCACCAGCGGCAAGCCGCTTCGCGGCACCGCGAGATCAGGAACGAACAGCCCTGCGCGCCGTGGCCGCCCGTCGACTTGGAATTCGATCTCACGCATACCGGGTTCGCCAAAGGTCCTCGCCGGCGGCTGGCTTGCACATGCCGAGAATCCGAACGAGGACAGCAAGAGCAGAGCGGCCCTGAAGTGGCCGCGGAACACACTCGCACGATGGAGAGATCCCATCAGCCCTCCAGTTCGAATCCGTAGGCATAGTCATCGCGCAAGAGAGCGTTCGCCTCGCTGGAACCGGTCAGTCGCATGCCGACCGGGTCCCAGCTCAAGTTCGCGCGCGTGCGCAGCGCGACGTTGCCGAGCAGGATCGCTTCTGTGAAGGGCCCCGCGTGGGCGAACTCTGACTTCGGCGCCGGACCGCCGGCGATGGCTTCGAGCCACTCGCGGTGGATGTCGCTGCCGCGCGGCCAAGTGGGAGTCGGTGGGGTGTAGTCAGCAAAGTCCGCTTCGGGCAGCAAGCGCCACCGCTCGCCGTAGTCATCGAAGGAATACAACACGCCGCGCTCACCGATCATCGCGCTGCCGCCGATCGACAGCTTCTCCCCGGCCGGCAACCACTCGTGTGAGGGCAGCAGCCCGCCGTCGTACCAGAGCAGGTCGACGGGCGGCATCGCACCCCGCGCCGGGAACCGGAACCGCAGGCGCGAGCGTGCCGGCGCGCTGATCTCGTTGCCGCCTTCCACCGCTTCGGCCTCGATGCGCAACGGGCTGCCGAGGCGCAGTGCAAAGAACGGAAGGTTCATCAGGTGGCACGCCATGTCGCCGAGCGCACCGGTGCCGAAGTCCCAGAAGCCTCGCCACACGAAGTGCCCCATCGACTTGTGGTACGGCCGGTGTCGACGCGGACCGAGCCAAAGATCGAAGCGCAAGTCGGCGGGAATCGGATCGACCCCCACCGCGGCCGCGAAGTCCTGGGGCCACACCGGTCGGTTGGTCCAGACATGCACCTCGCGCACAGCACCGATCGCGCCGGCCTGCACCGCTTCGATCGCCGCGCGGGTGCCGTCGCGGCAGGTGCCCTGGTTACCCATCTGGGTGACCACGCCGGCCCGAGCGGCGAGCATCGTGAGGATGCGGGCCTCCTCGACAGAGTGCGTCAGCGGCTTCTGACAGAAGACGTGCAGCCCACGCGCCATGGCGCGCGCGGCGGCAATCGCGTGCGTGTGGTCGGGCGTGCTGACCACCACCGCATCGAGTCCCTTCTCGCGATCGAGCAGTTCACGCAGATCGTGGTAGCGACGCGCCTTCGGGAACGCCTCGATCAGCCCCTTGGCTCGCTGGAAGTCGACGTCACACAAGGCGACCACTTCGTGCTCGGCCATCGCCATGCCGTCGGAATGCCCCTTGCCGCCGCACCCGATCACCGCGACGCGCACCTTGTCGAGACGTCCGCGCCGCACCGGATCGGCACCAGGCACGGAGTTCGCCACGAAGACGCCGGCACCGAGGCCGAGCGAAGAAGCCAGGAAGGAACGACGCGAAGGTCGCGCTTTGGACGGAAGCGACATGCGGGCATCTTAGTGACCGATGCCAGCCCGCTCGCTCGCTCTCTCGTCCCATCCTCCTTCGACAATGGCACCGCGTCGGCGATGGCCGCACCCGCTCCTCGCGATCGGGGTCGCCATGCTCTGCGCGTGCCGGGGCGCTCCGAGAATCGACGACCCCAGCGTCGCCGACCTCGTGGTCTACGGCGGGACGGCGGCCGGCGTGATCGCAGCCATTACGGCGGCAGATGCCGGCCTGCGCGCGGTGCTCCTCGAGCCGACCGAACGCATCGGGGGAATGAGCACGTGCGGGCTGGGCGCGACCGACGTCGGCAACAAGGCGGTGATCGGCGGCCGTGCCCGCGAGTTCTATCGGCGGCTCCGCGCGCACTACGCCGACGACGCGAACTGGGTCGCCGAGACGCGCGAACAGTTCCGCGGCCGCGGACACGATGCGAACGCGGATGCGGCGTGGACCTTCGAGCCCAAGGTGGCACTCGCGGTGCTGCAGTCGATGCTCGCCGAGACGACCGTCGAAGTCGTGCTCAGAGCCCGCATCGCCAGGAACGGCGCCGGCGTCAGCCGCTCCGGTTCTCGCATCGAGTCGCTGCGCACGACCGACGGTCGGCTCTATCGCGGCAGGATCTTCCTCGACGCCAGCTACGAGGGAGATCTGCTCGCCGAGGCCGGTGTACGCCATCGCGTCGGTCGGGAGAGCAACGCCGAATACGGCGAGACCTTGAACGGGGTACAGGTCTCGAACGCGACCAAGCACCAGTTCACGCACGACGTCGATCCGTACCGGATCCCCGGTCGGAAGGACTCGGGTCTGCTGCCGCACATCGACGAGGCACCGGTCGCCGCCGACGGCAGCGCCGATCATCGCGTGCAGGCCTATTGCTTGCGGCTCTGTACTACCGACGTCCCGGACAATCGATTGCCCTGGCCGAAGCCCGCCAACTACGACGAAGCCGAGTTCGAGTTGCTGCTGCGCAACTTCGAGGCGGGAGATCACCGCGTGCCGTGGCATCCGGTGTGGATGCCCAATCGCAAGACCGACACCAACAACAACTTCGCGTTCTCAACCGACGCCATCGGCCTGAACTATCGCTGGCCGGATGCCGATTGGCCGGAGCGTGATGCGTTGTTCGCCAGGCACCTGCACTACACGCAGGGGCTTCTATGGACACTCGCGAATCACCCTCGCGTCCCCGCCGAGGTTCGCGCCGAGTTCCAACGCTTCGGGTTGGCCCGCGACGAGTTCGTGGAATCCGGCAACTGGCCGCCGCAAGTCTACGTGCGCGAAGCTCGCCGGATGGTCGGCGACCTCGTCATCAGCGAACGCCACTGTAGAGGATTGCTGCCGATCGAGGATCCGGTCGGCATGGGCAGCTACGGCATGGACTCCCATAACGTGCAACGTCATCTCGACGCGGCCGGGCGTGTGCGCAACGAGGGTGACATCCAGGTTCACGGCTTCGCGCCGTACGGCATCTCGCTTCGCGCGATCCTGCCCAAGCGCGATGAGTGCAGCAATCTCGTGGTGCCGGTCTGCGTATCGGCGACGCACATCGCATTCGGTTCGATTCGCATGGAGCCGGTGTTCATGGTGCTCGCCGAGTCGGCGGCGATCCTCGCGAAGCTGGCGCTGCGAGGAGAACGCGAATTGCACGACGTGCCCTACCCCGAGTTGCGTGCGGAACTGCTCGCCGCGAACCAGGTGCTGCAGCACGAAGAGCGCGTCACCGTACCGCAGGGACTGGACCCGCGGCGGCTGAACGGTGTCGTTGTCGACGATGTCGCGGCCTTCGCCGAAGGCGGCTGGTCGAACAGCACTTCGGTTCAGCCCTACGTCGGTCGCGGCTACTTGCACGACGGCGATCAGGGCAAGGGCGACGGCTTCGTTCGCTTCGATCTGCGAGCGCCGAGCGCCGGCAACTGGTCGATCCAACTGGCCTGGCAGCCGCATGCGAATCGCGCACGCGCGGTTCCGATCGAGTGGCGCACGGCGACGTCTACCGACACGATCGCGCTCGACCAAACCAAAGCTCCGGCACTCGAAGGACTGTGGCAGGAGCTCAGCACGGTGGAACTCGCCGCGGGCGATCTCGTCACCGTCACGGTGCGCAACGCGGGCACCACCGGTCACGTGGTCGTCGACGCGGCGCGCTTGCTGCCCGTGCGCTGACCACGCACCTCATTCCCAATCGTCGTCGTCATCGTCGCGCGGCCGGCGGGAACGACGGCCCTCGTCGCGCATCCCTTCGTCGCGCCAACTGCTGCGTCGTCCCTGATCTCGACCGCCGCGTCCCCCGCCGTCACGATCGCGACCACCACGAGCACCGCCGCGATCGTTGTCGAATCGACGGCCAGCGCCACCGCCGCCACCCCCGCCGCCGCCGCCACCACCGGCACTGCGCGGCGGCCCGCGGAACTCGCCCGGACTTCGCGGCGGCGGTCGATCGGAATCGCGACGTTCCGTCCGCTCGCGAGGCGGACCGCTTCGCTCGGGACGATCGCCACCTGGTCCACCACGCGACGGCCCACGCTCGGGCCGTTCGGTGGCGAGACTCACGCGCATGGCGCGTCCCTCGAAGTCCGAGCCGTCGAGTTGATCGATGGCGGCCTGAGCTTGCGCTTCATCCGCCATGTCGACGAACGCGAAGCCCCGGGGTCGACCCGTCTCGCGATCCATCATGATCCGGACAGCTTCGACGACGCGGTCGTCGGCAGCGAAACGTTCGCGAAGCGAATCCTCGGTCGCCGCGAAACTCAGATTCCCTACGAACAGACGGATTCCCATGACGGGATGCGATTGCGAGTTAGGAGCGCTTCGGGTCAGCGGTCGGCGCGACCCGCTTCTGCCGGGTGACGACCAGGACCGGGAGTACGCCAAAACCGCGGCATTCGCGCAAGGGGGTGCCGACGAATCGGGCCGATCCACCGCGGCCGGATGCCTATCGCTCGCCCGGGTGATTCGGGAACGCCTGCTGCGATCGCCGCAGATCGCGACCGGCGGCGTCGATCCGTCGGCTCCTCCCTGGCAGCGTAGCTACGGCTACGCTCCGGTCGTCGCCGAACGCAGCTCCTTGCCGGGCATCGACCTGCGGCGATCTCGCGACGACGTTCACGAACGATCCGGGCTCGCTCACTTCCCGAGACAGAAGCTCCCGAAGATTCGGTCGAGCACAGCATCGCCGACCGCCTTGCCGTCGATCTCGCCCAGCGCCTCGATGGCCGCACCCAGCTCCAGCGCGGCGAGTTCCGTGTGCTCGGACGAGAGCGGTCCGATCGCACCGACCACGGCAGCCTGTGCACGTTCGAGGATCCCCGCGATCCTCGCTCCATGTCCGCCACCCGGCCGAGCGCGCCCCGAAAACCACGCGAGGAGGCGATCGATGCCGCGACCCGAGAGCGAGTCCACGGCGAAGAGCGGGATCTCGCGCATCGATGCCAGCGCCATCGCCGCGGCGGCAGGCGGAGCCAAGTCCGCGTGGCTGGAGACGATGGCGCAGAGCGGCGGCAGGTGATCGCTCGACGGCAGTCGTGGAACTCGCGGATCGACCACCAACAAGGTCGCACCGACGCCCTTGCTGAGTTCGTCGCGCAGCGCCAGGGCCCGCGCGTCGTCGCCGCTCGCGGCTTCGAGTTCGCCCGGCGTGTCCAACAGTCGCAGACCGTCACCCAATTCGACTTCGAGAACGTCGCGGGTGGTACCAGCAATGTCGGCGACCAGCACACGTTCGCATCCCGCGAGTGCATTCACGAGGGCCGACTTCCCCGCATTCGCGTAGCCGAACACCAGCACATCGCCGAGCGTTTGGCGCACCTGAAATTGACCTCGCAACTCGGCGAGGGTCCGTTGCGCAGCCGCGAGGATCGCGTGGACCTCCGCGGTCGGCACCGCACCGGTCTCGCTGGCTTCGAAGTCGAGACCAGCTTCGAGTAGCGCGCGGGCGTCGAGTATCCGCGCGCGCAGTTGGTCGATGCGTGCACCGAGTTCCCCGCGCAGGAGCGCGAGAGCGGTGCGATGTTCGTCGGCGCCCGATGCCGCGATCAGCATCGCGATTGCCTCCGCTCTCGCGAGATCGAGCTTGCCGTTGTCGAACGCGCGACGGCTGAACTCGCCGGGATGGGCGAGCCGCACCTTTGCACCCAGGGCCTGTCCGACCAGCTCCAACAACAGTGGCGAGCCCGGCAGGTGCAGTTCGACCACGTCCTCTCCGGTGAAGGAACGTGGCCCCGGCATCGTGAGGACGAGCACTGCGACCGGGAAGCCGAGCACGTCGATGACCGCATCGAAGGCTCGGCGTTCGCGTTCGATCGGCGCACCCAGCCGGGCGCCGACCGCGGCAAACGCCGCGGGACCACTGATCCGCAAGATCCCGCGCGCGGCCGGCCCCGGAGGACTCGCCACCGCCCAGATCGTGTCACCGAGCATCGCGCTTGCGTGCGGCAGTCACCGCGACGTCCTCAGATCATCGGCGCTGCCGTCATCCCAGCAGCGTTCGGATCGATCGGACCGAGGATCTTCTTGGTCACGCGCTGTTCGACGAGGCCGAACACGCTGGACGTGATCATGTAGAGCATGAGTCCAGAGGCGTACTCGTAGAGCGTGATGCCGAAGATGAACGGCATGAAGCGCATGATCTTCATCATCTGGCGCTGCTGCGGATCGGTCGGCAAGGGCGTTCCGGCCTGCAACCACAACCACATGCCGACCATCACGATCGGAAGCAGGTTGAAGTGCGGTAGCCAACTCAATCCCAACGCGAAGAGCTGATCCGGCCGACTGAGGTCGTCGATCCACAGCGCGAAGGGCTGCTGCCGCAACTCGTAGGCGACGCGAAGTGCGGTGAACAACCCGATGAACACCGGGATGGTCATGAACAGCGGCAGACAGCCGCCGAGCGGCGGGAACAGCTTGTGCTCGCGCTGGAACGCGACCATCTGCTGCTGCAAGAGGCGCGGGTCGGCGGCGTACTTCTTCTGCAGCGCGTCGAGTTTGGGCTTGAGCACCGCCATGCGTTGCCCATAGGCACGCATCGACTTCTGCATGCGAAAGTTCAACGGCGCGAGGATGCCGCGCACGATCAAGGTCAGCGCGATGATCGCGACGCCCCAGTTGCCGAGGAAGGACTGAAGGCTGGTCAGCAACCACAACAGGAAGGTGGCGATCGACCGAGCCCCCGGAATCGAACAGAAGCACATCGGATCGAGCGTGTGCTTCATCACCGGCCGGAACCGGACGTACTCCTCGTTCTCGTCGAAGATGCGCGACGACTTCGGGCCGAGATACAGCCGGAAGACGGTTCGGGCTTCCGCACCCGCGGGCGGCACCACCAGACGGAGGTCGTAGCGGACCTGCGGGATCGAGTGGCGCGGTGCTCCGGCCTGCGGCAGCTTCGGCACGCGGAAGGCGACCTGCGCGCGCAGCAGCGACTCCGCGGCGGCCGCATCGCTCGGGTAGAGGAAACAGCCGAAGAAGCGGTTCGCGGTGCCGGCGTAGCCGATCGTGCCGTCGGTCGGCTTCTCGGCCAACAGCACGCGCTCGGCCAGGGGAGCCTCGTCGCCGGGCGGGTGATAGAAGGTCTCGGTCTCACCCGCGGACGCGCTGGTGCTGGTGCCGACCGCGAGCGAGGGCAGCGAGCCGAGCACCCATTCGCTCCTCGGCGCCGCGAGCGCGACGCCGTCGAGGCCGACGCGGATCGGCGTACCGGCAGCAGCGGTGGTCGCCGCGTCGGCGAGCACGGCGAACTCCAGTCGCAGATCGCGACGACCGAGGTCGTAGGCGTAGACGCGCTCGAGGGTCAGCCCGTGGTTCGTGCGTAGGGTGAAACGAACGCGATTGCCTTCGCGCTCGGCAACGTCCCAGCTCGAGAGGTCGAGGCCTTCCGCGATGCCGGGCAACTGCGACGGATCGTCGGCGCTCAGTTGCAACCAGGTGAAAGTGCCGCGCGAGGGGTCCGCCGGGTCGGCGAACTCCGGCATGACGATCTGGTACGGCTCGCGCGGATCGTTGCGCGACGACCGCGGGGCGTCGTGGTCGAGCAGCGTGATCGACCGCACGCTGGCCCCCACCGGGTCGAACTGCACCAGGAAGCCCGGCCCGCCCTCGGCACCGCCGAAGCGATGCTCGAAGACCTTGGTGACGCGCTCCGGTCCACTCTGCGCCGAGAGGAACGAGACGGCCGGCGAGAGAATCGCCGCGATCCAGAAGAGGACAACTCGAACGAAGATCGTCATCGAAGAGGAATGCTCAACGTCCCACTGCGAGGCGTTCGGCCAGATACTCGGGCAATGCCGGGATCGCGCGGATCTTGGCCATGGTCGTCGCATGGTCGTAGGCGACGCGATGGAAACGCACGACCTTGCCGTCGAAGGTGACGAAGGCGGCGCGCGGATCGCCGTCGCGCGGCTGGCCGACCGAACCGATGTTCACGATCGACCGCTCCTTGTCGATCGACCACTGGTCTCCGAGCTCCGTCGGCGACAGGAAGCCGCCGCTCTCGGGATACACCCCGGGCACATGGCTGTGGCCGACGAAACACACCTGGGCATCGCCGAACTTCGCGAAGCAGCCGTCGAGCTTGACCTTGTCGTCGACGTCCTTCGGCGTGATGTACTCCTTCACCGGGTCGCGCGGCGAGCCGTGCACGTAGAGCGCGCGGCCCTCCCGATGCTCCTTCGGCATCGCGTCGAGGTAGGCCCACATCTTGAAGTTCTCCTCACGCGGACAGTCACGCCGGTTGAGCTGATCGCGAGTCCAGTCGATGGCAGCGCGGGCCTTGGGATTGAAGTCCGAGGCGTATTGCATGCAGCCGTGTTCGTGGTTGCCGAGCAGCGAGAACTCACAGGTCGTCATGACCTTCAGCAGCGCCTCGCGGGGTTGTGGGCCGTAGCCGATCACGTCGCCCAGGCACAGGATGCGGGTCGCGCCGAGCCGCCGGCACTCGGCCAAGGTCGCGTCGAGCGCCTCGAGATTGCTGTGGAGGTCGGAGATCAGTGCCTGCATGGCGAAGCGATGTGACGTCCGCGGCGCCGTACCGCGGGAAGAGGGGGGCGAGAAGGGTAGCCAACCACCCCGCTTTGCGGAAGGATACGAAGCCGCCGCGACGACCATGCTCGCCCTCATCACTCTGCTGCTGACTTGCCAAGCGCCGTCGACGGTGCCGACGCCCCCGCCGACGCCCGTCACCGACCCTCTCGGGGAAGCCCAGGACTCGGTCCTCCTCGATCTGGGCCCCGGCCTGGCGGTGACCGAGAGCGACTATCGCGCCTACCTCCGCGCGGCGATCGGCAGCTCTCGCCTCGAAGACCTCGTGTTCGACCGCCTGCTCGAACGGGCTTGGCACACGCTCGACGCCGCAGCTCTGCCGTCGGCACTACGCGCGGTCGCGATCGACAAGGGCGCGGTCGCCCGCGCCGTCGACGAACAACTTCGCGGCCAATTCGGCGCCGCCCTCGAGGGCTACTCGCGGCATCTGCGCAACCTCGGCCGCACCGACACCGAAGAGCGTGCAATCCGGGCCGCGCAGGTGCGGCGCGACTGGCAGATCCACGCGTTGGTGGCCATGCGTCGTCGCGTCGACGAAGCCGGCATGACCCGCGCATTCCACGAGCACTTCGGCAAGGACGGCATCGCGGTCCGCGCCGAGCACGTGTGGATACCGTTCCACGACGACCACGGCCACGCCACACCGCACGCACCGACCGAAGCGGAACGCGAAGCGAGTCGACAGCGCGTGCTCGCCCGCGTCGCGCCGCTGCGGGATCGCGGCAGCGACGTAGGCCTGGAAGCGATCGGCGGCGAGACTCTGCGCGAGGGCTTCGATCAGATCTTCGGTGACGAGTTCGCTGCGGCCGTCCGCGCACTCGATGTCGGTGGATTGAGCGCACCGATCGCGAGCCGACGCGGGATGCACGTGGTGCGAGTGATCGCGAAGGTCGTCACGCCGCGGGCGCGCGTCGCGGATCGCCTGGCCGACCTCGTACGCTCGGCACCGCCCAGCCTCGCCGAAACACGCGCGCTCCGCGAGGAACTGCTCGCAGCGCACGGGGTGCCGGCAGCGCTCGAACGCCATCTCGCCAAATGAGCTGGCGCCTTTGGGTGTTGACGGGACCGACCGCATCGGGAAAGAGCGCGCTCGCGATCGACCTCGCGGAGGCGGCGGGCGCGGAGATCGTCTCCATGGACTCGATGGCGGTGTATCGACACATGGAGATCGGCACGGCCAAGCCCTCGCATCAGGAGCGCACGCGCGTGCGGCATCACTTGATCGACGTCGTCGAACCCAATGAAGAGTTCGACACCGCGCGCTGGTGCGCGATGACGGAAGCGCTCATCGCTGCGGCGCGCGCCGCCGGACGACCGCTGCTGGTCGTCGGCGGCACACCGCTGTACCTGATGGCCCTGCTGAAGGGACTCGTCGCGACCCCACCTGCCGATCCGCAGTTGCGCGCGCAGCTCGCCGCGCGCTTCGCGCAAGACCCCGCCGGGTTGTTCGCGGAGCTCGCCGCAGTCGATCCGGTTGCCGCCTCTCGCATCCATCGCAACGACGAGAAGCGCATCGTGAGGGCGTTGGAGGTCTTCCAGCTCACCGGTCGTCCGGCGAGTGAACAGCGCGCCCACTTCGATCAGGACGGCTTTCGTCACGACGCCCGCGTGCTGTGCGTGCAGCGCTCGCGCGACGACCTCCACGAGCGTGTCCGCCGCCGCACCAAAGCGATGCTCGAAGCCGGACTCTTGGAGGAGACGCGAGCGATCCGTGACCGAATCGGGTTCTCATCGACGGCTAGGTTGGCGATCGGTTACGCCGAGTGCCTCCGCCACCTCGACGTACCCTTCAAGGACGAGGAAGAACTCCGCAATCGCATCCGTCGGAGCACGCACGGGCTGATCCGCAGGCAGATCACCTGGTTCCGCCGCATCCGCGGCATCGACAACCTCGCACCGACTGCGACCGCAGCCGAGGCACTCGCGCGGTTGCGCGCTGAGCCGACCTGATCGCGGCGCGACGCAAGTCCGTGCCGGATCTTCTCTTCCGCCCCGCTGGTGGCTTGATCCTGCCGGCGCTCGCGCGACGATCCCACCTGTCCCCTTTCGCTCGCGGTCGCCAGCCCGGTGCCCGCTCTGGTCTTCGCTCGCCGGTCGTCCGCATGACGCGAATCTTCGTAGCTCTCGTCCTTCTCCTCGCGACGGCACTGCCCACCGCGAATCTTCGCGCGCAGGAGACCTCGCCGCCCACCAGCCAAGCGGGCAGCAACGAAACACCGGCGTGGTACCAGCGCGGCGGCTCACTGGACGTGACCTTCGGCGAATGGCTCGCCACGCTCGCCGAGGTGCCGTTCTACAACCTGCACAAGCTGACCGCGAAGGAGCGCGACGCCAACGGCGTGCCGATCGTGCCGCCGGTCCTCGACGAGGCCGGCAAGCCCGTGATCGGCCCACAGGGCGCGCTGGTCGTGCCCAATCTGCCGATGGTCGTCGTGTGGCTCGTGATCGGCGCGGTGTTCTTCACACTGGCGTGGCGCTTCGCGAATCTGCGACTGTTCGGGCACGCGATCGCGGTCGTTCGCGGCAAGTACGACGATCCGAGCGACCACGGCGAGGTCACCCACTTCCAGGCGCTCGCATCCGCACTGTCGGCGACCGTCGGACTCGGCAACATCGCCGGTGTCGCGATCGCGGTGTCGCTCGGCGGCCCCGGCGCCACCATCTGGATGATCGTGGCGGGCTTGCTCGGCATGTCGTTGAAGTTCACCGAATGCACGCTCGGGCAGCTCTACCGCAAGATCGACTCGGAAGGCCGCGTGTCGGGTGGACCGATGCACTACCTGTACGACGGGCTCAAGAAGCGCGGTGCCGCACTCGGGATCCTCGGCGCGATCCTCAGCGGCATCTTCACGCTCTTCTGCATCGGCGGCTCGCTGGCCGGCGGCAATTCCTTCCAGGTCAATCAGGCGCTCGGGATCGTCGAGCAGGAGATCCCCTTCTTCGCGGAACACCGCTGGGTCTTCGGCGCGCTGATGGCGGTGGCCGTCGCCATCGTGATCATCGGCGGCATCCGCCGCATCGCGCAGACCGCCGAGAAGATCGTGCCGGCGATGTGCGGGCTGTACGTGCTCGCCTGCCTCATCGTGCTGATCGCCAACGCGAGCCACCTGCCGGCGGCCGTCGGCACGATGATTCGCGGCGCCTTCTCCGGCGATGCGATCTACGGCGGCGCGATCGGCGCCCTGGTGATGGGATTCCGCCGGGCAGCGTTCTCGAACGAAGCGGGCGTCGGCTCGGCTTCGATCGCTCACTCCGCGGCCAAGACCGACTATCCGGTGCGCGAAGGCATCGTCGCGCTGCTCGAGCCCTTCATCGACACGGTCGTGGTCTGCACGATGACCGCGCTGGTGATCGTGATCACAGGGGTCTACGACCCTGCCGGCCCGCATGCCGCACTCGTGCAGAGTGGCCAGGGCGCGGCACTGACGCGCGCGGCATTCCAGAGCGTGGACTTCCTCGGGATGTCGACGTGGTTCCCGTATGTGCTGCTCGTCGCCGTCGTCCTGTTCGCCTACTCGACGATGATTTCTTGGAGCTACTACGGTGAGCGGTGCTGGACGCGCATCTTCGGTCAGGGCTCCTCGCTGATCTTCAAGCTGGTGTTCGTGGTCTTCGTCGTGCTCGGTTCGATCGTCAGCGCCACGAACGTCCTCGAGTTCGGCGACCTGATGATTCTGCTCATGGCGTTCCCGAACATCCTCGGCCTCTACATCTTGCAGGGCGACGTGCGCACGGAACTCCGCGAGTACGAGACCAAACTGAAGGCCGGTGAGTTCAACACCTTCCCGTGAACGCGCCGGAATGAACGAAGAGATCCGGGCCCTGATCGCGCACGCCGCTTCTCTCGGCGTGGAACTCGCGGAGCGCGCGGCGACGCAGCTATCCCGCTATCTCGATGCGCTCAACATCGAGAACGAAGCCATCAACCTCACCGCGGTGCGCGACCGGGCCAGCGGGCTGGTGCTCCATGTCTTGGACTCGGTCGCGATCGGCGCAGCGCTCTTCGAAGCACCGCGACGCGCGCTCGATCTCGGCACCGGCAATGGTTTCCCGGGGGTGGCGATCGCGACGCTGTGGCCGAGCGCCGCGGTGGTTCTGTGCGATCGAACGCGCAAGAAGATCGATGCGGTCGGGCGCTGCCTCGCCGCCGCCGAGATCACCTGCGAAGCGATCTGGGCCGATGCGGACCAACTCGCCGCGCAACGACCCGAACTGCAGAATGCCTTCGATCTCGTGGTCGCACGAGCCGTGGGCGATCCGGTGATCGTCGCGCGCAGCGCACAGCGCTTGCTGGCGCGGGACGGCTCGCTCGCGCTCTGGCTCACCGCCGAGGATCGACCGCCGGTCGACCTGGCTGGTGGGCTGCGTCGCGAGGGGCTCTACCGCTATGAACTTCCGGAACCGGAAGCGCGCTCGAGAGCGATCGCGGTGTACCGACGCACGACGCGTAGGTAAGGGCAGCCGGCGACGTCCCGATGAGCAGGCGACGTCGCGGAAGTTGAGAGCAGAACGATCGACCGCGCGACCTCAGCCGCCGGCGGCGCTCAGCGCACCGGCAACCACGGCAGCAAGTTGGTGCTCAGGCCCGAGCCCGCGCCCCACAAGGTGCCGGTGAAGTAGTTGTCGTCGGTCGGATAGTCGATCGCCGGGTCGCCCGCGGTGGCGCCGAACATGTGGCGGTCCATGGTGGACCAGATGTTGGCGAAGCCGGCGGTCAAGGCGTTGGTGCGACGATCCACCGAGCGCCGCAGCTCAGACCAAGAGCGCTCGTTCTGGTATTCGCGCTCGAGAGTGGCGACGTCCTTGAGCCCCAGCGCGGCGGCTTCCTTGGAGAGGGCCGCGTTCTGGCCCTGCCAAGTGAAGTTGGAGCAGGCGCCAAGGAGAAGGGTCAGCGGAAGGATCCGTGCGAGCGTGCGCATGAGGAATGCGAGGTCGGGTTCGAACCGTGCGAGGGGTTGAAGACTGCCGATCCCAGGGGACGGACCGGCGAGGGACCGGCGGAGGGTAGCCAGGCCAAGCGACCGAAGCAACGACGTTGTTTGCCCCTGCGCGGGCCGTAGCCTCCCGGAGATGACACGAGCCCAGGCCGCCCGCGGGACCGAAGACCTCTTCCCCGCGCAAATCGCCGCCTACGACCACGTCCTGTCGGCCTTCCAGCGAACCGTGGCCGCCGCGGACTTCCGGGAGATCCGGACCCCCATGCTGGAGGACACCAGCCTGTTCGTGCGGTCGCTGGGCGAGGTCACCGACGTCGTCGAGAAGGAGATGTTCACCTGCACCCGGGGCGACACCAGCGTCACCTTCCGGCCGGAGGGCACCGCACCGGTCGTGCGCGCCTACCTCCAGGCCAACCTCGACAAGGTTCGCCCCTTCCAGAAGTTCTACTACGTCGGCCCGATGTTCCGCTTCGAACGGCCGCAGGCGGGACGGCAGCGACAGTTCTATCAATGCGGGGTCGAAGCGCTCGGTTCGCAGAGCCCGATCCTCGACGCCGAAGTCGCCGGCTTGGCCATGCGCAGCTTTGCGGCGATGGGACTGCGCAACTACGCGCTGCACATCAACAGCATCGGCGATCGCGACGACCGCGAGACCTTCCGCGCGGTCTTGCGCGCCTACATGGAACCGCTCCTGCCGAGCCGGTGCAGCGATTGTCACGCCCGCTTCGCGCGCAACGTCTTTCGCATGCTCGACTGCAAGGTGCCGCAGTGCCAACCGAGCAATGCCGCTGCGCCGAAGTTCCTCGACCACCTGCGCGGCGACAGCCGAGATCGTTTCGATCGCACCTTGGCGGCGCTGCGGGCAATCGGGATCGACTACGTCATCGATCCTTCGATCGTGCGCGGCTTCGACTACTACACGCACACCGTCTACGAAGTGCAGTGCAGCGATCTCGGCGCGCGGAGCGCGATCTGCGGCGGAGGGCGCTACGATTCGCTGGTGCCGGACCTCGGCGGGATGGACGTCGGAGCGACCGGGTTCGCGATCGGCGTGACCCCCACCCTGCTCGCGCTGCAGAAGCAGAGCAACGCCGGCGTGACGTCCCGCGAGATCGCGCTGCCGGTGTTCGTCGCCGCCGTGGGCGACGACGAGCGACTCGACACCTTCGTGTTGTGCGATCGACTCCGCCGCGGCGGCATCGCCGCCGACGTCGACCACGAGTTGCGCTCGCTCAAGGCCCAACTGCGCGCCGCCGACAAGCGGCTCGCGCGCGTGGTGATCGTCATCGGCAAGGACGAACTCCAGAACGGCAGCGCCAAGCTGAAGGACATGGCCAGCGGCGCCGAGCACGCGATTCCGCTCGGCGACGGCTTCGTGGATGCCGTGAGGGCGCACCTTCGCGACCCGGAGGCTTGCGGCTCTTGAGCCACGGCCTCTGTCTCTTCGGCGGCAGCTTCGATCCGCCGCACGCTGCGCACCTGCGCATGGCGAGAGCCGCCGCCGAGCGGTTGCGCCCCGAGCGCTTCGTCGTGATGCCCTGCGCGCAGAATCCGCTCAAGGAGCGCACGACCGTCGCGACGGCCGAACAACGAACGGCGCTGTGCCGACTCGCCTTCGCCGAGATCCCGCGCGTCGAGATCAGCACCTTGGAGATCGAACGGGGTTCACCCTCCTACACGATCGACACCGTGCTCGCGCTCCGGAGCGAGATCGGCATCGACCCGCCGTTGTGGATCCTGTGCGGTGCGGACGTGCTGCCGCAGCTCGATCGCTGGAAAGAAGTGCATTCGCTGCTCGAGATCGCCACCCTCGTCGTGTGCCCGCGGGTCGGGCAAGCCATCGACGCTCGCACGCTCGATCGACTTGCCATCCGACGACGGCACAAGGAGGCCATTCTCGAGAACCTGCTGCCCATCGACGCGGATGCCACGAGTTCGACCGCCATTCGCGCGGCACTCGCGGCGGGTCGGACTCCCGAGGGGCTGTCGCCGCGCGTGCTCGAGTTCATCCGACGCCAGCAGCTCTATCTGGACCAAGACCCTCGATGACGCTCGAGGCCCTCCTGACCGGAATCACGGTCCTCGCCTTGGCCGGCGGCCTCTTGATCATGCACCGGCGGTTGTGGGGTGTGTTGCCGGAAGACCATCCCGGCCCGACGCGAAAGAACCACAGGCGTCCCACCCCGATGCTCGGTGCGCTCCCGGCGCTCGCGGCCGTCGTGGTGCTGGGGCTGCACGGACATCACCTCGCGGCGACCGCGGTGGCCGCTGCCGGCGCCATCGGGCTGCTCGACGACGTGCGAAAGCACAAGGGTCGCGACGGGTCGCCGTGGCAGGGCAAGGCGATCGGTCACGCCAGTGTGGCGGCGCTCGTCGTCTGCGCGCTCCCGAGCGCTCCGGGCATCGGCCTCGGCCTCCTGCTCGCAGTCCTGGTCTTCGTGTTGGTCAACGCGTTCAACTTCCTCGACAACCTCGACGGCGTGAGCACGCTGCTCGGTGTGGTCGCGCTGAGCGCCTTGGGCCTGCGGTCCGATCACGCGATCGCGTGCTCGCTCGCCGCGGCGTGGCTCGGTTTCCTGCCGTGGAACTGGCCGCGACCCGTGCTCTTTCTCGGTGACGCCGGTGCCTACGCGCTCGGCGCCGCGGTTGCGACGCAACTCGTGCCGACCCTGGCCGCGGAACTGCCGCGCAGCACGACGGCCGCGTGGTCGGCGTTGGTGTCCGTCGCCATCCCATTGCTCGACTTCGCACAGGTGGTCAGCGTGCGTCTCCTGCTCGGGATCGCGCCGTGGAAGGCCGACCGCCGCCACCTCACGCACATCCTGCTGCATCTCGGCGTCGCCCGGACGGCGGTGGCACCGCTGTTGGCGGTGGTGGCGACGGGGATCGTCGCACTCTGGTGACGTCGCCGACAGGCACTCAGCAGTCGTTACGCGTGTCCGAAGCCGCGCCGCTTGCAGAGAACGCCCCGCGCCGCGTCGGCCAACTGCGCCGAACTGGCGGCGACCACGTCACCGCGCGCATGGAGGTCCAAGGGAGCACCGGCCCAGTCCGTGATCGCCCCGCCCGCCGCCGTCACGAGAGCGGCGAGCGCACACCAGTCCCACGGTCGCAAGTCACGATCGACGATCAGGTCCACATGACCGGAGGCGAGAAACGCGTAGGCCAGGCAATCCGCGCCGTACTGAGTGAATCCGATGCGTTGCTGCAATTCCTGCCAACCCGCGTCCTCGAACATCGCCGCCGCGGTCGTGCAATACGCGACGGCATCACTCAGTGAGCGCGGCGGCCGCACCGCGATCGGCTCCTCGTCGTGCCAGGCACCGAGGCCGACCGCCGCACGATAACGCTCGCCGAGTGCCGGAGCGTCGAGGACGCCGAGCACGTTCCGGCCGCGATGCCGCAGACCGATCAGACAACCGAACATCGGGTTGCCGGTAGCGAACGACTTGGTGCCGTCGATCGGGTCGAGCACCCAGGTCCATTCCGCGCGTGCAGCGACATCGAAGTCCGCGGCGGAACTCTCCTCCTCCCCGAGGATCGAATGCGAGGGATAACGGGACGCGATCGCTTCGCGCCACGTCCGCTCGATCGCCCGGTCGGCGAGCGTCACCGGCGTTCGATCCGACTTCGCATCGAAACCCAGGTGCGAACGAAAGTGGGATCGTGCGATCCCTCGCGCGGCATCGGCGAGTTCCTCGGCAAAGGCGAGGAGTTCGCGCAATCCGTCGGGCGGCGTCGCGGTCATGACTTCGGTTCGCGAACGACCGCAGTGGCCGACAGCTCGGTGTGGAACAACTCGCGCTGCCGAGCCATGACATCGGCGCGATCGAGCGCCGTCATCCGCGGTACTGCTCGGAAGGGTTCGGTGTGCTCCAGGGCTTCTTCGGCGAGCGTGAACGCCATCGACTGCACCGAGTCGAGGGAACGCACGAAGGCGCCGAGGTGCTTGCGGCGGATACGTTCGAGGTCGCCGTCGTCGAACTCGACCGGAGTCTCGAGCACCCCGCGAATCGCCGCTTCGGTGCCGACCGGATCATCGGTCTCACAGGCGATGACGGCGACGCCGAAGTTGCGCTCACTGAGGTAGCTCATCGAGAGCGAATCGTCGAGCACCCCTCTGCGCTGCAAGTCCTCGCGAATGTCGCTGGTGGCACCGAGCAGACGATCGAACAACACCCTGGTCGCGAGTTCGCGCATGGCGCGCGCCTCGACGTCATCGAGCAGACTCGCGTCCTTGTATCCGAGCAGGAGTCGCGGCCGAGCCGCACTCATCGCCACTTCGACGTGAGGTATGACCGGTGGCCCGAGATCCGCCGGGACGTGGCGAGACGGAGCGGCGCCGGTCGGAAGCTCCCAAGCATCGAGAGCCGCGAGAACTTCACCGGGCTGCACCGGACCGGCAACCGCGACGCCGGCATTGCCGGCGCGATAGAAGGCCCGAAAGCACGCGTCCAATTCGGCGACATCGATGCGCGCGATCGACTCGACCGTCCCCCCCACGGGATGACGGATCGGATGCTCACGGTACATCGCCCCCAACAGTCCGAAGAAGCCGCGATATTCCGGGCCGTCCTCATACATCCGCAGTTCCTGCGCGATGATGCCGCGCTCCTTCTCGACGCGAGCCTCGCTGAGGTGCACGCGGGCACACAGCCGCAGCAGGTCGTCGAAGTTGGCGCCGAACTGGGAAGTGCATTGGAAGTAGTAGGTAGTGCGCGCGAAGCTGGTGTACGCATTCACGCGCGCGCCGCGAGAACCGAAGCGCTCGAAGACGTGGAGGTCCTCGTCCTCGAACAGCTCGTGTTCGAGGAAGTGCGCCACACCCTCCGGGCTGTGGTGCCAACGCCCCAGAGCGGACTCGAAGCCGAGGTCGGTACTGCCGTAACCGAAGGTCACGACGGCACACGCCTCGCGAAACCGATCGGTCGGTAGCACGCGCAGTTCCACACCGTTGCGCGCGACCGCCGTCCAGACCTCTTCACCGACCACTTGGTCGCGCTCGCGCCGAAATCTCGCGTCGTTCATGCGTGTGCTCCTCCCATCACCGCGGTCGGAGAGCCGGTCGGCGCCAACACGAAGGTGTAGTCGTGCCAAATGCCCGCCGCCGCGTTCACGACCAGTTCGCGGTCTGCGGCGCGATAGGCCGCGCGGAGCCGCTCGACCGTCCAATCGACGCCCAACGCCCACTGCTCCGCCACGAAGGAGCAGCGCGTCGCCGGCGAGTCTTCGATCGTGTCGAGACCGTGCAGGATCTGCGCGCGCGCGACCTCCAGCTCGCGGTCGTCGAATTCGCCGCGCGCGAGCTGTCCGAACTGTCGCTCGATCTCCTCCTCCACGGCGCCGAGCTTGGCCTCGTCGCAGCCGACCTGAACCACGATCAGCCCTTTGTGCCGCTCGGCGCCCGCGCTGGCGTAGTAGGCGAGGCTGCGCTTCTCACGGACCTCCTTGAACAGTCGCGACTGCGGCCCGCCGCCGAGCATCGCGAGAAAGAGCCGTCGACCGACCCAGAGTTCCGGCAAGTCGGCCCGCGGAAAGCGCGCGAGAACGACCAACTTGGTCTGCTGCAAGTCGACCCGCTCGATCTCGCGTCGAGCCGAGCGGGGCCTTGGATGCATCGTGCGATGGGACTCCGCAGGTCGCCGCGTCGGCAGTTGTTGCAGCAGGCGATCGACGCCTGCCAGGAGCTCCTCGACCTCGAAGGCACCACTGGCCACGACGCACAGCGAACCGCGCTCGAGGATGTCGGCACGAGCACGCTCGGGGGCCGTCCGATCGAGACCTGCCAGGGCCGACTCGCTGCCGAAGTCGTAGATCGCCATCGGTTCGCCGTAGCACGCGCGCGCGACCGCCTCTTCGCGAGCGTAGGCGCCGCGGTCGTCGATGCGCGTGCGCACCTGGTCGAGTGCTTGTCGACGCTCGCGCTCGAAGATCGCCGCCGGAAAGCCGTCACCGTCGAGTGCCGGCTCGAAGCAGAGCTCGGCCAGGAACGCGCAGCCATCTTCGACCTGCTTGGGACGGCCGGGCAGAAAGCGGCCGGCCACGGAGTCGAGGCAGGCTCGAAACACCTGATCGTCGCCCGACTTGCCGATCGACGGCACCGCCACGGCGCCGTACAGCTCTTCCATGCGGCGCGCGATCTTCGGCCGCTGTGGATGTCGGCGTGTGCCGTGCAGGAGGAGCGACGGCAAGAGGGACCGTGCCGCGACCGACTTTGCGCTGTCCAGCGGTCGCCGAGCGAGCAGGAGCACACGCAGAGTCTTTGGGCGAGGATCGCAGTCGTACAGGACCGGCACCCCGTGCAGTTCGGTCCGCTCGAAGCCAGCGAATGAGGCGGCAGCCATGGCGCAGAGAATGCGCGATGCAGCGGATCGGCTCCAGCGCGGAACCGAAGCTCGACGGCGACTCCGCGGGGTGGCGATCGGTTATGGTGCCGCGCGATGCCTTCACGCCGAGCACTGCACCACGCTGGCCGCCAAACTCCGTTCTGCCGTCGAGCCGAGTGGTCGCTGACCTTGATGATCTCGCTGTCTTGGACCGTCGGCAGCCTGAGGGCGCAGGACGAGAATCCGCCGCCCGCGGCCCCGACCGGTGTCGCGACGGCGAACCGCGAGGAGCTCGCCGCACTGATCGAGAAGGTTCGCGCCGCGCACTGGGCGCGCCCACGTGCGGATGGGATCGACCGCTACAAGGCGATGCTGCGATTCACGCCGACGCGCGCCGACCAGAGCAGCGCGGAGTTCGACCTCGCGGTGACCTTCCTCGCGCCAAACTTGCTGAAGTATCGTGTCGACGAGCCGGGCGAGACCCTGGAGCAGGGCCACGACGAGAGCGGCGCATGGAGCCTCGTCGGCACGAAGGTCATCAAGCTGGAAGGCAAGGACTACCGAGAGGCGGCGGCGACCGTTCGACAACGTCTCGCGCTGGCGAGCCAATTGCTGCGACTGCTCGACCCCGCCGCCGTGCTCGTGCAGTTGCAAAGCGCCTCGCCGCCGACGCCGACGCAGTTCCCGCTCGCTCGCGACAAGCGGATCGACGCACTCGCGGTCGAAGGTCGGTTCGAAGACTTCCCTCTACAGTTCTCGACCGAGGACGGCCGCACGAGCGCACCGGTCCAGCTCAAGGTGGTCGTCGACAAGGCGAGTTCTCGGCTGCTGATGATCGAGAGCCGCGTGCTCGACGCCGAGGGCAAGCCGAAAGGACGTCGCGAGCGGGTCTACCTCCGCGACCTCACGGAACAGGACGGCGTGGTCCTGCCGCGTGAGGTGCTGCTCTACGACGACCAAACGCTGCACGCCCGGATCGCGATCCGCGCAATCGACCTGGACCCCGAGCGCATCACCGCGACCGACGTCCGCCGCGCAAAGTGATTCGCGCGACGCTTGCGTTCCGGTCGCCGAAGTGCGACCATCCCCGCCCCGCACGCGGGATTTCCGCGCGCGAGCCGTCCCCCGGAGGAACGGTTTGGCGAAAGAAGAAGCCATCACTCTGTCTGGCAAGGTTGTCGAAGCGCTGTCGGGCGCGCGGTTCCGCGTGCAACTCGACAGCGGCCACATCGTGCTCGCTCACGTCTCGGGCAAGATGCGCAAGCACTTCATCCGCATCCTGCCCGGCGACACCGTGACGATCGAAGTGTCGCCCTACGACCTGACCCGCGGTCGCATCACCTACCGCAACTGAGTTCCGCGACCGGGACGCGCGGCTGTGTTCCGAGTCTGTGTCCCGCGACCGATTCGCGACGCGAGCGCGTCGCGGTGGTCCGGTGTCAGCACTGCGGATTCAACACGACGACGGCCCGCCTCGCCGGCGGAAGAAGCGTTCAAGCTCCGCTGCCGAGAACTGCAGGACCGTCGGCCGCCCGTGCGGGCAGTTGTGCGGGTGGTCCAGCGTGGCCGCCTCTCGCAGCAAGGCTTCGATCTCATCGTCACCGAGTCGGTCCCCGGCCATGACCGCGGCGCGGCACGCCATCGAATGGAATCGCTCGACGACCGCCGCGCGCGCGCGCGGCCGCAGGTCGCCCTCGCGATCGCCACCCAGCAAGTCGAGCAGGAGCCGACGGGGCACCGCCCGCGCGAGCACCGCCGGGATCCCGAAGACGGCGACCGCCCGGCCGCCGAAGTCGTCGACCAAGAAGCCCTCTGCCGCCAGGGCCTCGCGTTGCTCGAGGACCCACACCTTGTCGCTGGGAGTCAGCTCCACCACCTCGGGCACCAACAATCGTTGAATCGCCACCTCGCCGCGGGCGTCGTGGGCGCGCAACAATCGCTCGTAGAGCACCCGTTCGTGAAGTGCGTGCTGATCGACGACGATCAGGCCGTCGCGACCCTCGAAGACGAGGTAGAGGTCGAGGATCTGTACGAAGCGTCGCGGGTCGCTACCCGCGAAGGGGTTCAGCCGATCGGCGGCGGCGGCAGCGACGGCGGGCGGCCGTTCCGCAGCTCCCGTCGGGTCGGCGAGGCCTCGCGCGCTGCCCTCAGCCGCAAGCTCGTCGCGACGTCCCGCCTCGCGCACTTCGAGGCCACCCACCCAGGAACTAGGGGCAGCGGCCTCGCCGAACAGACCTCTAGGTAGGTCGGGGAAGCCGGTCGTCGCGGCGGGCTTGTCGGCGGCCACCCGCAGGGCACCTTCGACCTCGATGCCTCGACCGTGTCCGAGGACCCCGTGCGTCGAAGCTTCGTGCAGGATGCTGCCGACGCGGCGACTGCCCAGGAAACGCACTTCCGCCTTGGTCGGATGCACGTTCACGTCGACCTCGTGCGGCGGCAGCGCGAGAAACAGGAAGTGCACCGGATGCATCCCGGGCATCAGGTAGGCCTTCTGTGCCTGTCGAATCGCGGCGGCGGCGCTGCGATCGCGGACCAGGCGACCGTTCACCCACAAGAGACCCAGGGTCTGGTCTCGCCGCGCGGCGTCGGGCGTCCCGATCAGGCCCTCGACGCGGTAGTCGTCGTGCACGACCGTGACGTCGACCAAGTGTCGCGACACCTTGTCACCGAAGCCGATCGTCACCCGATCGCGCAGGGACTCACCGGCGGTGAAACGCACGCGCTCGCGACCGTCGGCGACCAGCGTGAAGTCGACGTCGAGACGCGCCAGCGCGAGCCGAACGAGTAGTTCTTCGATGCGCGCGCGCTCAGCATCCGGCGTGCGCAGGAATCGTCGCCGAGCCGGCGTGTTGAAGAACAGATCGCGTGCTTCGACGACCGTCCCCGGCGGGCAACCGAACGGCTGCACTTCACTTTGGGTACCACCTTCGCAGGTGATCGCGTGACCGCTCTCCGCATCGTGTCGCCGGGAGCGGATCGCCGCGCGCGCAACCGAACCGATCGACGCGAGGGCTTCGCCGCGAAAGCCGTAGCTCGCGATTCGTTCGAGATCGGCGAGTTCGGCGAGCTTGCTGGTCGCATGGCTTCGGAAGGCCAGGACGAGATCACCCGGAGTGAAGCCCATCCCGTCATCGATCACGCGGATCAGACCGATGCCGCCTGCCTCCAATTCGACTCGGACGCGCGTCGCACCGGCATCGAGACTGTTCTCGATCAGTTCCTTCACGACCGAGAAGGGTCGCTCGATCACCTCGCCTGCGGCGATCTGGTTCACGACGATCGGCGGCAGTTCGCGAATCAACGCCCCCCCTCGCCGAGGTGCCGCGCGACGAAACGCTCGAGGATCGCCCGCGGGTCTTCGCCCGTGCTGCGCAGCTCACGCTGTGCTTCGAGCAGCAGCAGCAATCCGCGACGCAGCGAGGTTTCACGATTCGCGGCGACCTGCGCGCGATAGCGATCGGCAAAGGTGCGAACTCCGACGCGCGCGGCGACGTCGTCGAGTCGGACTCCTTCGTCGACGAGCGCGCAGCCGGCATGTGCGTTGGACATCGCAGTCCACAGCCAACTCACCGTGAAAGGGAACACACCACCGGAATCCATCGACGCGCCGTCGCGGCCGCGCACGCCGCGCGCGAACATCGCCTCCAGCGAACGGAGGGCGCGCTTGCGATCCTTCGCGAGCACCGCATCGGCAAACTCGAAGGGGGTGGACTCGAAGCCGATCGTGAGCTTGCCGCGCAATGCGTCCGGACCGAGGCTCGCCTTGCCGCTCAACTCCAGAGCCAGGCGACTCAGCTCGGCGTGGAGTTCCGCCGGCTCCTTGCCCACGCAGGAGACCAACAGGTAGGCGGCTTCCGCGGTCAGCTTCATGCCCAGCTTGCGCGCGCGCATCGCCACCCAGCCGACGAGCTCGGCTTCGAGCGGCGAACGCGATCGATCGAAGGGTTCCGCATACAGGTCTCGGAACTCGAAGACCGTACCGCTCGCGGTGATCGTCTTCGTGAGCTTGGTGCGACCGTCCAGCTTGGCGACCTCGACGATCAACCCGCAACCCTTGCTGATCTGCGGCACGATGTCGACCAAGCGAGCACCATGCTCCGCCAACCATGCCTCGCCGCGGCGCACCACGAGGTAGGTGCCGCTTCCGAACAGCGTGGCGCCGCGCAGGTCGTCGAGTTCCCGACCATCGCTGTCCTGGCTGCCGTCGATGCGACGGAGATCGGCGGCCGGTGGAACACGCGCGATGAGCGCCTCGATCGCCTCGTTGCGAAAGAAGGCCGCAGGACCGGTCAGGACCGCGACACTCGGCAGTCCGTCGGACAGCGACTTCTGGAGCCGTTCGAGTTCCTTCTCGGGATGCGGCGCGGCCATGGTTCAGGCGATCGCTAGATCGATCGCGGCGACGGCGAGCATCGCGACCCCTACCGCACCGTTCAAGCGGAAGAAGGCAAGGTCCACGCGCGAGAGGTCGTCGGCCGAGACCACCTTGTGTTCGAAGAACAACAGGACGGCGGCGGCAGTGACCCCGAGGTGCCAGACGATGCCCAATCCGGCCAGCACACCGAAGCCCACGAAGCCCGCGATCGCCAGCACGTGCGCAAAGCGCGCAAGCCAGAGCGCACGGCGCGCTCCGAGCTTGCTCGGGAGCGAATGAAGCCCGCTTCGTCGATCGAAGTCGATGTCCTGGCAGGCGTAGATCAGGTCGAAGCCGAGTACCCAGACCGCGACTGCAGCGCCGAGCACGCCGGGAACGAGGAGCGAGGAATCGAGCGCGCCGCGGACCGCCAGCCATGCCGCGGGACAAGCGAGGCCGAGTGCGATCCCGAGCCAGAGATGGCACAGGGCGGTGAATCGCTTCGCGTGGCTGTAGCCGAGGAGAAATCCCAGAACCGGGATCGACAGCCAGCCGCAGGCACGATTCAGGAGGAAACTGACGGCAATGAAGACGGCGCCCGCGGCGAGGGCGACGAACAACACAGTGCGAGCGCGCAACTTCCCACTCGGGATCTCGCGGCCACTGGTACGCGGGTTCTGCGCATCGAGAACGCGGTCGGCGTAGCGGTTGTAAGCCATCGCCGCCGTGCGCGCGGCGACCATCGCCGCGAGCATCAGCCCGAGGACGCGCAGACTCGGCAAGCCGTCGGCGGCAACGAACAGCGCGATGAGCCCGAAGGGCAGCGCGAAAATCGTGTGCGAGAACTTCACCAACCGGAGCCAGTCGGCGATCGTCGGCGCGCTCGACCGCACTCCGCTCGACATCGACGACTCGTTCATTCCTCGCCCTCGTCCCACGGCATGGAGCCGCTTCCCGAAGGTGTCTCCCAGCGTGGCACGAGTTCGCATTTCACACCGAGGTGATCCAGTATGCGCGCGACGACGAAGTCGACCATGTCGGCGACCGTGCGCGGACGATGGTAGAAGCCCGGCATGGCCGGCAGCACGATTCCGCCGGCCTCTGCGAGTGCAGTCATGTTGCGCAGGTGCACGAGCGAGAGCGGGGTCTCGCGCGGCACGACGATGAGGCGACGACGTTCCTTGAGCGCGACATCGGCCGCGCGCTCGATCAGATTCGTGCTCAGGCCGTGTGCGACACGCGCCAGAGTGCCCATCGAACACGGGCAGATGACCATACCGTCGATCGCCGCACTCCCACTCGCGGGTGACGACTCGACCGCGACCTGCCGATAGACCGTCAGCCGCTCGCGCAGGTCGTCGCGCACGAGTCGAAGCAGTGCATCGTCGGCGGTGTCGATCGTCATCCCTTCTTCGAAGGCAAGCACCCGCCGCGCCGCGGAGCTCGCCGCCAGCATGACCTTGGCGCCGGCGGACAGCAGCACTTCGAGCAGGCGCAAACCGTAGGCGGCTCCGGACCCGCCGGTCATGCCGACGACGAAGGTTCGTCCAGCGGCGAGCGTTGGGTCAATCATGGAGTAGGTAGTAGTGCACGTCGTAAGCGGCGTGCATGTAGACCACCACTGCGAAGCCGCGCAAGGCGAACACGAAGCCCAGCAGGATGCCCGCGACCAACCGAAACACGAACACCGGCATCCGGAACGGTTCGCCGCCGGGACCGACATGGTGGAACCACGAGAACGCCAAGGCCGCGATCACGACCGAGGCGACGACTCCCAGCGCTCGCGGCAGCCCGAAGGCATGTGCGGTCCTCGTCAGGGCGAGCGCGAGGCCGGAAACCAGCAAGAGCCGGAACACCGCCTCCTCGAACAGCCCGGCGCCGATCGAACCGACCAGCTCGACGGCGTCGAGTTGGCCGATCGCGACGCCTGGAAGGGCGCTGAGGCACAAGGCGCCGGACTCGAGCACGTGCATCGTGAGCACCTGCGTCAGCGGGCCGAGCAAGAAGCCGTAGACGATCCCCTCGAGCGCACTCACAACGGCGATCCGCAACCACGGCAGGCGCTGCCGTGCCACGACGATCGCACTGACGATCACGAGCGAGAGCAGCACGAGTCGCAGGATGAGGTGGGCGTGGGGCCCGAGCAGGAGAAGCCCGTCGGTGACGAGCGCCTCCGCGCCATTGCGCTCCTCGGGCGCGAGTTCGAAGCGCAGTCCCTCGTAGACCAGCCACAGCGGCACAACCGACAACAACGCGACCGCAGGCTCTCTAGACCACCAGAGATACTCGGGCCGTGCCTCGGCCGGTTCAGATGCGCTCGGCGCGGTAGACGGCGGCGATGCCACAGCTCAGGTATCGGGCAGAGGGCGCAGACAGACCAGCTCGCGTCATGAGAGCGAGGAACTCAGCACGCTCGGGAAAGGCCATCACCGACGCCGGCAGGTAGTCGTAGGCACCGTCGCGATCCTTCGAGACCCAGCGGCCGAGCGTTGGCAGGATGCGACGGAAATAGAAGAGGTAGGCACTGCGGACGATCGGCATCTTCGGCTTGCAGAACTCCAAGACCACGACGCGGCCTCCGGGGCGCACGACGCGAGCCATCTCTCGCATTCCCAACACCGGGTCGGCGACGTTGCGAATGCCGAAGGCGACCGTCGCCAGATCGAAGCTCGCATCCGGGAACGGCAACGACATGGTGTCGGCAGCCAGCCAAGGCAGCGGACTGGACTTGGACTTGCGCAGCGCGTGCGAGAGCATCGGGGCGCAGAAGTCCGTGCCCGTGACGTCGGCACCCGCCCCCGCCAGCGCGAGCGCGAGGTCGCCGGTCCCGCAGCAAACATCCAGCACTCGCTCGCCAGGCTTCAGCGCAGCCACCTTGATCGCCGCTCTTCGCCAGGTGATGTCGATGCCGAGCGACAACACTCGATTCGCTCGGTCGTAGCGGTCGGCTACACGAGCGAACATCGATCGCACCATCCCGGCTTCGGGCATGGCAGGCATCATGCCGAAATGAGCGCGGCGAGCCATGGCTCGCCGCAGAATCGCCCGACGGACGGGCGTCTCGGTTCGGCGCAGGCGCGCCTAGCCCGGACTATTCGTGAACGTCGTCGCGAGATCGACACAGGTCGATGCCCGGCAAGGAGCTGCGTTGGTCGACGACCGAAGCGTAGCTGTAGCTACGCTGCCAGGGAGGAGCCGACGGAGCGACGCCGCTGGGCGCGACTTGTGGCGATCGCAGTAGACGTTCACGAATAGTTCGGGCTAGCCCGGACTAGCCCGGGCTCGACCTCACTGCTTGAAGTACCCAGTCAGCGATCGCACGCCCGGAACGCTCAGGGTGCGCACGCGGGTGCGGGTCGCCAAGTCGAAGATGTCGATCGCGGCGACGTCGCCCAGCGCAACGAAGAGGTAGCGCGGGACATAGGGAAGGACCGCCTGTCCGTTCGCGTTGACGAACAGCGCGCTCTTCGCCGAGTGCTGGATGATCGACTGACTCAGGTTGCCGGCGAAGGTCGTGGTCTGCGACGCCAAGCCCGCGTTGTTGAACATCTCATCCGTCGTGACGTCGATCGGCGAGTTGCCCGACAAACGCTGGTTGCCCGGCACCGCGGGATCCGAGCCGCCGAAGCGCTGGGTCACCGACCAGACCTTCTGACGGAAGGTCGGCGGCAGAATGAAGCCGCCCACGTTCTGCTGCGTCGGCAGGATGCCGCGCGGCGTCGCGGTGAGTTCCATTCTCGAGACCACCCCCACGCCCGCCTCGTCGACGTGCGTGATATAGACGCCCGACAGATTGCTCGTGTAGTCGAGCCGGATACGCGTCGCCCGACGGAAGATCGGATCCACCGAACCGATCATGTCGTCGAAGCCGATGCCGTTCACACCGTTCGGCCCCGACTCATAGACCACCACGCTGCCGTTCTCGTTGAGGATGTAGGCGTAGTAGACCGAGGACAGGTTGCCGGAGATCACGAAGCGCGAGGTGACCGCGAGGTCGAGCGGCGCATTGAGACCACCAGTCACCGTGTTGCGGACCTTGAAGTCACCGCCGCCGATGATGGTCAGCGAGTTGGAGCCCTGGCTCAGCGCCAGAACCGCCTCACCGTCAGGCTGCCACGCGAGCTTCGTCGGCCCATCCGGCACGCGGGCCTCGGAGATCACCGTGTTGAAGCGCGGCGACCGGGGGTCGGTGTTGATGAAGGTCACCGA
>JBFXDD010000041.1:0-37580 GCA_050181465.1 Planctomycetota bacterium
ATCGCAGCAGACGTTCACGAGGAGTCCGGGCTAGCCCGAGCTAGTCGTGAACGTCGTCGCGAGATCGCCGCAGGTCGATGCCCGGCAAGGAGCTGCGGCGGGCGACGACCGAAGCGTAGCTGTAGCTACGCTGCCAGGGAGGAGTCGACGGAGCGACGCCGCTGGGCGCGACTTGCGGCGATCGCAGCAGACGTTCACGACTAGTCCGGGCTAGGCTCGATCGCACTGCCGCGTCGCACGATGGCGTCGCCGAAGCGCTCGCGCAGACGATCGACGGCGGAGCTGAGTTCGCGCTGCTGTTGCCGGCTGCGCGGCGTCGCTTCGAATAGATCGAGCTGGCGCGGCCGATCCGCCGTGGGCACGAGGTCCGCACCGGTCACGCCGAGGAGTCGCAGAGGACGGTGGTGGTCGCGAGCCTGCTCGAGCAGAGCGCGCGCCGTATGAAGGATCGTGAGATCGTCGTCGGTCGCCGCGCGCATTCGATGTTGCGCCGAGTGCGTTTCGAACGGTGGGTAGCGCAATTTCACTCGAATGACCTGCGCGCTGCGTCCGGCCGCGCGAAGACGCCGACCGACGTCGTCGGCGAGACCGGCGAGCACGCGGTCGAGAGTTCGGGGATCGTCGATGTCCTCGTCAAAGGTCGTCTCACGACCAATCGACTTCGGATCGCGATCGGGAACGACGGCGCGCGGATCGATGCCGCGCGCGAGCGCCAGGAAATGCTCGGCGGACTCACGGCCGACCCCGGCATCGAGAAGCGCTCGGTCGGCGCTGAGCAGATCGGCGATCGTCGACAGCCCCGCCCGCTCCCACTTCGCGAGCGTGACCTTGCCGGCGCCGAAGAGTCGATGAAGCGGCAACGGTGCCAGGAACTCGGCTTCCGTTCCCGGCGGCACGACGACGAGTCCGCGCGGCTTGCGCAGATCGGATGCGACCTTCGCGACGAACTTCGAGGTCGCGACGCCGATCGAGATGGTCAGTTGCGTGCGCGCCTCCACTTCCGTCTGGATCCGGCACGCGATCGCCGTGCCGTCGCCAAGTTCCAGCGCGGAGCCGGAGACGTCGAGAAAGGCCTCATCCAGACTGAGCGGCTCGACCAGCGGCGTGATGGAATCGAACACCTTACGCACCTGCTCGGAGACCGCTACGTAGTCGGCCATGCGCGGCGGCACGATCACGGCTCTCGGGCACTTGCGGCGCGCGATCGCCATCGGCATCGCCGAGTGCACGCCGTACCGCCGGGCTTCGTAGCTCGCCGTCGCCACCACCCCGCGAGGTCCGAGTCCACCGACGACCACCGGCAATCCGCGCAGCTCCGGCCGATCGCGCTGCTCGATCGCCGCGTAGAAGGCGTCCATGTCGCAATGGAGGATGACGCGGGAGTTCATCGAGCGAGGTCGGCATCATCTCCAGGGTGCCGACCCGACGACAGCCCAAGCTCGTTCGACCACCGCGGATTCGCGGGGCCCGGGCGTTCCTGCTCGGGGCCCTCTTCGCGCCGGCGGCCGCGGCACAGGGTGTGCTCGACTTGTTGGACGGCGAGACTCTCTACGACGGCGGCTCGCTGCTCACGCTGGGTGCCGAGATCGAACGCGGCGGACGACTCCTGCGCGGCGGTGACCAGGTCGGTGATCCGCTCGACACCGTCGAGACCTCGCTGCGGACGACGGTGGGATTCCAGTATGGCCTGCGGCACTACCTGCAGGTCGGATTCGCGCTGCCCTTCGTGAGTCGGGAACGCGCGACGAACGCCGGCGATTTCGACGCCGCGGGCCTGGGCGATCTCGCGCTGTTCACCAAGGCCCGGGTGCTGCGGCTCGATGGTCCAGGCTTCGCGACCAACTTCGCGCTCATCGGCGCCCTGTCGGTGCCGACCGGCACCGACGATCGCCGCGCACTCGGCATGCGACTCGAGCCCGAGCTGCAACCGGGGTCGGGCAGTCTCGATCCGTCCATCGGCTTCGCAGTGACGCACGAACCCGAGCGCTGGCGATTCAACGCCGCGGTGCTCTACACCTTCCGCCTCGACCTGGATGACGACGGCAATCGCCTCGGCGACGAGTTCGTCGCCGAACTCGCAGCCGGCAATCGCTTCTGGTTGCAGCCCTACCCGGGCCCCTTCATGCGGGCGGACGCCATCGTGCGCTACTACCACGAGGATCCCGCGCGGGTCGGCACGCGGTTGGCGAACAGCGGGTCCGAGCGCGCGACGATCGGGTTGAACTGGGCGTTCCGACCGCGGCCGTCGATCGACCTGCAGATCAACGTCGAGTACGTAGTCTGGCAACAAGTCCGCGGCACCCAGGTCGGCGACGACTGGTCGGTGGACTTCACCTCCGGCTTCCGCTTTTGATGACTCTTCCCATGCGATTCGCGAAGCTCCTCCTCGCCGTCTCCTGCTTGGTCGCCGCATGCGCCGCGCCCGGCAAGCCGATCGTTCCCACCGACGACGACTTCGCGCTCGTGCGCGTGCTGCTCTTGGGTTGAACTTGAAACGAGGAACTCCTGGGTCTCCAGGGGTTCGTCGAGGGCCGGTTCGGTCCTCACTGGCAAATCGACCTCGATCAGAAGCTGTTCCAGTTCCGCGTGACGACTCCCCGAGCTCTCGACTTCGCCGAGATCGCCGACGGCGTCGTCCGCAACAACATGGGAGTCGGCCGCATCGACGTGCGCCTGCGGGCCACGACCAACGCCGACCGGGTCACCATCCTGCCGACGAAGCAGACCTTTCCGCTGCGCGGCAGCGCACCGTCGACTCCGCCGGTGGACGGCGACTGGCACGAGTTCCGCGTGGACTCACCGAGTGAGCCGGCGCGAACTACGTTCTCCTGGTTGTGATCGTCGACAGGATCCGACCCGCCGAGCGAGCTCACTCGAATCGCTCCGCACGTCGAGCGATGCGAGGGCTCTGCCGCGAGCGGAGCCGCGCAGTTACGAGTCTGGTCGGGTCGACCGCTTCTTCCTGCCGACACCAGGCAGCGCCGTGACTTGCTTCATCCAGTCGACGATCTGGTGATCGTCGAGGTCCGACACCGATTCGATCTCCACTCCCCGCGTCGACTTGCCCATCGCCACCGGGGTCACCGGCGGCACCGGCGTGAGCTGGTCCCCGTTGACGAACATCAGCTTGACGTGCCCGCGGAAGGCGCCGCAACAGAAGCACCAGCCGTCGCCGACCCCGTAGTAGGCCATGCCCCACTTCACCGAGCGCTGCAGGCCGGAAAGAGTCTTGGCAGCCAGTGCATCGATGCGTTGCGCGATATCGCGCTGCGGCGGCGGCAAACCGGCGATGTAGGCGAAGACCGGCTCGTCGCCCTCTGCCGCTCTCGCGGGGCTCGCCTTGCCGGTGAGCATGCTCTCGGGCAACGACGCGTCGGCATCGGCGGACGTCGATCGACGACCGCGCGCCTTGCGAGACTTGGAATCGGCAGTCTTGTCCGGCTCTTTGGAGGGCATGGCCAACACTCGGATGGCGAGTCCGCGGCGACCAGGTTCACCACGGGCCGTGCTTTCGGACGCTGACGAAAGACTCGCCCTCTAGACGATAGAGCCCGAGGTAGCCGCCGGCCCACAACCGTCCGTTCCGGTCCTCGGTGGTGCACTGGATGGCCGAACTCGTGAGACCTTGTTCGCGCGAGAAGTTCTTGAACGTGCTCCCGTCGAATCGGAACAGACCGGCATTCTCCACCGGAAACCACAGGTTGCCCGCACGATCCTGATAGATGTCCCACACTTCGGTGCCCGGCAGGCCCTCCTGCTTCGTCACGTTCACGTACGACTCGCCGTCGTAGCGACAAACCCCGCTGTAGTGGGTCGCGAACCAGAGGTTTCCCGCACGATCCTCGAGGATGCAATTGACCGAGTCGTCGCAGAGTCCGTCGGCTTCGCCGATTCGACGCAAGGTCTCGCCGTCATACACATGCACGCCGCCGTCGGTGGCGAACCAGAACTTGCCGGCGCGATCCTGCATGATGCTCCTGACCACGTCGGGGCCGGCGACTCCCCGGTCGAAATCCGGTTCCGCGGCCGGGGGAATGGCGAACGGGACGAAACGCCCCCCATCCAGGCGACAAGCGCCACCGTACGTGCCCACCCAGAGCACGCCGTCTCGATCCACGAGGATCGCCCACACGTCGTCATGGCTGAGACCATCTTCGACGGTGAAGTTGACGAAGGCCTTGCCGTCATATCGGGTCACTCCGCCGGATGTCCCGAACCAGACGTTGCCGGACCGGTCCTCGACGATGCCCCGCACGGCAGTTCCACCGAAGCCCTCTGACTCGGAGAAGTACTGCAGTGTGCTCCCGTCGTATCGGCACACGCCGTCACCGTTGGTTCCGAACCAGAGATGTCCGCGCGAGTCGTGGAAGATCCGGCGAACGAACGCGCTGATCGCGTCAGGCGACGGGGATTCCGGCGGACCCTGCGCAACGACTCCAGGGGAAGTGCGGTCTGCGGTGGCCTTGCTGTTCTCCACGGGCGAGGCGTCGCGCTCGCCGATGCACGCCGGCACGAGTAGGAGGGCGAGTGCGAGTACGCCGGAGTTGGATCTGGTCAGCATGTCTTGCCGCCCCTGCCATTCGCACGAGCGAGCTCCATGTTAGCCTCGGTGCACATCCCGACTCTGCGACCATGTGCGAAGTTCTGCATGAGCAACACCCGGCATCGGACCCGCAGCAGGATGGCCGATGAGATCCGCGACCGTCGTGAAACCGCCGCTCGGACCCGAGGAGTTCGGGCCAGCCCGGATCGTTCGTGAACGTCGTCGCGAGATCGATGCGGGTCGATGGCCAGGCAGGAGCTGCGTTCGGCGACGACCGAGGCGTAGCCGTAGCTACGCTGCCAGGGAGGAGACGACGTAGCGACGCAGCCGGGCGCGAGTTGCGGCCATCGGAGCAGACGTCTACGGATCCTCCGGGCTAGGCAAGATTCCCTCCCCCGGTGACGAACGAGTGGGCAAGCTGGAGCGCGATGAATGACTTCGCTCCCAAGCATGTTCGCGCCCTGTTCGCGAGTTCGTGCTTCCTCTTCGTGTCCCCTTCGATGACACAGCAACCGAACGCGCAGCCGGCTCAGAACTTGCCCGAGCTCGAACAGAAGCTGAACGAGTCCGGCCGCAACTGGCTGCCCTTCCTCGACACTCGCTCGCTGACCTGCGGCCTCTACACGCTGAAAGCCGGCAGCGACGACAATCAATCGCCGCACGCGCTCGACGAGATCTACTACGTCGTGCGCGGCGTCGCGAAACTGTCGATCGGCAAGGGAGCCAATGTCGCGCGCCATTCGGCGCGAGCCGGCACCATCCTGCATGTGCCCGCGGGTGTCCCGCATCACTTCGTCGACATCGAGGAGGACCTCACGACACTGGTGTTCTTCAGCAAGGCACGCGCGACACGCGGCGGCATGGCGGCAGGCCCCAAGCCGACGGAGCAGACGCCGTACGACGAATCGAGCGAGCGCGGCAATACGCGCATCTTCTATTGGTTCGGCGACCACTCGGCCGGACAAGTCTGGATCGACTTCGGCAGACCACAGTGGAACGACCGCTTCGGCAGCTTCATCGAGAAGCCGCATCCGATGCGCTGGCGACTCGGCGAGAACTCCTGGACCACGCTCGACACCAACATTCCGCTCGAAATCGGCTCGGTGAAGCTCGACGTGGGGCAGTACTACCTGGTGCTCGGCCACGACGAAGCCAACGGCCTGCACCTCATCGCGCTCGACCCGGCAGCGGTCCGCAAGCAGCGACTCGACGCTTACGAAGCCAGCAAGACCACCGGCGGCATCGTGATCCCCCTCGAGCGGGGCACCGCGGATCGCCCAGCCGGGACCCTCGACATCGAGTTGAAGGTCGATCGTAGCCAGGCGCATCGCGCCACCCTCGACATCCGCTTCGGCAGTCACCGACTGCACGCCGACGTCGTGATGCTGCCCTGACCTGGGCCGTCAGCGCTTGGTCTGCGGCGGCTCGGCGGCGTCCTTGCCCTTGTCGGCGGCGTCCTTGCCCTTCTCGGTGGAATCGGCAGAACGACGCTTCTCGATCCGCTGGTCGCGATCGATCACGAGCTGCGGGCGCTGACGATGGATCGTCAGCGTGACCTCCGTTCCGGGCGGCGGAACGATCTCGGTGAGCCACCAGCGTTCGTCGTCATCAGCACCTGGGTGCTTCGCCGTGACCAGGTGGTTCGGCGGCGAGCGATAGATCGTGCTCGCCAGATTGCCTTCGTAGTCGCCGATGAAGACCGGCGGCTCGTTGCGATAGAGCGGTGCCATGTTGCCGCCGAGATAGATCCACTCGATGTCTTCGATCGACCGCTCGGTCGCAAGGTCCAGGATCATGTCCTCGACCGCTGCCGCCATCGCCTCCTCGTTGCCTTCGTCGTCGATGCGCTTCCACTTCGCGGTGAACCAAACCTTCATGCCCTCGGGCGGGAAGATATCGACGATCGGCGCGCCCTTCGCGACCTCCTCGGGCGTCGGCAGCGGCACCCGCTCGACGCTACGCGCGTTCTTTCCCGGCTCGTAGCCGAGCAACAAGAACGCGCCATTCAGCAGACTCGCCTTCACTTTGGTGACGAACAGTGCCTCGTGAGTCTTGCCGCGTTCATGCACCAGCATGAACTCGATCGGGTCGGCGGGCTGACCGATCACGCAGGGCAGCGTGATGGTCTGTGCCTTGACGTCGACCTGCATCTTCGCGTCGGCAAACGCCTTCTGCATCGCAGCGACGGGGTCTTGCTCCGGCTTGGCTTCGTCCGAGTCGGCCGGCACAACCGGTTTCGGCGGCACCGGCTCCTGCGCCGACAATCGCGCACTGCTCACCGCCAACCAAGCCACCGCGAATGCGCAGAGCGCGCAACATGCGAATCGGATCCGTTTCATCGTTCGAGTTCCTTGCGAAGTGCTTCGACGTCGGCCTCGGCGCGGCGGTCACCGTCCGCACGCGCACGCGCGAGTTCCAGGGCCACCCGCGCGCGCGCGACGTTGCCGGCGGCGAGGGCCGCCTTGCACTCGCACAGCGACGACCGCGACCACAGCCACGCCGTGGGATCGTCACGATCCGCTCGCGAGGCATCGCCGAGCAAGACGCGCTGCACGAGCGGGCTCACGCCATGCGTGAGATAAGCGAACGCCGCGTGATCCCACGCCGTCGCCGCCTCGGCGAAGCGTTCCGCTCCTTCGTGCTGCTCGGCCAAGACTTGCCAGGCGGGTCCGAGCGCGCGCACTTCAAAGTCCGGCAAGTCGACGAGCCAACGCGCGAGGATCGGCGCAGCGGAGGAGCGCAGCGAGGGCGAACGCGCCAGGATCTCGAGAACGCGCAACAGACGGCTCTGCGCAGCGAGATGCGCGAAGGGATGCCCTGCGGCCGCGCGGAGACCCTCGCTCCATGCCGTGACGGCCGCCGGACATTCCTCGCGGATCGTTCGCTGGAAAGCGAGTTGGATCCGGGGCTCGGCGAGCGGCGGACCGAGATTGAGCGCCGTCTCGAGTTCGAGGTGCGGCCGCGCAAGCGACTCGGCCACGGCAAAGTCGACCAGCATGCGCGCCGCGCTGTCGGCGAGCGGGCCAGGGTTCGAGCCGAACCACTCGAACGCTTCCTCCTCGGCGCGCTCGTCGAACCCGGTCGCGATCTTCGCACGCAGCCGCGCGCCGAGTTCATCACGGAACTCCGACCGTACCAGCTCGATGCGCAGCGCGACAACGCGAACTTCGCTCGTCAGATCGTCGCCGTGCTCGGCGTAGAGGCGACGCGGCAACCCGCGGTCGTCCAAGTCCGGACGCCGCGCGATCCACTGAAGCAGGATGGCGCCGATCGGATCCGAGAAGGTCGGCAAACGCTCGACCAAGGAATCGACGTCCGACTGGGTCAGGAGCCTGCTCGCCGCCGACTCCGCACGACGCAGCCAGGTTCGCGGCCAGGACCCCGGTTCGGCGAGCAAGGCGTCGAGCACGGTGCGGTCGCCGATCGCGAGCTTGGCGAAGTGGAACGCATCGAAGGACCCGGCCAGCGGCTCGGCGGCGATGAGCCGAACCGCCGCTTCGTCTCCGCGCTCGCGCAGTGCGTCCAACCACTCGATCCGCATCGCGCGGTCGAGTCGATTCCAGACGGCTTCCATGACGGGCGGCGTCCCTGCCGAAAGCAGCAGGTGATCCACCGCACGTGCAGTGCGCAGGTCGGAGCGATCGATCTGAAGGATGCTCCTCTCGAGTTCTGTGCTCAGATCGACTCGCACGAGCTGAGTCAACAGGAAGCGCAGTGGCTGCTCGGTCGCCCGCGCGAGGGTCGCAGGGACGATACGCGACATCACGACCGACTCGTCGAGCCTCAACAACATCGACAGCTTGCGAACCTGCTCCTCATCGTTGTCGACGAGGGCGAAATCGAGCATCACCGGATCGAAGACGCCGGCCTCGCAGAGCAAGTCGAACGCAGCCCTGCAGGTCGCCAGACTCGGAGACGATTCGCCGGAGCCGCCGTCGCCGCCGAAGAGGTTCGGGTTGCCCATGCCCGCGGTCAGGACCTCGAGCACGCGAGCGCGAACGGCGGCGCTTCCCATCAGGTCCTTCGCACCGCGCAAGATGGCTGCGCTGAGAGGGTAGTCGCCGGCGAAGGCTTCCTCGATCAGCAGCGGCACCACTTCCGATCCGCGGCGCGACAACCAGGCGGCGATCTCGTCGCGGGGACCTTCGGCGACCTCGCGCGCGATCGAGAACAGCAGGCGCTCACCGCGGGCATCGATGTTGTGCAGGAGGTCGAGCAGCGAACCGAAGGCGCCGCGATTCCAGCCTTCCTGACTCACCTGAGCTTGAAGCTGCACCTGCGCGATCAGGCGATTCGCCGCCGCGGGCGGCAGGTATCGACAAACCGACTCGGCTCGTCGGCGCGCAGAGTCATCCTCCCCCATCGCGAACTGCAGGAGGCTCTTGGCATCGGCGTCCTTCCAGTCCTTGGTGCCCAGCGCAACGAGTACCGAGAGCCGATCCAGAGGCGACAAATCGCCACTCTCGAGCATTCGCCGCAGGGCCTGCACGGCTTCGGCACGCGGGCGGTCACCCAGCGCCTCGATCGTTCGCGATCGCGCGAGCGGCGGCAGTTCATCGAGTCGCTCGATCGGCAGCGGCCAGATGGCTTCGACCATACATTGGGCGGCGAACTGTCCGACCGCATCGTCCGCATCGGTCAACACCACTCGCCAATCCGCAGGCGTGAGAGCGGACTCGCGCGCGGCGCGCACGAACGCACGACGGCGCAATTCCGAAGCGGCTTCGATCCGCTCCGATTCGATCGGCTCGGGTTCGCCGTCGCCGCGGCGCACCGGCGCGATCGCCAACTCGCGACAGCGCTCGATGGGAAGTCGTCCCACCAGATCGAGCAGGACCGACGGCTCGCTCTCGTTGCGGAGCCACGCGGTCAGTTTGGTCGCGTCGGCAGCAGGTGCGAGCGCGAGATCCTGGAGCAGCAGACTCGCCGCGGCGCGGCGCACCGAGGAGCGTTCGTCGACCAGCCCCGGTTCGATTGCCGCACGGTCGAGACGATCCCGCGGCAGCACCGCGAGGGAGCGTCGCGCCGACTCGAGGACGATCGGATCCTCACTGCGGAGATCGATATGCCAGCCGCGCACGGTCTCTGCATCCTGTGCAGCGGGCTTGGCCGCGAAGACCGCCAGGATCAGCAACAGCATCGGCGGTGGAGCGATCCTGAGTTGGTCGCGCATCACGATCATTCTCTCTCGAACTCCGCGAAGGACACGGCGATCGCCGCGGGAAGGTCTTCAGCGCAAAGTCCGGTGCGGGATACAGCCGCCGCCACGCGATCGCCGGCGAGACCATGCACGTGCACGCCAAGGCGCGCCGCATCGAAGGCGGTCATTCCCTGCGCGAGCAGGGCGCCGATCACACCGGTGAGCACATCACCGCTGCCGCCCGTCGCCATGCCCGGATTGCCGGTCTGGTTGATGTAGATCCGTTCGCCGTCGGTCACGACGGTGTCGGCACCTTTCAGCACGACCACGGCCGAACTCATCGCTTGCAACCGCAAGGCGGCCACGCGTCGATCGGCGCGAATCGACTCGATCGAGACTCCAAGGAGCCGCGCGGCTTCGCCGACGTGCGGCGTCAGGACACAGTGCGAGTCCAACGCGGAGTCGGTCGCGGAACGAAGTGGTGCGAGCAGGTTGAGCGCGTCGGCATCGATCACGGCGGGCCGTTCGCGGCGCGCGGCGAGACTCGCCGTGAGCAGTGTTGCCGCGGTTGAGTCGGTGCCGAGTCCGGGACCGATCGCGAGTGCATCGACCGAGCGCAGCATCGACTCGACGGTCGCGTGATCGCGGTCCAAGGTCGTCGCCGCCGGAACCGCGAGCGGAAACAGCGGGCAACACTCCGCCGGCAGTGCGACGCGCAGGAGCCCCAGTCCGGATCGCAGAGCCGCACGCGACGCGAGGATCGCCGCCCCTGTCATGAGGCGACTGCCGGCGATCAGGAGCAGCACGCCGTGGTCGCCCTTGTGCGCGTCGCGAGCGCGCGGCGGCAACTTCGGCAAGTCGGTGATCGTCACGACCACGACGGCAACTCCACCGTGAGCCGCACTTCCCCCACCGGCAGTTTGTTCGTGTTGAGGATGCGCGGCCGTGCGTGTTCGGCGAAGGCCGGCGGCGCCGCGTCGCCCTCCCAGAGTCCTAGCCGACGGAGCAACTCGACGACGACCGGTGCCACCGCACGTTCCTGGCCGTCGCGCACCTTGAGCGCGACGCCAAAGGCGCCGCGACGGCCGCGACCGCCGACCACGTAGACGCCCTCCGCACCGTTCTTCGCGATCACGCGACCCGGCGCAGTCTGCGCACAGAGAGTGCCGAGGCGCCCGCGCCCGCCCAGGTGCTCGGGAGCCTGCGCGACGGCGTGGAGGATGCGAGAACACGCTCGCTGCGAAACGCTCTCGCCGCCGGTCGGGTTCACGAAGCGCAAGAACGCCCGAGCGAGCGCAGTCAGCGGCATCGCCATGGTCGGCGCACCGCAGCCGTCGATCGCGAGCGGGATCGCATCGGGGGCCAGATCGGCGAACTCGGCGACCACCGCGCGCACTTGGGACTGTGAGGGGCCGTGGGGATCGAGGTAGGTCCGCAGGTCCTGGCCGAGTGACTGTGCGAGCAGCAGGAAGCCGGCGTGCTTGCCCGAACAGTTGTTGTGCACTCGCTGGGGCTTGCCGCCGCTCCGCGCCAGATCGAGGCCGGCGGCGCGATCGAAGGGCGCGTGCGGGCCGCAACCGAGTGCGTCTTCGACGAGTCCGCCGCGGGCGAGCAACGCGCGGGCGGTGGCCACGTGCAGGTCGGTGCCGTCGTGGCTGGCGCAGGTCAGCGCGATCTCCTCGTCGGACAGCCCGAGCCGATCGGCGATTCCATCGCGCAGGAGCGGCAGCGCCTGCAAGGGTTTGATCGCCGAGCGGGTCCAGACCGGACGGTCGACCTCGCCCGCGGTCCACAGCGAGCCGTCGCTCCGCGCGACCGCGATCGCGCCGTAGTGCTCCGACTCGACGAGGTCCCCGCGGGTCACTTCGACCAAGCGAACGTCGGTCGTTCGCGGCGTGGACGGCGGGGGCATGGCGCAGACTGTCCGGCCTGACTGGCGGCCCTGCAAGTCCAGGCGAGCGCGCGGCGGATCGGGTAGAAGGGCGGCGCGATGAATGACCTCGTCCCGGTCGAGATCAGCCGGCTGGTGCTGCAGCAGAAGGGTGAGCCGCAGTACGTCCACCTGCGCGTCCTCGACTCCGAGCGAAGTTTCCCGATCGTGATCGGCTTCCACGAAGCGGCCGAGATCTACCGCAAGCTCGCGAACGAGGCGTTCGAGCGGCCGATGACCCACGATCTCATCGGCCGGATCCTCGACGCGACGAACCGCAGTCTGCGACGGGTGATCATCAACGCGATCACCGAGGGCACCTTCCACGCGATGCTGGATCTCACGCTCGAGCCAGGCTTCGACGACGAGGACGACAACCCCTTCATCGATTGCCGTCCTTCCGACGCGATCGCGCTCGCAGCCCAATTCCAGACCCCGATCTTCGTGAAGCGCGAGGTCCTCGACGCGGTCGCGCCCGAGGGTTAGCGTGGCACGCCGGCTCGGCCGCGCCCCGCGCGGCCTGCACCCGCGGTGGGGTGGCAGAGCGGCCGATTGCGGCGGTCTTGAAAACCGCTGTCGGGTCAAACCGACCGGGGGTTCGAATCCCTCCCCCACCGATTTCCGTCCTGCGGCGGCGGCGCGGTTCCGCAAGCTGTGAGCCGAAGTCAAGGTGGACGCCACAGGGAATGGTCGAGGAGTTCCGTCGCGGAGGTCTCGACCCACTGGATTCCGACCGCGATCCATCCGATACTCCTTCCGTTCTTCGTGACTCGTGGTGGTCCCGGGCAGCCCCCGACCACCGGAAACGTTGCAGTTCCCGCCGGGAATCGCGCAAGCTGGCCGCACCTTGGAAGGTGGGCCGGGCTTGGCAGACGACCCCGGATGCTGGCTCACGGATTTCCCTTCGGACAGTGAACGCGCGGTGTCCGCGCGACGCACTGCTGCGACTCCGAGTCCGAAACTGTCCGCGACCGTCCTCCGACGGTCCATCTCGCCGAAGACGGCACCGCCGTGAGCGGTGGTCGGTTGCACCGTTGTGCAGACCCCCACGCGCGCGCGGCCTCCTCCCATGACTGATCGTTCCGGTCCAAAGACCGCCTCTCCCGTGTCCGCTGTTCCCACTGCTGATTTCTCGAGCCTGGGACTCTCCCAGCCGACCCTGCGCGCTCTGAACGAGTGCGGCTACACCACGCCGACGCCGATCCAGGCGCAGGCCATCCCCTACCTCGTCGACGGCCGTGATCTGCTCGGCATCGCGCAGACCGGCACCGGTAAGACCGCCGCGTTCGCGCTGCCCACGATCGATTTCCTCGCGCACGACCGCGCGCCGCTCTCTCCCAAGGAAGTGCGCTGCCTCGTGCTCGTGCCGACCCGCGAGCTGGCAGCCCAGGTGCACGAGGCCTTCGCGACCTACGGCAAGCACCACGATCTGCGCTTCGCCGTCGCCTTCGGCGGCGTCGGCATCGTGCCGCAACAGCGCACGCTCGCGCGCGGCGTCGACGTGCTCGTCGCTACGCCCGGTCGGCTGCTCGATCTCCTGTCGCAACGCAGCGTGAACCTGCGCGAGCTGGAGGTCTTCGTCCTCGACGAAGCCGACCGCATGCTCGACATGGGCTTCATCAACGACGTGCGCAAGATCCTCGCGCTCTTGCCCAAGGATCGCCAATCACTCCTGTTCTCGGCGACGATGCCGCCCGACGTCGTGACACTCACTCGCACGATCCTCAACGATCCGATGCGCGTCGAGGTCACCCCGCCCGCCAAGACCGCGGATCGCGTCGAGCAAGGCGTCTACTTCGTCGACAAGTCACTCAAGCGCGACCTGCTCGCTCACTTGCTGACGGAGACGTCCATGTTCCGCACGCTCGTGTTCACCCGCACGAAGCACGGCGCGGACCGCGTGGTGCGCAACCTCAAGAGCGCGGACATCCACGCCGTCGCCATCCATGGCAACAAGGCACAGGGTGCTCGCGAGCGCGCGCTCGCCGGCTTCCGTGACGGCAAGATCCCCGTGCTCGTCGCGACCGACATCGCCGCGCGCGGCATCGACGTCGACGACGTCTCGCACGTCATCAACTTCGACGTTCCCAACGTGCCCGAGACCTACGTGCACCGCATCGGCCGCACCGGGCGCGCGGGTCGCGAAGGCATCGCGATCTCCTTCTGCGATCGCGAAGAGCAGGCCTTCCTGCGCGACATCGAGAAGCTGACCGGCCGCCGCGTGCCGGTGCTCGAGATGCCGGCGGGCATCAAGGGCTTGCCGATCCCGGCGATGTCACCGGAGCCGACGGCCAAGACCGCGGGTTCGGGGAAGTCGAACCGCGGCAAGTCCAACGCGGCGCGCAAGGACTCCGGCACGCACGGCGCAGCCTCGCGCGGACCGCGGATCGGCCGTCGGCGCGGCAAGCCGCGTCGCGCCGGGGAAGTCCGCGAGCGCGACATGCAGCGCTGAGCCTGCGGAAGCTTGCTTCAGGCGCCGCCGGCACCCGCGCCGCGGCGCTTGAAGGCGACCGCGTCGACCGAGATACCGCCCGGCCCTGCCAGCAAGACCAGCACGGAGCCCGCGAGGAAGGACGCCGCCAACTCGAAGCTCGGCCCGCCCTGGGCCCCGGGCACGAAGGGGTGGCCCTGATTGACGTGGTGCCACACCGCGCCCGCCATGACACCCACCGCGCCGAGTGCGGCGATCGGAGTCAGGAATCCGGCAGCGAGCAGCCAGCCCCCGATGCCCTCCGCGATCGCCGCCACCGGCAGGAGAGCGGGCGGGAAGCCGGCGCTCTCCGGCATCCAGCCGGTCAGGTTGCCCAGCTTGCCCGCTCCGTGCAGCCCCAGCGCAACGACGGTGACGACACGGACCAGGAGCAGGCCGAAGGAGACCGGGGCAGGAACAGAACGCGGGACGAAGAGTCGGGACATGGTCGGGGGCAGGGCTGAGAGTCGGCCAAAGCCACGGACGTAGCAATGGCCGAACGGCGCCGGCCAGTAGAGCGAACCCGCGACGGAGAATCGAAACGAAGCCGGTGGCCCAGCGGGAATCGGGTTCGGCGACGAATCCGCCGATCCATGGGGCGGAAGTCATGCGTCTCCTCCTGTGTTCCCTCGCCGTGCCTTGGCCCTCGCGGCCGCGGTTGGGGATCTTCCACCTGCACCAGGCGCGGGCGCTCGCCGAACTGGGCTGCGAGACCGTCGTGCTGGGACCAGGCCCGGCCGTCCCGCGCTGGCTCGGTCGAGTCTGGTCGCGCGTGCGCGATCATGCTGCCCGACCGACGCACTACGCGATCGACGGCGTGACCATCGACGCCCCGCGCGTCGCCTTCGCGTTCCCGCCGTTCGTGCGTCAGCGACTCGCGCGAACCGCGCCCAACGCGGTCCTCCACTGGGCGGATCGCACGCTGGGTCCAGCGATCGACGCCGCGATCCATCGCCATCGTCCCGACGCCGTCCTTGCTCACGGGATGTTTCCCTTCGCGGCGGCCGCGATTGGCGCCGCGACGAGGCACGGTCTGCGTTGCTCGTTCATCGAGCACTCCGCCGACGATGTGTTCCGACTCACGCCGCGACACCCACTCGCGCGCGCGCTGGCGCCGTGGGCGAGACGTGCGCATCGGATCTTCGTCGTCGGCGAGCCGATGCAGCGCTGGCTTCAGACGATGCTCGGTTGGGATCGCGTCGTGTTGCTGCCCAACGGCGCGATCACCAGCGCGGCACCCGACACGGCACGAACGGAGGATGGTCGCTTCCGCATCCTGGCCGCTGCGAACGCCTACCGTCGCAAGGGCCTCGAAGAACTCGTCGATGCCTTCGATGTCGTCGCGGCACGCCACGCACACGCGCACCTCGAGATCGTCACCGACGCGAGTCCGAGTCTGCGGCGTCAACTGCGCGCAGCGCACCACCGCGCGCGGATCCGGGTCACGCCGCCGATGCCGCCCGATCGTTTGCTTGCGACGATGCGCGCCGCCGACCTGTTCGCGTTGCCCTCCTGGCGCGAGGCCTTCGGCCTGGTCTACGCCGAAGCTCTGGCAGCGGGCACCGCCGTGTTGGCGACTACCGACAGCGGCTTCGCGGCCGAAGCGCTGCGTTGGGAGTGCGAAGGTCACCCAGCTCCCGCGTTGCTGGTGCCGCCGCACGATCCCGCCGCGCTGGTCGCGACCTTGAGCGCGGCCATCGCTGAGCCGGATCGCCTGAGGGAGTCGGCCGAGTCAGGCCGTCGGTTGGTCGCGGCACGTTTCACCTGGTCGGCGAACGCCCAAGCCCTCTCGCGCGAACTCGCGAGCGAGTCGCGCGACCTCCGGATTCAGTCGCCGCTGACGAACGAGGCCGCCGGCAACCCGGCTGCGTTCTCCAGCGTCGGCACGTCGGCATCACCGAAGGCGTAACGCGCGCGCTTGGGCGCAGCGACTCCCGGAGCGCGCAAGCGAACCCGCGTGCCGACGATCTCGGCGCTCGCACGTTGCCAGACACCATCGTCACCGGCGATCTCGAAGTGCTCGCTCGGCTTGCCGTCGCGCGTGCGCAGGCCCTCGGCGTGCGAGAACTCCACCCATAGCGCCTCTCCTTCCGGCACAACGCGCTGGAACAGAGGACCGCAGGGGACCAGGTCGCGACCGTAATGCTGTGCAAGCGCCAACCGCGCCAGGCGATGCCCGACGTCGCGCTTGTTGCGCGGATGGATGTCGCGGGGATCGCCGATGTCCATCGTCACCGCCATCCCGGTCGAAGGCACGAGCGACAGCGTGCGCCGCTGAGCATCGCGCAACATCCCCGCATTGCCCTCGTCCGCGTACTCGAAGGGCGCGATCTGCACGAAGTAGAACGGGAAGTCGCCGCGGCCGAAGTGCGCACGCCAGTCACGGATCATGCGCGCCATCAAGTCGGCATAGGCGGCGTGCGTCGTTACGTTGGACTCGCCCTGATACCAGATCGCACCCGCGATCGCGTAGGGCACGATCGGCGCGATCATGCCATTCCACAACGCCGACGGATCCCACGGCCCCACACGGTCCATGGCAGGCGCCGGCGGCAAGTCCTTCGCGTGTGCGCCGATTTGGAATCGCCAAACGCCGGCCAACGAGATCGCACGCTCCTCTCCCGGTGCGGTCGGACACTCGATCCGAATCGACGAGGCTTCGCCACGGAAGCCACCTTCGCCGCCGGTGTCATGCGCGCGCACCACGATCGTGGTCGGACCGCCGCGTATCGATCGACCGGGCACACGGTAGTGACGCGCCGTGTTCCAACCGCGAGTCGCACCGATCTCCATGCCGTCGAGATAGGTGATGTCGTCGTCGTCGATCTGTCCGAGGTGAACGTGGACCTCACGACCGGCCCACGCGCGCGGCAGTTCGACTTGGCGCCGATACCAGACCGTGCCGTCGAAGTCGACAAGCGTGGACTGCGACCAGGCGAACGGCACGCCGATCTCATCCCATCGCGAATCGTCGAGGCCGACCGACGCGTAGCCGAGCGGTCGACCCGGAGCGGGGAAGCCGACGTCGACCCGTCGACACGATCGCTGCCATTGCTCGAGCGCCATGGCCTGTGTGCGAGCGCGACCCTCTGGATCCGCCGCGATGGCGGTCAGGCGCGCGAGCCCATCGGCATATTCCGCCAACCCATCGAGACCCTTGCGCGAGGTCCACGCCTGCGCCGGAGTGCCGCCCCAATCCGACTCGATGAGTCCGATCGGCACGCCAAGGCGATCGCTCAGCTCACGACCGAAGTACTGAGCGACCGCGCTGAAGTCGGCGGCGCGGTCGCGAGTGCTGACGAGCCATTGGCCGCGAACATCCTCGAGGGGTCCCGCCGCGGTGATGTTGGCGACATCGAAGAAACGGATCGTGGGCCGATCCCCCGCGGCGATCGCCGCCTCGGCGCCGTCGGTCTGACGCAACCGCCATTCCATGTTGCTCTGCCCCGAGCACAACCAGACCTCGCCCAAGAGCACATCCTCGAAGCGACGCGCCTCACCACCCGACGCGACGATCAACTCGAAGGGTCCGCCCGCTTCACCGGTCACGACGTCGGCGCGAAAGCGGCCGTCGGCACCCGCCGTCGTGTTCACGCGCGGCGCACCCGGCCAAGTCCCGACGATCTCAACACCGGCGCCGGGCTTGGCGCGGCCGAAGATCGGCACCTTCGAGTCGCGCTGGAGCACCATGTGCGATCCGAAGATCCGCGGCAGTGACAGCGTAGGACTGGGAGTGCCCTGCGCCGCGGCGACCGAGGTGATCGACGCGGCGGCGGTCAGCGCCAGAAAGATCGGCGCTGCGAGAGAGACGAGTCGGAGTCCGTGCATGGGAGAGGTGGGGCGCGAAGCCTAGCCCGGATCATTCGTGAACGTCTGCTTCGATCGCCACAAGTGGCCCCGGCGGCAATCTCGCGACGACGTTCACGAGTCATCCAGGCTGGCCGAGACCTCGATGCGATCGCCGCTTCGGTTCGAGGGGACCCGCCCGGCACCGCATCGCACCCCCGTGCCTGCCCAAGTCCCGCGGCGATCGCTACATTCCCGCCGACGATGCGCGCACACCAAACGAGCCCATCCCGACGCCCGACCGGCTCCTTGCCGTCCATCGGGTTCGTGATCGCCCTGGCAGCGTGGCTCGCGGCTGCGCTCACGGCGCAGTCCCCACCGACCAACCAGCCGACCAACCAGCCGACCGTCGGCGTGCAAAGCATCGGGCAAGGCGGCTCCGCGCAATCGAAGATCCCCCCGCACCAGCAGCGCACCCGCGAGGTCCCGGTGTTCTTCCTGATCGGCCAGTCGAACTGTGCCGGCGGAACCAACGGCTTCTGGTTGTCGCACGCGCAACAACCCGGCAATCGGTGGCCGCACCTGGCCTATCAGCCGTACGTGAAGATCTGGTGGCCGGGCAACACACCGGCACGACCGCTCAGCGTGCCGCGATGGGAGGACTACCGCACCGGCGTGCTCGATCGAGTCAACAACAGCAACGCACAACTGACCGAGGGCAACTTCGGTCCAGAGGCGGCCTTCGGCGAGGCCGCGTCGTTGGGCCTCGGTGAGGCCGTCTATCTGTTCAAGTATTCCGTCGTCGCACCGATGAATCCCGCCGGCAATCCGACCTTCAGCAAGGTGCCGGGCAGAGTGACGGTCTTCGACGACATCCTGAGCGATTGGCGGCGAGCCGACGCCGCTCTGCGCTCCTTCGGCCTCATCCCCAAGGTGCTGGGAATCATGATCATCCACGGTGAGTACGACATGTTCGTGCCGTACGCGCCGACCTATGCGCAGCACCTGAGCCAGTTCATCTCCGATCTGCGCACCGAACTCCTGGCACACGATCCCGACAGCGAGATGCCGAAGGTCGTGCTGTCGCAGTTGCACGATCGACACGTGCCGCGCGCGCAGTTCGTCAACTCCGAGAATTTGGTGCGCGCCGCGCAGGTGCGTGTCACGCAGACCGTGCCCGAAGTCTACCTCACCGAGACCGGTGACCTTTCGCTCGACTTCCAATCACCGAACTACGTGCACTACGACGCACCGGGATCCATCCGACTCGGCGCGCGGATGTTTGCGACGTTCGCCGATCGTGAAGTTCCGCCGCGGCGCTGAGACGGGAGCCCGCTATTCTTCCGCAGCGATGAACGACTCTGACCCCCCGATCGACGACCCCGCACCGAAGCCGCGCGGCTTTCGCGGTCTTGCCCGTTGGAAGCAAGTGCTGGTGGTCGGCGCCGGAGTACTCGTCGTTGTTGGCCTCGCCCTCCTACCCTTCCAGAGTCAGGGGGCCGGGAGCCTCTCGACCTCCGGGGGCCCCGAGGGTGCGGGACTCAGTCCCGCGGGCACCGGCGAGGGTGCCGTCGTGATCGGGGAACAGCCGGCAATGTCGCCGGCGCTCCTCAAGCTGGGCTTCAGCTTCTTCGCGGCGTTCGCCGCCGGCCTCGCGATGCGCACGTTCCTGCGACTCGCGTTGATCTTCGTCGGCCTGCAGATCCTCGCATTGATGGGGCTCTCCTATCTGGGCTGGGTCGAAGTGCACTGGGAAGTCATGTCGCAGGCTTTCGACCGCTTCTCCGAGAACGTTCAGAAGGAAGCCGGCTCGTTCCAGACCTTCATCACCGGCAGCCTGCCGCAGGCCGGACTCGCGACGATGGGACTCTTCGCGGGACTCAAACGCTGAGCGCGACACCCTCGCGCTTCGCTCAGCGCAGCGGAGTCGCGACCGCATCCGGCCACAGCAGCGAACCGAGTCGCCGCACCAGGCCCATACGCTCGCGATCGTGCGCACGTTCGGCGAGCAGTTCTCGCGCAGCTTCCCAGGCCCCTTCGTGGCCCTGCGCACGCCACTCATCGACGTGAGCCAGGATGGAGTCGAGCGCGACCTGGGTCGGACCGTCGGGGAAGCGAAGGGCGGTCGCGACCGCCGGCACCACGGCTCGCGGAGTCTCGAGCCGCGCCAGAGAGTCGAGGAGGGTTCGCCGAACCGCCGCGTGTCGAACGTGCGGAACGCGCGCGAGGAGGAACTCGAGGTGCTCGGGAGCGGCGAGTTCGGCGAGTGCCGCAAGTTCGGCGGCGCTGGGATCCGCGAGCGTGTCGTCGAGTTCGCGCAATAGCAACAACGCCGCGCGCTCCGTGTCGACTCGCTGTTCCAGTCGCTGCACGGTCGCCATCACGTCGGCGCGCGGAATCCGCGCCGAGAGCTTCGCGCATCGAGCGGATGCCGCATCGAAGTCGCCGCGAGCCAGATCCTCGCGCACGATTTCGAATTGCACGTCCACCGCCGCACGCAGCCACGCTTCCGCACGTCGTCCGCTCGGGGTCAGTGCGAGGATCCCGTCCATTGCCGCAAGGTCGGCCAGCGGCTCGATCGCTTCGAGGGATCGCCCTTGCGCCATCGCGAGACCGAGTCCGTGAGCGACGCGACGAGCCGCACCGGCCTCGAGCGCAATGGACGTCAGACCGGCCAGCAGGAGCGTGGCAGCCAGCGCGCCGACCGCGAGCCGCCGTCGTCTCGCGCGTATTCGTGCCGCCCGACCCGTCTCGAGGTCGTGCACCTTGCGCGCTAGGTCCTCGTTCTGCGGGTCTTGTCGCAGCGCGGCACGAAGCCACGTGAGTCCGGCAAGTTCATCGCGATGCAGCACGCGCTCACCGAGTTCTCGATAGATGCGTGAAGATTCGCGCCAGTGGCCCAGCTCGGATTCGACGTCGGCGAGAGCGGCAACCAGAGCGACCTCCGCGCGGGATCCGCGAGCTTCGATCCAGCCGCTGAGTCGCTCCCGGGCCCGCTGCGCCAGCCCCATCGCTCGCATGCGCCCGACGAGCGCGAGCACTTGATCGACGAACGCGGTGCGCTCCTCAGCACTCGACAGCAGCTCCGCAAAGCGCTCACCCTTCGCGATGTCTTCGGGTGACAGCTCCACGGCGCGTCGCTGGAAGTCGAGCGCTTCCGCCGTCCGGTCCGCTTCGGCCGCATCGTGCGCGAGCCGAGCGAATTCGTTGCTCGCCGCATCCGCGCGACCGGCAGTCGCCAACGCCTCGGCGAACCGCTCACGAAGACCTCGATCCCCCGGCGCCATGTGCACGGCCTTCTCCAGAGTCGCCAGCCCGGCGCCCTGATCACCCTCGCGGAGTGCGTCCTCCGCCATCGTCAGCAGTTCACGTTCGGAGCACGGTCGCGCGAAGCCGGCCTGAACCAGGTCGTGGATGGCCTTCTGAATCACGAAGCGTGATCGACCGCTTTGGGCGACTACTGCGGCCACGCTATGCCGTCCGTCGAGCAGCGGTGCGATCGCCAAGACGGACTCGTCCCATTCGAACTCGTCCCAGCCTTCGAGTAGCACGAACAAGTCCTGCGGCGACGTGACGACCCGTGCGATGCGCTCGCCTTCGTCGCGTCGTCGCGCCGCCTCCATGAGCAAGGGTCCGACCTGCAAGCGAATGCCGATCGCGAGGACATCGGCCTCGAAGACCCGCGCCGGGCCCTCGCCTTGATCGAAGCGGAACTCCGCATCACGCAAGCTGAACAGGTCGTAGACCGCCTCGGCAATCGACTCCTCGGCCGCGGCACGGATCGCGGACTCTTCGAGCACGCCCTTGTCGACCAGGAGCGCCAGAGGCGAGCGACGCGAGCGACGATGACGCGCGATCAGCTTCTGCACGACGGTCTCGTCGACGAGATGTCGCTGGACGAGATGATCGAGCAGCCCGAGGCCGCGGCCGATTCCGGCGGAACATGCGGCGACAGCACCACCTTCGAAGCGAAGAAACGACTCCTCACGACGCACGCGCACACAGAGCGTCCCGGTGCCCTGATTGTGAGCAATGTTCTGAAAGATGTCGGCAAGTCCGATCCCGCGAAGGTCACCAGCAAAACTCATGTAGGCATCTCCGTCATCGCGACGTGGTCTGTCGCGGTTTCGGACACGAGCCGCGCTCACCTGTAGCGGAATGCGACGTTGGTCCTCGATCCTGGACACCGTAGGGGTCGACGCTGTCACCGACGAGTCGGCGACAGCTAAGGGCGAAGCCCCCGTGCGATCGAAGAAGGATGATCGGACCGTAGCTGGACCAGCGATCGGATGCTGGAGAGAAGAACGCAATCGATGGGACCTGTGGGCGACGCGGAAACGCTCGTCGAGGCCCTCGCTGCGTACTTGAAAGTCGCGTTCGTCTACCCGGAGTCGAATCCTCGCGTCCTCGAGGCGCACACGGCCCTCGAGCATCAACTCCAACGCGCCAGTCCGAGCGGTGCGCCGATCCCGCTGGAATGCACACAGCACGGGCTCTCGGTGTTCGGCAGCGAGATCGATCCCAACCGCCCGTTCAATGCCTGGCTGCGTGAGCGCTTGCTTCGCGCACGGATCGCCGGACTCTCGATCGCTCCGGGTGTCGATCCTGCGGTGCTGAGCGCGTTCGGCGCCGCGCTGCGCCAATCGTATGCGCCCGGCTCAGCGCCTTTGAGCGATGGGTGGACACTGTCCGGATACGGCATCGAGCCGATCGTCGCGGGCGGCGCGCCGATGCGACCACCGCACGCCGCGCTCGCCGATCGACAGCCAACGCGAGTTGCAATGCCGACGGCGATGGGCTCCGTCGCGTCTGAGGCGAGCGGTGGACCGATCGATCGGCGCGCCGTGTTGGACTCGGTCATTCGCTCGTTGTCGAGTTCCCAAGGTGCTCGCACGGCTCTCGCCGAGATGCAGCGCAAGATCGAGTTCGAGTACGGTGGCGGGATCACACTCGACTTCACGGGAATGATTCAGGCGATGGTCGGTGAGTTGCCCGAGAGCTTGGTCGTCACCCCGAACCTGGCGGCACAGGAGGTCGAGGAGGTCATCGCCGCTCTCGCTTCGCAGATCGACGGCTTCCTGCTCGCCCGACCGGAGGATCCGGCCGCTCGGCTGACCGTGATGGCAGCGACCGTCGCACGCCGCCGCCAGGTGTTGCCGCCGCCGACACGTCCCGCTCGCACACCATCGCCCGGATCGTCCGGAGCGCCCACTTCGCCCCAGGCGCTGCCGAGTCGCGCACCGCTCCCCCAATCGGCACCGACCCCGCGACTCGATGCCGCCGCTGTGCCGGAGACCACGACGAGGTGGCCGACCTCAGCAGCTTCGATCACACCGCTCTCCGCGATGACCGGCGCAGGTCGCTCCGACGACAGCTTCGAGTCGTTCCTCGAGGGCGTGCGAAACGACCTGAGTGCTCGACCGCAGTCGGTCCCCGACAACGCGGTGACCGTGAGTTCGCGAGGTCTCGACGGAGTCGAAGACCGGATCGACCTCCTGGTCGACGACGTGCAATCGCTTCCAGACCGGCCCGTCATCGAACTCAATCGGGACGATGCCGCCGTGACCGATGCATCGCTGGGAGCCTCGCTCCATCTGCTCACGTACTCGCGCGAATCGAGTCGAATCGTCGACGCCGTGGCAATGCACATCGATGCCGTCCTACGCTCGCCGACCGCGAGCCAGAAGCGCATCCTCACCCGCTGGCTGCGGTTCGCCCGCGAAGGCGGGCCGAACGGCACGCAGGACGAACCGAACCAACGCCTCTTCGGGTTCCTTCAGCGCAACGGCATCGGGCAGATGATGTCTGCGCGCGAGGGCCTCGAAGTCGATCAGGTCGTCCAGACCTTCCCCACTCAGTTCATCGCCTTCCTCGACGGACTCGATGTGAAAGATCCGAGGAGCGAACAGAGTTTCACGGAGCTGTGGGACAAGGTCGGCGCCGACTCGATGAACGAGGCAGCTCGCGTACTCATCGAAGACGGCTCACTCCTGACCCCCAACCGCACCGAGAAGATTCTCAAGCTCGGCGGCCGCCGCGCGGCGATCATCGCTCGCCACTACGTCGGGTCCGGCGCTGCCTGGACTCGCATGCAGGTGGTCAACTTCCTGCGTCGACAGTCGCTGCCGCGCCAGGAAGCCGCGGCGCTCTCGATCGTCCAACCCATCACGACCTTCCCGAGCGCCTATCTCGCCGACCTTTGCGAGTGTGTGGCTCGCGGCAAGGGCAACATGAAGTTGCACGGCTACACGAGCCTGCTCTTGCGGCAGTACATTCGCGACACCGCGGAGCGACCGGCAGAGCTGGATCGCCGACTGTATGCGATTCGTGCGCTGGCCCACTGGGCGAGCCCCGAGACGGTTCAGTGTCTGGAGCAGTTGGCCAAGGAGGGACGTCTCCTCGCACAGACGAAGGAGGCTCGGGCCGTGCGTCAGGCAGCCGCGGAGACGCTGAGAGTGATCCGTGAGGGAGGTCAGTCGACCGGATGAGCCAGACCCATCGTCCGATGTCGCGAGTGCCCCGCTCGATCATCCCGCTCGCCGAACACCTGGTGGGTCTCTTGGTCGCGTGTCGACTGCACGAACACGGCCATCAGAAGGTGGTCGCCGGACTGGCACAGGTGCGGGAAGCACTCCACGCGCTGCGCTCCGAGACCGGCGAGGCAGCATTCGCCTTGTTGTTGCACGGCGAGTCGCTCGTGTTTCAGGGCAACATGCCCGTTCCGCAGAACCTGGCGGTCGCGCGACTCGTCGAGACCTTGCGACGGTGGCGGGCCGGCGGACTGCAGATCCACAGCCAGGCGCCCGAACGTGATGTGGAGGCCTTGCTGCGAATGCTGTTGAAGCAGCCCGACAGCGTGGTCGCGGATGCCAACGGCGTGAACCGAGCACTCAGCGAGCTCGGCGTGACCGCCGTTCGGCTGGTGCCCGGGGCGCAGGCATCGCCCGCCGCACCGGCGGCCACCCCGCCACCCGCCGCAGCGCCGAGCGACCAAAGGCACTTGGCAGGCTCGGCGGTCCGCGACGGCGTGGAGGAAGTCTTCAGCGCGATCGCCGCCGGGCATTCGGTCGACATTCCGCGCCTCCAGCGCTGCGCGGAATCGTTGCTCGTCGTGTTGGACGACGGCTCGACCGGCCAAGACGGAATCGATCTCGCGCAACAGTCACGCGACGATCCGCTCCTCGTCATGCATGCGCTGCGCACCGCCGGGTTGGCGATGCTCGCCGCGCGTGCGATGACCCGCGACCAGGATCTCGTCGTCAGGCTCGGGCTCGCGGCGATGCTGCACGACGTCGGCAAGCTCCGTCTGCCGCTGCATCTGATCCAGATGGAAGGTGAGAGCACCGAAGTCCACGATCACACCATTCAGCAGCATTCAGCTCTGGGTGCCGAGTTGCTCCTCCTTCACGGCGGAGTCGATGCCTTGTGCATCGACGTGGTATTCGGCCATCATCGCAACGGGGAAGGCGGCGGCCATCCGGAGACACCGCACGATCATCGCCCCTCGCGCTTCACTCAGATCGTGCGCGTCGCGGATCTCTTCGAGTCGATGACCGCCCGTCGCGGCAGTCGTGGGCCGATGACCCCGACACTCGCATGGCGCATGCTGTGCGCGCGGGACGACCTCGTCGACCTCACGGTCTTGCGTCGCGTGATCGAAGCCGTCGGCGCTTGGCCGCAGGGAGCTACCGTCCGCCTGAGTAGCGGGGAAGTCGCGCGGGTCGTCAAGGCGACGCGCGATCCCTTCGCCCCGATCGTTCGCGTGCTCGTCGCCGGCTCGACCGGCTCGCCGCCCGGAAGCCTGCTCGATCTGAGCCGCGTGCGCGGTTCCGGCGTCACCATCGCCGGTTCCGCAACCTGATCGCGAACGGGTGCGGCCGGCGACGGAACGCGATCATCAAACGCTGAGCGAGCCGTTCTGGACGGTGATACTCTCCCGCTCCCTCGCTCCCCACCATGGGTGTTCCCGAAGCCGATCTCACGCGATTCCTCAGCCAGCGGACACCACGTTCGCTCACGGCGTCGGTGCGGGAAGGGTGCCTGCCGAGCCGGCCTTGGCTGATCGCCATCGGTGCGCTCGCCGGGAGCATCGTGCTGGCGGTCGTCCTGGCCGCCGCTCACTTTCCGGTCGGGTTCGTCGACGACATCCGACTGAGCATCGGAACCAACGCGATCACCGGCGGCACGCTGCTGGGTACCGCTCCGACAGACCGAGTCGTGTCGCACCCCGACGACCACAGTCGTCGATTGGCAGTGCGTCGACTCGACTTCCGCTTCACGACGATCGACGGCTCACCAGCCGAGGGTTCGAGCTTCGCGCGCGGCGAGGTCAACCCGAACGACCCCATCGAGGTCGAGTACCTGCTCTCGGACCCGTCGATCGCGCGCGTGCGCGGGACGACACGTGCGATCGCATCGAAGACCGGGCTCTTGGCGCTGTTGATCCCGATCCCGGCGGGCATTGTCGTGACGGTGCTCTACCTGCGACGCAAACGCATCGAGAAGCTGCTGACGAATGGCGTGAACACCCGCGCTCGGCTCGTCGACGTGGTTCGTTCGACGAGCACCCTCGGCGCGAAACGGCTCTGCGTCGCGCTCTCGTTCCGCGACGGCCGGAGCGCCGTCGTGGAATTGCCGCGCGACCGTGTCGACACGAATGCGATTCTGGCGCGAGCTGCGGCCAGCGAGTTGGTCCCGGTGCTTCGCGATCTCTTCCGACCGCAGCGCCTCCTGCTCATCGACTGCATCCGCGACAACCCGACCGTTCCGCTCCAGATCGAGGAAGGCATGGACGAGTTCGGTCGCACGCTTCATCGACGTCCGGCCCCAGCACCGGTCCGCGACTCGGCGGTTCACTGAGTCGAGAGTCGTCGCCCGCAGCGATCCCGAGAATCAGCGCGGCAGGGTGTGGAGCAGCGAGTGGAGCGCTGTCCGCAGGATGACCGCGAGTCGCCTGGCGCGCTCCTCGTCCCAGGCATACGGCGGACCTTCGCGCATGTAGAGCCGCTGACTCATCTCGAGCTGCATGGCATGGATCCGATCCGCAGGACGGCCGAACGCACGGGTGATGTAGCCGCCCTTGAACGGACGGTTGCGCGAAGTGCTGATGCCGCTGCGCTCGAGCACTTCGGCAACGGCCGCCGACAGCGGGGCCGCGCATGAAGTCCCGTCGACATCACCGAGCATGAAGCCGGGAAGCTCACCGTCTGCGAATCGCGGCACATGACTCGTGATGCTGTGCGCCTCGAACAAGAGTGCGTAGCCGAATCGATCGCGCATGCGTGCGAGTTCCTCGTCGAGAAAGCGATGGTACGGCTCCCAGTAGGTGCTGACTCGTGTGCGAACCTCCGCTTCGTCGGGCTCCATGCCGGGCCGATAGATCGGCTCGCCGCCGAAGGTCGTCCGCGGCACGAGGCCGGTCTCCGCGCGCCCGGGATACAGAGCGTGCCCATCGGCCGGGCGATTGAGATCGACCACGTAGCGCGAGAAGCGCGCGCAGCACAACGTCGCGCCGAGATCGGGCACGAAGGAGTACAGCCGATGCAGGTGCCAATCGGTATCCGGGAGCGCAGCGATCGCGTCGTTCGCGAACCGCGCCGCGATCGTCGGCGGAACCTCGACCCCGGTATGGGGCACGCTGACCAGGAGCGGCGCGGTCACCGCGGTCGGTCGCCGAACGTCGAAGACCTCGGTTGGGGGATTCATCGCAAGATCTCGGACAGACGAGCGATCGTGTCCTTGGCTTCGCGGACGATCGGCTCCCGCTCGCGATGCACGCCGCGCTCGACCACCACCTCGCCGCCGAGCAGTACGGTTTGGATGGCACCGCGTGACGTCGCCGAGAAGAGGTGCGCATCCAGGATGGTCGCGGGGCCGTGACCGAGCAGCCGCGGATGCTGTGAATCCAGCACGACGATGTCGCAGCGACGACCGACCTCGATCGCCCCCACCGGCTGCTGGAGAGCTCGTGCACCGCCGGCGAGTGCGGCGTCGTAGAGCCGTCGCCCGGTATGCCGTCGCACGTCGTGCGCCCCGTCGGCTGCTCGGTTGCGCTTCTCGCTGGTCAGGCGCTGCGTGTATTCGAGCCAGCGCAGTTCCTCGGCAGCGTCGACGCTGATCTGCGAGTCGCTGCCGATCGCGATTCGCCCACCGGCACCCAGGTGGTCGACGAGCGGGAAGATGCCGTCGCCGAGATTGGCCTCCGTCGTCGGACACAAGCCGACGACGCAGCCGGAGGATGCCATCTTCGTGATCTCGGCGGCGGCCGCGTGCGTCGCATGCACGAGGCACCACCGTTCGTCGATTCCGATCGAGTCGGCGAGCCACGCGATCGGCGTGGTCCCCAAGGCCTCGCGCGCCTGTTCGACTTCGGCGCGCTGCTCCGCGACGTGGATGTGCACGGGAGCCAGCGGTTCGGCGGCACCGACGGCGGCAACGATCGCCGCCAGCTCGTCGCCCGAGACGGCGCGCAGGCTGTGCGGCGCGACACCGATGCGGACCTTCTCGCCGTGACTCTTCACGGCGTCTCGGCAGGCGTGCCATAGATCGAGGAACTCGGCGACGTCGCGCGATCCGAAGCGGCGCTGAGCCGACGCCAGGGGTCGACCGAACCCGGCGTGCAGGTAGGCGACCGGGAGCAGCGTGATCGCGATCTTCGTGCGCTCGGCGGCACGGAGAATCGCCCGCGCGAGCGCAGAGGGATCCTCATGCGGCGAACCGTCGCGCCGGTGATGCAGGTAGTGGAACTCGCCGACGCTGGTGTAACCGGCCTCGAGCATCTCCATCTGCACCAGCGCGGCGATGGCTGCGACGTCGGCCTCCTCCAGCGCCTGTGCAATGCGGTACATCGCATCCCGCCAGGTCCAGAACGAGTCCTCCCGAGATTGGGGGGCAATCCCGGCCCGTTCGGTGTGGCCGGCGAAGACGCGCTGAAAAGCGTGACTGTGCACGTTCGGCATGCCCGGCACGGCGTAGCCCGCGAACTCCGCGGTGACCGGCGTCCCCGGCGCGACCGAATCGCTCACCCGCTCGATGAAGCCGCGGTCGTCGACCGTTACGTAGCCGGGTGACAGAAAGCCATCGGCGCGATGCAGATGCTCGAAGCGGAGGAGGGGCAAGGCAATGCAGAGGATAGCCGCGAGAGTCCGTCGGAGTCGCCGGTTAGCATGCGCTTGGATGCCGCCCCGCCACCCCCGACTCGATGGCCTGGAGATCGCGCTCACCGGCAAGCTCGCCGCGATGACGCGCGAGGAGATCCAGGCTCGGATCACGGCGGCGGGTGCGACGATCGTCGAGGAGCCGCGTGAGACGACGCACCTCCTGGTCATCGGATCGCACGGCTGGGCGTTGCGTCGGGACGGCAAGATCACCAAGAACCTCGAACTCGCGCGCGAACTCGAGCAGCGCGGCGTCGCGATCCGAATCGTCGATGAAGCGACCTTTCTCGTCGAAGCCGGATTCCCCGAGCGGGCCGAGGACCTCGCCAACCTCTACACGATCGAGCAGCTCGCGCGCGTGTTGCAAGTCCCGATCGAGAAGCTGCGGAGCTGGCGACAGAGAGGACTCATCCGCCCGGTTCGCGAGATCCGCAGTCTCTGCTGGTTCGACTTCGGGGAAGTGTTGAGCGCGCGTGCGCTGGTGCAGCTGCTCGACTCCGGCGCGCAACTGCCCGAGATTCGTCGCTCGCTCGAGCTGATGCGCGGCTGGATGCCCGGTGCATCCCGCGCGCTCACGCAACTTGCGGCGGCGTCAGACCACGGCGGCTTGCAGATTCTTCTCGACAACGGGCGCCTGGCCGAACCGAGCGGACAGTTGTTGCTGCCCTTCGATCCCTTGCCGGACGACGAGAAGCCGCTGGGCATCCTCACCCATCGCCCGGCGCCGACCGCCGAGAACTGGTTCGACCGCGGCGTGGCGGCGGAGTCCGATGGTCGCTACGAGGATGCGGCGGACTGCTACCAGCAGTGCCTCCTGGTCGGTGGCCCGCGCGCGGAGGCGGCGTTCAACCTGGGGAACTGTCTGCATGCGCTGAGTCGTCCCGGTGAGGCGGCCCAGCGCTACATGAACGCAGTCGAGATCGATCCGAGCTTCGTCGAGTCCTGGAACAATCTCGGGAACGCCCTCTCGGAGCTGTCGCGCTTCGAGGCGGCGGTGAATGCGTATCGCCGCGCGATCGGCTTGCTTCCGGAGTACGCCGACGCCCACTTCAACCTGGCGGAGACCCTGCATCAACTCGCGCGTTTCGACGAAGCGCGTCGCCACTGGCAGCTCTATCTCGAGCGAGCGCCGCATACCTCGGATCGCGCTTTCGTTCGGCGACGCATCCAGGAATGCGATGCGGCGATTCGCGATCGCATGAGGCATCCACTCCGCGAAGTGGAGCAGCAGCGCGAAGGCAGCTGAACGCGATGCGGAGCCGGGACCTGCAGGCTCCCCGACACCCACAGAGCTGGCCCGGACGATTCGTGGACGTCGTCTCGCGAGATCGACTCAGGTCGATGTCCGGCCAGGAGCTGCGTCGGTCGGCGACCGAAGCGTAGCCGTAGCGACGCCGCCGAACGCGAGTTGCGGCGATCGGAGCAGACGCGCACGGAGAGTACGGGCTGAGACAAGCACGGAGGTTCGGGTCATTTCTTGGCCGGTTGCCAGAAGGTGCCGAGACCGAGTCCCACCAGCGCGCTGATCCCGAACGCGGCGAACTCCGTGACCGCGGGCGTGAAGTCGATGGTGAGCACACGCAGCCCGAGCGCCCAGAGCACCGCACCCAGAATTCCCGCGCCGGTACCGACCAGCAACGCACGCCGCCACGAGCGCGCTGCCACACGGAACACTCTCAGCGCGGCGCCGAGAACTCCGCCGAACAACGCGAACGCGAAGAACGCCACAGGAACCACGTAGCGCAGCTCCACGGGTTCACCAACCCAAGTCGGCGCCCGGACGCGATCGAAGCCGGCGCCCGCCGAACGCAGACTCACCGTCGCACCGCGTCGCTCGTCGAGGACGGGACGAACGGGGTCCAGATGGCCCGAGTCGGCTTCGAGGAGGACCGCCGTTCCGGCTTCGATCAGTTCGTCTCCTTCGAGGCTGACCTTGGCCACACCAAGCCCATAACCGAGGATCTCACGAGGCGTAACCGAGAGTGTGAGTCGCCCACGCTGCGTCCCGAACTCCAATCTCACCGGCTGAACATCCGCCTGCTGCACCTCGATCGACACGACGACCGCGTCGCGTGCGACCGGGATCGTCAAAGAGACCTGCTGGAACTCGTCGATCCTCGTGAAGCGGATCACCGCCGGAGTTGCGGTTCCGCCCTGCACGTGAACAGAGAGAACGACCGGTTGGGGAAGGATCGGGGAACTCGTCGGCTCATCCGCCACGAGGCTGAGCACGAGATCCGCGCGGTACCCTTCGCCATCCCTCAGGAAGACGCCGCTAGAGGTAGCCTTGGGACGGAACGTCGTGACACTCACCGCGGTCGCACCGGTCGACGCGTTGAGCACACCGAATTGAATCGGGAGCACGGACTCCATGCGGAACCGCTGCGCCGACGCGGGCGCGGCACCGGTGACGATGAGCGCATCTCTCGGGATGCGGACCATGTCGGCTCGGAAGTCGACGCTGGCGCTGGGTTCAGAGTCAGCGCCGATCAGGCGGAAGTTCCGGCGGTCGAGGCCGGGCCCGAACGCGCGATCGACGGTATCGCGCCGCAGCATGACCTCCTGCCCGGCGACACTCGCCCCGAGAGCAAAGACGGCGGCAAGGAACCACGAAACGTGGCGGCCGAAGGTGCCGACGCAAGTCGAGACAAGCCGGGAGAGGGGCAGCGGGAGGTCTCCTTCACATCGCATGTTCGGGATTGTCGAGCGCCGGTCCGAGCAACGCAAGTCCAGCGTTCGCGGCCGCCAGCAGAGTGAAGCGGTCGATGCCGTTCGTCACTTCCTGCGGCGATCTCGCGACGACGTCCACGAATCGTCAGGGCTGGACGTCGCCGTCGGACGCCGGGCGACATGCCCCGGTGCGGCTTCGACTCCGTGCGTGCGAATACAGGGACGTCGCGCAGGGACGAGTCATGATGCGGCACCGACTCGCGGGCCGATCAGTCGAGCTCCATGGACACGTCCTGTGTAGTGTACGCCGCGACGTGAGACCGCCGCGGTGCGATCGTGCCTCGGACATACCATTCGCCTGGACCGGACTCCTGCTCGCAGTAGGGCCCGAACGCGCGAACGAAGTGCCGCGGACCATCACTCGGACGCACCACGCGCTCCTTCACCAACCACCACTCATCGGCGTTGCCGCCGTTCACCGCGACGCGCGACAGGCGACCGTCGTTCTCGACGCGGAACGAGTCGCGCTCGTGGTCCCACTCGATCAGGTACAGCCTCAGCACGTACTCTTCGTTAGCTCGAACCTCTTCGGGTTGCCATGTCACGTCGACACGACAAGAAACCACGGAAGAACTGTTCTCCGGCTCACGACCGAGCGTGAGATCCTGGACTCGCAAGTTGGGCATGGATGATTCTCCTGTTTGAACTGTGTCCCGGAACCCCCCGGGACGACCCTTCCAGCGCACGACACGTCGCGAATCCGTCACGAGGAACTCTGGTGCCCTCGCCGGTGCCTCGCACCTGTTCTTGAGTCCCGTTACTGTGATCGGAGGACGGCGTGCGCACTCCAGCCCGGATCATGCGTGAACGTCGTCGCGAGATCGACACAGGTCGATGCCCGGCAAGGAGCTACGACGGTCGACGACCGAAGCGTAGCTGTAGCTACGCTGCCAGGGAGGAACCGTCGTAGCGACGCCGCTGGGCGCGACTTGTGCCGATCGCAGCAGACGTTCACGCATAATCCGGGCTAGTGCTCGATGACGATCCACACCGGTTCCTGAGAACGAGAACGACGCGATGACTTGGCTGGCTTCGCCGACGCTGATCCTGATGATCGCCGGTCACGGACTCTCGCAAGTCCAAGCGCCGGTGCCCACTCCGACTCCCGCGCGAACCGTCCACGTCCTCGGACCCGACGGGGAGCCGCTCGCTGGCGTCCCGCTGTACCTCGAGTCAGCGCCACCGCGGGCAGTCGTCGACACCGCCGGCTGGCTGGTTGCGGAGAGTCACGAAGTCAGCCGATTGCGCGGAGCGAAGTTCCTCACCACGAATCCCGACGGCCAAGTCGCGATCGCATCGATCAACGAGGTCGGATCGCTGCGCGTCGCGGAACCCTACTTCGCGACGTCCTCGACGCAGGTTCGCAAGGACAGCATCACTCTGCATGTCGACAAGCGGGAACCGGTCGGCGTCCGGGTGTTCGATGACCAGGGTGAACCGCTCGCGAAGTTCCCGGTCGCGTTGCACGCCGATGGCCGGGACATGGCCGTCGCACTCACCGACAAGCTCGGCCGGGCGGTGCTCGGACTGCCGGCGGGTTTCGAGGCTCGCGCAGTCGTGGCACCCGCGGGCTGGGTCGGGCCGAAAGATGGTTTCCCGTCGGTCGCGGACACCCTGGCCGGCAGTCGTCGCGTGACCTTGACCGTGCCGGCGTACGGTTCGCTGGTCCTGCGGCCGGTCCGCGGTGGCGCACCCACGCGGGAGGCGATGACCGCGCAGGGATTTTATCGCCCGACCGACTACTTCCCGCTGTCCGCCCCACCCGGCGTGCAGTCGAGTGATGCTGCCGGCGTTCGGTACCCCATGGTCGCGCTCGACGCCGCCCTGGGTTGCTACAGCCCATTGAGCAGGGCCGTCGCTGGTCTCCTGGAATGCCGCGGACCTTCGCGGGCCGGCGAGACTCGCTTCGTCGACATGGAACTCGGGCCGCTCATTCGCTTCCGACTCGATACCGGGACGACCCGCCACGACCCTGCACTCCTGCGCGTGCGCTTGGTGACCGATGCGGGTGACGTGGTCGGCTACGCGAACCGGGACCCTGACGACCGTTGGACCCTCGATCCTCGGCGTGCGCTGCCCGGCACGAAGTTGCGCCGCATCGACGTCGACGCGAATGTCGGACTCACCGATCACAAACAACTCTCGGGGACGCTCGATTGTGATCACGCTCACGCCGTCGCGGCGATCGACCTCGGCGCTTCGCCGATGATCTTCGTGGAACCGCAGTTGCGCGGCACGGTGACGGACGCCGAAGGACGCCCCATCGCAGGTGCACAGGTCCACGTCAGCAAGATCCCGAAGCCGAACACCGGCAGTGTGTTCACGACCGACGGCGATGGTCGCTTTCAGACGACCTCGCTGCCCATCGCGCGCGACGAGAACGGCAGGCCGGTCCAACTGTTCGCGCAGGCACGCCATCGCGGTGCGACCAGCGGCTTCGTCCAAGGTGTCGACGGCGAGGTCGTCCTCGTGTTGCAGGCGGCACCGGCCGGCACAGCGCCTCGCCTTGCACAGAACGGTCGGGTCACCGCTCGTCTTCGAAACCTGCCCAAGAGCTCCGTCTCGCGGTTCGAGGTGCGCCTGGTGTCGCGGCACGGCGAGTTCACCGCGACTCGGTTCGCGATCGACCCGGATGGAGTCGCGACCGCGGAGTTCCAGAATCTACGAGAAGGCACCTACACGCTGCAGGTGCCGGGTCCCGCGCGATACGAAGTGGCGGTGCTACACGATCTGGCCGTGCCGGGCGACGGCGAGTGTGACGACCGACGACTGCTCGATCTCGACTGCGATCAGGTCTGGCGCAAGGTGACGGTGCAGGTCATCGACCGCGACGCGGTGCCCATCGCCGGTGCACGGTTGACCGGCGATCGCGTCTCGCTTCGCTCCGACGGCAAAGGCGAGATCGAGGTCTGGCTCGCCCGCGGCACGCCCTTCACCGCCCGGATCTCTGCTCCCGGACAGCGCAGTATCGACGTCACGAGTTGGCCCGATACGCAGCGGATCCAGCTCGAAGCGGCCGGCAAGCTCACGATCGCGGTGCGCGGCTTGCCGACAGACGTTCCGCGCGAGCGACTGGAGGTCTGGCTGCGCGATCCCGTTCGCCGCGTGTTCGACGAACCACGTGCCAGCTTGCCGGCGGACGGCAGCGATGTCGTGACGCTCGAACTGCCCGCCCGTGGCCGATTCCTCCCGACCTTGTGGCTGCGCAGCGAGAACGAGCGGCCGGGCTCCGGCTCGGCAACCGCAGTGCACCTCGCAAGCGAAGCGGTGAACATCACAGAAGAGCCGAGCGAACCGATCGAGATTCGTCTGTCCGAGGCGGAGATCGCAAGTCTGCGGCAGAAGCTCGCGAAGTAGGCGAGGGCTTCGAGGTTCGCAACCCGAGCGATGAGAGGCCGCTAAGCTCCCCAAATGCTCGAATCGCGACGACGATTCACCGCGGCTTGGTTGCTGCTCGGCATCGGGGGCGCTCTGCGCGCCCAGGAAGTCGAGGCCACAGGCCAGGCCGAGTCCGCACTCACGCAACTCCTCGCGCTGCCGACCCCGGCCGAACGGAGCGAACGCGCCACCGAGTTGGCCCGGCAACGCACGGCTACCGAATGGCTCGCGGCGATCGCGGCCTTCCGTCCCGTACCGGCGCATGAGGCCGGCGAGCATCGCGTCGAAGCCGCACTGTGGAACGGCAAGATGTTGGAACGCACGGAGCTGTTCGTGCACGTCCCGCGCACGCTGGCACCGGACCGCCGTGCTCCGCTCCTGGTGATGACTCACGGCACGGGCGGCAGCGGTGAAGGCCAATGCTCGATGTGGAGCCGAGTTGCGAAAGACCTCGGCATGGTGGTCGTTGCACCGTCGGAATCGGGCGACAACGACGGCTACCACTACGCCGAGCGTGAACGGCAGATCACGTTGTCGGCGATCCGGTGGGCGAAGCTCGCCTTCCCAATCGACAGCGATCGGATCTACTTGGCGGGAATCAGTCGCGGTGGACACCTCACGTGGGACGTCGCACTTCGCCACCCCGGGGTCTTCGCCGCGATCGCCCCGATGATCGGCGGCCCGCGCATCAATCCGACGCAGGCACAGAACAACCTGAGGTACCTCGAGAACATCGTCTCGTTGCCGATCCGTGACCTGCAAGGGCTGAAGGACGACCCGCGCCTCATCGCGAACTTGCGAACGGCATTCGAACGGCTCGCGAAGCTCGGCGCGCGGGACGCCCAGTTCGTCGAGTTCCCCGAACTCGGTCACTCCTTCGACTTCGGTGCCGTCGACTGGATCGCCTGGCTCGGCAACAGCGTTCGAGATCCGGCGCCCGCGCGGGTCGTGCGACTCGCCGCCCGCCCCGGCGAGGGTCGCTCATTCTGGTGCGATGTCATGGAGTGCGACCCGGCCAAGGTGAAGGAGGAGCCGCCGTTGGAGTTTCCGCACGCGGTGTGGTCGAAGCTCGACGAGGAGGGTCGGCGCGCCAAGGTCGCGGAGCTTCTCGACCGCCACACCGCACGCGTCGAAGCGCAGATCCTCGCACCCGGACAGATCCGCGTTCAGACTCGGCACGTCAAGCGGATGCGGCTGCTCCTCACCGATGCGATGTGCAACGCGAAGGGACAGGTGATGGTCACGTACAACGGCCGCAAGAAGCTGCTCTCACCAAGCCAAAACGTCGTGCTCCTCCTGCGCGAGTTCGCCGAGCGCGTCGACGAACGCTTCCTGCCGACGCGCGAGGTGATCCTGCCCTGATCGGCTCAGCGTCGCGAGGCGAACTCATCGCCGGGCGTCCACGTGGGTGCAGCGTCGGCATTGGCACAGCGCAGCAAGCACTCGGTCAAGAGCCGCAGGTCGTCCACAGCACCTTCGAGTCGCCATCGCGGATCGAGCTCGTCGCTGGGCTGGTGGTAGTTCACTGCGGTGTACGATGCCTTGAGCCGCCGTCGACCCTCGGTGTTCTCGACGAAGTCGGCACCGGCCTTGAAGTACGCCGACGGCACACCGACCTGTGCGAAGGAGAAGTGGTCGGAGCGATAGAAGAGACCGAGGTCAGGTTGCTTGTCGGGCTCGATGCGGCGGCCTCGACCGATGGCGACGGCTTCCGCGAGCGCAGTCAGCGAGTTCTTGCCGTGGCCGATCATCTCGATGTCCGTCGTGCGCCCCCAGATGTTGATGCCGTCGACGTTGAAGTTCGCGGCGATCTTCGACAACGGCCAGGTCGGGTGCGTCGCGAAGTAGCGGGAGCCCAGCAGTCCGGATTCCTCGCCGGTGACGAAGCTGATCAGGATGGATCGGCGCGGCGCCTTGGTCATCGCGCCGATCGCCCGAGCAAGTTCGAGCACCGCTGCACAACCGGACGCGTTGTCGAGAGCACCGTTGTAGATGTCGTCGCCGTTGCGTTCGCGGCCGCGACCGAGATGGTCGAAGTGCGCGGTCACGAGGATGGCCTCGTCGCGTAGCTGCGAATCGCTGCCCTTGCGGACGCCGACTACGTTCGCGGTCTCGATGGAACGCACCACATTGTCGGTCGCGAGATCGACCGTCACGCCGAGATCGACCGGCCGAAAGCCTGGTGCAATCGCGGCGGTGCGTAGCTTGTCCAGATCGTGGCCACCGAGCGCGGCGAGCTTGCGCGCGGCCTCTTCCGAACACCACGACTCGATCGCGAGTTGCGGCTCGTCCGGTGCCGCAGGGAGCGAGAAGGCTTCGACGCCGTGCGTGGCCTGGATGACTTGGAACGGATAGCCCGCCGATGGTGTCGTGTGGATCACGATCGCACCCGCCGCGCCGCGGCGCGCCGCTTCCTCGTACTTGTAGCTCCAGCGACCGTAGTAGAG
>JBFXDD010000042.1:0-2723 GCA_050181465.1 Planctomycetota bacterium
TGACGGAAGGAGCTGGTCGCTTCACTGGTTGCCGCCGCAGTGAGGAACCGTCACCCCCCGAGCCTGGCGCGGTAGAGACCCAGCACCATGCAGCCGGAGTCAGCCTCGTACTCGGCATCGATCAGAACAGCGGCAATCGCGCGGAACTCGTCGAGATCATCGAACCGCGGTGACGCCGGCGATCCGAAGCGACCGAGAACAGTGAGAGCGTGCGATCGAGAATCCTCGACCTCCCGCTCCCCCGCCGAATTACTCCTCCCGTCAGCGCCCAACTTCAGCCGCCGCGCCGCATTCCCAACAACTCCACCATCGCCCGCCCCATCCCGTCGCCGACCAGTAGGTAGGTCTCGGCGTTGTGGAAGTAGTGGTAGTCCTGGCGATCGTTCGGGGAGACGGCGGCGTCGCGCCAGAAGGGACGGGCATCGAAGGTCTTCACGTTGCCCTCGAACTGCGGGTACTTGCCGCGCTCGCCGCTGACCGCGAGCTGCGCCTCGAGGACGGTCAGTGCGTGCCCCTTCATCGCAGCGCCACCGAAGCCGATCGTCGCGATTACGAAAGGCGCCTTGGGTGCCGCAAACTCCTCGCGCAGGGCTTCGATGAGACGGACGAGGTTCTGCTCGTAGCGGCCGGCGTGCGCAGCGTTCTGGTCTTTGTGCCCCTGCCACCATCCGAAGCCCGCGACCTCGTAACCCTGTCCGCGGTTGGCGGGATAGAACTTCGGCAAGTCGGCGAGCACCGCGCGGATGTCGCTCACGAAGTCGTCGTATTGCTTGCCGGCATACCAGTTCACTTCCTTCTTCGGCTGTCCCTCGACCCATGAGTCGGGCGTGTCCTTGTAGCCGGCGTAGGTGCGGCCCTCGAACTCGAAGCGCTCGGATCCGGGCGGCAGGATGTCCCAGCCCAGACTGCGGTTGCCCTGCGAAGCCTTGATGATGAGCACAGGTTCTTCGAAGTGCTCGCCCAGCACATGGCCGAACTGCAGCTCGGGCCCAAAGAAGTGATCGCGCGCGCCGAAGCCGGGCGCGAGCCAACCTTGCTTCTGCCCGACGGTCGTCTTCACGCAATAGACATCGTCGCGACTCACCCACGCACCATCCTCGCCGCGCCAATGTGCAAAGGTCTCGCTCGCCTTGCACACCTCTTCGAGCGTGCCCTTCTTGCCGGGATCCGCGATGCGCCCGAATCCCACCATGTTCGATTGGCCCATCAGGACGAAAATCTTCAGCTTCGGTGAGCTTGCTGCCGTCGTGTCGGACTTCGACGGAACAGCTTCGGCGGCGACTTCCTGCGCAAGGGTGAACGGTGCGATCGACGCGAACGCCACGCAAACAGCCAAGAGGCACCGGGCCAGAGCGAAGGGAGAGCGAGCAAGCGAGAAGTCGAGCATCCCCACACGATATCGCCGCGCAGGCTCAATCGCGCAGCAGACGATCTCCCCACAACTGCTCGGCAAACTCGCGCCAGGGCAAGACCTCGATTCCATCCACCACACGCGGTCGCGACTCCTGGGAGACGACGAGATACCGCCGCTGCAGACCCTCTTCGCGCAGGGCTCGTAGCCCCTTGGTATGTCGGTCGGTGACGTTGTCGGTGGCTTTGACCTCGATCGCGATCGCGTCGCCCACGATGAAGTCGACTTCCTGCCCGGCACGTGAGCGCCAGTAGCAGAGTTCCGCGCCCTGTCCACGGTAGTCACACCAGGTCTTCAGCTCGTGGCCGACCCAAGCGTCGAGAGCGTGGCCGAACTCGGGCGACGGCGCCTGCACGCGCCCCGTCCCGCGCAACTGACGCGCAACCCCGATGTCGAAGAACTGGAACTTCGAAGTCGCGACCGCCTTGCGCTTCTTGGTTCGCTGCCACACCGGCAGGTCCCAACCGATGAGAGTGTCGCGGAGGATCTGGAAGTACTCCTGCACGGTGGTTCGCGCGACCTGCGCGTCGGCAGCGATCTGGCTGTAATTGATCTGCTCGCAGTTGCAGAGTGCCGCGACCTCGAGAAAGCGGGCAAAGGCCGGGACGTTGCGCGTCAACGCTTCATTCGCGATCTCTTCCCGAAGTTAGGTGCCGACATACGCTGCGAGATCCAGGTCGGGCTCGTCACCGAGGTGGATCGCGGGCAAGAGACCGTGATGCAAGGCACGCATCAGGTCGAAGGATTCGCCGATCTCGTGGATCGACAGCGGATGGAAGCTGAGCGAACGTGCGCGACCACCGAGAAGATTCAGACCACCGGTGCGAAGCTTGCGCGCGCTCGAACCGGTGAGCACGAAGCGTTGCTTGCGACGCTCGATCAGCCACTGAACCTCGTCGAGTAGAATCGGCAGCTTCTGGATCTCGTCGAGAACTACGAGATCGCCCGGCTCGGAGCACTATTCGCGGAGCCGCTGCGGAGCCCGCTGGAGCGTGAGGTAGGTGTCGCTGAGCAGGAGATCGATGAGCTCGGCAACCCCGAGTGCTGCGCGATGACCGTGCTCTTGCCGGTCTGATGGGGGCCGAACAGGAACAGGGATCGCTTGGTGGTGGCCGAGCGGAGATCGACGGCTCGGTTCAGGTCCATGGCTGGATCTTGCCGTGATTGTCGGCGTATTTTCACGCAAATCGCCGCCTGTCCCGGCAATCTGCGAAACGCTCACGCTGGGACGCTGGCGCTCCGGCGCGCTCGAGCCGGCCGGACGAGCCGGATGATTCGTGAACGTCGTCGCGAGATCGACGCAGGTCGATGT
>JBFXDD010000042.1:2823-8240 GCA_050181465.1 Planctomycetota bacterium
GCACACTCACTCTTGTTGCCGGTGGTGAGCAACAACGCGCCGAACTTGTTGGCATAGGCCATCAACAAGGTCCCACGCGTGCGTGCCTGCAGGTTCTCTTCGGCGACCCCGGCGGTCGTGTCGCGAAACACGTCGGCCAACGCGTCGCCGAACGCGGACTGCAAACCGCGGATGGGAACCTCGTGCAGGCGGATGCCTAGGTTCTCGGCGAGCGCGCGTGCATCGCGCACGCTGTGATCGCTGCTGAACGTCGACGGCATCGCCACGCCGGCGACGTGCTCGGGGCCGAGCGCATCCACCGCGAGCGCGGCCACCAAGGCGCTGTCGATGCCGCCCGACAGGCCGATCACCACATCGCGGAAGCCGAACTTGCCGCAATAGGCGCGGATACCCTGCACGATCGCGGCGTGCTGCATCTCGATCAATGGACGCCAGCTCGGCTGATGCCGCCACTTCGCGTCGAGATCGACGAGGAACACACCCTCCTCGAAGAAGCGCGGAGCGAATGCCAAGCCCTCGGCACCGACCGCCAACGACCCGCCATCGAACTGGAAGCCGACGTTGCCGCCGACTTGGTTGCAGAACAGAAACGGCCTGCCGTGGCGCTCGACCGCGGCGCGCAACATGCGATGGCGAAAGCGCTCCTTGCCCTCATCGTCGCGACCGCGCCGATTCCAAGGACTGGCGGAGAGATTGACGAGCACATCCACTCCCTCCCCGGCAAGCACCGCGACCGGATCGACCTCGTAGATGCGTTGCTCGAAGAAGCTGGCGTCGTTCCAGGCGTCTTCGCAGATGGTGACGCCGAAGCGTCGGCCGCCGATCTTGACCACGTTCCGCTCAGGATGCGGCCACGACTCGAAGAAGCGTTCTTCGTCGAAGATGTCGTAGGTCGGCAACAGGGACTTACGCGCAACGATCGTGGCGATGCCGTCTTCACACAGCGCGACCGCATTGAACAGCCTCCGGCCGCCGCGACTCGCACCGGCGTTGCGCTCGAGACAACCGAGCAGAACCGGCAGATCGGGCGGCAACGCAGCGGCGAGTTCGGCGAGCGCGGCATCGTGCGCGCCGAGGAAGCCGTCGCGCAACAGCAGGTCTTCCGGCGGATAACCGCATAGCACGAGTTCGGAGAAGATCGCGAGGTGCGCGCCCTGTCGACGCGCTTCCACGGCGGCAGCGAGGATCTTCTGTCGGTTGCCGGCGAAGTCGCCGACCGTGGGATCGAGCTGACAGAGTGCGACGATCACTGCAAGATCCCCTCAGCGCAGCTCGAGCGGCAACGTGAACTGAACGGTCTCTTCGACACCGTCGACTTCGCTGACGTGGCCCGCGCCGAACTCCCGCAATCGGTCGAGCACGCGATTGACGCTGATCTCCGGCGTCGACGCGCCGGAAGTGACCCCGACCGTCTGCACTCCGATCAGCCAGGCCGGATCGAGTTCCTCGGGCCCGAGAATCAGATGTGCGGGAACTCCCTGAGCTGCGCCGATCTCACGCAGGCGATTGCTGTTCGAACTGGTGGGATCACCGATCACCAGCCAGAGATCAACCTGGCCGTCGAGTTGCTTGACGGCCATCTGGCGATTGGTCGTCGCGTAGCAGATGTCTTCCTTGCGCGGGATCTCCAGCAGCGGAAAGCGTCGCCGAAGCACGCTCATCACCGCGCCCATCTCGTCGACCGACAAGGTGGTCTGCGTCAGCACGCCCAAGCGGGTCGGATCCGGAACCTGCACGGTCTCCGCCTCCGCGGGAGTGCTCACCACGATGGTTCGATCCGGCGCTTCTCCCACCACACCTTCGACTTCGACGTGCTCGCGGTGACCGATCAGCAAGATGGTCTTGCCGGCGCGCGCGAATCGCCGCGCCTCGGCGTGCACCTTGGTGACCAAGGGACAGGTCGCGTCGATCTTGGTGAGCTTCAGCTCGGCAGCCTCATCGAACACCGCCGGTGCGACACCGTGGGCGGAGAAGATGACGTGCGATCCGGCCGGGATCTCACGAAGGTCATCGACGAAGACCGCGCCCTTGGCTCGCAGCGCGTCCACCACCACCGAGTTGTGGACGATCTCGTGCCGCACGTAGATGGGTGCGCCGAACTTCTGGAGTGCCCGTTCGACGGCCTCGATCGCGCGCTCGACGCCAGCACAGAAGCCGCGGGGACGGCAGAGGAGAACTCGCATGCCGCGGGCAGTGTGGGCGCACCGCTCAACGCCCGCAAGTATGCCGCCCTTGAAGTCGCCGAGGCTTGCAACTTATCTCTACCCTCCGGCTCATCGCCGTCCGCCGCGACCTCTCTCTCCCCAAAGCGCGAATGTTCAGCAAGGAAGCCGTCCAACGGCTCGTGGAAGCCGGCATTGCCGGTGCTCGAGTCGCCGTGACCGATCTCACCGGCACTTCAGACCACTTCGGCATCCGCGTCGTCGCCGAGAGTTTCGCCGGCAAGAGCCGTATCGAGCGCCACAAGATGGTGCACAAGGCTCTCGGCCAATACCTGACGCGCGAGATTCACGCCGTCGAGATCAAAGCACTCACGCCCGCCGAAGCGGCGGCGGCGACCTGACTCGACCGCCACTTCCAACCGACCGTCCGACCCTCTCCCAAAGCCAATCGACCTGCCATGTGGACTACTGATGACATCAAGGCGACCGTCGCCAAACACAAAGTCGTGATCTTCGCCAAGGGCACCAAGGAACAGCCCGTGTGCGGCTTCAGTCACCGCGCCATCGCGGTGATGAGCCAGATGGGCAAGCCCTTCGAAGTCGTCAACATCTTCGACGACCCGTCGATTCGGCCTGCGCTGATGGACGCCTTCGGCTGGCCGACGACCCCGCAGGTGTTCGTCGGCGGCGAATTGCTCGGCGGCTCCGACATCGTGCTCGAGATGGCACAGTCCGGGGAGCTTCAGGAGAAGCTCGACGCCGTGTTCGCGCAGGCCTGAAGGCGCGCGACGGCGAGCGCGACCAGCCGGTCTCGCTCGCCCCCAGCCCCGACTGGGCTTCAGCGCGTGCCGATCGTGAGATCGAGCCGCTCGCTGAGCACAAGGCGGCCCGCGGTGGTCGCGAACACGCCCTGCAAGTAGACCTCGAGGCCGTTCAAGGCAGTCTGGTTCGGGATCGCCAGTGCCAGGTTGATCGGTTGCGACGGACCCTGCCACAGGCCGACCGAGATCGCGGACGGCGCGGGCGAGAGTCCGAGCAGGAACTCGCCATCGCCGCCGGTCTTGCCGGCACCCGGGAAGCTCACACCGCACGGCGTGTTCGTGCTCGGAACCGTCGACAGCAGGACGATCCCGTTGGTACTGCCTGCGGGCATTCCCGCTTGGTTGGCAGGGTCACCCAGGCGCACGTTGACCGTCGTTCCGACCACCGGTCGCTCGCCCTGGCGGGCCGATTGGGGGACGTTGAGGTCGTGGACCTGGTTCAGCGGCACCGGGTAGATGTGGATGCGGTCGAGCTTGAAGTGAGAAGACCGACCGGAGATGCGCAGTTCATTGATGCCAGAATTCAGGTTGAACTCGTACATCCCGTGACCCGGATCGACCCGCGTGTGCCAGTTCCAGGCGCGCGCGTTGCTGCCGTTGTTGGAGTAGATCTTGAGCCAGGACGCGCCGTTGATGCTCATCCAGCAGTCGTTCTCCTCCGAAGGATCGGCGTGGTCGTGGCGGTTGTGCATCGACAGGCGATACCGCTGCGGCAGCTCACAGAAGAGCCGAACGGAGAAGGTGCCTTGCCCGGGCGAGCTGAAGTAGTTCGGGCCGGACCAACGGAGATAGCCGGCACCGGAGAAGCCGGAGTTCACGGTCTCGAGAACCCATGGACTGGGGAAGTTCCCGGACTCGGCCTCGATCGCGAACACACCCTGCGCATCCTGACGGAAGAGGCGGGTATCGGAGATCGCGGTGCTGAGGCTTCCCGTCGGCGCTGCACCCTGGCAGCCCGGCACGACTTCGGTGGTGGCGAGGCCCTGCGCCAACGCGGCGGAGCCGAGGGCCAGGGAAAGAAGGAGCGAACGCTCGATTCGATGGAATGTGGACATGGCGAGCAGGGAGGACTGCGTGGCTGAAAGCGGTGGCGGCTACGCAGTGGGCGGACCGATCGGCCACGATAGCGGACCAGCCAAGGGCTCTTTCTGCGTGCTCCCCCGAAAATCCGGTGTGAGCGAATGCGAAGCGGCTCCCGATCCCCGGCAAACTACGGTGCGACTGGACGCCTCAGGAGTCTACCATACGCTCAGGCGGATGCCGGAAAGCCCTGCGCGAGTCGCGAAGCTGGCAAAGCCCAAGGGCCGACTGCGTTCCACCTCGGGCCTGAGTCCCAGCCGTCGCCCTCGGGGATCCACCGTCGCGACGGTCTCACCGTCGATCCTCGCTTCGATCCGATCGGATCGGACTTCCAGCAGCACCCGGTAGGCCCGACCGTTCACGAAGCTGCGGTAGGTCGTGGTCTCGTTCTCCGCGGCATCCAAGCCATCCAGGGAAGAGAGGCCACACAGGGCACCACCCCAGCCGCCCAACACCAGCGTGAGATGGGCCTCGCCGACCGGGAAGGTGAGGCCGCAGAAGAAGTCGCTCCCGCGAAGACGTGTCGCGGTGAACTCGAGTCGGTAATCGACGCGCGGCAGCTCGGCACCCCGCCACGTGACGCCGGTCAGTGGGGAACCCTGATCGAGGATCAGCACGCCGTCCTCCACGAAGACCTCGCCGTCCCCTCCGAAACCGGACGGTTCGAATTCGCCGAGACTGGCGCCGTCGAAGAGCACGATCTGACGGGTCGGCGAAGACGACGCATCGGAATCGACGACCGCGCACCCAACAGGCATCAAGGCGGTGGCCACGATGGCAACGGCTGCACGGCGATACATGCCGCCATCGTCGGGCGGGCGAGTCGTCGCGCAAGTCGGCGGTGCCCGGACGCCGCGTGTCTCGAACTGTCCAGCGGCGAGACACCCCAAGGTCTCCGAACGAGAACGACGATTCAGGACTGCACACCGGTGTGCCGAAGTCCAACGCCGACTCCACCACCTGACTTTGCCACCATGAAGACCGAGATCGTCACCACTCCTCCGCCGACGCTCACGCCCGAGATGCGTTATGCATCGCTTCATCGCACCATCGAGAACGGGATGGCGTCGGACCGCACTTGGCTCGAACTCGTTCAGGTGTGCATCGAGATGCGCCGCCGGAGTGAGGCGAGGGATGCCTACGAACACATCAAGGATCCGCCGATGCGTCGGCGCGGCTACAACTCACTGATCGCCGCGGGTGTGCCGGTCGAAGCTCCTTCGAGCGAACTCGCCGCCAAGCCGACCGTCGAACTCGACCGCGCTGGGGTCTTGGGCCTCGTCGATTGGGTTGCGGACGGCTTCCGCTTCCTCTTCCTCGACCACATGCCGCTCACCACCATCGTGGCGACGGT
>JBFXDD010000042.1:8340-35223 GCA_050181465.1 Planctomycetota bacterium
GGCCCCTTGCTCGTCGTGCCGATCTTCGTCACGTCGCGCCTGTTCGGCCAGACGATCATTCCGATCGAGCGGGAACGTGCGCAACAAGCCCTGCAGGTGAAGGCCGTGGAGCGACTCGCTGCGGAGCGGGTCACAAGCGAAGCGACGCCGGCTGCGGCAGCGCCGCGCGTGCGATTGCGCGCTGCCTCGGGGACGCAAGCCCACCCGGAGAGCCAGGTCGCCCCGACGCCGACGACCGCACGTGCTCCGGCACGCGCTCAGAGTCCGGCGCCGGCGCCGGCGCCGGTGGCGACGCCGCCGCGAGCGACCCGCGCGCCTTCGACACAAGCTCGGCCGGCACCCGGCAACACGCCCGGTGGATCGGTCGGCCTTCGCAGTGATCGCGCCGTGCAGCCGTCGGCGACGCCGCGTTCCGCAGCCCCCGCGGAGCCTCGGCCGGCACCCGCCGCCATCCGCACCAACAACGAGCCGCCGGCGCCGCGCCTGCGTGCGCGACCGGAGGCCGCAGCTCCTGCCGCCCCCACGCCGCCTCCCCAGCGCTTCCGCGGTGCACAGATCGCTTCGGTCGTCGGAGAAGAGATGCCCGACCTCACGAAGATGCCCGGCGTGAGTGTGCTGCGCGGCAAGGCGCGCATCGCCGCGGGCGCCGCCGCACCGATTCGGCCTCAGGACTGATCGATCCGAAGAGGCGAGGGACGGGAGGGGTCCCGTCGCGATCCCGGCAGCAGGGGTAGGAGCAGGGGCAGCTGCACAGTCAGCTTGTCGCCTGCACGATCGCTCGGATGCTGCCGACTGAGGGACCAGCCTGGCTCAGGCACGTCGTGCGGAGTTCGTGCACTGGCATCCTCACGTGGCTGAGGCGCCTGTCGTGAAACGACTCCGAGCGAGCATTGTCAGAGTGTTGGGGCTGCGCTCGCGTTGGTTCTCGACGGCACCCTCTACGCCGACCTCGCTGAGAGAGCACACGGCGGTCCTTCCTGTGGCAGACGCATGTTCTCGCTCGACGATCGCGCCCGCGGAACCGCCCTCCGTTCGAGTCCCGCGGAAGACAATCTCCGACTGGGCAGCTCTGATGGGCCACGTTGAACGCTGCATCCGACTCCTCCCGGTCAGATTCGTTGCCGTGCAGGACCGCGAGGATCTCGCTCAAGAAGTGTTGACGCGTCTGGCTCGATCCTTCGGGCGTCCGCTGGAACGAACCGTCGAGCCGACTTGGAGCACGACGTATGTGAGTGCCTACGTTCGCAACGAAGCTCGCCGTGCCTGGAGACGCCCCAGCTCGTTGACGGGCAGCATCGAGACGTGGGACGGGGAACGCCTCGACGGGCTCGCCGAAGTCGCGGTAGGTTCGACCTACAGGGTATGGGCCCGGGATTGCTTGGATTCGGAAGACAATCCCCACCATCCAATCCAATCACTTGAGGGAGCAGCACGCTCCTTCGCCGTCGTATTCTCGCCGTTTCAACTCCGAGTCATCGATCTCAGGCTGCAGGGGTTATCCATCCACGCGATTGCCAAGGCTGTAGATCGCAGGCGAAGTCAGGTGCAGTTTGCCTGGAAGGCGGTCCAAGGCAAGCTCCATGGATTGGGGCCGACGCCGAGCGTTGCCGGACACCTCTCGTCATGCGGCGTTTCCGGCCAACCCACGCAATTCGTTCCGAGCCCCAATGGCAAGCGAGCGCGACGGTCGATGCCCCTTCGTTGACCCATCGCACAAGGAGTCGGACGGGCGGTTCGAGACGGATAGCGCCAAGCGAACCGACCCGCCGATGACCAACACTGCGACCACGACGATGGCCAAGACGATGACCAAACAGTCGATCACGATGTGCTGACGATGCCGTAGGACCGCCAACGCAACGCGCTGTGAACTCCCTACACTTGGCATTCCAACCTCTGCGGGGATCCACAGAGGGATGGCGCGCCTCCCGCTACCTGTCTTTTCTCTCAAAGGTCAGGTAAGGGTGAAACTCCACGGCCAGTCTGTGGAGGAACTCCAAAGTCAGCTCCTCGTACTGCCGGCAGAGGTGCCCGTAGCGCGGGTCATCGCCGGGGTCGATGCGAATGACAAAGAGCGTGCCGCCCTCGCCGCCGCTGACCACACGCTGCCCCGGACGATTGGGCCGGTTGGCCTCGGTCCATGCCTTCCGGGCCCGCTTCTGTTCGTCCTTTGCAGTAAACGAGTCCGGATGCGGGTGATATTCCACCTGCCCTGATCGCACCCGCCCGTCGCTGATCTCTTCCAGGATCGGATCCATGGCATCGGTAATCGGTTTCAGAGCCGATTGATATTCCTCGACCCGAGTCGAGAGCAACCGCCAGGATTCGCCTGGCATGCAGACATCGGCCGCGATGGAGAACGGCTGGGACCCACAGAGACTTCGAAGAGACTTGAAGTGCCGCTGCGCACTCTCCGGGCAAGTCACGCATCCAGCCGCGTTCGGTGCGACGGAGCCGGGCGCCTGCGGGTCCACGACAGGCGCGGAGCTCGGTTCTCGAGTCGATTCAGCACCCCCGACTGAGGGTGAGTTCCGCGTCATCCTCACCGGTCTTCCGGCGCCCGTGGGGGCAACCGCGCGGTCGCGGCCCCCTGCGATCGGCGGGCTCGGCTCTGATTCGGACTCCCCTCGAGACAGGCTGATCACGAGCGTCGAAACGATCAGGATCGTGAGGCTCAACAGGATGATCGGGGTGGAGGACGTCCGGCGCGGTCCCGTGGACTCCAAGACAGTCTGCATCAATTGTCCTGGACCCGCTTGGGGCCACAAGCCGCGCCGTCTGGATTGAGTCCGCGGCCGAGCGAGACCGGATCGTCCCACCCAAGTCCGTCAACGACAGAGCGATGCGTCGTCGCGACGCCCGATGCTGCGGTGCGCACGCGACCACGGGTGCATCCCGAAGCGACGGCTCGGCGCTGTCGACGGACCGGACTTCTCATCGTCGCACGGACCACCGCGGAGAGGCGAAGCTTCGAACGAGGCAGGCAGGCAGCTTCGACGACGTATGCTCGGGAGACCGTGACCCTCATCTCGCCCATCGCCGAGCGCCGCGCACTTCGCGATCGCTTGGTCGCGCTGTGCGCTCACGACACCACCAGCGGACAAGAAGATGAGGGACTGCCCGCCGTGCTCGATCAGTTGCAGCGACTCGGCGCGACGGTCACGACCTTCGAAGTCGGTCCGGATCGCAGCAACGTGTTGGCGACCTTCGGGGCAACGCCGCGGATTCTGTTCTCCACGCACCTCGACACCGTCCCGCCATTCTTGCCCCCGACGGTCGACGGCGACCGCGTGCGCGGCCGCGGCACCTGCGATGCCAAAGGGCAAATCGTCGCGCAACTCGCTGCCATCGAAGCCATGCTGGCCGCCGGCACGACTTCGGTCGCGTGGCTCGGAGTCGTCGGCGAGGAAACCGATTCCAGCGGAGCGCGCGCAGCGCTAGCGCTTCGCGAGCGATTACCCTCGCTGCTCGGAGTCATCAACGGTGAGCCGACCACGAACCTACTCGCAACCGGTCACCGCGGCATCCTCGACGTGGAGCTGCAATGCACCGGCGTCGCGGCGCACTCCGGGAAGCCACAGCTCGGACGTTCCGCGATCTGGAGTCTGATCGACTGGCTGACCCGCATCCGTTCGCGCATGCATGCAGTCGATCCCGATCTCGGTCCCGAGGTGTTCAACATCGGGCGCATAGAGGGCGGCGAGGCGATGAACGTCGTTCCGACGCACGCGCGGGCTCGCCTGCTGGCACGGCTCTTGCCCGACTCCACGTTCCTCGACGACCTGCGACGGCTGGCCCCGGAGCAAGGCCAACTTCGCGTGGTTCACGAGACGAAGGCCGATCGCTTCGGCCCGATCGGCGACTGGCCGCGCATCGCGGTCACCTTCGGTTCCGACGCACCCCGACTAAGGGTGTTGGCGAAGGACGGCAGAGTCGCACTCATCGGTCCTGGTTCGATCGATGTCGCGCACACACCCGATGAGTTCATCGACCTGCATGAACTCGAAGCCGGCGTCGCGACGAATCTGGCAATCGCGCAGTCGATGTTGCACACGGCCGACTGAGGGTCCGCGTTCGCGCGAAGGCTCAGTCGAGGAAACGCGTGATCAAGCCCGAGCCGATCCGAACGTTGCCGGTCGCACCCTGCCCGCCGAACAACTCGATTCGTGCGACACTCGGCCGCGGAAAGGGGGCGACGATCTGCCGCGCCAGACTGTCCGACGTGACGAATCCCGACGCGTTCGCACTCGCATCGAGCGCAACCACTTGATGGTGAAACGTGATCCCGTGCAGATTGGTGTCGAGCACGAGGTTCAACTGTCCGGTCGTGAACACTCCGGCCGCGTTGCTGTTGCCGCCGACCGCACGAAGAATGTCGTTGTGAACGAAGCAGCGGCCGGAAGGGCCGACGTTGGATCCAGGGATCTCGAACGGCAACGGGATGCCCAACCACTGCAGATTGTCGAAACCGATCGTCGCGATGTGCGCACCGCTCGCCGGCCCGTTCTCGCTGCCGAAGGTGGCGCGAAAGGTGCCATTGGGCCAGTCATGGACGAACGCACCGGCTGCGCGCATCGGGCCGGTGCGCCCGGTCGCTTCACAGCCGCCGCCGACTTGTTGGGTCGAGAGCCCCGGATCGAGATCGCCGAGCGGCGCTTCCACGGCATCGAATCGAACATTCGAAGTGGCGCTGCGCGAGAAAGTCAGCATCTCCCAGCAGACCGAAGATGACAGACTGAAGGGCTGATCGAATGGGATGACGTACTCGAACGGCGCGGGCATCTCGCGGCGGAAAGCACTTGCCGGGAAGTTGAGACTTCGCCTGGCGAAGACCAGGAGCGGGTTCGAGCGCAGGTTGTCGTCGAAGTTCGCACTGGGCGCCGCAGAACTTCGGTTGGCATCGGACATCCGCAGCTCCAGTTCCATGCTGAACGCGGTGAAGGTTGCGCGAACGCTGTCGCGCCGGAAGGCGAGGCCGCGGATGAGTCGCGAACGGATCGGTAGGTCGTCGTGGATCTGCTGGTAGCGGTTCCTGACCTGGAGGTTGGCCAGCGGTCCCGAACTGGACGTTCCGGCCTCCACGGTGGCGAAGTGACGCGGGCTGATGGTCCCTGACTGTGCGGACCCGCGTTCGGTCAGGAGAAAGGATGCGGCGAGCATGACCGCGAGCGTCGGACGATGGCGTTGCATGAGGTGACCTGGGCTCTGTCCGCAGACGCGATCTCCAAAGGACAGCCGACAGGAATCCCGAATCGAGCGAGCGGCCAGGCTCGTGGGACAGGAGACTGCGCGGTGGGAGCGCCACCCGGGGCTACCCCGGACGATTCGTGAACGTCTGCTGCCATCGCCGCAAGTCGCGCCCGGCGGCGGCGCTACGTCGGCTCCGCGGTGGCAGCGTGGCTGCAGCTACGCTTCGGTCGTCCACCGACGCAGCTCCGTGCCGGGCATCGACCTGCGTCGATCTCGCGACGACGTTCACGAATCGTCCGGGGTAGAATGCGCGCCGCTACCCCGCTCCTAGCCCAGAGTATTCGTGAACGTCTACTGCGATCGTCGCAAGTCGCGCCCGGCGGCGTCGCTCCGGCGGCTCCTCCCTGGCAGTGTGGCTACAGCTACGCTTCGGTCGTCGACCGACGCAGCTCCTTGCCGGACATCGACCTGCGGCGATCTCGCGACGACGTTCACGCATCAACCGGGCGATACCCAGAATCAGGCGGCCTCCTCGATGCTCATCCGCTCCGCGCTCCTTCTCCTTGCTATGCCTGCAGCGTTGATCGCCCAAGGCGTCACGACCTATGCCATCTCGCCCCGAGGTTCCGAGTTCTTCGAAGGCAACAGTTCATCCGACATCATGCTCGGTAACTGGGCCGCGGAGACTCGAACTCAGCAGATCGACAACAACTTGGTCGGAGTCTCCCTTCCGATCATCACGGCGCTCGGTTGGCGGCGGAACGGTACTCAGAACGCCGGTGCAGCAAAGACCACCGACCTGACGATCACGATGTCGCATGCCGATTACGCGACGATCACGAACACGTTCGCCAGCAACTACAAGGACCCGCCCCAGGTGGTGTTCGCGCGTCGTCCGGTCAACCTGCCGGACTGGAACAGTCCGTCGGGAAGTGTGCCGTCACCGATCGATGTCGTGGTCGGACTGGACTTCCCGTTCATCTACAACGGCGTGGATGCGCTCTTGTGGGATGTGCAGAACCAGAACAACCCGCGCGGGATCTACACGCAGGATTGGGTCTCGGGGACCATGTCGCACACCTACGGCGCATTCCCTTTCGACATCAGTACCGGCTGCACGACACCCAACGGCACGATGAATCATCGGGTCGCACTGCGGGCGAACGCGACGACCTTCGAAATGGGCTTCGTGGTCCGCAACGCGCCGCCGTCCACGAACGTCGCACTCCTCTTCGGCTTGCAGCCGGCGAGTCTGCCGGTCCCCGGCCTCTGCGCGCCGCTCGCGACGCAGCCGGTGGCGAGCCTCGATCTGGGAACCACGGATGCGAGCGGCAACCTGCCCCTCGCCTTCGGATTCCCCCTGGCCTGGTCGCCGAGCCTCGCCGGCATCCCGCTGTTCACGCAAGCGTTCGCCGCCGACCCGAGCCAGAGCGGATTGCCGATCGCGCTGTCGAACGGTCTGTCGAGTGCGACGCCGCTGCTCGGCGGTCCGGGCTCGATCGACATCAAGCGCATCTACCACACCAGCAACGCGACGGCGCTCACCGGCACAGGCCCGTCGGTGAGCGGGGTCGTGACTCTCTACGGCTTCTGAACGAAGCCTGGCCAACGCCGGTGAAACACTTCCATCGCCTTGCGATCGCCGCACTCGCCGCCGGCACGATCGGGACAGTGTCTCCGGCGCAGATCGTCAGTCCGGCACCCTTCTATGCGACCCACGAGGGTGACGGCTCGATCCCATACGGCTTCACACAGCCGTCACGCATGCAGCAGATCCACGGGGATCGGATCGGCAGTCCGAACGTGATCACGGGACTCTCGTTCCGCCGCGACGGCATCTCCAACGGCTCTCCTCACGCAGCGGTCCAGCCAAAGAGCGTGACGCTCGACGTCGTCTTCGCCGACTCGGTCGCGTCGGGTTCCGCGACCAACGACTTCGTCGGCAATCGCACAGGGAACACGGTCACCGTATTCCAAGGGCAGATCTCGACGCCGCCCACATGGGCGATCCCCGCGACGACCGCGCCGGCCGACTTCGACTTCCGGCTCCCGCTGACGCCGTGGGTCTACCAGGGCACCGCCGCCTTCCTCTGGGAGGTGACGGCCACGGCTACGAGCGCCAATACGCGCATCAACGTCGACAGCGCGCAATCCGCGTTTCCGCTGTTCTCTTGGTGCTCGTATTCGATGGTCGGCACGGGTTGCAACACGCCCACCGGCACCTTCGATCTTCGCGGGCGAGGTCAGAACCTCGGCGGGCTCGGCTCCTTCACGGTGGCAGTGACCGCAACTGGAGCACCCGCGAACACCACCTGCGCATGGATCACCGGCGTCACGCCGGCCAACCTGCCGATCACGGGACTGTGCACCGCCTTGTGGCCGAGCCATGCGGTCAGCGTATCCGCGAGCAGCGATGCAACCGGCAGAGCGGAGCCCTTCTTCCAAGTGCCGAGCAATCCGGCGTGGCTCGACGTGCCGCTCGAGATGCAGATGTTCGCGCCTGATCCCAGCCAATCCTCCGCCATACCCATCGCCGGCAGCAACGGCATCACCTATCGCGTCGCACCGATGGCGCCGAGCTTCGCGGCGGGACTCCTGGTCGCCGTGACGCCGAACGCCGCGACGGGAACCTTGCTCGCAAATCGCGCAGCGATCGTGCGATTCGATTGAAGCTCAAGTCGGTTCGAGCGGTGCCACACCGGATCGACCGAACCACGCGACGGCGGCATACATGAGCGGCGTGTCGAGCAACGCACACAATGCCTTGAAGAGCCATCCGTCGAGGATGTAGCGGCCGATCGTGGCCCCGTCGAGGACGCCGAGGAACAGCACGCCGACGACCAGCGTGGTGTCGAGAAGCTGCGAGCAGATCGTCGACGCATTGTTGCGAAGCCAAAGGTGTCGACCTCGGGTCAATCGCTTCCAGAAGTGGTAGAGCCACACGTCGACGAACTGCGCCACCAGATAGGCGATCATCGACGCAGCGATCACACGCCACGCGTTCTGAAACACGCGATCGAAGGTCGAGTCGTCGACCGGAGAGCCCTCGATCGCGGCGAAGCTCCCACCGAGCGCCAACACCAACAACACGAACAGCGAAGCCGCGAAGCCGGCCAGGACGACCTGATTGGCGCGTCGACGACCGTAGATCTCGGAGAGAATGTCGGTCACGAGGAAGGTGATCGGGTACGGCAGGATGCCCGCCGACACCGTGAAGACCTTGAAGCCGAGATCGACCGAGACGAACTTGTTGGCAACCAGATTGCAACTGACCAGCGCAGCCACGAACAGCGCGGTCAGCACCACGAATGGGAAGTCGGGATCGCGGTCGCGCTGCATGGGGCCCCGTCTTAGCCCGTGTCATCGCCGATCCAAGCTCGATCCACCGAGCCCTCGGGTCGCTCCGCGGCAGTCACCCGCGCGAGGCGGCGGCGACCCGTCCATCTCGAAGGTGGACACTCCGCGCGCAGCGTCGTAGACACTTGCCCTCCCACTCCACTGATCCACGCGACATGCGCGACCGAGTTCTCATCGCCAACGGCCAAGGCTTCTGGGGCGACTCCATCCTGGGTCCGATCCGACTCTGTAAAGAAGGGCCGATCGACTATCTCGCTCTCGACTACCTCGCCGAGGTGACGATGAGCATCATGCAGAAGCTCCGCGCCCGGAACCCGGATGCGGGCTACGCGACCGACTTCCTCAAGATGCTCGATCGAGTGCTGCCCGAGGCTGCCGACAAAGGCATCAAGATCATCGCCAACGCCGGCGGAGTGAACCCGCGCGCATGCATGAACGCGGTGATCGATCTCGCCCGGAAGAAGGGCTGCAAGGGATTGAAGATCGGAATCATCGAGGGCGACGACGTGCTCGGACGACTCGACGATCTCATCGGGCACGGGCACGCCATGCGAAACATGGACGATGGCCGCGAGCTCGTCGAAGTGCGCAATCGCGTTCTCGCCGCCAACGTCTACATCGGAGCTCCTGCAGTCGCGGCCTGCCTCGCTGCCGGGGCCGATATCGTGATCGGCGGCCGCATCACGGACCCGGCACTGGTCGCCGGACCGATGATGCACGAGTTCGGTTGGAGTGCGAACGACTACGACAAGCTCGCCGCTGCAACCATCGCCGGGCACATCGTCGAGTGCGGCGCGCAATGCACCGGCGGCAACTGGACACGGTGGAAGGAGCTGAAGGGCTGGGCCAACATCGGCTATCCGATCGTCGACGCTCGCCCCGACGGCACGTTCTGGATCACCAAGCACGACGGCACTGGCGGTGTCGTCAACCGTTCGAGTGTCGTTCACCAGTTGCTCTACGAAATGGGTGATCCCAAGCGCTATCTCGGCCCGGACTGCACGGCCGACTTCACGTCGGCGATCGTGACCGATGACGGCCCCGATCGCGTGAAGGTGAGCGGTGTTCGCGGCGGACCGCCCACCGATACCTTCAAGGTCTCGATCAGCTATGCGAACGGTTACAAGGCCGTGGGGCAGTTGGTCGTCAGCGGACCCGAAGCCGTCGCGAAGGCGAAGCTGTGCGCCGAGATCGTGTTCGATCGTCTGGCTCTGGACGGCGTGACGTTCCGCGAGGACCAGAAGACGGTCGAGCTGCTGGGCACGGGTGTGTGCCATGCCGGCATCGTTCCGGCTCACGAACCGCCTGAAGTCGTCCTGCGCATCGGCGTGAAGGACGACGACCGAACGAAGGTCGATCGCTTCGGGATGGAGATCGTTCCGCTCGTGACGAGCGGCCCGCCCGGGGTCACCGGCTTCGCCGGCGGCCGACCGAAGGCGAGCGACATCGTCGGCTACTGGCCGGCGTTGCTGGACAAGCGTTGCATCACGACCGCCGTTGCCGTCGAGACCGTTTGACCGGATCCGCCCCCACCCCTTCTCACCCCTTTCCGAGACACCACTTCCGGGACTCGAACCCAACATGGCAAGAACCAAGCTCGCGACCTTCGCGGAGGCCCGCTCCGGCGACAAGGGCGACGGCAGCAACGTCGGCATCTTCGTCAGCAACGTCGCCGACTACGAACTCATCCGCCGTGAACTCACCGTCGATCGCGTGAAGCGACACTTCGCCGGAATCTGTTTCGGTGAGGTCGAGCGATACGAGGCACCCAACTTGTTCGCGCTGAACTTCATCCTCCACGACAGTCTGGGCGGTGGCGGCAGCGAGAGCCAGAAGAGCGATGCGCAAGGCAAGACGCATGGTCTCGCACTCCTGGAGATGGAGATCGACCGACCGTGAGCGAACCCTCGCCGCTGCTCGCAAGATTGCGCGAGAGAGCGCGAGCACGGCCCGTGCGGATCGCCCTTCCCGAGCGCCGTGATCCGCGCGTTCGCGAAGCGATCGCCATCCTGGCGGAACGAGGGTTGGCGTTCGTGATCGAAATCGACGAACCGCGCGAGCATCCGGACTTCCAGCGCGCCGCCGAATGGCTGGCCGCGCGGTTGGCCAAGAAGGGCATCAACACCGCGGACGCCGCGACACTTGCAGCCGACCCGATTCAGTTCGCTGCGTGCCTCGTGGCCCTGGGTGAGGCGGACGCCGGCGTCGCGGGAGCGGATGCCCCCACGGCGCACGTGATCCGCAGCGGGTTGCGCGCTCTCGGCACACGCAGCGGCACGAAGCTCGTGTCCTCGGCGTTCCTGATGTTGCGCGGCACGCAACACCTCGTGTTCGCGGATTGCGGCGTCATTCCCGATCCCGACAGCGATGCCCTGGTCGACATCGCCTACAGCGCGAGCGAACTGTTCGAGTCGCTCACCGCGGAAGCCGCGCGCATCGCGTTCCTGTCCTTCTCGACTCGCGGCAGTGCGGAACACCCCCGCGTCGACAAGGTTCGAATTGCGTTCGAGAAGTTTCGGCAACGACATCCGAATCTCGCTGCCGACGGTGAGCTGCAAGCCGACGCTGCGCTCGTTCCCGATGTCGCGATGCGCAAGGCCAAGGAGAGCGCGGTCGCCGGGTGCGCCAACGTGCTGATCTTCCCGGACCTCGATGCGGGCAACATCGCCTACAAACTCACCGAGCGCCTGGGCGGATTCACCGCCCTGGGCCCACTGTTGACGGGATTCGCGCGGCCCTGGATGGACCTATCGCGCGGCTGTTCCGCCGACGATGTGGTCGACGTCGCGATCGTCGCTTCTGCCCTTGCGCAATCGAACTGATTCGGTGCAGGGTGTATCGCCTTCGCGAGACGCAGGCGTGCAGTTGTGGAGGGATTGACCGATCGACGAGTGACGCCAACACTCGCCCGTCCTGCCGATGCCGGCGAAGTCCATCTCGTCGGCATCCACCTCTCTCGAGCAAACGAAACATGAACTCCTCGAAACGCAGCTCGCTCGCATTCTCATGTGCGGGCGGCGCAATCCTCGCGGCCTTCGCATCCCAGGCGACCGCGCAGGTCAACTGGTCCCTTCTCGCAGACCACCCCGCGTCGGCGACGACCCGGAGCCTTCGCGGCATCGCTCTCGATCCGACCGCGCCCCGTCTCTACGGCGGCCTCATCCAAGGCAGCTCGACGGCCGGCACACGCCGCTACACCCTCGCGGGGACGCCGCCAGTCGGCACCGAAGCCGGGTTCTTCAACGTCACGACGCAGCCATTCGCATCGAGCGCGAGCCACCAGGCGGAAGCCGTGGTCGTCGACGATCGCGGCTGGGTCTACGTGGCTTCGATCAAGGACAGCACGAGTGCGGACAATGCACGCATCTACGTCTGCACCGAGGATTTCGCGACGAGCACGATGATCGCACTCGCCGATATCGACTTCCCCGGCACGACCGGTGAGACGATCGGCGGGATCGACGTGCGCAACGACGGCGGCAACTATCAGCTCTACGTCACGCGGTTTCGTTCCGCGTCGGATGCTCCGTACGTCGAGCGCTACGCCATCGACGGCGCGAACGTCGCAACCGCGACGCTGAACTTGGACACCACGTTCAACGGCACCGGGCGCTACACGCTGCCGGGCGGTTCGAAGCTGCGCGGGATCGACGTCGCGGCCGATGGGACGATGTTCGTCGCCTCGCGCGATACGGACCGAGTCTGGCGCATCCCCGCCTCACTGAGCGGCGAGACCTTCGCGACGGTGACGCGCGCGATGGACGTCGCGCTCTACGGCGACTACGCCTACGTCACGAGCTACGACGGGACGAACTCCGCCGTCGTCGAGTTCGACGCCGCAACCCTGATCGCCACCGGGCGCACCTTCACCGCGACGGGGACCTTTCCGCGCGCTACGACCGAGGGCTACTCCGGCATCGACATCGACGCCGCAGGTCGCCTCTATGTCTGCGATCAGATCTATGCATCCAACTCCGATCGCATCCTGGTCTCGACGCCGGTCTGCCCACAAGACCTCTACGCGGACATCGGCCCCGGCTGCAGCGGACTGAGCAGCTTCCTCCCGGACATCGAAGCGAACCTGTCTGACATCCCGCAGATCGGCACCACCTTCCTCGCCGACATCACCGGAATGCCGAGCGGCGGCGGCGGCTACGCCGTGCTCCTGGGCTTCCGCACCGACTTCTGGGGAGCGTTCCTCCTCCCGCTCGACTTGGCTGCCGTGTTCATGCCCGGCTGCTCGCTCTATCAAGACGTCGCGATCGCGACCGGCGGCGCCCAGGCCGGCGGCACTGCGACCTATTCGCTCGCGATTCCGAACGACACCGGCCTGCTCGGTCTGTCCTTCTACAACCAGGTCGTGGTGGTCGACCCCGCCGCGAATGCCTTCGGACTGACGGTCTCGAACGGAAAGCGTGGCTGCATCGTCCCCTGATCAGGGGTACGACCTGAATCGAGTCACCAGCCGCGCACCCACGCGGTGCGCGGCAGCCATCGTTGCTCGGTGAGCGCTCGCATCGTCGCGACGCGCTCGGGCTCGCGCGCTGCGAGGTTGCTGAGTTCGAGTGGATCGGTCGCCAGATCGAAGAGCTGGGTCCCACCGGACTCGACATCGACGATGAGCTTGTGCGCGCCGAGCCGCACGCCCAAGAGCAGGGAACCCCAGTCCGCAAAGAACAGGACGGGCCGCCCCTGCTCGCGCAGCAGCGAAGCACCTTCCATCCCACCGTCGATCGCAAGCCCACACAGGTCGAGCACGGTGGGCGCGAGATCGACGTGACTCACCGGAGTCTCGATGCGCATCCCGCCGATCGACGTGCCCGGCACTTGCATCAACAGCGGCACTCGAACGTTCTCCTCGAACACCTCGAAGGTGTGGCCGAAGTTGCCGCCGTGTTGACCGAAGGCCTGGCCATGGTCGCCGACGACGATTAGCACGGTGTTCTCCGCGAGCCCGCGCGAGCGGACTCCGTCCCACAGCCGACCCAGACACCGATCGGCGTAGTGCACCGCGTTCTGCCAGGCACCATGCGGACCATCGACCACGAAGGGACCACGGTCGGGCGAGGAGTACGGATGATGGCCGGCGATCGGCAACCACGCGGCAAAGAACCGCCGTCCGTCGAGCGCATCGATCCAACCGAGCAGTGCGTCCACGGTCGACTCCTCATCCACACCGAAGCTCGACTCCGAGCGGGACGGTAACGACTCCGCGTCGAAGCGTTCGGCGAAGCCACTCCGAGTCAGCACCGACTCCATACCGAGAAAGCGGAACCGCCCCGAATGGAACAGGGCGGTCGAATAGCCGGACTTCGCGAAGTGCGTCGCTACGCCGTCGACCGGAATGCGCGCATAATCGCTCGCCTCCGTGCGCGGTGCAGGGTGAACGCCGTGGAAGATCGCAATCTGGCCTTTGATGCTCTCGGGGTACACCGCATAGGCATCGGTGAACACCAGCGAGTCCTCGGCGAGACTGGAGAGGAACGGCATCGGGTCCGCGGCCGCGCCGTAGGGCCGCAGCTCGAGTGCCGGCGCCGATTCGAGGACGACGACGAGGACGTTCATGTCGCGACACGCACCCTGCAGCGCACTCAGTCCCGGCGCTGCCGCCGATCCCGCGAGCAAGTCGGTTGCGGGCGCGGAGTCAACGGTCCGCGGCTCTCGCAATCCGGCGAGGAAGTGAATTACCGCGTTGCGATGAGCGACTCGCTCCGGCATTCCGACGCACGGACCGAGACCTGCAAGCAGCAGAAGTCCACCGATCGCACCCCATCGCCGGGACACGTGCCGCGACTCTGCGCGGATCGGAAGATGCAGCGTGATCGCAGTGGTCAGCAACACCACGACCGCGCCGAGAACACCGCCTCGACTCACCGCACTGCGAATCGAGTCGCCCATCGCGGGATCGGCACCGGCAAGCATCGGCAACGACAATGGAACACCGACTGCGGCGACGGAGAGCACGCCGACGGCCAGGAAAGTGGCGACGCCCCACGCGATCGTCACACGGAACGCGCGGCTCGGCAGCCACGCGACGATCACGAGCAGCAGCGCCGCCGCGGCATCCGCCGCGAGACCCGCGATGACGTCCCGCCATCGCGGCCAACCGAGCAAGCAAACCACGATCAGCCGCGCGGCGACCGCGGCGCAGAACACGGTCGCAAGCAGCCGCGCGATCGTCGGCTTCACCCTGGTCGCCTCCATCGCCAGCAAGGTCACTCCTTCACACTTGCGACGACACAGCGAGCCGCGGCCACCGGATGAGTGGCTTCAGGCAAGCCAACCGCAACCACCGTCCACTCGATCTCCGTGCCCTTCACCAGGCTGAGGCGTGTCTTCCAGCTCGTGCGCTCCTTGCCCGGAGTGAGCAGCGGGCTCGACACGAATTCATCGCGCGTCCGCGCGGTCACCATGAATCGCAACCCTTCACTCTCGGCGACGCAGTTCGCGAACTCGAAGGTGATCTCGCCGCTCTGATCGCGTGTCCAGTAGGACTCGACCGCCAACTCACCGACCGGCGAGAGCGGGCGACACAACTGCTGGAGAGCGATCGCAGGTCCCCAGTCGTCGCGGGTGACCTTCCACACGTCGAAGCTCGCCCCCATCACGCCTGCCGGCGCGGGATCCGGCCCGGGTGGAACCACCCGCACGTCACGCTGCTCGTAGCGCGACGAGAACGCGATCACTTCGCCGGTGCCGGCCGCCGCAACGACCGCCCGCCACTGTTCGATGCACTCCGCGCGCCCTTTCTCCGGCGCAGTCAGCGCGATGCGGCCCCAAGTGGGAGTGGCGTATCGCCCGCGCCCGGTGACGATCGCGACCGAGAACGCGCCGCTCAGCTCGAGGCGCTCGGGCGACTGTTCGTTGGGCACGAGTCGCGCACTCTCGACGATCGCGTAGATCCCGTGCGGGTCGCTGGGCAGGCCGAGCGCGGAGACCGGGCCGGGGACTGGAACGGCGATGCTCGCTACGAGCGTCGCGGAGAGGAACAGAGGTATCGGGTTCATGGGTTCTCGCTTGGATCCGAAGAGTCGTGAGGCAGGACGTCCGCGGCTGGCGGAGTGTTAGCGATGCGGAGAGACACCAAGGGAGTGATCCCCGCGCGGACTTGCGTTCCGAGCTTCACCGCGAGCGCATCGACGATCGCCGAGCTGACGAAGAGTTCCACCCGCGACCCGAAGCGAATGAGGCCGATGCGTTGGCCTGCGGCGACCGAGCCGCCCGGTCGCGCCACATTCACGATCCCTCGCGCGATCGGCCCCGCGATCTGCCGGATCATGCAACGCGCGCTGGGTACTGCGACCGGCGCGAGTACGGTGACGTGTCGCTGATTGCCGTCGGTCGCACCGACTCGCCGAGTCGGAATCCGTGCGCCGGCGACGGCGAACGAGGCCAAGACGTTGGCGGCCGCGGGCGCACGCTGGACATGAACCGAGAACAGCGAGAGATAGATTCCGATCCGCAGGTAGCGCTGCTCGCCCGCATCGATTCCTTCGCACTGTGTGACCTCGCCGATGTCGTCGACGACGCCGTCGGCAGGTGACAGCAAGCTCATCGGATTCTCGGTGCGCGTTCGCTCGGGATCGCGGAAGAAGAAGATCACGAACACCACGAGCGCGAACGGTAGGACGGCCAACCAAGGCGACAGCCAGGCGATCGCGACGGCGACGACCACGGCGACCAGCGACGACTTCAAGATCGCCGAATAGCCGGCACGCGCGATGCCGAGCCGACCGCGGAACGGTTCCTTCGCGGTCAAGCCGTCAGCCCCGGGTTCGCCGTCGACACCACGACGTGGATCCGCTTGAGGAGCCACCACGCGACGACGACGGATCGTGTGCTCGAAGAACCGACGCGCCGCGACCCGATCCAGTCGTGAACCAAGGTCACCGCTGCCGGTGGACTCGCATACACCGCGTCGCGCGCGCCCAAGAGCGCCAACGGTACGAACACGAGGTCGGCATCGAGGCGCTCGCCCGGTGAGAAGTGCGCCTGTCGGAACGTCACGCCGTCGAGGGGGAACTTCGAAGCGAGCTGCAGATGGTCCGCGCTGCAGTCGAGGACCTCGATCCGCGCCCCCGGCCACAGCTCGCGCGCAAGGATCGCGGATCGCGGGAAGAGGCCGCCGCCGATGATGGTCACCCGCTGCGGGCTCGGGATTCCCGCAACCACCGTGCGGAGTGCCCGACGATGAGCGCGCAGCACGAGCCGTTGCAGCCAGGGTCGTCGGACGACCACGCGTTCCAGTCCATCGAGCGAGAAGACCTCCAGCCAGCGCAATACCGGCGGCCATCGACTGACCCGCTCACCCTCGACGACGATCATCGGCAGTTCCGCGAAGTGCCGGCGCGGCTGCGCATGGTGTGCCGCGTGATACCCGTCGTTGAGAAAGAGGAGGTTCCACCAGGCGGCGTGACAACTGGTGGTGCCGCCGCGGTGCTCGAAGAACCCCTGCATCCAGCACAGAGCTTGCGCGGCCAGGAATCCGAGGCCGATCGACGCCGCGAGCGAGACCGGGAGGAGCAGCGCGATCGCCGCCCACTGCGCCGTGACCAACGCGGTCTCGGCGAGCAACCAGGGCTCGAGCCGCAGCTTCCACGGCACCTCTGCGTGGTGCGCCAGGTGCCGTTGACGCCAGAGTCGCTGCGGGAACCCCATGACGGAACTCAGCAGGAAGGACAGCGCGCGGTCGAGGCCGCGTCCCTCGAACATCGGCCGATGTACGAAGCGATGACTGACCGTGTTCGCACACCACCAGACTCCCAGCGCGACGACGAGCCCACCCGGTGCGAGCACGAGCAAGCTCGCGTAGGCGCCGAGCAGGGCAAGAGCGATCCGGTCACGGCGGTCCACCAGTCGCCACGGCGAGACCCGGGCGCCCAATCGAGGAATGCTTGCCGATCTCGCGAGCTGCATGGCGTCAAGACGACGTGGGCCGCAGCGCGTTAGCTGCCGATTCGACTCGCCGCCGACGGCGCTCCCCAACGACAGGGGGTCGACCTCTGAGCGACGAGCATCCACACTACCGCCCATGGATCGAGGACTCGACTGCTTGACTCGCTTCGCCCTGCTGGCGTTGACCAGCGTCTCGGCCCCGACGCTCTCTGCTCAGGACCCCGACGATGAGCCGCTCCCCAACCGGGTCGTCTGGCGCGATCTGGTCGGCCAACCGTGCCCGAAACTGCCGATCAGCGAATGGCTGACCGGCGACGGCATGCCGCGGACACTCGAAGAACTAGAGGGTCGCGCCTTCGTGTTCGCCATCCTCTCGACCGAGCCGCAGAACGAACGGACCCGGCCGGTCGCGATCGAGCTGGCCGAACTCCAGAGCGAGTTCGCCGGTCAAGGCTTCCATGTCGTGGCCGCCGTCTACGACAACAAGGTGACCGGTTCGAAGCAACTCGCCGGCTTCGTCGACGGCAGCTACCCGATGGGCAAGATGGCATTCGACGAGCGACTGGCTGCGCTCGTCGACGGCCGCGGTTACTTGGTCACTCCGCAGCTCTATGTCGTCGACTCGGCCGGCAACGTGGTGAGCCACGAGATGCCGACGTCGGAATCGATCGCCAAGCTCGTCGAGAACGTCTGGATCCCCGAGCTCGGTCGCCCGCTCCACGCCGATCTCGCCGACGCCGTCGCCGCGTACGAGGCTCGGTTCTGTGAGGTCTCGCTCCAACTCTTGAAGGGATGCGAGAAGGATGCGGACGAAGCTCTTCGTGCCGACATCGAGTTCCTCCGCCAGAAGTGCCAACGCTGCATGGCGGCCACGCTGCTTGCCTTCAAGACCCCGCAACGCAACGAGTTGTCGGAGAATCGCTACGGTCGCGCCCTCGAACTGGTGCGCCAGTTCGGAACGACCGGTGACGCCCAGTTGTTGAAGCAAACCGTCGCGGAACTCGAGAAGAGCCCGCGGGTGAGCCGGGACATGAAGCTTTGGAAGGCGGTGCAGAAGGAGCTCGATGCCGAACTCGCGGCGTGGAAGCTGCCGGGGGATCGTCGCAACGCGGCACTCGTCAAGGCCGAGGCTTCGCTACGGCGACTGATCCAGCGCGAGAAGAACTCGCCGCCGACCATCTTCGCGACCAAGCACGCCGATCAGATGGCCGCCCAACGCGGCGACTGACGGCGCACCACCGGCAGCGATCAGAAGCCGCCGAGTTCGCTCGCGTTGCCGAAGAAGGTGAAGACCTGGCCGGTCGAGAACGACACGGACATGCCGAAGTCTTCGCCGACGACATCGGAAAGGGGAAACGCCACGTCGACTCGGAGAATGCGACTGCCGAGGAGGTTGCTCGAGCCGATGCGCAGTCCGAACCCGGCCGACACCAGTGGATCGGAGAACGATCGGTTCTCGAAGGGATCGTGGATCCAACCGACGTCGCAGAACGCCGCGAGCCCGAGGCGGAGCGAGAGGACTTCGATCCCGGTGTCGACGCGATCCTCGATGTTCAGGCGCGCGATGCGGGTGCCCGTGAACTGTCGTGACGGGTAGCCGCGCAGCCCGTTGTCTTCGCCCAAGGTGAGTTGCGGAAGCAGGTCCTGGGTCTCGAGCACCGTGTCGTAGGTCAGACTCGCGGCGATCGTCTGTGCAGGCAACGCGGTCCAATAGCCGTGCCACGCCAAGCGACCGCGCGATCCCATGCGACCGCTGTTCCCGAAGCGCGTCTCGAACGAAGCCTCGGCGGTGAGGAAGATCGACTCGATGGGCTGAGCCGCCCAATACCCGCGCGCCTCGAGCAGCGGCTGCACGTCGGTCCCCACGACCTCTTCATCACGCACGCGCAGGGCCGTGCGCAGACTGGCGCCGTAGCCGAGGATGATGTCCTGCCGGTAGTCCAGCGTGTCGAGTCCGGTGATGGTCGTGAAGACCTCGCGGCGATCATGGGTCCACACCGGACCGATCTCGCATTGCCGCGTGTCGTTGGGCACTCGCTCGAATCCCGCAGCGCTGCCGACCGGAGTGCCGTAGTCGCGCACGGCAAGCCGCGCATCCAGTCCGATCGAGCTGCGGGCGTTGCGAGGTCCTGATCCGATCGCCCAGAACAACCGCAGCTCGTTTCGACCCAGGGGGATCTGCGCGACGTCGTCGCCGCCGCGAAAGCGGTCGACATCCTCGCGACCATGGAACGTGCTCAGTCCGTAACTGACGGGATCGCCGAGGTGCCGAAACGGCCGCGACAGGTCGAAGCTGACGAAGTTGCCTTCGTCGGTCTCACCGATCGAGGCTTGAAGCTGATGCCAGGTCCCGAGGAACTGGGGATCGTCGTAGGTGATCGAGGAGACGTGACCGAAGTCGTCGTACTTGGCGGCGAAGAACACGCCCTTGCCGGTTCCGAACAGGTTCGACTCCGCGGCGCGCACGTCGAGCTTCTGCACGCCGCCGACATTGCCGACGCTGGCGCTCGCCGACAGCGTGAAGCGATCGCGAGTCGTCACGATCACGTCGATCTCGTCGGTGCCGGGAACGCTCTCGGTGCGGGCGAGGACGTCACCGAACAAACTCAGCGCACGGATGTTGCGTTCGAGCTCCGCGATCTCGCGCGCCTCGACCCAATCTCCCTCGTCGAACCAGAACTCGCGACGGACAACCTCGGTGCGCGTCTTGCGATGAAACGCGTTCGCGAAGCCGAAGAAGAAGTTGTGCGCCGCTTCACTCTCCGTGAAGACGTCGGCGGTCTCGATCACGATCTTGCGCACACGTCCACTGCGCCGCTCCGGCGCATCCTGCGCCGACAGTGGGGCCATCGCAAACAGGCTGCCGAGCACGGCCGCGAGGCGGAAGTTGCGCGCGCTCTGGGCGTTTCGTTGCGAGGTCACGTGTCGAGTCGGTCGCGGCGGAGTTGGCCACAGGCTGCATCGGCATCCTCGCCGACCGACCATCGCAGGGTGGTGAAGATTCCGCGATCGCGCAGCCGTTTGGCGAAGGCCAACGCCGCATCGCGCCCCGGGCGCGCATAGTCGGCACCCGGCACACGGTTCCAGGGGATGAGATTGACGTAGCCCCTTCGACCCGTCATCAGACGAATCAACCCCTCCGCATCGCTCTCGCGGTCGTTCACGCCCAGAAGCAGCGCGACCGCATACTGCACCTCGCGGCCGGTGGCGTCGGCGTAGGCATCTGCGGCGGCGACGATATCGGCGATGGGCTCCTTGCCGGCGCGGGGAAGCAGGGAGCGGCGCAGGGTGTCGTCCGCGGCATGAACCGACACGGCGAGGCTCGGGCGCACGTCGGCGCTCCGCAGTCGCTCGAGCGCCCGGACCGACCCCACCGTGGACAGGGTCTGACTGCGCTCGTGGATGTCGGCGGCCTCAGCCAGCACTGCGGCCGCAGCAAGCACTGCATCGAGGTTGTGGGTCGGTTCGCCGATGCCCATGTAGACGACGCGACCCAAGAGCGGATCGATGCGGCGCGCATGCGCGACCTGCTCGAGGATCTCCTCGCTCGTGAGATTGCGGGCGAGACCTGCGATCCCGCTCGCACAGAAGCGGCAACCGACGGCGCAACCGACCTGAGTCGAAACGCAGACGCCGCCGTCCCCCATCACGACCGATTCGATGCGCTCGCCATCGGCCAGGCGAACCTCGAGACGGCGGGCCCCGTCGCTCGCGAGGTGCTCGGCGACGACCTCGGTCGCGAGTCCGCCGAACTCCCCCAACCACGCTTCCTGGCCGCGGTCGGGAACCGCGCCGCGCGCGCGCATGGCCGCAACATCGAGAGTCTCACCGCGCAAGAGCAGCCGGCGCGCCGCAAGGAGCTTGCGCGCGACGAACACGTCTTCGAGCGCTGCGAGCCCCCTGGCCATCAACCCTTCGCCGACCCCGGCTCGATGCGCGCCAGAATGCTGCCTTGCTCGACCGTCGTGCCGCTCTCGGCAGAGAGTTCACAGAGGACGCCGGCGATCGGCGCCACCAGCTTGTGCTCCATCTTCATCGCGCCCAGCACGGCGATGAGCTGTCCCGGCTCCACCACGGCGCCAAGTTCGACCGCAACCTTCAGAATAGTGCCGGTCATCGGCGCGAGGATCGTCCCGTCGGCGGCACCACCGGACTTCCGACTCCGATCGCGCGGTCGCAACTCATGGGTTCGGCCGTCCACGCGCACGTGCTGCGCGCCGCCGTTCAGCGTGACGGCACTCGCACGGTGCAGCACGCCGTCGAGCCGGAATTCGATCCCGCCATCCGCGGTCGTGCGCGCTTCGACCACGTGCTCGCGATCGTCGATACGCACTCGATAGCGACCGTCACCGATCGGCGCGGCGCTGACTTGCACGTCTTGTTCCCCGTGCTGGTAACGACGAGAGATCATGTGAGATTGGAGAAGACTCGGAAGCCGGTGAGCGACTGGAAGAGCGAAGCCCTGGTTACGCTGCCCGCGGTCGAGCCGCTGCTCGCGACGCCCGAATCGTTCACGGTAGCAGCGCCGAGGATCGCCGCGATCCACACGCTGTCGGCGATGGGTTCCGCGGGTGGCGAGGCCAGGTGCGGCGCGCGATCGAGGAAGTCGGTGCGAAGCTCGCCGGCGACGAACGCGTCATCGGTGACGACACGGCGCAGGAAGTCGACGTTGGTCGGAATCCCGAGATACTCGCTGTCGGCGAGCGCGCGCGCCATGCGCAGGCACGCCGTTCGCCGGTCGGGTGCGTGCACGATCAGCTTCGCGAGCATGGAGTCGTAGTAGACGCTGACTTCGCTGCCGCTCACGACACCCGAATCGACGCGGATCCCCGGACCGCGCGGCTCACGCACGCGCAGCAACCGGCCCGCAGCCGGCAGATAGCCGTTCTCCGGCGACTCGGCGCAGATCCGCGCTTCCAATGCCCAGCCGCGCGGAGTGAGGTCGACGTCTCGCAGGAGCTCCGCGAGTCGTTGGCCGTCCGCAATCGCGAGTTGCAGATGCACCAGATCCAGCCCGGTGATGCACTCGGTGACCGGATGTTCGACCTGCAATCGAGTGTTGACTTCGAGGAAGTAGAACGAGCCGTCGGCGTCGAGCAGGAACTCGACGGTGCCGGCACCGCGATAGCCGACAGCCTTGCCGAGAGCGATCGCCGCCTCGCTCATGCGCCGACGCAAGTCGGAGTCGACCGCCGGCGAGGGGGCTTCCTCGAGCACCTTCTGATGGCGACGCTGCACCGAGCACTCGCGCTCGTTGAGGGCGACGACGTCGCCGTGCGTGTCGCCGAGGATCTGCACCTCGATATGGCGCGCGGGAAACACCCGTCGCTCGAGGAGCATGCGATCGTCGCCGAACGCCGCCTTCGCTTCGCGACGACCGGCAGCCAACGCTTCGAGGAAGTCCTCAGCACGTTCGACGAGACGCATGCCCTTGCCGCCGCCGCCGGCCGAGGCCTTGATCATCAAGGGAAAGCCGACTTCGCGGGCCTTCTCGAGCCAGGCTCGGTCATCGGGGAGCTCACCGTCGAAGCCGGGCACGACCGGCACCTTGGCCGCAAGTGCGACTTGGCGCGCCGCGGCCTTGCTCCCGAGCGACGCCATCGCGGCCGCGGTCGGGCCGATGAACCTCATCCCGGCGGCTTCGACCGCCGCGGCGAAGTTCGGGTTCTCGCTGAGAAAGCCGTAACCGGGGTGGATGGCATCGACGCCCTCGCGCTGGGCGACGTCCAGGATCTTGTCGATCCGCAGGTAGGAGTCGGCGGCGGTGGTTCCGCCGAGCGGCACGACGGTATCGGCATGCCGGACGTGGACCGCGTCGCGATCGACGTCGCTGTGGACCGCGATCGAGTGGACGCCGAGTTCGGCGAGCCCACGGAAGATGCGGACCGCGATCTCACCGCGATTCGCGACCAGAACGCGCCGGATCGAAGGACAGACGATCGACATGGGGGCCGAGAGCCTAAGCCTCTGTCAGCGGCGTCAGAACTCGGTTCTCGGAGTGGGGCGAGCAGAATGTCCGGCGCGGCCTTGCCACGGCCCGCTGCGAGCGGCGGGCACGGCACGACCACCCCGACTGGGGTTGGTGCGGATCGGCGGTCGATGCTCCGGCAGAGTCCGCGCCGTCCGCGCGCCCACGTCAGAAGGAGTGTCGTCCATGTCGTCTGAAGAGGATTTCCTGTTCACCGCCGGCGCAGGCGCCGGTTCGCCCGCCAAGCAGCAAGGGACCACCTTCCAGCGCAACGCGCCGCCGGCCAAGGAGGTCGCGGCGGCGGTCGCCCAGCTCGATCTCGAAGGCGAGATCACCGGCGCGACTGCGGTCGCCGGCGCCGCGGTTCGGCCGGGCTCCGACGCACCCGTCGAGTTCGAGCCGACCGAAGTCGGCGCCGCGCAGCCGGCGAAGCCCGCGTACGTCGAGAAACCCAGCAACCCGGTGAAGCGGGGCCCGATCGCGATCGACGCCGATCGCGTCGCACGACTGGAGAAAAAGTCGTTCTTGCAGCGGGTCGTCGACTTCCTCTTCGGCTGGATGCGCTGATTGCGCGTCGCTGTCGCGAGAAGCGACAGCGGTCGGGATTCACGGCAACGCATCGATGAAGAAATCGACACGGGTGTGCCGATAGTCAGCAGGTCGGCGGCAATGGCCGCCAACTCGGAAGGAGACCTGCTTGTCACAGCACACGAAATACCGTGATCCCCACCAAGGCTACCGCCGCGTCAGCGAGAAGCGCCGCGCACAACGAGTGATCGAGGATGCCCTCGCGCTCGCAAGGGCGGAGGCGACCGACGACCTCGACGATCGCACGGGCGACGAACCGGGCGGAGGCGGAGACTTGGTGAGCCTGATGGCGACCCAGACCGCCGACTCCAAGCCGGCGAGAGCGTCGGTCTCGCCACAGTCGGCAGGCAACCCCACCGGCTTGGCCGGCGAGGGCCGCATGATCGAGACTCGAGGTGCGACGACCCGGGTGGTCCGGGGAGTGATGGCCGGCGGCCACCAGGAAACGGATGGCCGCGGCGATGCGGTGGACCGCTTGCTGGCCTCGATCCGCCGCCACCGCTGAGCGGAACAGGTCCTGGTCGAAGGAATGTGGGCGGATCGCCGGCCTCGGGACCGGCTCGCCGGGCGCTCGCCCGACTGCGAGACGGATCCCTGAGCAACATTCCTTCGACCAGGATCCCGGCGGGAGCGCATGCCGGAGTCAATCATGGGTGGAGCCATCCACCATGAACCGCTCTCTCTCGATCCTCTTCGTCACCACCATCGTCACCCTTGCCGCGCTACCGGCACAGGCACCGCCGCCGCCGCGGGTCGTCGGCCTGAACCTTGGAGGCGTCGCCTTCACTCAGGACCCCGGCACTTGCGCGGTCCAGTCCTGCCCGATGGGCGCGATCATCCCGCCGGCACCGACCCCGCTCGCCGGCGGTGTGGCGCACGACGCGTCCGACGGCGGCACCTGGATCACGAACGGCAACTTGCTCGTCAAGATCGACATGCGCGCGCAGTGCGTGCCGCTCTGCCCGCCGCAAGCCATGCCGCTCACGCCGGGCGCCACCTTTGCCACCGGCCTCGCATTCAGCGAAGCGTCGCAGACGCTCTGGGCGAGCTACGACAACAACACGATCGCCCGGCTCGGGGTCGCCGGCTGTGCAGTGAACCTCGCCGGCTTCTGCGCCGCGCCGACGGCGCTGAATCACATGATCACCGCCCTCGCAACCGACGACGTTCAGGGGACGGTCTACTACGGCACCACGCCGCTGGCCGGAGCCACAACCGTGTTCGGAGTCGTGCAGGTCGCGCCGATGACTGCCCCTTGCACGCCGATCTGCCGCTTCGGCATTCCGGATTGCACCGGCGCCTTGCTCGGCCGCATGCTCGGTTTGGGTTTCGATCCATGTCAGAACGGCCTCTTTGGCACCGACGGCGGACAGCTCAGCGGCGTGCGCGTGGTCAACTGCGCCGTGGTCGGCCCGCTCGGCTGCTGTCCCGCAGCGGCCGCATCGCCCATCATCGGCCTCGACGTTTTGCCGTCGCATGCGGTGCGCATGGGGCTCTCCTGCACTCAAGGTGCGTGCCCGTCTTGCCCCGCGATGCGGCACGACACCATCGGTGATCCGACCATCGGCAACCCCAGCTTCGCGCTGACTCTGCAGAACGCACCCGCGAGTTCGGTCGCGATCCTCGTGCTGTCGATCGGCAGCCACTGCACGCCGCCCGGCTTTGCCTTCTTCTTCTGTGGGCCGCTCCTCACGCCGCCCCCATTCACCACGGTCGGCGGCTTCCCCACCGGCGGCGGTGCCGGATGCACCGGCGGTGTGATCTTCCCGCTCGCACTGCCGGCGAATCCCGCACTCTGCGGCATCCCGATGTCCTCGCAGTGGGTCGGTTTCTGCTCGCCGGCCGTCGCAGCGGACAACTTCGTCAGCAACTGCTTGAGCTGGACGATCGGCGGTTCCTGAGACCGCCGATCGCTCACCCGCGCGCAAGAGGCGACTACCTCGGCGCGCGCGGAGGATCTGCGCTCACCATGCCGAGTGCTTCATCGAAGCTGAGTCGATGCGGCACTCGGCACTTGAAGTACTCCACGGCTTCGTTGTGCAGCGGTGAGCGGGAGTCGTTCCGAGCCGCCCACAGCTCTCGACGTCGCGGCTCAGGGAGCGCGTTGAACTTCTTGCTGAACTCCTGACTCAGGAAGTACCCCGCCTCCGCCTCGTGCTCGACGGCTTGGTGATATTCAGGATAGCGGTCCTTGCAGAAGACGAAGACCAACCGCACGAGACGGCCCTGCAGTCGTCCGTTGCGGAACCTGGTCAAGCAGTCTGCAAACTTGCCCCTCGAGAAGTAATCGCTAGCCACGTCATCGTCGTCGGCAATGGTCACGTAGTCGCCGCGTCGAAACGCATCCAAGCAGGCACGATCGAGTGCTGCCGCGTGGTTGAGCACGGCATATCGGGCGATATCCGGCGCCTCTCCGCCAACCGCGCGCGCAGAGAGGTCAGCGAGCCGCGCTTGCTCTCCCATGTACTCCGCTTCGACGGTGTTGAGGAAGAAGTCTGCTCCCTGGGCATCCAGCGGTCCTAGCGTCCGAAAGCTCTTGTACTCCGTTAGATCGGCGGCTCCGGGAATCTGCGGCTCCTCCGCCACCAAGGCCACGCGTGCCGGTTTGCGAAGGCGCTCCATCACTTCGCTCGTGTCGAGGCCGTCGACGACCATGGGGACTGCGGACTCGCGCGCGTCGTCGGCGCTCTCCGCCGCACCTGCGAGCGATGGCGCATCGGGCATCGGAGTGACACCCGCTGCCAGACTACCGCTGAGTGTCCGGCCGAGCGCGAGCAGCCCGGCGACGATCATCGCGACAACCCACAGATTCGGCAGTGAACGGTTCATCACTTCTTCTCACACGCGGCACACTCGTAGCGTCGAACCACCGACACGTCGGAGTT
>JBFXDD010000043.1:0-35114 GCA_050181465.1 Planctomycetota bacterium
CCGCGCTTCTCCGCATCGGCAAACACTTCGCCGAGCTTCTTCGCGGTCTCGTTCGCATACAGACGCACCATGCCGACGGTCGTTCGATCGTCGAAGAGAATGGTGAGCAGAGTGCGATCGCCGACCAGCGAGAGCTGGATGTTGTCGCGGGTGCCCTGGTGGTAGAGCGCAGTGAACTCCTCTTCGCCGAGCAGACGTGCCATCTCCTTGGTCGCGGCAAACGAGCCGGCGACGAGCGCGGAGATGGTGTCCATGTCGATGGAGCGCACTTCACCCTTGCGGGTGACCAGGTGGCCTTCCTTGTCGATCAGCAGCGCGCACTTCGCACCGGAGAGCCGCAGGAACTCGGCGAGCAGACGATCGATCTTGTCGACGTCCTCCTTGTAGAACGTCAGACGGTCGTGACGCAGGCGCTCATTGGCGCTCATCTTGTTGTTTGCGCTCATCGATTCACCCCTGCGGATTCATGACGAAGTAGACGACCCCGGCCACCGCGGCAGCGAGCACCATGGTCAACGTGATCGCGAGACCCAGACCGCGCTTCTTCGCCCCCCCGGAGTGAGCCGGCGAGTTCGCGGGCATTCGCGGCTCGGCCGCGACACGCTGTGGCTGTGCGCGCTGTGCCGTCGGTGCGGGTGCCGCCTGCCGTGACTGCGCGGCGGCAGCCGGCACGCGTGCCGGAGCCTGCCCACGCGCAGGTGCCGACTGGGCTGGTGCACGCGGAGCCGGCGCTCGACCGCCGCCCTGCGGTGCCGTGCGACCCGCGGGAGCCGCGGGTGCCGCCGGTGCGGCCGCAGCGGGTGCGGCTGCAGCGCGGGGCGCTGCAGCGCGTTGCGGTTGCCGTCGGCTGTCCATGCGATCGATGCTCTCGAGCACCATGCCGGCGAGCACCTTGAGCGTCGGGAACACGCCCTCGCCCGTCACCGCGACGGCCTCGAAGGTCGGCACGCCGAAGCGATTGAGCAGACGATCCATCTCCTCCACCGACATCGCGTTGGGATGGTCGCGCTTGTTGTACTGAATGACGTGCGGGAGATCGCGCGCGTCCTTGCCGTACTCGGCAAGGTTCTCGATCAGGTTCTCGTAGCTCTCGATGTTCTCCGGCATCTTCTCCGCATCGGAGTCAGCGACGAAGATGACCCCGTCGACGCCCTGCAACACGAGCTTGCGCGTCGAGTTGTAGTAGACCTGACCGGGGACGGTGTAGAGCTGGAACTTCGTCCGCATCCCGGCCACGTTGCCAAGATCGAGCGGCATGAAGTCGAAGAAAAGGGTGCGGTCGCCGTCGGTCGAGATCGACGTGAGCTCGCCCTTGTTCTCCTCGGGTGCCTTTTGATGCACGATCTCGAGGTTGGTCGTCTTCCCGCTCATGCCGGGACCGTAGAAGACGATCTTACAGTTGACCTCTTTGAGGGCGAAGTTGATCTGAACCATGGCTGTCTGTGCTGTGCCTGGGAGGCGATGGGTCTCCGCGTGCTCGTGCCGGCACCACTGCCGACGTTCGTCAGAGGCGGAATGCCACCGTCAATGGAGAATCGGGATTCGCGAGGTCGCGGCTTGAGTGAAGTTCGCGAATCGCCCGCAGGAGCCTCGGGGAGCGGCCTCCGCCGCCCCATGACGTCGCATCACTGGATGCGGGCGAGCTCGCGGAGCTTGCGCGTGGCGGTGTCGACCGTGCGGAGCACCGGGTCGAGTTGCACGAACTGGTCGGTGATCGCGATCAGGAACGCGTTCCCGATGTCCGTCAGGACGAACTTGCCGTGCGTGGCGTGGACCACGAATCGATCCAGACGGTCGTAGCCGTCGGCGAGCATCACGCGACGGGTGGTCGCGATCACGAACGATGCCAACCCGGCGACGACGTCGGGATCGAACCTGCCATGCAGAGCATGGGCGATCATCATTCCGTCCTCGGTCGCAATGGCGCAGCCTCGCACGCCGGGGGCGGACGAGAGCTTGACGATCACATCGTTCATCGAGTTCATACGTCACCCGCCTCGTTGCCGACCAGGGAGTTCGCGACCAGCTCCTGAAGCTGCTCGAGCACTTCTTCGACGGATGCTTCGTCTGCACATTGGACCGCAGCCAGAGCATCACCGTAGCTGCAGAGGCAGATGCGCCCGAACGCGCCGTCGACGACACCCTTGTTGAAGTTGCCGATGTCCATCTTCCGCGCAGCCCGATGGGCAGCGCGCGCCATGACGCGCACCAAGCGCAAGAACGGGTCATCGCCGCCGCTCACGTCACCGCGCACGAGCGCCTTGGCACCGACGATGAAGACGGCCTTCGAGACACCGGGAATCTCAACGATCCCGGTCAATGCATCGCGCGCAGACTTGAGCGGATCGCTGTCAGAGCCCGCCCGACTGCTCACGCCTCGCGAAAGCCCGCCGCGGAACTCGACTCGGTGGAACAGCGCCTCGAGATCGTCATCCCCGCCGGCCTCCGCGCATGCGTTCCGCATCGCCTCGACCTCTTCGTCGATCTGTCCGAGCCGACCCAACTCGTCGATGTGCCGCCGCGCAGTCGCCATCGCACCGATGCGGAAGCACACGTCCGCCATCAGCTTGTGCGCCGCAGCGCTTCGCGAGTCGACTCGGAGAGCCTTACGAATCAGCTCGACGGCGCCGATTCCGGCGCGGGCCGCCAGATCGCGATAGAAGGTCGTCAGACCGGCGCGCGCCTGGACGAGGTAGGCGCCGGGGTCTTCCGGAAAGCGACGGATGCACTCTTCGGTGAGGCCGTGCACGGCGTCCATGTCGCCGAGCTCGAGGTAGACGTCGGCGAGTTCGCTATAGGTCGCGGGCGACGGCAGCTTCACCAGGGCCGAGCGCAACTCGGAGATCTTCGCGCTCAACTGGTTCTTCTTGGCGAACTTGCGCAGCTTGCGAAGCTCGTTCGATTGCGGGAACAGCGCGAGGCCCTGATCGGCCAGACGCACCGTGTTGTCCAGCATCCCCAAGTTGATGTAGACTTGGCCGAGATCGATGAAAGCCGAGGGTGAAGGGCTCTCGTGCACTCGGGATTCGAGCCGCTTCAGCTCTTTCCTGATCTTGAGTCTCTGGATGAGGTTCATCCGTGCGGTCTCGATTCGGTTGCCGTCGAACCCGAAGGCAGTTCGGTCCTGTATCGTCCGGACGCAGGCGACGTGTTGAGTGAGTGGATCAGCGGAATCTCAGGATCTCTCCTGAACCGCTGCCGATGAGAGCTTCGGCACCGAACGCGGTGACTGGAGTGCTGAACGGCGCACCATCTCGGTACTCCCAGAGCACCGCGAGCGCGCGTTGGTCGAGGGCCACGAGCACGTCGAGCTTGGAGTCGCGCCCGACCTTCTGTCGCAGAGTGACGAAGAGTCGACCTTCGCCCACCTCCGGACCCGACAAGACCTCGCCGTCGATGACCGTGCTGGCTTCGAGCTGACCGTCGCGAGCGCTATGGAGGCTGAGTCGCCCACCATTCGCGAGCACGAGGATCCGACCCTCGAGCGGCACGACACGCTCGGCCAAGGAGCCGGTCGGCAGGGTGTGCGACCAGAGCAGTTTGTGAGTCGTCGCGTCCACCGCGATGAGGCGACCGTCCTCCGTGCCCGCGATCAGTGCCCGCAGGTGTGGCACGACCCCGGTTGCCAGGCGCGCGCCCAAGTCGATGCGGTCGACCACGTCGCCTTCGACCACGTCGAAGTTGTGCAGGTGGCCGCCGCGGGTCGCGATGCGCAGGATCCGGCCATCCAGTACCGGCGCCGCGACCGGCGCCTCGTCGAGCGGATACCACCACAGCGGATCACCGCCGGAGTTGGCGTCCATGGCGATGAGTCGATTGCGCTCGTCGACGAAGACCAGTCGGTTGCTGTGGATGATGGGGGCGAACATCGGCCGCTGGGCAGGTCGACTCGTCCACGCGACTCGGCCGGTGGCGAGCGACTGTGCGGCGATGTTGCCGTCACGCGTCAGGTAGATCGCCATCGACGACGTGAGCGTGATCCGCCCATCGACTTCGTCCAGCCCGGGCAGCTGACGGACGAATCGGGTCGAGCCGTCGGCGACGGACGCGACGACGACGCGGCCGTTTCGCAGTGCGGTCGCGAGCAAGCCGTTGGCGACCGTGATCGCGCCCTGAGCCGGCTCCTCGAACTTGAATCGACCGCTCGGCTTGGCGATGAGCACGATCTCGCGAAGCGCCGACTCGCGAGCGGTCAGCGACATCTTGGCGTCGTCGAACCCGTCCAGCTTGAGTTCGATGGCGTCCGCGTCGTCATGGTCGCAGAGCACGACGCACGGGGTGCGGAGCGGCTCGGAGCCGTTGGTCTCGGCTTGGAAGACAGGACGTCCACCGCGCAGAACCAGTGCGCCCGGGGGGTGTGACACGACACGAACCGGCAGGCGCGCCGTGCGCGCCGCATCCGACATCTCGTAGTCGCCCAGCAGCTCCAGCCACAGCTTGCGCGCTTCGGCCCATTCGCCGTCTCGCAGGAGTTCCCAGGCGCGACGATCGAGATCGAAGGCCTTGCCGAGGTAGTCCTTGAGGCGACGAAGATTGAGCTCCAGACCGACATCCTGCGCCCACTTCTTGTCGACCGGCTCTCCGACCTGATCGACCATGTCGCGGATGCTCTCGATCTGCCGAAGTGCCTTGTCCATCTCCGTGTTGCGGAGCAGGGACTGGAACACCTCCCACGCGGTCATGTAGCTCTGTCGGATGCGATCGTTGTCGAGCTGCTTCGAGCGTCGCTCGGCATCCAATTGTGCCTGATGCTTCGCGCGCAGACCCTCGATGTGCGTCACTTCCATCTCCACTTCACGCCCCACGAGCGTGAAGGGATACTCCTTGACGAAGCCGCGGTACTGCTCGATCGCGTGATCGTAGTCCTTCGCTTCGATCAACTTCTCGACCCGAGCAACCACCGACTCGAGCTGTCCGCGAGCATGCTGCTCATAGAACCACCAGGCGGCACCCAACGCAGCGATCACGAACACGAGCGCGCAGAGAGCGATCACGCTGCGGCGGCGGTTACGACGACGCTCATCGAGGACGTACAGGGAACGGATGCGCTCCGAGACGTCCTTCCGACTCCGGTCGAGCATCAAGACTTTCTGGAGGAACTTGATCGCCTCCAGCGGCTTGCGGTCCTGCACCAGGTCTTCCGCAATCGACTCGTAGAGCTCGATGACGCGCTTGGTCTCACCGGTCTTGGTATGGACGTTCACCAAGCTCTTCTTGAGCTCGATGTCGAACGGGTTGTCGCGGAGCAGCCGCTCGAGGATGTTTCGGACGCGATCGATCTCGCCGATCTCGAGGTAGAGATCGACCAGCGCCTTGCCGGTCTTGGTGGCGTCGAACTCCTTGATGCCCAGATCCGTGCGACCGACGGTCAACTCGACGAGCCGCTCGCGCGCGGCAAGATCGGTGGGAATGAGCGCCACCGCGTGGAGCAGGATCTCGACCGCACGCCGGGTGTCCTCGGCACCCGCATGGAACTCGGCGTCGCACTTGTGATGATAGACCGCGAGTTCGAACTCACCGAGCGCCTCGTAGACGCGAGCCGCGTGTTGATGCGCTTCCGGGATCCCGACGTTCTTGGCGATCGCACGCTCGAAGAGGTTGATCGCGTCTTGATGACGCCCCTCCGCCACGCACTCGTTGGCGACCTCGATGAGATCCTCGCGGGGCACGTCTTCGATCAGACCCTCATCGAGCAGGACGGCGAGGCCCTTGTAGACGAGGAAGCCCGGCAGACCGGTGACCTCGATGAGGCGAGCCACATTGCGCTTGCCGTCGACGAGGTCGTAGAGCGCGAGCGCCGAGTCCTCGAGATCGAGGATGTTCATCGGCATGCCGCGCGGCCGGAAGATCTCCTTCGGGCCGGCGACTCGCTCCTGGATGAAGCTCCACTCGTCGATGCGACGAGCCGCTTCCATGATGACCGTGTCGATGCTGAAGCAGAATCGGGTGTCGACCTGCCCCTCGCGGCCTTCGATTGCCGACGCACCCTCGTAGAACTCGAAGTGCGCCTCGGTCCAGAAGAAGAGATCGAAGATCTCCTCCTCCATCTCCGCGCGAAGCATCGTCGACATTTCGCCGTCGGTCAGATACCCGCCGGCGATCAAGGCGTCGGCGAGGCCGACATGATGCGTCGCAGAATGACGCCTGGCCTCCTGGGCAGCGGACTGCGTGAGGTGGCCGGATCGAGTGGCCTGCAGCACCACCTTGTCGAGCAGGATGTGCTCGTCGAAGTAGAGGCAAACGCCGCGGGGCTCGAAGTACAGCGCTCGCCAACCGCTCGGCGAGGAGATGCAGAGCATTCCCACCTTCTGGTTGAGGGCCAGCATCTGGAAGACCTGAGCGAGGTCGACGCTGGCAAGATCACCTTTCAGAGCCATGTATGCGCTTCGTCCCTGTTGCGAGGCCGTCGCCAGTCCCGCCGTCGTGGCGAGAACCGAACATCTGTGGTGGTATCGACGCCGGGCCGGTGCCGGGTTGAGTGGGACCTAGTCCGGGCTAGACCGCCCGTCCGGTAGCCCCGGCCGTCGGGCGCCGACGGCGCTTCCGGCTCAGGGGTGACGAACACGGGAGCACCGGATAGGCTCCGCGCTCCACCGCCGCCCTCGCCGATGTCCGCGCCCCACAAACCCACCCTTCTCCGCCGCCTGCGTGCCGGCTGGCATCGGGTCATGGGGTGGGCTTGGTACCGGCTCGGCGCCCTGGAGTTGGCTCGTCGAGAATTCGAACGAGTGCTGCGCTGCCTCGACGGCGACGACTTCTCGGCCTACGTCGGGCTCGGTCGCGTCGCCTACCGGCTCGGCGACTACGTGGCCTGGAAGCGCGAGTGCTCGCTCGCCCAGCGCACCTCGCCGCAGCGCTATGCCAAGCTCCGGCAGCCCTTCGAACTCTTCGAGCCGCGACCCGACGGCGATCTCGGGGACCGCCTTGCCGAGGCGGCGATGGGTTGGGACCGCCCCTCTCTCGCGCCCGCTGCCAGCGACCTGACCGCAGCCGTCGGCGCAGGCGGCGCCGAAGTCCTGCGCGGCACTTCGATGCGGTGTGACGACGGCGCCACCCATGCGGTGCGCGGTGATGACTTCGTCGACGATGCCGAGCGCGCCCGTTTCGCCGGACGTCCGCCGATCTCCGGCAACGACGTGTCCGCCGTCGACTTGGACGACCTCGCGTCGCGGCTCACCGGGTGAATCGGTCGGCGGGGCGGATCGGCGGCACGCGGCCCGTCGAAGACGCAGCGACGACGAGAATGCTCTGGCACGGCGACGTCTCGCCCCAATAACCTCGCGATTCCGCGCGATCCCATGAAGTCTACGCCACTCGATTCGGTCCACGTCGCCCTGGGCGCCCGCATGGTTCCCTTCGGCGGCTGGTCGATGCCGGTCCTCTACTCGGGAATTCTCGAGGAGGCCAAGGCCGTCCGTCACCACGCCGGCCTGTTCGATCTCTGTCACATGGGCCGCGTCTTCGTCCGCGGCCGCGACGCCGAAGCGTTCCTGCAAGTGCTGCAGACCAACGACGCGTCCAAGATCGGGCCCGGCCGCATTCGCTACGCCATGATCCTGGATGAGGAAGGCAAGACGCAGGACGACATCCTCGTCTATCGCGAGCCGTCCGGTGACGGCTTCCTCGTCGTGGTCAACGCCGGCAACAGCGCCCGCGACCTCGGGATCATGCATGAGCGTGCGCGCGGCTTCGGCAACCTCGTCATCGACGATCAGACCGACCCGATCGCGATGATTGCGATCCAAGGCCCGCGCTCGGAGGCGATTTCGCGCCAAGTCACGGACATCGACCTGGCGTCGATGAAGTACTACACCTGGGCGCGCGGCAACATCCTGGGCGTTCCCGGCGCGATGTCGCGCACCGGCTACACCGGCGAAGACGGCTTCGAACTCTACGTGCCCCGCGAACTCGCCGTGCCGCTCTGGAACCGCATGTTGGAGGTCGGCGAGCGTGAAGGACTCGTCGCCGCGGGACTGGGCTCGCGCGACATCCTCCGACTCGAAGCCGGAATGCCGCTCTACGGCCATGAGATCGACGAGACCACGACCCCACTCGATGCCGGCCTCGAGTTCGGAGTGAAGTACGAGCACGAGTTCGTCGGGAAGGCAGCGCTCCAGCGCCTGATCGCGGGTGGCGGCCCGACCCGTCGCCTGGTCGGGCTTCGCACGGAGAGCAAGCGCGTCCCGCGTCAGGGCTACGCGGTCGTTCATGACGGCGCGACCATCGGCAGCGTGTGCTCGGGCGGCGCCTCGCCCACGCTCGGCGTGAACATCGCGACGGCTTACGTCCCGCGCGAACTCTCCGAGCCGGGAACACAGCTCGGCTTCCTTGTCAAGGACAAGGCCGAACCTGCGACCGTCTGCGCACTGCCCTTCTACAAGCGCGCGCGCTGACCACAGCGTCCGCCTCCGAACTTCTTCGAAGAACCTCAGCCTCACCCATCTCCCTGTCATGCGTCCAACCGACCGCAAGTACCTGAAGTCGCACGAGTGGTGCAAGATCGAAGCCGGCATCGCCACCATCGGCATCACCGACTGGGCCGTCAGTCACCTCTCCGATCTCGTGTTCCTCGACCTGCCGAACGTCGGCAAGCGCGTGACCGCCGGCCAACCCTTCGGCGAAATCGAGTCCGTCAAGGCGGTCAGTGAGGTCTATTCGCCCGTGACCGGCGAAGTCGTCGAGTCGAACTCGGGTCTGGCGGACGCCCTCGACACCCTGGGCAGCGACCCGTGGAAGGCCGGCTGGATGATCAAGGTGAAGGTCGAGAGTTCGTCGCCCGAGTTGCTCGACGCTGCCGCGTACGAGCAGCATCTCGCGAGCGAGAGCTGACGATCGGCGGTGCCCAGCTCACGGTCATCGCTGCGGACCATCGCGTCGGCGACCGCTTCGCCGGCACTCCAGATCGCTCGGGACTCGGCGTTGCTGGAGATCGACCCCGGCGCCACCCTTCGCTTCTACCGCTGGCAGCCGATCGGTCTCACGCTCGGCCACTTCCAGGACGGTGGGCGCTTCCGCGTGCCCGCCATCCCGCACGAGATGGTGCGCCGCCCGACCGGGGGCGGAGCGATCTGGCACGAGCACGAACTCACCTACTGTCTCAGCCTGCCAGACGATGAGGCACTGAGCTCGGAGGACTGGCAACTCGCGGTGCATCACGCGATCGCCCGTGCGCTCGCGTCGCTCCAGTTCCGATCGAACGTGCTCTGTGACGGACCCGTCCATGGCGGACCGCGCGCCGAAGGCTGGTGCTTCGCCGAACCCCGGCGCGGCGACCTGGTCGGCCCCGACGGTCGCAAGCTCTGCGGCTCGGCGCTGCGTCGCACCCGACGACCCCGAACGCGCCTGCTCATGCACGGCTCGCTGATCCTCGAGCCGCCGGCCGCGGGTCCGCGATGTGCGTCCCTCGCGGATCAGCGCAACCCACCGCCGATCGAAGCTCTGGAGTCCGCGATCGCTCGCGAGATCGGGCAGGCGCTGGGCCGCACGATCGAGTCGGGCGATCTCACCGGGGAAGAAGAACGTCGCGCCCTCGCACTGTGTGCGACCGTGCGCATCGCCGGAGCATCGTCATGATCGAGAACGAATCGGAACTGGAGTCCTTACTCGGCCGCGCCGGGCTGTCACCCGACCTGCGCCTGCGGTGCCTCGTGACGCGATCGATCGGCGACGCGAACTGGCAGGCCTTGCAAACCCTGCTTGCGGCGGCGAGGAACCGAAACTTCGATCGCGATCGCTTCGACGAGACCCTGCTACAGGGCGTCTTGTTCTTCGGCTTCCCGCGCCTCGTGACGGCCTACGAGACTCTCGCGACCGTGTGGCCCGCGAACGACGGCGACAAGATCGCGGGTCTGCCGCCGCATGCACAAGCCGCGGCCGGACGAGCGCTGTTCGACGCCGTGTATGGAAAGAACGCAGCCGCGGTGCACGCGAAGCTGCTCGGCTTCCACGATGAATTCCACGCGTTCGTGATCGAAGCCGCCTATGGGCGCATCCTGTCGCGACCGGGAATGCCGGTCGTCGAGCGGGAACTGATCGCCGTCGCCGCGCTCACGACACTCCGCCAAGTGCCGCAGCTCATCGCGCATGCACGCGGAGCGGCTACGTTCGGCGCAGCCGCGGACGGGATATGTGAAGCGATCCGTTCCGGAGGCGGCGACGAAGAGTTGGTGCGCGAAGTCCTCACGCGCGCGCGCGTCTGACGTTCAGACGCCCTGGCCGATGTGCTTCTCGACCAGCTCGATCAGCTCATCGGGCTCGAACGGCTTGCGGAAGTAGTCGGCGGCGCCCATCTCGGTCGACTTCTGGTGGCCGCGCGAGTGCTCGCGAGCCGTGAAGACGATGACCGGGATCCCGGAGGTCTCGGGGTCGCGCTTGAGTCGCGTGAGCGTCTCCCAGCCGTCGATCCCCGGCATCATGATGTCGAGCAGGATCAGGTCCGGGCGAGCCGAGCGCGCCTTCTGCACGCCCTCGTCGCCGTTGACCGCCGCTTCGACACGGAATCCGGCTGCCTCGAGCACCATCTGGGTCGAGACGATGATCAGTTTCTCGTCCTCGATGATCAGAACTGTTCTTTCCATGGGACGTCCCGTTCAGTCGCTGCCGCGGCGGACGCCGCGATCGGTCTCGCGGTCGCGTCCGATACCGGTTTGCATCGAGTCCACGGCGACCGCGATTCGTGAACTCTCGGGTGTATCGGCAATCGGCAACCTGAAACTGAAGCGAGCGCCGCGCCCGACCTCACTGTCGACCGACACCACACTGCCGTGCGACTCGACGATCTGTCGCACGAAGAACAAGCCGAGGCCGGAACCGCCATGGTGCCGAGTCAACGGATCCTCGACCTGGAAGAAGCGCTCGAAGATTCGGGCGTGGTAACGAGGATCGATACCGATGCCCTGGTCGCAAACCGAGATCTCGACGAGGCCGCCCTCCACCGGAGTCGTGCGCAAGGTCACCACACCGCCGTCACGCGAGAACTTCACCGCGTTCTCAACCAGAGCGCCGAGTGCCCGGCGGATCTGGGCGCGATCTGCACGGACCAGGAGCGGCCCCGGCGTCGGATCGACATCGAACGCAACTCGACGTTCCATCGCGATCGCCTGGAATGCGGCCACGACCATGCTCACCATCGCCGGCAGTTCGAACTGCGAGACGTCGGTAGTCGCATCGCGGGCATCGAGCGTTCCGAGATGCACCAGCTTGTCGATCTGATGTTCGAGGCGCAGGACCTGCTCACGAACGGAGCCAAGGACTTCGCCTTGTGGTTCCGACAGGGGTCCGAGTGCGCGCTTCACCAGCAGCGTCACGAAGGTCTTGATCCCGGTGAGCGGCGTGCGCAACTCGTGCGCGACGATCGACAGATAGCGATTGCGCAGCTCGTCGGCGCGGTGCTCGGACGTGACATCGCGCAAGGTCAGCTTGGTCCCAGCCGAACTACCGTTCGGAAGCCGCATCGGCGCGAGCGTCAACCGCAATACCCGAGAGCCCATTCCCAAAAGGTCTGCGACCTCGATCGTGCGCTGACCCTGCCGGTCGGGAGTCGCCATCGGAAAACTACCGAGCACCGCGCGCACGACGGCCCCTTCGCCGCACTCGTCCAGGCGATGGCCGTGGCTTGCCAGGGGCCGAAGTTCGCACAACTCCTCTGCAGCCGGATTGATCCGCACGACTCGATCTTGCTCGTCCAGCAAGATCACAGCGTCGAACATCGAGCCAACCCCGGAACTCGCAGTCCTGCTGGTGCTGAGACCCGCATCGGTCAGGCTGGGCACAGCACCTTGCGGCGCTTCCGCGAGGTCGCTCCCTGCAACGTCGGTCGGCGTGTGGTCCATCGACGATCTTGATCCGGGCGATGCGCCCGCGCGCAGAGATCAGGCTCGTGCGAGCTTGATCTGATCCAGCACGGCGTCCTCGGTCTCATGAATCGCGAGATGCCGCGATATCCGCATGATGTCGAAGATCTTGATGATGAACGGCTTGACGTTGCAGAGGTACAAGCGCGCCTGACGCGAAGCGGTCACGTTGTTCGCGACGATGATGAGGCCGACGCCGCAAGAGTCGATGATCTTGACCTGATCGAGGTTGAGCACGAAGTGGCGAACCCCTTCCTCGATCTTCTGGGCGATCGTCTCCTTGAGCGTCTCCTTCAGCGAGTCGGTGACGTAGAAGTTCAGGCTGCGGTCATGAAAGGTGATGATGCAGGTGTGGTCCTCTTGCAGGACCGTGACCGACAGGCCTTCGCTTTTTCTGCCAACGATCTCCATGGCTGCTCCGTGCTTGGGTGCCGAGCCGGCGGGTGTGGCCCGGCGCTCGTCCGGGGAGTTTTCGGCCACCGATCACACCGGGGTTGAGGCGAAGTGCGACCGGACCGGAGTTTCTCGACGGCGCCACCGGATCGATGCGATGGCGTCGGATCGGTCTCAATCGCGGTCCTCGACAGTCCACCGCACGGCCACGTTGCGTCGCCCCTGGTCTCGGCGACTCGCGTCGCTCTTGCCCAACCCGAGTTGGCTGGCCTTGTTGCGCACACTGGCTGCCGAGCGACCGAGCAGTCGCGCCACCGCCACCGTGTCGCGCGTGGGGTAGAGCTGCCGCAGGCGCCGGATCTCCGCACGACTCCACCGCGGCATCGACCGGACCTCGCCCTCGGCCGCGGGCACCGTCCGGTCACGGCCGAGGCAGAGTTCCTGCGCCTTGGCGCGGATGTCGGTCGCGGAGCGGGCAAAGGCGACGACCAGCGCATCGAGATCGCGCGAACCGAACCAGCGTCGCAACCGGCGCTCCTCGTCCCCGGTCCAATCGCCGCGGCGCGTCGGCTTCGCGAGATGGACCAACCGCGCTTCGACCTCGCGCTCCGTCCGTCCGACCAGTCGCGCCATGGTGGCGAGGTCGTGGACCCCGACAGCGGTGCGCAGGATCTGGTCCTCCTCAGCCTGGAATGCCCCCCGTCGGTTGGTCCGCCCGCACAACTCCGTGCCGCGCGCGAGGACGCTCGCCGGTGAGCGCTGAAGCAGTCGCGCGAGGCGAGCGACCGGGGTGCGGGGGAACAGCGCGCGCAACCGCAGGAGTTCGAGGCTCGACCACGCGCCGCGCTTCACGTCGAACTCCGTTCAGCCGCCGGCAAGGAAACTCGACCACCCCGCGCGGGCATGTTCGCGAACGAGCCGGCGGATGTCGGTCGCGGAGCCCGACTCGAGCGCCTCTGCGGCGATGCGTTCGCAAGCCGCGATGTCGAAGGTGCGCACCATCAACTTCACGCGAGGCAGGAACACCGGCGCCATCGACAACTCGCGGAAGCCGAGACCCAGCAACAACGCGGTGAAGTAGTGATCGCCGGCGATCTCGCCGCAGATGGACACGGGACGCCCGGCCGCACGACACTGGCGTGCGATCTCGCCGAGGAAGCGGATCACGCCGGGATGGTACGGGGTGTACATCTGCGCGATTCGCGGATTGTCGCGATCGACGGCGAGCAGATATTGGACCAAGTCGTTGGTGCCGACGGAGACGAAGTCGACGTGCGGCAGCACCTTGTCGAGCATTGCCGCCAGTGCCGGCACCTCGATCATGGTCCCGAGTTCGATCGCCGGATCGTGGGGTTCACCGGATGCCGCCAGGTCCCGCTTGAGCTCGTCGAGCACCGCACGACACCGCACGATCTCCTCCACCGTCGTCACCATCGGCAGAAGGATCCGGGCATGACCACCTGCGCTCGCGCGCAGGAGCGCCCGAACCTGGGTGTAGAACAGATCCGGCCAATCGAGACAGATGCGAAGACCCCGCCAGCCGAGCACGGGATTGCGCTCGGCGGGCGTGTGCAAGTAGGCGAGCGGCTTGTCGCCGCCGACATCGAGGGTACGAAAGGTGACCGGCTTGCCCTTGGCCCACACGATCGCACGGCGATACATCGCGACCTGCTCGTCCTCGGTCGGAAAGGACCGCCGCTCCATGAACGCGAACTCGGTGCGGAACAGACCGATGCCGTCGACGATGTCGGAGCCGATCGAGTCGAGGTCGCGAGCGCTCTCGACATTGACCGCGAGGCGCACGGTCGTGCCGTCCGGCGTTCGCGACGACAAGGTCCGCACCTCGAAGACGCGAGCCTCGGCCTCGGCTTGCTCAGCAGCGAGACGCTGGTAACGCTCGACCTCTTCACCGTCGGGGGCCGCGATCACGAACCCCGAATCGCCGTCCAGGATGACCTGGGTGCCGCTGCGCACTCGCCGCAGGAGATCCTCGACGGCGACGACCGCCGGAATCCCGAGCGAACGAGCGAGAATCGCGCCGTGGGAATACTTGCCGCCGCGTGCGGTCACGATGCCGCGCAAGTGCGAGCGATCGATCGAGCCGGCATCGCTCGGCAGAAACTCCTCGGCGGCGAAGATGAAGTCCTGGCCCTGGGCGATGTGGACCGATCTCTCGCGCTCGAGCAAGCCTCCGAGGATCTGACGGGCGACATCGCGAAGATCCGCCGAGCGTTCGCGCATCGCCGCATCCTCCATCTCGTCGAACACGCGCTCGTAACGCGAGACCACTTCCTTGACCGCGACCTCCGCGTTGCAAAGGCTCTGCTCGATCGTGCGCGCGATCTCGTTCGCGAAGGCCTGGTCGTGCAGGATCGAGAGCTGGGCGTCGTAGATGCGGGCGTCGTGATCGGACAGGTCCGAGGCGAGCTTCTTGCGCAGAGCGACGATGCCTTTCGATGCCTGGGAAATCGCATCGTGCAATCGCGCGACTTCGGCAACGACATCCCCGGCGTCGAGGGTCCGCAGCGGGATGAAGTCCAAGTCGCCATGGAAGTGCACCAGCGGGGCGATCGCCACGCCGTTGGCAGCCGACACGCCCTTGAGCTTCTGCGCCATCGCACCGGGTTTTCGGGACTCCCGCCCCGGAATGCAACGGCGGGTTCAGGCCGCACGTGCATCGCGACCGAATCAAGACGTGGACGAGAACCCCATGAACTCCAAGTCGAGACTGCGTGACCAACAGGCTCCCCCGCGCGCGACGAGCAACTTCTTCCGCCAGTCGACGGAATCCGCGGCACCATCGGACGCACCCCTCGACGGCGGGCAGTCTTGGCTGGTAGATGAGCCGGCATACGACGAACCTCAGGACCAGCTGGTGGACGACATCGTCGAAGCGGCCGAGGGCGTCGACGAGAACTACCCGGCCGCGGCCGTCACCACGGCAGCGCCGACGCGTTCCCACGCTCGGACGCGGGGCGAGTCGCCCCCGCCCTCGGGCAGCCCCTTCCGCGTGCTCGGCATCGCTCTGCTGGTGGTGGGCGTGGGCGTCGGCGTCGCGACACTGCTGGCGCCACCCGCGGTCGGCGGCGCTCTCGACGTGCTCGGCCGACTCGGGGTGCATCCGGGCACGCTCGTCGTGCTCGGACTGGCGCTCTTCGGTGCGGGCTCGGCCCAGCTTCGACTCGAGCGTCGCCTCCACGCCGGAAAGGACACCGAGGCGCAGAGTCGCGAGTGGTTCGAGAGCATGCTGCAGCAGATCCCGAGCGGCCAGGGCACCACGAGCTTCGACGCACAGCCGCTCCACCTCGAGTTTCAGCGGCTCGACGAGAAGATCGCCAACTTGACCCGTGCGACCAAGCTCTACGGGACCCCCCTCCTCGAGATCTCGAATCAGGTAAGCGATGTCGCCACACGACTGAACGACACGGCGGAGATCGCGACGAAGGTCGCGGAACTCCAGAGCGCGTTCGAAAACACGGAGCGTCTCGAAGCGAAGGACCTGGATCCGCTGGCACAGACAATCCAATCGACCCGCGAGTTGATGACCGAGGCGACCAAGCAGCAACGTCGGCTGCAGGAGTCGCTCGACGAGGTCCAGGACGCGATCGTCACGGCGATCCGGAGCGGTCAGGACGAACTCCGTCGGGCAATCGCCGATGGTTCCGCTCACGTTCAGCGCGAGGTCGAACGCCAGGCAACGCTAGGTGCTTCCGCACCCGCGGTCGATCTGGGCTCGATCGAGGACGCTCTCTCGCGAATCCAGCGCGAGGTCCAGAGCTTGGCGACCTCCATCAGTCGCATCGAGGCGCGTCCCGCCACCGCCATGGCTCCGCAGGCGGCTCTGGCCAGCCCGGCGCCGAGCGCACCCGCGACGACGACCGCGTCCGCTGCGCCGACGAACTCGGCACCCCCCGACGGCCTCGCCGAGCGCATCGCCGGCACGACGCAGTCCAAGAACAAGAACGTGCTCGGTGCGATCGCGAAGCTCCGCTCGATGCGGAGCTGATCGCGGGACTCTGTCGACCGAGGCGGCCCAGCCGATTCGGTGACTCAGCGCCGCCACTCGCGGCGCTTGGCGAGCAGGAGCGGCACGAGTGCGTCGGGAGCGACACGCTCCTGGGTCATCGAGTCGCGATCACGCAAAGTGACGCTGCCGTCTCCTTCCACGGTCTGGCCGTCGACGGTGATGCACCACGGCGTGCCGACTTCGTCCTGACGGCGGTAGCGTCGGCCGATGGCACCCTTCTCGTCGTAGAACGTGCGCAGACCTGCATCCATGAGCAACCGCTGGAGTTCGCGGCAACGCTCCGGCATGCCGGCCTTCTTCACCAGAGGGAACAGGGCGACGGTGATCGGTGCGATCGCGGGATGGAATCGCAGCACGGTGCGGGTCTCGCTCTTGCCGGTCTCCTCGTCGGTGACGGTCTCTTCGTCATAGGCATCGACCAGAAAGGTCATGGCCGCACGATCGCAACCTGCTGCCGGCTCGACCACGTGCGGCACGAAGCGCGACTTGGTCGCCTCGTCGAAGAAGGACAGATCTTTGCCGGAACCCTTGGCGTGCGCGTTGAGGTCGTAGCTCCCGCGCATGGCGATACCTTCGAGCTCGCCCCAACCGAAGGGATAGCGGTACTCGACGTCCGTGCAGCCGGAGGAGTAATGCGCGAGTTCGTCCTGCGCGTGCTCACGGAGCCGCAGGTGTTCACGGCGCACGCCGTAGCGGACGTACCACTCGAAACGTGCCTCGCGCCAGTACTCGTACCACTTGCGTTCCTCGCTGGGCGGCACGAAGAACTCCATCTCCATCTGTTCGAACTCACGCGTACGGAACACGAAGTTGCCTGGCGTGATCTCGTTGCGAAAGCTCTTGCCGATCTGCGCGACGCCGAAGGGCGGCGCCATCCGGGCGCTGTTCACCACGTTCAGGAAGTTGGTGAAGATGCCCTGCGCAGTCTCCGGGCGGAGATAGACCACGCTCGCGGAGTCCTTCACCGGTCCGGCGTGAGTCTCGAACATCAGATTGAAGGCGCGCGGCTCGGTGAGGTCGCCCTTCGGTCCACAGTTCGGGCACTGCTTGGGGTCGGGCAGGTGGTCGTAGCGGAATCGACCCTTGCACACCCTGCAGTCGACCAGGAGGTCGGAGAAGCCGGCGACGTGGCCGGACGACCGCCAGACTTCCGGGTGCTGAATGATTGCGGAGTCGAGACCGACGATGTCGTCACGCTCGACCACGAGCGCCCGCCACCAGGCTTCCTTCACGTTGCGCTTCAGCTCGGCGCCGAGCGGCCCGTAGTCGTAGCAGGAATTGATGCCGCCGTAGATTTCGCTGCTCTGGAACACGAAGCCCCGCCGCTTGCACAGGGAGACGATGCGGTCCATCAGTTCGGGAGTTCGTTCGGTCATGAGCCTATGGCGTTTCGAGGGGCGAGCAGGTTACGGAACCGTGCGGTCTGGATCCATCGCCATGGCGCCGCACCGGGCGGGGCGCGGGTCGTCGGCCAGAAGGGCGAGTTCGGCGCTTGAGGAGTCGGCCGGGGCTCCTATGTTCCTCCTGCTCGATGACCCCTACGCCTACCGATCCGCAACGACTCGGCGACCTGTGCCAGAAGGCGCTCGCCGGCGAGCCCCTGACCCCCGCGGAGGGATTGCTCGTCTACCGCAACCTCGATCAGACCTCGCTCGGCTTGGTCGCGAACGACATCCGCTTCCAGAAGAACCCCGAGCGTGAGGTCACCTACATCGTCGATCGGAATCTGAATCCGACCAACGTCTGCGTCACCGACTGCGGCTTCTGCGCCTTCTACCGCTCACCGGGCGATGCCGAAGCCTACGTGCTGCCGCGCGAGGTGATCTTCCAGAAGATCGAAGACACGATTCGGCACGGCGGCACCCAGTTGCTGCTGCAAGGCGGTCATCATCCGAAGCTGCGCACCGACTGGTTCTGCGACCTGTTTCGTGAGATCAAGCGCCGCTATCCGGTGATTTGGATCCACGGGATGTCGCCGCCGGAGATCACGCACTTGAGCAAGCTCGAGAAGCGCAGCGTGCGGGACGTCATCGCCGACCTGAAAGAGGCCGGCCTCGACTCCATTCCCGGCGGCGGGGCCGAGATCCTCGTGGAGCGCGTGCGTGAGATCATCGCGCCGAAGAAGGCGACCACCAGCGAGTGGCTGGACGTCATGCGGCAGGCGGCGAGCCTCGGACTGCGCGGCACCGCGACCATGATGTTCGGAACGGTCGAGACCGATGCCGAGCGCGTCGAGCACCTCACCGTGCTCCGCGAACTCCAAGCCGAGTGCGGAGTGTTCACCGCGTTCATTCCGTGGACCTACCAGCCGGAGAACACCGCGCTGAAGTCGCTCGTGCCCGGCAAGCTCACCGTCGCGGAGTACCTGCGGATGCTGGCCTTCTCGCGCATCTACCTGCACAACTTCGATCACCTGCAGTCGAGCTTCGTCACGCAGGGCATGAAGACCTGCCAGGTCGGACTCGCCATGGGCGCCGACGACTTCGGCTCTGCGATGTTGGAGGAGAACGTAGTCAGCAGTGCCGGTTGTTCGCACCCGACTTCGGTGGCGGAGATCGAACGTCACATCAAGGACGCGGGCTTCACTCCGCGCCGTCGCAACATGCTGTATCAGCTCATCGAGACTCCGCCCACCGACAAGTTCGGCAAGCCACCGCGGGAGAAGGCCGTCGTTTCCTCGGGGGTGAGCGCATGAGTCACGCCCGACTGAGCGAAGCGGTCGCACTACCCTTGCTCGAGCGCGCCGGGCTCCGCGACATCCACGACAAGGTCCAGGCCGGCGAGCGACTGACCTTCGACGACGGCATGCGCCTCTACGAGACGCCGTACCTGGCTGCCGTAGGGTGGCTCGCACACGGAGTTCGCCTCGCCCGCCACGGTCACAAGGCCTACTTCAACAACAACCTCCACATCAACTACACGAACATCTGCCAGTACTCGTGCAAGTTCTGTGCGTTTGCGGCGAAGGAGGGCGAGGAGCGTGCCTACTTGATGCGCGGTGACGACATCGAGAAGAAGCTGCGCGAATACGACGATCTTGCGCCCGCCGAGGTTCATATGGTCGCCGGCATCCACCCGACGATGCCGTACGACTACTACCTGGAGGTCGTGCGGTCGGCCAAGCGTGCGCGCCCCGACATCCACGTGAAGGCCTTCACGATGGTCGAGATCGATCACATGTTGAAGATCTCCGGCAAGAGCGAGGCCGAGGTCTTCGCGGATCTTCGCGAAGCCGGGCTCGGCTCCTGTCCCGGCGGCGGCGCCGAGGTGTTGGTCGACCGGGTGCACAAGGCGGTGTTCCGCGACAAGCTGAGTCCGCGGGAGTGGCTCGACACGGCTCGCAAGGTGCAGCGCAACGGCTTCCGGATGAATGCGACGATGCTCTACGGACACATCGAGCGAACGGAGGAGCGCGTGCAGCACCTGATCGAGCTGCGCAACTTGCAGGACGAGTGCGGCGGCTTCATGGCCTACATCCCGCTCGCCTTCTGGCCGTACCACACCGATCTCGAGAACTACGGACACGTCACGACCGGCTTCCTGGACCTGCGCAGCATCGCCGTCGGCCGCCTGATGTTGGACAACTTCCCCAACATCAAGGCCTACTGGATCATGCTCACGCCGGAGAGCGCGCAGACCGCGCTGTCCTTCGGCGCCAACGACATCGACGGCACGGTGACCGAGGAGAAGATCACGCACGACGCCGGCACCACCGCGCCCGAGCGCATGAACCGCGAGGATCTCATCCGTCTGATCCGCGAGGCCGGCTACACGCCCGTGCAGCGCACGACGACCTACGAAGAGGTCGAGGTCTTCGAGAATGCCGCGGGGTGAGTGAGTAGCGGCTGCGCGCGCTCGCCGAACTGCTGGCACTCCGCGAGCCGCGCTTCATGCGATCCGTTCCTCCCCAGCGTCTGACGCATCGCTGATCGCTCGGAACGATCGACCAATTCGCCTGGGAGCAGCCCAGCGGGATCGGAGCAGCGTCACCCGTGGCGAACCACGCGGAATGCGCTCGGCCACCCCACTCCGACCCGCGCCAACTGCCGACCGTAACGGAGCTTCTGGGCTACGCACGCGGTCCGACGCCACGCGGTACCATGCGCGGAGAGAGCCCCCAACCGGAGTCATCGATCTTGGTCTTCAGCGAACGAGCCGTCATCAACTTCGAACATGGGATCCGCTTCCGGTCCGACAGCCTTCGGTCGATCGGGGTGTATCACAAGACTCAGTGCTGGGGTGTGTGGACGCCTGATCTCAACCGGACTCGCTCGTCGACGTCCCCGGGGTGCATCCGCAGCGTCGGTCAGTACCACCTGGTCGTCTCGCCGTTCCACCCCGTGTCGTGGCCTTATCTGGTGCGGATTCGCGTCGAGCTCGCGGATCGAATCGACGCAATGCAGACGGTCACGAAGGAGCTTGGATCGCTGCGTCTCCGCAAGCACTTGCGGCAGACCCTCGAACGGATGGGATGCGAACCATCAGAGGAGGATGGTCCGGATGGGCTGAACATCCTCCATCTCGATCAGAGCCCCACCGGCTACTCGCATAGCTCGTGCACGATGGTGGCAGAGGTCTTGGCTGCCCGCGACCTGCTCGAGAGCGAGAAGGAGCGGCTCGATCGGCGATGGCCACAGACGCGGGAGCCCGGGTCGACCGACCACAGAGCTGCCAACGAGGAAGCCAGGAAGTTCGGCAACCGCCTGTCGCACGTGATGCTCGAAGCGCGGGTGCTGATCAAGCGCAGTTTGGACGCCCTGGCGGGCAAGCACCTCATCTATGAGCGGCTTCGGCTTCGCAAGTTCTCACTGGGATCGCCAGATCCGGATCTCGAACAGTCAGAGGACCAAGAATCGGATCTGGCGAAGGCGTGGCGAAAGCACCCGCCATCCGCACACAGCGTCAAGTGGCTCTACGAGTTGCCGTTCCATGCCGTGTTCGGCGGCGGCGACAGCGCTCCCATCGGCATGAGTTATGACGGGAGGACCAAGCAGCTCATCGCCGCACATCGCTTCGAGTACCCAGGTCCTTCGGACTTCCGTGCGATGTTTCTATCGGGGCGCAGCTACCTGACGATCGCCAGCTTCGACCCGCATGAGCACTCCGTGCGACTCGTACCCATTCCGGATCGGATCCGAACGAGTCGCATGGCTCTGGTCGAGATCGACTATCGCGCCCGATCTCGTGGAGCAGCCATCCCCGGTCTCACGCACGGCCTGGTGGCAGACGTGACACACGTCCTGAGACACGCGCATTACGACGTGCTCAGTGTCCTGAACAAACCTCGCGAGTCGTCTCTCCGCGGCGAGTACGGACACATCCGCTTCCTTGCGATTCGACCGTCGCCCATGGAGGAGCCGCACAAGGAGCGCGCAAGACTCCGAAAGCGAATCGAGGACATCCCGTCGAGGAGCGCACGGCCGAGCGACGACGACGATACCAACTCACCTACCAAGACGACGGCGGGAGCGACGGAACCTCCAGAGCCGAGGATCGACCTCGAGCTCGACGTCCGCTGTACCGAACCCGCCGTCAGCCGCGTCTTCATCAGCCTCAACTTCAGCCACCCGCGCAAGAAGAACCTCATCAAGCTGGTCAGGCGAAGCTGCCACCAATGCGGGCTCGAAGCCGTCATCGCCGAGACCTACACGGATACGGCAACCGACTACGTCGTCAGCAAGATCAACGATTGCGATGCCTTCTTGCAGATCCTGGTCGAGCCGCCGATGGACCGTGAGCGACGGCGAACCTGGCTCGACTTCGAGTACGGCATGGCGAGCGGACGCAACTTGCCGCGCGTGCGGTTGGTCGACGTGTCGTCCCGCCCCTACCTGAAGTGGGGCGAAATCGTCGACATCGACCGCGATCGGTTCTGCCGACCGATCGATCTATCCCTCGGCGACCGCGACCTCGCCAAGCAACTGCGCAAGGCGATCCGCGAGATCGCAGGGAAGATCGGCCGCGACCTGTCGCCGCCCGATCGACGCTCGGGCACCTGAGGACGTATCCTCCGCGGCATGTCGCTCCTTGGCCTCTGTCGCGGAATGCTCCCCGGACTCGCCGGCTTGGCCGTCGCCTGCCTTGCCGCCCTGAGCTCGGCGCAGTCCTCGCCGCGCGTCATCGCACTGGAGCCGGCGAACGAATCCTGTGAGGTCGATGCCGCGACCACGACCAAGCTCGTCGCCCGCTTCGATCAGGACATGGACACGAGCGGGTGGTCGTTGATCGGAGGCGGCGAGACCTTTCCGAAGGTGACCGGCGGCCCGCGGTGGCGGGACGCCAGGACCCTCGAGATCGACGTCGAGCTGCGACCAGGTCAGCCGTACCGCATGGCGCTGAACAACGCCCGCGCACAACGCTTCCGCAGCAAGGCCGGCCTCGCCTTGCCGTCGACCTCGTGGATCTTCGACACTCTCGCGGACCCGCGGCCGGCCGCCGAAGAACAGCGTGAGCGCAACGTCCGCGCGCTGCGCGAGGCTCGTGCCGCAATCGATACGCTCTATTCCTATCGCGACCTGCGCATCGCGAACTGGGACGCCCTGTGGACGGATCGCGAACCCGAACTGCTCGCACGCGCGTCCGACCTCGCCTTCGCCCAGCAGCTCAGCCGCGCACTCGCCCCCACCCGCGACGTCCACGTCTACCTACGCCACGGCGAGCGCATCTTCGCCGTGCACGTACGCGAGACACCGAGCGACTTCGACTTCGCTGCCGTGCAGAAGCTGCTCGATCCGAAGCCGATCGGCAAGCGTGCCGCGGTGGCACGCACGCAAGATCGGATCGGCTACCTCCTGATCTCGACGTGGACCTCGGACCTCGACCTTTCGGCCGTCGAGACCGCCCTGGACGGCCTGATGGGCATGCGCGCGATCATCCTCGACGTCCGCCCCAACAGCGGCGGCAACGAGATCCTCGCCAGACAGGTCGCCAGCCGCTTCGTCGCTACCCGCGCGGATTACTCCTTCCATCGCACGCGCGACACGAACGCCGAATCGGGCTTCGGCCCGATCCAAGCCCGATCGATCGAGCCCCATTCCGAACCGCAGAAGCGCTACACCGGCAAGTTGGTCGTGCTCATCGGCCCGACGGTCATGAGCAGCAACGAGTCGTTCGTGCGCATGCTGCAACACGCCGGCGACTGCACCCTGGTCGGCCGGCGAACCTTCGGCAGCAGCGGCAATCCCAAGCCGGCGGAGTTGAGCAACGGGACCATCCTCGTTCTGCCGAGCTGGCAGGAAGTCACCGCCGACGGCACGGTCATCGAGGGGCTGGGAGTCGAGCCGGACATCGCCGTTGCGGCCGATGCGATCGCGACGCCGACGAGCGACCCGGTCCTCGAACGGGCTCTGGAGTTGTTGCGAGACTGACCTAAGCCGTCGGCCGACGCTATCGTCTGCGCGCCCTGCCCGCGCTCCCCTCGCCAGCGCCCTCATGCTCTCCCACCGACCGTCGCTTCACGCCCTCTGTCTCCTCGCCCTGCTTGCGCCGATCGGCGTGAGCACGGCACAGACCCTCCAGGATCCCGTGCCACTCGCGCCGATCCTCGCGGACATGCCGACCGCGGGAATCCCCGGTGCCCGCGCCGGCACGGAGCGCTGGATCGTCCACTTCAAGTCGCGCAGCTTCGACCTGACCCGCTTCCGCGAAGCCATCCTCGCCCGGCGGCCAGCCAACGAAGTCGCGGCGATCGTGGCGGACATGGAACGCAGTGTGCGCAACGACCAGGCTGCCTTCGTCACCGCAGCGGAGTCGCTGGGTGCACGCATCACCGATCAGTGGTGGATCATCAATGCCCTCGCGCTCGAACTCGAACCCGAGCAGCTCGCCGAGCTCCGTCGCCTGCCGGGAATCGAGTCGGTGCAGCCGGACGTCGAGTGGCCGCTGCTCATCGGCGTGGCGACCGGCGAGCAGAACCACCGCGCGGACGGCCTCCAGGCTCAGGGCTTCCGCGGACTAGGAGTCAGCGTCGGAATCATGGACACCGGCCAGGACTCGGACATGGGCGGCAGCGGTCGCCCCCACCGCACCTACTACATCGGCGGCGACCCCAACAACCAGAGCGGCGGCGGCATCGGCGGCAGCCGGCTCTTGGTGAATCGACAGATTGGGGCACTGATTGCCGACGATCAACACGGCCACGGAACCGGTGTCGCGAGCATCTCCGCCGGCGCGAACTGGGGCTCGGCAGCCGCCGACGACGGCCACGCGCCGCTCGCCGGAATCGCCGGCTACGCGATCGCGAACCGCGTCAGCGGCGGTGCGAGCAGCTCGACGACGATGACCAACGCCTGGCAAGCGATGGCAGCGGATCGCGCGCAGTTCAACATCGTCGCCGCGAACCTTTCGTACGGCGGCTCCCCCAATCCGCTCGACTCCGCTCAGCGCGCACTCGACTCGGCCGCACTGAACGCCGACATCATGTGCTGCGTCGCCGCCGGCAACAGTGGTCCGGCGACCGGCTCGACCACCGGTAGCCAGAGCGCCGTCAACGGACTCGCGGTCGGCGCGCTGGTGGCGACCACCCACACGGTGGCTTCCTTCTCGTCTCGCGGACCGATCAACGGCGATTCACAACGCTTCTACCCTGACCTGTCGGCCTGCGGCGTCGAGACCGCGATGGCGCAGCGCAACGATGAGTCGACGAGTTGGACCGCATCAGGGACCTCCATGGCATCGCCGCAGGTCTGCGGTGCGGCCGCACAGTTGCGCGCGCGATTCCCGCAGATGACCGCGCTCGAGACCAAAGCGACCTTGCTCGCCGCCACGGAAGACATCGCCGCAGCGAACCCGGGGCTCGGCCGCAACGACTTCGGCCTCGGGATGCTCCGCAACGACCTCGCACACCTGCTCGCGGTCGGCGGCGGCTTCGGCACCAACCAACTGACGAACGGCGCGAACACCTTCGCTCTGCCGGTCTCCCTGACCGCAGGTGAGAGCTATCGCTTCGCCATCGCCTGGCATCGCCAAAACCTGTCCTCGACGAGCTGGTCCGACCTCGACCTCGAATTGCTCGATCCGAGTGGGCAAGTCGTCGCGAGTTCGACCACACCGCGAAACCTCTACGAGTCGATCCGGTACGACACGCGCGTGACCGGCACGTTCACCCTGCGCGCTCGCGCAGTCGCGATCGCGGGCACGACCGCGCAGCCGTTCGCCTTCGCCTGGATGCAGGGCCCAAGCGTGGCGAGCACTTCGTCCTTCGGTTCGGGCTGTGTGGGCAGCGGGCCGATTCCCTCGCAGTGCGCGGCGGTGAACTTCGGCGGCGGCACGCTGAGCGGCAGCCGTTTCGACGGGGAAGTCGCCTATGACCTGACGACTCAGTTCCCGCTCCAGGTGAACGGTTTCGAGATCTTCTCGGCTTCGACGAACGGCGTGCCCGTCACGGTGTCTGCCGCGATCTACGGCGCGAACGGCATCGAACCGGCCGCGGCGCCGCTGGCAACGACGACCGTCACCATCGGAACCAGTCCGGGCTTCTACTCGGCGAGCTTCGCTCAGAGCGTGCCGATCGGCGTGGGGCGGTTCTGGATCGCGATCGACCATCGCGGACAGAGCTCGCTGCTCGCGGATCTCACCACCGGCCAGACCGGCGGCGCCTGGCAGCGCAGCGGTTTCGGTGCGGGCTCGTGGGTCCGATCGACAACGGTCGACTTCTCCGCAGTGCGAGCGACCTGTGCGGCCTCACCCGCGGTGCCGGTCCACGCGGCCGCCGGCCGGCCATCGCCCGGCGGTGCCCTCGAACTCAATCTGGCGAGAGCCCGCCCAGTGGCACCCAGCGTGCTGTTCTTCGGGCTGTCGGACAGCGTGTTCTCCGGCGGCTCACTGCCGCTGCCGCTCGATACCTTCGGCGCCCCCGGCTGCCAACTCCTCACGAGCGCCGAGACTTCGATCATCCTCAGCACTTCGCTGCAGGGCCAACTTCGGCACTTCCTGTTCACGCCGAACGACCCCGCTCTCCTCGGAGTGCGCTTCTTCACGCAGTTCGCCGTGCTCGACCCCGGCGCGAACCAACTCGGATTCGCATTCAGCAACGCGCTCGCGGTGCGCATCGGCGAGTGAGACCCGCGCGCGCGACTCAACGCCGCTGCGCGAGCTTGCGCTCGTTGTCGCACACCCGGCGGTAGTAGTCGCGCATCGTCAGGCGCGAAGCCGACTCCGCGTCGACGTAGAAACTGACGTCGGCGTGGAGTTGCAGCGCGCTCGCAGGCCAGAAGCTCGACAGCGGGCCTTCGACCGCGGCGTGCACGGCATCGGCCTTCTTCGCGCCGAAGGACTGCAACAGGATGCGCCGCGCGCCGAGGATGGTGCCGATCCCCATGGTCGTGGCCAACTCCGGTTGGAGCTCGCCCGGGGCGTAGAACCGCGCGTTGTCGGCGAGCGTCTTGTCGGTCAACGTCTTCACTCGAGTTCGCGAGGCGAACGACGACGTCGGCTCGTTGAAGCCGATGTGACCGTTGCTGCCGATGCCGAGCAATTGGATGTCGATGCCGCCGGCGTCCTCGATCGCCTTCTCGTATTCACGGCATGCGCGCTCGAGATCGTCGCCGTCGACCGGCGGGAAGTGCACGTGGTGCGCCGGCAATCGCAGGGCATCGAACAGGTGCTGCCGCATGAAGAAGCGATAGCTCTGCGGATGGTCCGCCGAGAGGCCGATGTACTCGTCGAGGTTGAAGGTCCGCACCCGCGAGAAGTCTGCGCGCCGCTCGCGATTCGCGGCAATCAATCGGTCGTACACACCGATCGGCGTCGAACCGGTCGCGAGGCCGAGCACCAGACTCGGCTTGTGGGCCAAGGCACGGAGGATCTCTTCGGCGACCAGATCCGCCGCTTCATCGTGGGACGCACACTCGATGACACGCATGCGGGTAGCTCAGCCGTTCCCGGGCAGCGGAGCAAGCTCGAGTCGGATCCCAACGCCGCGCACCGTGTGCAGATGGCGCGGCGAGGCCGGATCCACCTCGAAGATCCGCCGCAGGCGAACCACGAGGTTGTCGAGAGTGCGCGTCGCCGGTGACGTGGCCGGCCCGAACAACGCCCGCACCAACTCGGTCCGCGACACGACCTGGCCCGGGCGGGCGGCGAGCATGCGCAAGAGGCGCGTCTCGGTCGCCGTCAACTCGATCGACGGACCGTCGACGACATGAACCAACATGGCTCGCAGGTCGACCTCACGTTCCCCGATGCGAACGGTGTCGGGCTCGACCGGCCGCGCCGCCGCTCGCCGCAGCAGAGCTTCGACCCGCAACACCAGCTCCTTCAGGTGAAACGGTTTGGTCAGGTAGTCATCGGCCCGCATCTCCAGGCCGCGGATCCGATCGAGATCGCGATTGCGTGCGGACACGATCAGCACCGGAACCTCGTCGCCTCGATCGCGCAGCTCCGAGAGCAACGTGAAGCCATCGAGCTGAGGCAGCATCAGATCGAGCACGACCAGGTCGATCCCGCCGCGGCGCAGTCGCTGACGAGCGGCGAGACCGTCGCGCACGAGCTCGACTTCGTGACCGGCGATCGCGAGGTTGTCGCGCATCATCTCGCCGAGCGCAGCTTCGTCCTCGACGACCAGGACCGTCCGGCTCACGAAGCCACTCCCACACAGGGCAACTCCACGCGCAAGGTCGCACCCTGGCCCCGGCCGCCGCTGTGTGCCGTGAGCTCGCCGCCGTGCGTGCGCACGATCTCGCGCGCGAGATGCAGTCCCAACCCTGACCCGCCCTTGGCCGACTCTCCCCGCCAGAAGGGCAGGAACATCCCCGCGAGGTCCGCCGGCTCGATGCCGTGACCCTCGTCGACGATCTCGACGACCGCGCGGTCGCCATGCTTCCCCATTCGCAGCGCGACTCGCTGTCCCGCGGCCGAGAACTTGATCGCGTTGTCGATCAAGTTGTGGAAGACGGTCTGCATCGCCTTGGCATCGCGATCGACTCGGATCTGCGGCAACTCGCCCAACGCAAGCTCGACCTCCGCCGCGATCGCCCGCGCGCGCAGGGACTCGACGGCGGTGCGCAAGTCGTCGGCGAGGTCGCCGCGCTCGGTGTGCAGCACGAGCCCCTCGGCGCGCAATGCCGCGGCTTCGAGCACGTTCGACAAGCCCCGCTCCAGGCGATCGACCTCGAGCAGCATCATGTCGACGTAACGAGCGCTCGCGTCGCTTCCGAGTCGACCATGCTCGATCGACTCGAGGCCGAGCCGGATGGTCGCGAGCGGCGTCTTCAATTCGTGGGTCGCGCCGGCAAGGAAGCGGGAATGGCTGTCGAGAACCGTCTGTTCATGACGCTTGCTGCGCACGAACAGGATGGCCGTTGCGGCCAACAGGCACCCGAACACGACGGCCTCGCTGAGGAACATCCGTCGCCGCGAGTTCGCAAGCCGCCGCAGGTCGGCGACGTCCGCGGCGCCGAGCGCCTGCGCTGCACCATCCAGATCGGCAGAGGCGAGCGCCCGCCCGGCACGTTCCACCGCCGCCGCGTCGCGAACCTGGAAGACGACCCACCAACCCAAGAGGGTCGCGGCAAGCCCCAGAGCCAGGGCGAAGACGATCGAACTACGCACGGTGGGTCATGCTACGGCGAGCGATCGCCGACCTCACAGCGTGCGCAGTTCCACGACGACCGCGCCGGCCAGGATCTCGTCGCCCACGGCGGCGTTGGCCGAGGCCGCGCTGCTGATCGTCCAGGCGCCGACACCCGGAGTGACGAAGCTGCCGAGCGTGATGTCGCGCTGATCGCTGAAGACCAGGCCGAAGGGGAAGTTCGCCGTCGGCACGATCGTGACGAGCTGCTCGAACAGCCGCGCGCCGACGAGCGCCGCATCGGCGGGCGCGACCAGTGCGAGCGCATCGCTCGCGAGGAGATCGCCGTTCGGATCGGTGACGAAGGGCAGCGCGAAGTCGGCGCTGTTGTAGAGACTGCAATTCGTGCCGGGCAGGTTGAGCGGAAGCGCCCCGCCCGAGCCGGACTGATCGCTGAGTCCGACCAGCACGAAGCCGTTGGCGTTCGCGCCGAGGCCGCTGCCGGCGATGAAGTGCGCGCCGCCGGGAGCGTGCATGCCCGTCGTCGTGATCGTCGCAGGGCTCGCCTGCGCACTCGCCGAACAACCGGTGCCGACGTTCGTCGCATTGCCGTCGCTCGGCCCGCCGAGGCCGGGAACCGCATCGAGCATGAAGTGCGCAAGGTTCGCCGCGACGTGACCCTCGCTGCGAATCTCGACGACCAGGTGACCGCCGGTCGGGATGACGATCGGAACCGGCTGCGCGAAGGCGAAGCTGAGGCCGCCGATGCCGAACGGGTGCGGTGCGCCGAAGCCCGGATCGGGGGAGAGCGTCAGCGGGCCGTCGAACACGGAGGTCAGCGGCTGGCTCAGGTTGGTATCGAAGCGGGCGGTCGGCGACTGAACGCTGGTTGCGCCGATGAGGACGCGGACGCGCGGGATCGTGAACGGGCCGGGCGCGCCGACGCGAGGAATCGGACCGTCGTAGCGAAGCTGAATTCGATCGACCGTCAGACTGCCGCTGCCCACTTCGCTCTCCTCGAAGAGCAACTGGACGCGCGCCTGCCGGTCCGCGAAGGGACGGATGGAGAAGCCCGACGCTTCGAACTGACCGACCTGCGCGGTCTGCGGGAGGGTGACGATGCCCTGCGCGGCGACGGCCGTTGCGAGCGAGACGGATGCGATGACCTGACGAATCATGGGCGGCGAAGCTAGGCTGAGCGCAGGGCCGCAGTGTCACGGCAGCGTCATTCGTGCAGCGATTCATCCTGCGCTTGATGCAGCGATTCGCGCGCGGTCAGCGGTGCCGGCATGATCGGGCCCATGGCGTCCCACCACCGCCGCGCCAGGGTCCGGAAGTCCGTGCTGCTGCGCGAACTTGCGCACTCGGCGTGGGCCGCCTTCGCAGTGTTCACGGCCGCCGCCGTGTTCGCCTTCGGCGCCGAGGACCTGGTGTTCGCCGGCCGCGCGGCGACGGTTGCCGGGCTCGCCGCACTCGTCGCGTGGGTCGGCCGACGCTTCCCCCGCCCGGCCGCACAGCGTGAGGAGCGCGCCGCGGCCTCGGCGCTCGCAATGGTGGTTCTGGCCGTGGCGGCATCGTGGCCCATGTCGGCCAACGGCCGGCTGGTCGGCTCCGCCGCCTTGTTCGAGTCCGTCGCCGCCATCACCACCACCGGCGTGAGCGTGCTGGATGCGACCGGTGCATCGCCTTCGCTGCTGTTCTTCCGCGCGCTCCTGGAGTGGACCGGCGGGCTGTGGTTCCTGTGCCTTTCGATCACGATCCTCGAGCCCGTCCTCGACCCGCCGAGCGATCCATCGGCAACCGGCGCGACCGCGTCCGTGGCTCGTCGTCGACGGTTCGGGATCTGGCTGATTGCGACGGCCGTCGCAGCTCTCGTGCTCGCGGCGACCGGCTTGCCGATCCTGCGCGCGGTGCTGCACGCGATGAGTGCCATCGCCGCCGGAGGGATGTCGCCGGACCCGCAGGGCGCGCGGGCCCTGGGTCCAACAACTCAGGTCGCTCTCGCGGCAATCGGGTTGTTCGCCGCGACCGGATGCCTTGCAGCGTGGCTCGGGGCGGCACGCGGTACGTCGCGTCTGCAGCGGCGGGAGTTCTGGCTGTTCGCCCTGCTCGTCGTGCTGTTCGCTGGGATCATCGCGGTCTCGACCCGGCGTCTCGACGGCCACCTCGACGGCAATCGGTGGCTCCAGTCGCTGCTACTGGCGATGCAAGCGCAGTCCAGCAGCGGCTTCGAGTTCTCGCCGGTGCGAGCCCTGGACCAAGGCAGCAAGCTGACCTTGTGCCTGGCGATGACGATCGGCGGCTGTTCACTGTCGGTGGCGGGCGGCGTGCGCGTGATGCGGCTGCTCATCCTGTTCGCCGCGTTGCGCCGTTGGTTCTCACGGAATGCCAAGGGCAGCCTCGCGGCCGCCAACCTTCGCATCGGTCACTTCGCGCTGGCTCCCGGAGTCGTGCGGCGCGCGATGCTCACGATGCTCTGCTTCGCCTTCACGATCCTGGGATCGTGGCTGGTGTTCGTGATCTACGGCCTGGATCCGCTCGACTCGTTGGTCGACGTCGTCGGCGCGTGCACCAACGCCGGCCTCTCCGCCGGGATCGCGAGTGCGGACCTCGATCCCCGCCTGCAGATCGTGCTGGTGCTCGGCATGCTGCTCGGCCGACTGGAGTTCTTGCCCTTCCTGCTGCTCGTCCTGCCGATGCGCCACGCGCGCGCCACCCCGCCCGCACCTTGAGGCCGGCTCAGCCGAGTCGGCCGTCGATCGCCAACGACTCGAGTTGCGCGAGGTCGACCCATTCGAGCGCGCTTGCATGGGTCGCTTCCAAGACGACCCGCGGAGCCGCGCCCGCTTCCAGAGCTTCCTTCCAGCGCGACACGCACAGACACCAGCGGTCACCCGGCTTCAGGCCCGGGAACTCGAATTCGGGTCGAGGGGTCGAGAGGTCGTTGCCGACGGCCTTGGTGAACTCCAGGAACTCGGCCGTCATGACCGCACACACGGTGTGGAGGCCGAAGTCGCCCGGGCCGGTGCGACAACAGCCGTCGCGAAAGAACCCGGTCAGCGGGGATCGCGAGCAATCGGCCAATTCGGTGCCAAGGACGTTCTTCGGGCGCGGCATGGGGACCCTGGTATAGCGCCAAGAGGGCGACGCGGAGCACCGACGGTCCGAGTCTTTGGGGCGGTTCGGCGGTGTCGTTCGAAATTTTCGGCGGGAGCGGTTGCACCACGAATGCCTCCCGCCGCGCCGACGTTCGGATCGGCGGGAGGGAGCAGAGAGCAAGAGAGAACGACTGAGACCTGAGAGAGGGCGAGAAGGGTCGCGGATCGGCTTCGGCCGATCTGCGCCTCCCCCCCCCCCCGCGACCCTGTTTTTTTTCTGTTGGACCTGCGTGCGATCCGATCGACCAGCGGGGCGGGGTACGAATTTGCGGCGCATCGGCGCGGGCCCAGGCGCATGATCCGCGCTCGCTCCAGGTTGCCAAGATCGCCCATGAGCCTTCGCACGATCGCCCTCATCGTCCTGGCACTCGCACTGAGCGCGTGCCAAGTCCCCTTCCTCACCAAGATGGACCTCCGGGAACGGAATTTCGGTGTCAGTCAGAGCGGACGAGAAGCCCGTCTGTTCGAACTCGTCAGCAGGAGCGGGCTCGTCGCCCGCGTGACCGACTACGGCGCCACCCTCGTCGATCTCCTGGCACCCGACCGACAGGGCCAGCTCGCCGACGTGATCCTGGGCTTCGATTCGGTCAGCGGCTACGAGTCGGACGCGAATCAGTATTTCGGCTGCACGACCGGGCGCGTCGCCAATCGCATCCGCAAGGGCGAGTTCACGCTGGAAGGCCAGACCTACCATCTCGCGCAGAACAACGAACCGAATCACCTCCACGGCGGCGGCGCACGCGCGCTGTCGAAGGTGTTCTGGGATGCCGAGGAAGTCTCGACGGTGGACGGTCCTGCGGTGCGCTTCCGCTACACGAGTCCGGACGGCGAAGAGGGCTACCCGGGCAACCTCAGCATCGAGGTCACCTACACGCTGACGCACGCGGGCACGCTGCGCATCGACTACGAAGCTCGCACTGATGCCCCGACTCCGGTCAACCTCACCAATCACGCCTACTGGAACCTCGCGGGAGCGGGTGCGCCGACGGTGCTCGACCACGAGTTGCAGGTCAGTGCATCGCACTACACGCCAACCGACTCGACGATGATTCCCACCGGGGAGATCGCACCTGTCACGCACGCACTCGACTTCCGGGCGCCGAAGACCCTGGGGCGCGACATCGGCACCCTCATCGACTCTCCGGCGCTGGGCTACGACCACAACTACGTGCTCATCAGCCCAGGCGGTCCGCTCGCGCGCGCCGCGACCTTGCATCACGAGGCGAGTGGTCGCGTGATGGAAGTGTGGACCACCGAACCGGGCATCCAGGTCTACAGCGGCAACTTCCTCTTCGGTCAGACCGGCAAGCAGGAGTATCGCTTCGCGAAGCGGTCCGCGGTCTGCCTCGAAACGCAGCACTTCCCCGATTCCGTCAACCAACCGAAGTTCCCCGACACCGTGCTCCGGCCCGGCGAAGTCTACCGCCAGACGACGGAGCATCGGTTCTCGACGCGGTAGGGCCGGCTCAGCGACCGAGCGTGACCCGCCACGCTTCCGTCGGCCGCAGACCGATCGACGCGCTCGGATCGACCAACACGGCCTGCACGCCGAGTTGGAGACCGAGCAGTGCAGACTGATTGGGGACCGGAAGCGAAGTCGTCCAGTCACCCGCGGAGTTCGGCACGACCGCGCCGACGGCCACGAGCGCGGCGGGATCGAGGTGGAGTCCGCAACCGTCGACGTGAAGGAGCGCAGTGGACGCCGGCAGTGACGCAAGCAAGACGCCTCGATCGCTCGTCCCGAGTCCGTGCATCGCCGGGGCGATCGAACCACCCAAGCTCGGCCAGCCGCCGATCGTCAACTCAGCACCGAGCGCACATTCGAGCCGCGCGACCGGCATGCGGTACGCCGGCAGCGGCGCACTCCACAGTTCCGTGCCGTGCACGCCATCGTCGGCAGCGAACACCGCATGCCCGCCCACCACGGCACCGAAGAAGAGCGCGGAGAAGGGATCGATCGACAAGGACGACTCTGGTCCCGGCCGGAGATCGCCGAGCAACCTGGTTCCTGCAGTCGTGCCGTCGCAGAGCCAGGGCTCGAGTCCGTGGGCACTCGTGCGAACTGCCAACATCGCGGAATCCGTGGTGGGCCAGAACCAGTAGGCCACCGAAGACGAGCCGCTACCAGGTTCCAAGTCACCTAGCAGACTCGTGCCGGCAGCGGTTCCGTCGCTGATCCATGGTTCGCTACCGAGTCCGGGCAAGGCCGCCCAAAAGACCAGGCGTTGCGCGACCTGCACCCCGTTGTCGACAGGGAGATCGGCGGGGCCGGTCGCCAGGTCGATGACCATCGTGGTGCCCGCGGCGGTGCCGTCGCTACGCCACAGCTCGCGACCCGCACCGTTCCCGCCATCGGCAAAGAAGATCTTTCGATCGCCGAGGTCGGTCAAGCCGTAGAGGTTTCGAAAGTCCGGCCCGGTGCCGGGTACGAAGGTCGCGACCGAGGCCGAGGTGCCGGCGGCATCGATGACCACGAGGTCGCGGTCGTCGAGCAGCACCCACAACTCTTTGCCGAGTCCGTAGGCCAGGAGGCGCTGCGTGGCGAAGGTGAACGACTGTGTCGGTCGGCCGGCTCGCACGATCGAGATGCGCGTGCCGGGGATCGGCCCGGGCAGCGTCACTGACTGGTGAACTTGGTAGCCACCCAGCGCGCGACCGAAGTAACTCGGCGATCCTTGGATCACCCGCGACGTGCCAGGCGCGGTGCCATCGGTGACGTGCAGATCGCCGCTCGCCGTGATGAACAGTGCCGACCCGCCGAAGGCGTCGAGGATCCAAGGTTGGCCGAGCGCACTGGACGACATCGAGTCGATCCAGATCGCTTGATGCTGGCCGTTCGGATCGATTCGCCAGAGTTCCCAGGGTGCACTCGACGAGGCTCGCGCGAAGCACAGCGCTTCATCCCTCCAGGCGACGGCGCCCACACCGAACTCTTCGACCCCCGCCGTCGCACCGTCGACGACTTGGGTCGGCTGCGAGCCGAGTCCATCCGTGCTCCAGAGACTCGGCGCCGGCCCGCCAGAGCCGGCCAGATCGACGAACCAGAACTGACCCGCGATCGTGCCGCGGACCGGAGTGATGCCCTGGTGGTTGTGACTGACGAAGTGGTCGAACAGCAGACGCGTTCCCGCCACAGTTCCATCCGTTCGCCATACTTCGTCGCCTGCGGTGCCGTC
>JBFXDD010000044.1:0-34737 GCA_050181465.1 Planctomycetota bacterium
GGGAGGATCTGCTCCAGCCTCTGGTCCAGGGTGAGCTTCATTCCATGACCCTCAGGCAGCGAAGGACGTAGGACTCGCCGCGCTCGGTGAGGTAGTTGGCGAGCTGGTCGTCGACGAAGACCGTCTGCAGCTGCAGGCTGCGCGTGTCCTTGAGATAGCCCGCCTCCGCGAGCATCGAGAAGACCACCGATCGCAGCTTGGCGACGGTCGTGTCACTCCAGTGGGGCATCTCCAGATCGCGACCGCGGCAGCCCTCGAGGTATTCGGACCAGGTGCGACGGTCGACATTCGCGTGAAAGAGCGCCCGTTGGTCGCGGATGGCGAGATCCATGAAATCGCCGAGTAGGCGACTGTGCTTGATGGCGCCGGCCATGGCTGCCTGCGTGGCGAGCTCTCGCCCGCCGTCGCGAACCATCCGCCAGAGCTCCTGGCCGAGGGGCTCCAGCCGGGCGCGGAGGATGTTGGCGCTGCGCACGACGCCGACCTTGCTGGCGATCTGGAGGGCGTTGTTGTCGACGATGGCTGCTGTCCAGGCCTCGTCGCTCATTCCTTGCAGGAGCAGGCCGGCGACGATGCGGGACTCCCGTAGCCGCAGGGGGGTACTGGAGATGGTCGCGGTGTAGGCCACTTTTCCTGCTCCGGTTCGATCCTCAACCGCATCACGCATCGCCATTACCCCGCTTGGGCTCGGGTTGGCCAGTTCCGGAGCCTCCCGTCCGCACCCATGCGTCGACCTCGGAGAGCTTGAACTTCCACAACCGACCGACCTTGTTGTGTGCGGGCAGTCCCCGACCCTCGATCCAGCGGTAGATCGAGTCCTTCACGACACCCAGGTGTTTCGCGACTTCGTCCACAGAGAACCAGGGTTCAGCAGACATCAACGGCAGCGCCGGCGGAACTCGGGCCACCACGAGACCCTGCTGGCTGGCCCGAGTGAGGTAACGGAGACTCGCGCCTGAACTCGACCTGTATCCAACTGAGTCATGGAAGAGTCGGCGAAAGTAGGCAAGAGAGGGTCTCTCGTCGACCTCGGAGCTACCGCGAGACCACGGCAGCTATCCACGCAGCGATGGCGAGCGGGACGACACGTTGCCCTGACGCCGACTGCGGGCGCAACAAGGACTCTATCCATCCCGGCCTGCTCGTGAACGTCGTCACGAAATCAACGGAGGTCGATACCCGGTAAGGAGTTACGTCGGGCGATGAACCAAGCGTGGCCGGTCGACGCCGCCGAGCGCGACTTGCGGCGATCACAGCAGGCGTCCACGAACAGTCCGGGTTACCGCGCGCGTGAACGACCAAGGACGTCGACGTGCGTAGTAACCCGCACTCACCGATGGCTCGATAGATCGGTTGGACCGCTCCGCAACGAAGGACTGGCCGGCTGCGTTGGGAGAAGCAGCTTCGCCGGGCCAGGCAGCGAGCCGATTCCGTGCGCTCCAACAGCGGCCCAGCCGCGCGGATCAGCGATGGAAGCGATGGGGTCGATGCCGATGAGCTCGGACCGCCTGGCCGGAGGACCCGAATGTGCCCGACATCGAAGCCGTGGAAGTCGGCATCGAGGAGTTCGAGCGCATCGCGGTCCTCACGGCCGCCGAGACGTGGGTGCAACGACTACAGCAAGGGAACCAGCTCGTTCGCGCCGATGTCGACGATCGCAGGCAGCCGTGGCATCGGCGCCGAGATCCGAACCCTGCCGTCGATGTCCTGTTCCGCGTAGGTCGGCACCGAGTCATTGAGTCCGGCATTGACACACGGCGAGCCTCGACCGATCCGCGGGTTGTCGTCAGCGGTCCCGGCAACGCCGTCGCTACCCAGTTCATCCACGAACTCAGGATCCACGTAGATGCTGGAGGTCGCTACACACCAGGGCATCGGCTCGGGCGGAAGCACGCAGTGGTGGACGGAGTAGATGGACCCGGGCGCGAAGGCGACGGAGGTATCGGCAGGAGTGTTGCTCCAGAAGATCGAGTTCGCGACGTCCGTCGAACCCAGCGAGAAGCTGACATACGCGGCACCGCCGAGTCCCGCGCGGTTGTTTGCGAAGGTGCAGTTCCCCACGCGCGAGTCACCGCCTCCGAAGTCGACGAGGACTGCGCCACCCGCCGTGCCCGAGGCATTGCCGCTGAAGATGCTGTTGTAGATTCCATGTTGGAATCCGGCGTAGACGGCACCGCCGGATACCCCGGCGAGGTTGCCGAGGAACCAGCTCCGATCGACCAGCAGCTCGTTGTCATTCAGCCCGGGCACGGTCGCGATCGCACCGCCAAAGTCGCCAGCGAGGTTCTGCGTGAAACGGCATCCGTAGAAGGTCGTGGCGCCGCCCAGGAGGTACGCGGCGCCGCCTTGGATGGCCCGGTTCGCATGGAACCGGCAGTTGAGGATCACGATGCCGGAGTTCTGTGCGTAGAGGCCCCCACCGAAGCCCGCGGGACCTGGCGAGGCCGAGGTGTGGTCCGAGTAGCCCGCGCGGATGTGCAGACCCTCCAGACGAACATTGGTGATCCCGAGTGCGGTCAGCACGGTGTAGCAGTTGTCGGCGGCACTTCCGTGCACGCCGATGTCGCCGCTGAGGATCGTCTCGTAGACGTCCGGTTCGGGAACCGTTCCGCCGGCCGGTGGGTAGCCACCTACGAGCGTGACGTTCTCGACGAGCGTGAAGGTGCTGAAGCGGCTGCCCCCCGGCTTGTAGATTCCTGCCGCGATCTCGATGCGGGAGATGCTCGGGTCGGCGTCGGCGCGTGCGAGTGCGGATTGCAGGGTCCGCAGCGAGCTGCTCCAGGTGAGTCCACTGTTGCTGTCGAGGCCGTAGGTGCTCACGCGAAGTGTCTGCGCAGGAGTCTCGGACGGAGTCATGAGGACGCCGAGGGCGACCAACCAGGCTGAGATCGATCGAAGGGAAGCGCGATGAATCGGTTTCATGAGGTTTCTCGAGTTGTCGGTCGTCCGCCCAATCGCGAACGACGACTGCCCGAGGAGCAGCACGCGCCGAGCGATGTCACAGAGGGTTCGATCTTTCTCTCGGACGAGCTGCCGCGGAGGACGTCGGAGTCGGTGCACGGTGTCGTCGCAGCATTCCGCGGAGCGATCGCACACCGGCCATGCGGCCGCGGGGAAACAGGTCACCGACCGTGTTGCGGTGGAGGATCCCAGATCTCCCACGTTGTCGGCGCCCCCTCCGTACCGCGAATCGTCCACACGCCCCCGCCCGACGCTCTCCGTCCCGATGCCAAGACTCCGACTCGCCTGCGCCGTCTCTCTCTTCGCGAGCCTCGCCCCCACCCAGGATCAAACCCTCGAGCGCAAGCTCGAGCTGACACCGAAGAAGGAGGCTACTGCGATCGTCACCAGAGCCCTCACCTGGCTGACGGGCGGCGCCGAGGAGAACGACTACGTGTCGGTGGGACGTCTCGCCAACTACTTCGGCTTCGTGCGATTTCGCGTCGCCAGCGGGCACATGCTCAGCCGCGGTCCGGTCGGCCAACGCTGCTGGGAGCTGCTCGACGAGTCGCAACGCGACCGCATGGCGACGCTTCTCGACGAGCAGTGGTCTGCCCTCGAGCGCTGCCGCGAGGCACGTCAGGCGATCAACCGACGGCTCGAAGGGATGCTGGTCGGCGTCCCGGCAACCGAAGACGAGGTGCGCGAACTCGGCAAACGATTCGGCGTGGCCGAGGCCGAGCTCGGGCTGGCGCAAGCCCGAGGCTTCGCCGACATCGTGGCGAGCCTGACCGGAGAACAACGAGAGCGACTGGCCGCGCTACGCCGCGAGGCTTCGGCCGGACAACTGCGCAACCACCGCATCTCCGGCGCGCTGCGTGACGGTCTGCGCGATCGCATCGACGACCTCAGCGGCCGTCGCGGACAGGAACTGTGGAATCTCTGCTCGCGCCTGGTGACTTGGGTGACCGGCACGCCGGCGGACAACGACTACGACACCGCCGGGAAGCCGAGCCAGCACTTCGGCTTCGTCGATCTGCGCATCGAGAGCGGTCACGGCGTGACTCGGAACGGCATCGCCGAGGCCGTCGAAGCCATCCTGACACCGGCCCAAGGCGCAGAACTGCGCCTGGTGGCGAAGCAGAACGAGTCGGACTTCGCCGCGTTCTTCGCGGCGCGCGCACGCGTCAATCGGGCATTGGAGAACGGTCTCGTCGGCCGCCTGATCGATCGGCAGGAGGTGCTCGACGCCGGCGCCGCGCAGGGACTCGCCGAAGCCCGCATGACCTGGCGGCAGGCACAGGCGTTTCTGCGGCTCCGAAGTCAGCTACGGGAAGAGCAGGCGCAGGCCCTCGTCGAGCTGCGCAGCCGCTTCGTGATCCAGGTGCAGGCTGCGGCGGACGAAGCATCGCCGCTGCCCGAGGGCGACAAGATGCTCGTCGCCGGACAGCGGGTCTTCGCGCTGTGCGCGCTTTGCCACTCGATCGAGGATCGCGATGGCGTGGGCCCGTCGCTGTCCGGCGTGATCGGGCGCGCCGTGGCCGACCGCCCGGGCTTCGCGTACTCGCCCGCGATGCTCGAACGCCGCGCCCGCGGCGAGACCTGGACCCGCGCACGACTTGACGCGTTCCTCGCCGACCCTATGCGCGACACGCCGGGCACGCGCATGCCGTTCGCGGGTCTGCCTTCGGCCGAACAGCGCGACGCGCTCTTGCAGTGGATCGAAGCCAACGACGGGGTCACCGTGACAGGAGCTGCGCCGGCGGCCAAGGCCGATGCCCCAAAGGCCGCGCGCCAGCCCGCACCGGCGCGCGGCACGACTCTGCCACCCCGCCCCAACTTCGTGTTCGTGCTCGCCGAAGGCGTCGGCTTTGCCGACACGTCGGTGGCGTTGCAGGACTCGTTGCCCGACGCACACGTCGCACCGACGATCACGCCACAGCTATCGCGACTTGCCATCGAGGGCGTTCGCGTGCCCGAGTTCTACGTTTCTGCGCCGCGGTGCACGCCGTCGCGAGCCTCGTTCCTGACCGGCAGGGGCGCTGCCCGACTCGGGATCACGTACGTCAATGAGGGAGGAGCGGAACGGCGCGGAGACCGTGGCGACCGGTCAGGTGGCCGCAGACAGGACGGCCAGCAGGAACGGCGGCTCCTGCCGCCGGCGAGCGACACGGAGCTGCCGGACACCGTGACCACGATCGCCGAGATGCTGCACGGAGCAGGCTATGCCACGGCACACTTCGGTAAGTGGCACGTCGGGCGCGCCACTCCGGCGGCGCACGGCTTCGACGTTCACGACGGCGCCAACACCAACCAGGGCCCCGGCCGCGATCGCACACCCAATCCGGAGCAGGCCTTTGCGATCACCGATCGCGGCCTTGCGTTCGTACGCGAGCAGGTCGCCGCGGGCCGCCAGTTCTACCTGCAACTGTCGCACTACGGCGGCGGCTCCGCCGACGAGTCGCGGCCCGAGACCCGCCAGGCCTTGGCCGCCGAGCTCCGCGGCATGAGCGGCAAGTCAGCGTGGCAGCGGGCCATCCTCGCGGATGTCGATCACAACCTCGGCCGCTTGCTCGATCTGCTCGTCGAACTAGACATCGCGGACAACACGTACGTGATCTTCTCGTCGGACCACGGTGCTGCGGGACGCAACTCCAATCTGCCGCTGCGAGGCGGCAAAGGCAGCGTGTTCGAGGGTGGGCTGCGCGTGCCGTTCGTGATTCGTGGGCCAGGCATTCCCGCAGGACAGGCGGCATCGGCACGCGGCAGCGGCACCGATCTGCTGCCGACCGTGGCGGAGCTGGCCGGCATCGAGCAAGTGCCCGAAGGCGTCGAAGGGGCCAGTCTGGTTGCTGCTCTTCGTGATCCTCGCAGTGGCAAAGTGAAGCGGCCCGAGGATGCACTGGTCGTGCACTTTCCCCACTACGACCTGGGCTACGCACCCGCCTCGGCCATCTTCATGGGGCAATACAAGCTGCTGCGCGACTACGAGAGCGGAACCGTCTCGCTGTTCGATGTGCGCGCCGATCCGCAGGAAGCCCACGACCTCGTCGGACAGGAGCCGGACCTGGTGAAGCGACTGCAACGCCTGCTCGACGAACGCCTGCGCCGCGTAGACGCGCGCCTGCCGACGCCGAACCCGGCGTTCGGCAAGTGATCGGGTACGGAGCGGCAAGACCTTCGAGTACCACCTGCCACGCGAGCGCGGCAGCACTTCAGCGAACACGTGGAGACACAGCAGGACAACTGACCTTGTGAGAACCCCGTAGGGAGAGTGGGTTTCGAACTGCTCCAGCCCCTGCGGATGCGTCCAACGGCCAAACCGAGCGACATGAGACAGGGCCAATGCGGACACCGAAGTCACCGCGCCTTTGCGACAAGACTTCGGAGTCGTCGACGCGAGAGAATTGGAACCGCCACCCCGCTGCAATCCATCGTGTCCAGGTCATCTTCCGTGTCCCCGCCTTTGGTCGTTGTAGCGGACGGAGTTGACGTGTCTCCATGACGTTGGTGATGGCTCGTCAGACCATCAGTGGTCGCACCTAGTTTCGCGGCGCCGCACGTGTCGCGCGGCGCCGCACGTGTTTCGTGATAGTCGCACGACCGGATGAGATCAGATGAGAGCCCGCGCGACTCCGCCTCGGGCCGCCGACCGCACGCGAACCGGCCTTGCACCAACGAAGCGCCAATCGCGCCGACCCCCAATGCCGCGGGATTTCGCGGTGCACGCACCGACCGCGCAGACCATTTCGGTGGCAGAGGTCGCAATGCTGCAGCACGTGGATGATGTGGCACGTTCAGAGCTCAGCCGCACGGCGCAGACAATCCGACGGCATCGCGATGCCCTGCGAGTGACGGCGATGGGTCCGGAGGCGTCGCGTGGAGCAGTCGTTCTTCGCGCTCTCGTTCTCCTCGTCCTCGAACGGACCGAACGACACTTCCATGGAATCGAACGAAGCTCGGAGAAGTGAATCCGTGCGAACGCTGAGTCCGGCGATCGTCTCCTTTAGCCGGCTGACGCGCGCACAGACGGCGAACGAATCGCTGACGAGGAACCGATCGATCCTGGGACAACGACTCGGAGCGTCCCTCAGCGTTCTCGACTTCACGGCGCAGCCGCCGCCGCGAGCACCCTCTCGATCGACGCCAGGTCGTGGATCGCCGGTACTCGTTCGACCTCTACGGTCCGGCCGACGGGGATGGCCGACTGCTGCTGGGGCTCGACGGTAACGGCGAAGCCCGGCCTCTACTCGGCATGTTCGTGCGGAACGGCGCCGCATCCGCGCTGCCGCGCCGGACCGACTTGGCGCGTGCCCGCTGAGCGCCGGTCGCGCGGGTTTCGCCGGCATCGAGCCCGGCGAGTAGAGTCCGCGCAATGCGGTCACTCGCGCTGCTGTCGGTCGCCGTCGTGTTCGCCCCCGCCGTGTGCACACAGGATCGAGCGGCTCAACAATGGGCTTCGGTTGTCGAGTGGGTCGGTTTCTGGGAAGCCTCGGAGACGAGGACCTACGACTATCGCAACAGCAGCAACGCCGCGTTGTGGTCGAGCTCGTCGCGGGACGCGCAGACCTCGAGTCGATTCCGGCTGCGGCGCGCGACCGGAAGCGTGTCCGACGACCCCGCGGCGGGCCAGTTCGCTTGGGTCGGCACCGGCGACGAACGCTGGTTGAGCCGCGAGTCGTCCGCCGAGTCGGGGGCTTCGGCACACGCTACGCAGACCGCCGGCGCCGGCCGCGTCGCGAGCTCGGCCGTCACCTTTCGGATCAATCTGAAGGACGGCCTCGCGACCTTCGGGCCGGGCGCGAACGACGGCTCGCCTACCGGCCGGACTTCCGGCTGGATCGGCGACGGCGACAATCGACGCTCCGTCGATCGCACTTGGGGGCTGCTGCGCGCGGTGCCCACGCTCTACAAGGGCGAACAACGCGCGGGCTGGTGGGACTTTCGCGCGCCGCCGGGAGTCATCACCTTCGCCGACGACAAGACGACGCAGAAGACCGAGGGCGATGGCACCCACGGCTACGTCTACCGCGGCCGCGTCGTGCTCTGTCCGGTCTACGCCGACCTGGAGTGCGAAGTGACGATCGACGGCTACGCCGACTGGCTGCCGAAGGGATCGATCCAGGATCCGAAGAAGCCCGGTGCCGCCATCGTCGCGCGTGCCGTGCTCAAGTCGAAGCGGGGCCGGAGCGAGGACATCCCTGAGGTCGATCGCTTCCGCTTCGAGCTGCTCGACACCTCGCGCGAGCCGGGGGTGTGCCTGAACTGGCCGCTCGCGGCGAAGGACACGGACTTCGATCTGCGCCTCGCCGACTTCGCAAACGGCTCCGGTGGGACTGATCCGGAGGCGGTGAAGCGGTTCTTTCGAGAGTGGGACGCGATGTCGATGGGGAACCGGGACCTGGCCAACCTCCCTCCCGACATCCCGCAGTTCGCGTTTCCGGTGATCTCCGAGGAAGGGCAGCGTGGCGAGTTGGTCGACCCGCCGAAGGATCGCAACGGCCAGCCCCATGCCGATGCGGCGATCGAGTGTTTCGACTTCGGCGCCAAGTCGGAGCTGCGCGTGGTCTGCGTCCTGACGGACGGCCGCGAGATCATCGGCCTGATGAAGGGGGAGAGTGGCGAACAGGACATCGTGCGCCTGCCGCGCCGTCGGGGGCCGGACTGGGTGGCGGCGAAGTGGTGCGAGGACCATCACGCGACCGACCTCACCGCCAGCGACGACGACGAGAAGGTCGCCGGTCAGCCGATGAACGGCGACGGCTTCACGCTCTACGAGGAATACCGCGGCTGGGTGGAGGCCGGCAAACACATCGACGGCGATCCCCAGAGGAAGGACTTCTTCGTCCTCAATCAGGTCGGCGTCGGCAACACGCACGGCAGCAATGGTGCAGACGGACGTGCCGGCGTGGCGCTCTTCGCGCGCGTCGCGAAGCTCCGCGTGCACGCGAAGATCACGGAGGCGGAGTTCGACTGGAGGGTGCGGGTGATGAATGCCAACCGCAAGGATGGGCCGCATCGCGTGAAGCAGCACGGCGTCTTCATCGTCGACATCCCCTGGAAGCCGGGCGACGTCACCGGCGGCAAGACCACCCTGCGCGATGACTCCTTTGCCGGGAGGCCGGCCACGACCCTGTCGATGGGCGTCCTCCGCCGTGGCGACCCCCATAGCGTCTTCACCGACGAGTGGAGCAAGTTCGCCAACCTGCCGAAGTCCGACGCCGACTCGGCGTACGACGTCGCCGTTGCGCACGAGTTGGCGCACTCGGTCGGGGCCCAGCACCACGGCGAGTTCGGGGACGGGAAGCTGAAACTGTACTTCCAGGGTGCGCACGACCCGACGAACCCCACCGGTCTGCCGCGCTTCGTGAAGACCCTGCCTCGGAGCGACTCCGACTATGCCGCGACGGAGTACGCCAGCCGCCCGAAGGTCTGGAGCGATTTCGACCGCGGCCCCACGATCCACCTCTGTTGGGAGGACACGCGCGAGGACGTCGCGCAGATGCTGGGTCCTACCTTCGAGCGTGCGCTCGAACACAGCCGGAACAACCCGCGCATCGCCGAGTCCGCGAGAGCCTATGCCGAACAGCGCGCGACCCAGTTCGCCCGTTGGGGGAAGGACGTCCACTTCTGGGAGGAGTTGGCGCTGCACGAGTGGGCGACGGACGAGTCCACGCGGGCCGAATGGGCCGAGCACGGCCTCATTGCCTCCGGCGGGTTCGACCGACACATCTACTATGCGAGTCCCAACCGCCTGCAGTCCGGCGATGTCGGTTGCATCATGCGCTACTTCTTCGCCAATACTTATCCGTCGCTGCATCGCGCCAACACCTATTACCTGATCCGCCCCGGCAAGAACCCGATCGGCCACGATCTGTGTCGCAGTCGGGCAGGCACCGGTGGCAACCACAAGGACCACGAGCCGCAGCCGCGGTTTGGCGACTGCGCGCCGGGCCGGGGCAATTGCTTCGGTCAGATCTGCCCCAACGACGCGATCCCGGCACCCAAGTCATGAGCGCGTACGCGTGGATTCTCTGTTCGGTCTTCGGCGGTGCGCTGGCCTTGGTCGCTGCCAACCACGATCCCCAGGTCTCGATCGCGCTGCGCGGCGTGGAGCGTGGTGAACTCGAGCAGGGCGAGCCGTGGCACGTGGTCGTTCGGCTGGAGGCGCCGGCCGACGCGACGGCGCCGCTCGAACTCGTGCCCGACGCGGGCAACGTGACCGCGTGCATCCATGTCGAGCTGCTGCGCGCGGGCGACGGCACCGTTGCCGCCACCGCGCGCGCCGCCGACGCCGGCACGCTGCCGCGGGTGGTCCTCGATGAGGAGCGCATCGCAACGGGGCGCTGGTTCTTCTCGGCCGCGAGCATGGCGGCGGTCGCCCGCGGTGATTACCTCGTGCGTGCCCGCCTCGCGGTGCGCGGTCGCGCGGGCTGGGCGGGAGACGTCGAATCGGCGACCGCCAAGGTGCGGATCGTGGCGCCCTCGACTGATCCCGCGCGCGTCTCCGTGCGCGCGCTCGCCCGTGCGCAGGACAGCCTGTTCGCGGGTTCCTTGGCTGACAGCGCTCGCCATCTCGATGCCGTGCTGTCCAAGGACCCGAATGACATCGAAGTGCTCGCCATGCGCGCCGCGTTGTCGGCGCGGGGCGGCAACCTGGTTGCGGCGCGGTTGCTCGTCGCTCGAGCCGTCGAACTGGCAGAGCGTGCGCGTCTCGATCATCCACCGTTCGAACTCCTCGACCTCGAGCAGCGCCTCCTCGCGGCGCCGCCATCGGCAGCGCCGCCGCCCGCGTGGACCAACCCGCCGGCAGCGGTGTTGGAGCGCCTCCCGCCCGCACCGGAGGAGAATGCACAATCGGTCACACCCGAAGTCCCGGTGCCGGAGACACCCGAGAAGCCGACACCCGCCGAAGCGCCGGGCACGCCGACCATCGGCGTCGTCGTTGCTGCCGCGGAGCTGGTCGAGGCCGACATCCTTGCCGACGCCGACGGTCAGTGGGTCGCGAGTGCGAAGGCGGGCTCCGAGTACGGCACGCCCGCCTACGGCGCCGTGCAGCTCGTCGGCTCGCCCGACGTGCCGGACGGCAACGACAACCCGAAGGCCTGGTGTCATCACAGCTCCGCGAAGGGCATGGAGTGGGTCGAGCTCACGTTCGCAACCGCCGTGCGCGCGACGGCGGTGCGGGTGCGGCAGACCTACAATCCGGGTGCGATCGTGAAGGTCGAAGCCATCGACGCAGCCGGCGCGTCGCACGTCTGGTGGGAAGGCGTCGACCCGGCACGCCCACCCGGTGCACTCAACGCGGTCGCGTGGTTTGCCGTGCGCGTACCGAAGACCGACTACCTGGTCGCGCGCGTGAAGCTGACGCTCGACCTGGACGCGGTCGCGAGCTGGCAAGAGATCGACGCGGTGCAGCTCGTCGGGAGCGGTAAGGAGTGACCTTGCCCCCAAGTTTGGTCGCGCGGTGAATGAGAGTCCCGCGGTCGTTGGGGTGACTATGTGGCTGTGGTGGTGTTGCAGGTTCTCGAGAACGTGCTGGTTGAGGCACCCCTCGCGTAGCCGTCCGTTGAAGCGATCGGCGAAGCCGTTCTCGACCGGCTCTCACGGGCGGATGACGTGCAGTTCGACGCCGCGCTCGCCGCTCACCGGAGTGTTCACCGCACTGGCCGGTGATAGCCATCTGCACGGATCGATCCCCGTGAGCGCGTGGGAGGATCGGCCGGACTCCAAGATGGCGTGCGACAAGATCCCTGGCCGGCCCACGCAGCCTCGAATGGCACGTGAGCTCCGGGTTGCAACAACCTAGACTCTGGGTTGAGTCTTGTGCGATGCCGCGCAAGCGCCAAGCGCGCCGCCGCCCGATGTCGCCTTCTCCAACCTGGGACCGCCTATATCAAGTCGCTGAGTCCCAGACCGGCCTCTTCACACTGACGCAGGCCGAAGCCTGTCGCTATTCCTCCTAGCACCTGCAGAAGCAACGCCGATGGGCGCGACTTGTGGCGATCGCAGTAGACGTTCACGAATCATCCGGGCTCGTGTTGCCAACCGAAGCGCAGTGGGAGTATGGCTGCCGCGGGACAACCAGCTCGCCGTATTGGTTCGAGTTCGCCGACATGAAGGACTTCGCGAACGTGGCAGGCGCCACTGCGAAACGCGTCGGTGTCCCGTGGACCTGCGAAGCCTGGTCTGACGGCCACATCGTGCACGCTCCGGTGGGAACGTTTGGAGCCAATCGATTCGGGCTACATCACGTGCACGGCAACGTCTGGGAGTGGTGTCTCAATGGCAGCTCCTCCGGCCGTGCGCAGCCGGAAGGAGCGGTGTCGCGGGGCATGGACAGCACGGCGAGGAATCGTGGAGCTTCTGACGTTGGTCGCTGCAGAGGGCGTGCGCCACCACGCGCCCTGCCAGTGCGCACCTGCTGTTCATGCGTTCGCACCTCGGCTACGATTGGGCGCGTGCAAGATCGACCCGGTCGCAAGATGACTGCCCGAATCATCCGCCCCGGGCAGCAAGAGGAACCCGATCGCGACTGGCAATCCATGTCGATCGAGCAGCGCATCAACACCGTGTGGGAGTTGACCCAGCTCTGCTACGCTTGGAACCACGACGACCCCGGTGCACTCCGACTTCATCGATCTGTTGTCCACGTTCAACGCCCACGGCGTTGACTACCTCGTCGTCGGGGCGCACGCGCTCGCCGCTCACGGTCTGATCCGCGCGACCAAGGACTTGATTGTGTTCGTGCGGCCGGATGACGACAACGCGCCGCGTGTCTTCCGTGCGTTGGCTGCATTTGGTGCGCCGCTTCAGGACCTGTCGGAGCAAGATCTGCAGACTCCCGGCCTCGTCTTCCAGATCGGCGTGCCGCCCGTGCGAATCGATGTGATCACCGCCATCGACGGTGTCGAATTCGAGGATGCCTGGCAGTCGCGGGTCACTGCGAAGCTCGGCGATGTCGAGGTGCCGGTCCTGTCACGCCAACACTTGATCGCGAACAAGACCAAGGCGGGACGGAAGCAGGATCTCGCGGATGTCGAGTGGTTGGAGAAGAACGGCGGTTGAGCAGTCGCAGGGAAGAGGCCCTCATCGCCTGAACAGCCTGCGGTCCGCGGCAACGGTCTGGGCTTGCCTCCCGCCAAGCCATTGCGGCTTCGGGACGGATCGCCAATCACTACTTCGCGACGTACGCTGACCAGTTCCCGACCGTGCTCAGCCGGGAGCAGCGGCGGCGAGGGGCGCGCGCTTGGCTCCGAGCACTCCCTCAGCTTCCCCGGCAGCAAGATGAATGGTCGGAGCGAGAGGACTTGCTGCTTGAGCGGGTGGCGGCGAAGCCGCCGCGCGCGAAACGCCCGAAGCCCTCGCGCCGACTGCCTTCCGCCTCCGGCGGAAGGTGGTCGGAGCGAGAGGATTTGAACCTCCGACCCCCTGCACCCCATCGCGTCCAGGGCGTCATCCGGGTCGCTGCCGCAGGTCGTTGCTGCAGCCGGAGATGGCGTGTCTAGACGACGCTTGCGATGTCTCGTCAGGTCGCAAGTCGTCGCACCAGCTCTCGCGGGGTCGCACGTGTTTCGTGGTAGTCGTGCGACCGGATGAGACCAGGCGAGAGCCCACGCGACTCCGCCTCGAACTGTAAACAGCCCGCGAAGCCGTCTTGCAACAACCTAAACCTTGGGTTTAGTTTTGTGCGACGCCGCGCAAGCGCCAACCGCGCCGCCGCCCGATGCCACCTTCACCATCCTGGGACCGTCTGTACCAGACCGCCGACTCGCAGGCCGGCCTCTTCACCCTGACGCAGGCCGAAGCCTGTGGCTACTCCTCCCAGCACCTGCAGAAGCACCTCCGCGCCGGACGGATCCGCCGGGTCCAGCGCGGCATCTACCGGCTCACCCAGTTCCCCGCGGGCGAGCACGAGGAACTCGTCGCGCTCTGGCTCTGGTCGGGCCAGGCCGGCGTGCTCTCACACGAGACCAGCCTGTTCCTCCACGACCTGTCCGACGCCCTTCCCAACAAGGTCCACATGACGGTGCCGACGGCATGGCGGACGCGACGCCTGCGCGTTCCAGAGGGACTCGTCCTCCACTACGGCGACCTGGTCGAGTCGGATCGGACCTGGGCCGAGGTGGTACCAGTGACCGCTGCGCGGCAAGCGATCACCGAGTGCATCGTCGCGCATGTGGCCCCTGATCTCATCGAGCAGGCGATCCGCCAGGCAAGACAGCGCGGTCTGATCAGTGGCGAGGGCAGCAGGAGCCTCTCCAAGCAACTTCGCAGAACGCGGGGCACACGGTCGTGACCGACCCTCGATACTCGACTCCAGCAGCCTTCAAGCAGGCGCTCGAACAGCGCCTGCGCAACGCATCGGCATCCGGAGCCGACCTGGCACGCCGCCGCCAGCTGCTGGTGTTCGAACGCTTCCTGGCCCGCGTGCAGCAGCTGGCCGGCGACACGGTTGTCCTCAAGGGCGGGCTGGTCCTTGAGCTGCGCCTGCAGCGCGCGCACGACCAAGGACGTCGACCTGCGCATGATGGGCACGCCGGCCGAACTGCTCGATCGCCTGCAGGCCGCCGGCCGGCTCGACCTCGGCGACTTCCTGCGCTTCGAGATCCAGCGCGATCGGCAGCACCCCGAGATCCGCGGCGAAGGCATGAAGTACACCGGTCACCGCTTCGCCGCCGAGTGCCGCCTGGCCGGCAAGATCTACGGCCGCCGCTTCGGGGTCGACGTCGGCTTCGGCGATCCGCTGGTCGGCGAACCGGACGAGATCGTCGGCGACCGGCTGCTCGACTTCGCGGGCCTCGAGCCTGCGCGGCTGTTGCTCTACCCGATCGTCTCCCACATCGCCGAAGAGCTGCATGCGTATTCGATGCCGCGCGAGCGGCCCAACTCGCGCATCAAGGACCTGCCCGACCTGGCGCTGCTGGCCAGCGCGGGTGACATCGATGCAGCGCAGCTTCGCAGAGCTCTCGTGACGACATTCGAGTTCCGATCGACTCACGCATTGCCAGGTGATGTGCCGCAACCGCCCGAACACTGGGATGCCCCTTACGCCGCCATGGCGGCGGGCAACGAACTTCGCTGGCGGACTCTCGAGGAGCTGCACGACGCGGTGCAGGCGTTCCTCGGCCCGGTACTCACGGAGCCCACGGCCCGCGGTCTCTGGAGTGCGGCGCAGTGGCGATGGAAGTGCAACTCGTGACGTGACCGATATTCCCCACGACACCTGCTGGACCGTGCTCCGCGCCGCCTCGAGCGGTGACGCCGACGCGCGCTCGACGTTCGCGCGGCGCTACGAGCCGACGATCCACTTCTTCCTCGCGGCGCGTTGGCGCGGGCGGGCGCTCGCCGGCGACATCCCCGACGCGACGCAGGAGGTGTTCGTCGAGTGCGTCAAGCCCGGCGGCGTGCTCGAGCGCGCCGCCGCGTACGGCCCGACGACAGCGCGTGGTTGCAGCACGTCGCCAACGACGAGCCCGGCCAGGCCACGGTGTTCGACCGCAGCTGGGCCCGCGCACTGATCGACGAGGCCACGGCCCGCTACCGCGCGCTAGCCGCCGGGGACGGCGAGGCCGGCCGGCGGCGCGTCGAGTTGCTCGAGCGGCGCTTCGGCTGCGACGAAGCGATCCGCGAGGATCGCGTCGTCACCAGCGCGCTGCCCGCCTTCATCGAGAACCTCTCGTCAATACCACCTGCTTCGCAGCCACACGGTTGTGCTCCATGTCTTCGTGGGCACGACCGATGTCCTCCATGCCGTAGATCTGCACGGGCCAATGCACCTCGCCCCGGTGAATGGCCGACGCAAGATCTGAGAGCACGGCGCTCGGCATGTTGCTTGCGCTGCCACCATAGGCGGTCAGCCGAACACCAGTGGGGATGAACTCGATCGGGTAGAAGCGCTCCACGATCCATTGGTTGGAGAGCATTCCTGTAAAGCAGGTGGTCCCGCCCGGACGACACGCGCGAAGCGTGTCGCGCAGCGTGGGCGCACCGACGAGCTCCAAGGCGCCGTCGACACCACCGGGGACCAGCCCCACCACCACTGACGCGATGTCGCCATCGTCGACGATGACGTGATCCACTCCGATCGCTCGAAGGTCATCGGCGCGGTCGGGGCGCCGGGTGGTCGAGAGAACCGTGGCCCCCATCCGCTTCGCCAGGATCGCCGCCATCATCCCAACGGACGAGGTGCCGCCGCGGATCAGGATCGCCCCACCCTCCGAGAAGCCGACGCCGACGGTCAGCGACCCCACGCCGTCTGCAGCACCTCTGGAAGCGATCCGAGCCTGGCCCAGTCGAGCTCGGTCTGCACGGGGACCACGCAGTGATTGGGCACGAGGGCATACTCGGCGTAGCCACCGTCGAAGGACCGCCCCATGCCGCCGACCATTGCCACTGCCTTCGAGCCAACGGTCAGGCCGGTCCCTGGCGCCGCTTCGATCACGCCGGCGGCCTCGATCCCCAAGACCCGTGGGAAGGTCACGTCGGAGTCTGCGAGGCCGAGCCGGGTGTGCAACTCGGAGCGGTTCAGACCGAATGCCTCCACGCGGAGGAGCACCCATCCCATCCTCGGCTCGGGCATGGGTACGTCTCGAACGCTCAATGCACTCGGAGGACCTGGAGCGTCGAGCACGATCGCGCGCATGGTGCCCATCGTCAGCTTCTCGGCTGAGTCGTCGAGAAGATGTACCGCCCGATGCGCCAGGCAGCGGACTCGTCCTTTCGCACCAACACGAACAGCTCCTGGTTCCCTTCCGACACCTTCGCGTCGCTCGCGAGGATCGTCGTGGTTCCAGCGCTTCGGGTGCGGGCGTAGGCCACCGTTGGCGAGGCCACGACCACTTCGTCGATCTCGAACTCGATGTCGAGCCGGATCATGCCCAGGATCTCGCGATAGGCCGCCTCGATCTCCCCGACTCCGATCGACGGGTTTCGATGCTGTGCCATGAAGACCCCGTCTTCCGCGTAGAGTGCGACGATGGCCTCGACGTCTGCTGCGTTCAGCGCAGACTCGTAGCTCCGCAGGAGGCTGGTCGCGGACGCAACGTCTGCGCGCGGGTTGGAGGGACTGGGGGTAGCCTTGGTCATGACGGATTCTCCTCGTTCGGTTGATGCGCATCCGCCGGCGAGAGCCACAAGAAGCGCGACTGTGATGGCTGACAGGACATGTGCAAATGCGCTACTGTTCATGGCGTCTTCCAGGCTGCGTGGCGCTCGCCCACTGCGCGAGGCGCCGTGTGTGGCGGCGGCAGCGAAGGGCTGAACCGCTCTTGGTGCTTCGAAGGATGGGTAGGGGCCTAGCTCAGAGGGATGTTCCTCTTGTTCGCCGCGAGCCACTGCCGGAAGGTTTGAAGCTCCGGATTGAGGGTCCTCGCGACGGTGAGATCCCGCGCGCCGCAGAACTCCGCCTCGAACTCCGCCTTGTATTGGAACATGTTGCCCAGGTCCTCGGCGCCTGGGAACCCGAAGCCGCGATAGGCTGCCGGTGTGACGACTTGGTAGACCACCTCCTGTCCGAGAGCCTTGCCGAGTTCGGCAGCCATTTGGGCACCCGTCAGATGCTCGCCGGCGACACCAACCGACTTGCCGATGTAGTCGGCGCCGCCCTTGAGGACTCCGTAGGCGCATTTGCCGATGTCGGCGACCGCGATCCCGGGGAGCTTCTTGTCCGCCATGGGAAGCGTGAAGACGAGCCTCCCATCTGGCCCCTTCTTCGGCCCCATCCCGAACGAGATCAGGTTGTCCCAATAGAACGAGGTGTGCAGGTAGGTCGTCGGCACCCCGAGATCGCGGAAGAACTGGTTGGCCTCGCCCTTGGCGTCCATGTGCGGGACCTTGTAGTTGCCCTGGAGCGTCGGCATGCGTGGGTCGCTCACGGGAACACGGAGACGAGTGTCTTCGAGCGTCGACCAGACGACGTGCTCGAGCCTGGCGTCGGCGGCCGCATGCGCCATTGCCCGCGCCTGAGCCTGCTCCTTGGCGGGCGAGAAGTGCTCCCAGAAGTTGGTGACAAGGAAGGCCCCGTATGCGCCGTCGAATGCCCTCTCGAGGTCGGCACGGCTGTCGAAATCCGCCGCCACGACCTCGGCGCCGAGTCTCGCAAGAGCCTTGGCCTTCTCGCCGTCCGCGTTCCGGGTGAGGGCCCTGACAGCGAATTCGCTCGACGTGTCAGCGAGGATGGCTCGCACCAGGCCGCCGCCCTGGGCGCCCGTAGCTCCGGCAACGGCGATGATCTTCTTGCTCATGGTCTGCTCTCTTGTTGGAAGTGGCTTTCGACCCATGTATATTCCATGGAATGTATCTCTTCAAGGAGTGCCATGAAAATCGATCCCGCTGCGCTGTTCAGCGACCTGATCCGGTTCGAGACGGAACTGTGGAACGCAGTGGCGGCCCGCCTCCAAGCGGAGCACGGGCTGGAGCTCTCCTGGTTCGAGCCCATGCAGGTGATGGCCCGCACAAAGGACTGCCGGGTTCAGGAGATCGCGGCTGCGCTCTCGATCACTGTGGGCGGAACCAGCAAGATCGTCGATCGGATCGAGTCGGCCGGGTGGTGCCGGCGGCAGCAGAATCCGGAGGACCGTCGGTCGTCCTACATCGAACTGACCCCAGCGGGGCAACGGCTGCTGGCCGCGGCGACGCGCACCTTCGCCGCGGAAGTCGAGGATCGGCTCCGAACCCCTTTGTCGCCGCGACGGTTTCAAGAGTTCGCCGACACGATCCGTCAGCTGCGACATGCCCTCCGATCGTCAGAGTGACGGGGGTCTGGGCCGGTCAGCAGGCACGAAGCCAGCAGCCGACGTGGGGATCGAGCTTCACTGCGCGCTCGCCCCCTCTCGCTACCACGGGTGATGGTCGACCCCATGCGAACCCAGCAGGGGGTCGAAGGTTCAACGCGCGTAAGTCGTTGTCGCTGCTCGCGGCCACGGAGCGACGGGGACCGCTACGACGAGTAAAGTGGTAGTCGGGCGTTCCTCCCCGATTCGCACCGCGTCGCAGCACTGACGCAAACCCTTGCCGAGCAAAGAGAAGTGGTCGGAGCGAGAGGATTTGAACCTCCGACCCCCTGCACCCCATGCGGGAGACCCTGCGTTTGCTCCAAGACGACGAAGATCTCCTGCCATCGCCTTGACGGGTCATCGCAACGCCGTGGGTGTGGTTGGTCATCACCGGCGCGCCGGAAGCGATCGCGGAGATGGACGACAAACTGCCGTGGCCGGAACCGGTGAACGTCGACCGTTGCCCGCCGAAGCATCGCGCACCGCTCCGGTCGACCGCCCCATCGACCCTCAACGGCCCACCGACGCTGCGCTGCGGCACGATGCAGGCCCAGCGGCGAGCACCGGCTCCGGACCCGAACCCGCCGGCCTCCGAGCAATCCGACCGATCGGGCACATGGTCTCGCGCTCCCGCGAACCGCCGCCCGAACTCCCCACGGTGTCCTGCGACCAGGACAAGCCCCCGGCAACATCCCGCCCTCGAGCGGCCAGCACCGACGCGGCGGCGGTGGGCACCACCCCCTCGAAGCGGGGTGTTCGCGGGGCTGATCGGCCGCGCCCCGCTCCCAGGCCGCTTGCGTTATCCTCCGGCACTGCGCTTGCGTAGTGCAGTGGCCGAGGTCGTGCTGTCATGAATCGAATTTCTCGCGTCGCCACTCCCGCCCTGCTGATCCTTGGGCTGACGATGAGCCCGGTGCTGGCACAACGAATCCAGCCGCAACCGGGAGGCGGAGGCGCGCCACGGCCGGTGGCCCCCCAACCAGCCCCGCGTCCGACGCCGCGGCCCGCACCGGTCATCAGCCCACCACGACCGACCCCGGTGCAACCGCCACGAGTGAGCGCACCACAGCCGCGCCCACAACCGCGCCCGCAGCCGATTCAAGCGCCGCGACCCTCTCAGCCGCGCATCACCCCGCAACCGACACTGCCCCCGCGGGTGACTCCGCAGCCGATCCCGACTCCGCGGGTCAGCCCTCGCCAACCCTCGCCGCCGCGAAACTTGCCCGCCCCAACGCCGGCACCGCGGCCCAGCCCGATCGGAACGCCCCGCCCTTCGCGACCTCAACCGGTCCTGGCCCCGACACCCGCGCCTTCTCCGCAGCCGCCGCGCTACGCGCCACCTCCCGCACGCGTGTCGCCGACGCCGAGCCCCATCCCGAGTCCAGGGACCACCAACCCGGGGACCGGACCGCGCCGCAATCGGCTGATCGATCTCTACGACCGCCGCCAGCCGCCGGCTGCGCCGGTCAACCCGCCATCGCGAGGCGTCTCACCATCACCGCGAACGCCGACACCGCCGACCGCAGACACCCCCCGCATCCAACCGCCGAGAACCTCGCCGCCCACGACCCGACCGCCGGTCGTCTCCCCGCCGCGCGGCGATCGCGGCAGCATCGCCGACGGTCGCTACCGCCCGCCGGGCACGACGCCGGCACCAGTGCAATCGCCGCGGCTGCGACCCGTCGACCGCACGGCCCCGCCCGGCGACGTCGTCCGTCGCGACCGCATCGCACCGCGGCCCACGCCGCGACCGGCTCCGCCGGCCAGTGGACCACGACTGAATCCGCCGCGAGTCGGCACCACCCCGCGCATCAACCCCATCGTCTCCAACCCGATCTACGACCGCAGCACCTGGGCCGGCAGCAACCGCTGGCACTGGGGTTCGTGGGGCTTCGGCGCGCACTGCAGCGTGTTCGGCTGGAACCGCGCGCGCTGGGGCTGCTACTCCTTCCCCTTCTGGTACTCCGGCTGGTGCTCGAACTACTGGTTCGATTCCTGGCGCGGTCGCTGGTCGTGGTGGAACTCCTGCGCACCGAGCTACATCGGCGCCTCCCTCGGCACCTGGTGGTCCCCCGCGAGCTGCTACCTGCCCGGCGCCTGGCTGGGCTTCGGTCCCTTCGGCAGCTACGGCCTGTCGACCTTCGACTGGGGTTACTACCCGCCGGCGAGCACGACGGTGATCTATGCCTCGGCACCTGCCGTCGTCGAATCGGCACCGGAAGTCGTGGTCGTCGAGCCGGAACCCGCGGCAGAACCGTCGCCCGCGGCCGTCGATCCCGGCAAGGAACTGGAAGACCGTGAGCGCCGCGTCGCCGACGATCTCCGCACGATCGCCGATCGCCATCTTCGATTGGGCGACTACTACTTCCGCCAGGCCCGCTTCGATGAAGCCGCTGAGAGCTACGTGCGGGCTCTGGCCTACGTGCCCGACGACGGCGCGGCTCACTTCGTGGTCGCCGACGCGTTGTTCGCCATCGGCGATTATCACTACGCCGCATACATGATCCGCAAGGGTCTCAGCTTCGCACCGGACCTCGCCGGCGCGGTGGCGGACAAACGCGAGTTCTACGGCGACGCCAAGCTCTTCGACGAGCATCTGGCGGCGCTGGTGAAGTACTGCGGCGAGAAGCCGTATGACGCGGCAGCACGTCTGGTGCTCGGCTACAACCAACTCTTCTCCGGCGATCGCGAAGCCGCGATGCTCTCGTTCCGTCGCGTGCTGGAACTCGAGCCAGGGGACAACCCGGCGCGGCTCTTCCTCGAGGCATTGTCGAAGAGTGCTGACGTCGGTGCGAAGAGCGCTACGGGCCGCTGAGGAGCGCCTGGCGCGGAGAAGCGCCCGCCGGAGTCATGCGGTCCGGCGCGGATGCGATCGTCGTGCGCGAGCCGGTTCCGAGCGGGAATTCGGCCGGTTCAGCGCCTAAAAACGACGGCTCATGCAGCGACGCATCGATTCGTATCTCGCCAGCCTCGTCGGTGAAGACAAGTTCGACTTCTACGGCGTCGTTCGCGACTTCGCCGACAGCGAGATCGCCCCACACCTCCTGAACTGGGAACGCAGTCATCAACTCGTGCCCGACGACGCGATCGCCAAGATGGGCGACCTCGGACTGTTCGGGCTGCCGATCGACGAGCGATACGGCGGTCAAGGCGGCGACATGACCGACCTCGTGCTGATGGGGCTCGCGATCGGCTACCACAGCCATTCGGTCGCGATCACTCCCGGCGCGGCGATCTCTCTGGGCGCCAAGCCGCTGCAGCTCTGCGGCAGCGAAGCTCAGAAGAGTGCCCACCTGCCCGACCTCGCCGCCGGACGACGCATGTTCGTGTTCGGGCTGTCGGAGCCCGGACGCGGTTCGGACGCCGCGAACCCACAGGTCACTGCAGTGCGCAAGGGCGATCGTTGGGTGCTGAACGGTGAGAAGTGTTGGTCGACGAATGCGCGGTGGGCGAGCCATGTGGTGGTGCACGCTCTCACCGACCCCAAGGGACCGCACGGTCGGCGCTCGACGTGCTTCATCGTGCCGATGGATGCCCCCGGGGTCTTCTACCAGGAGATGTCCGGTAAGCGGGTTTGGACGATGTCGAGCACCGGCTCGATCATGTTCGAGGACGTCGAGGTACCCGGCGACGCGATCCTCGGTGAGGAGAACAACGGCTTCAAGGTGATGGTCGCGACGCTCAACGGCGGGCGCCTGTTCGTAGCGAGTCTCGCGATCGCCTCGGCAGCCTTCGCGCTGGACAAGCTGCGGTTCTATGCCGAAGAGCGGATCCAATTCGACGAGAAGCCCATCGGCCGCTTCCAACGCGTGCAGGACGTCGTGATCGATCTCGACATCATGGTCGAGCGCAATCTGACGTGGCTGATGCACTGCTGCAACCTCTACGAGGAAGGTCGACTCGATCGAGAGCGCGCCGCCAAAGTGAAGGTCGATTCCAGTCGAACGGCGAGCGAGTTGGTCATGCTCGCCATGGAAGCTGCCGGCGGTGTCGCGTGCCTGGATGAGTTCGGTCTCATCCGCCACCACGACGACCTGTTCGTCACGCGGGTCGGCGAAGGCAGCAACTTCGCGCTGAAGGACCTGATCGTTCGCCCCTTGCGAAGCTGATCCGATCAGCCGGCGCGAACCGCTTCGTCTTTCAGTCGCGCACAGTCGAGCAGGAGTTGCATGGTGTTCATGCAGACGCGCTGCTCGAGATCGCTGACCTTGCCGTCGATGAAGGCGAACTGGGCGTTCTCCACTTCGAAGATCCGCCGGAACAGCTCGCGCACCTGTGCTGCCAACGCATCGCGTAGGTCCTCCTCGGAGATCAGACTCTCGCGGGTGAGCGCCTGACCGAGCGGGCCGTCGATCGCAGTGTGGGTACGCAGAAACGCCTCGAGCCGCTCCGCACTGATGCGATTGCGCGCGACGAGGATCGTCCCGATCCGCTGATCCGGACGCGGTCGATTGCTGACGAGGTGCACGACGGCGCCACGCAGCAACTCGAGCGTGAAGCTCTCATCGCCGGCGCGGATCGTCAGAGTTCCCGTCTTCCGCTGCGAGCTGAGGATCCCCAACAGATCGGGGATGCGCAGCGACTTGGTCGAACCCTTCAATCCGCAGGGCGGCTCGCTGTCCTTGGGTGCCGTGGTGGTTGGTCGCCGCTGGATCCCCGCCTCCGCCGCGAGCTTGCCGAGTGTGGCCTGTGACTTCTCGAGCTGCCATCCCAGCTCGCCGAAAACCCCGATGAGCTCAGGAATCGGAAGGGCATCGCCACTCGCGAGCAACAGCCGCTTGATCTGCGCAACCACAGCCTCGACCTGCGTCGCGCGACGTTCGAGTTCGTGGACGTGAGAGAAGACCGCGACCTTCTTGTCGATGGCTGGAGTGGACATGTGGACACTCTCTGCGAGTGTTCAGGCTTGGATCGAGCGACACACCGGCATTGGATCGGCGTCTCGGATCCGCTCTTCGGCAGGAGCGACGGTCTCATGAAGCGCATCGGCGAGACCTATGCACCGAGACGGTGTCCGATCCGGTCCCGCCGGTAGCGTCGCCGTCACGCCGCGGCGAGGTGTCCACGAATCGGACTTTCGGACCCTCGACTCAGTCGCGGATCCCGCCCGCCGCGATGGGCCGCGGACCTCCACCCGCGCGCAGCACGCGAAATCCCGGCTCGACTCCGAATCGGTCCTTGAAGACCCGGCCCACCGGGTCCGTCACCGCGTCCGCAGTCCCAGGTCGGATCAACGCGATCGCACAACCGCCGAATCCCGCACCGGTCAGTCGCGCGCCGAACACCTCGGGACATTCTCTGGCCGCATCCGTGATCACGTCGAGCTCGTCGCAGGAGACCTCATAGTCCAACGCCGCGGACCGGTGGCTCTGGTCCAACGCCGCGCCGAGCGCCGCTGCGTCGCCGTTCGTGAGCGCGGCGACTGCTGCCCCGACACGTTGCATCTCGCTGACCACATGGCGCACGCGCTTCTGCAGCACCGGTTCGAGTGCATGCCGTGCTCGCTCGAAGTCCGCGACGGTGTAGAGCGCGAGATGATCTCGCCAGCCGACTTCGCCACGCAGGACCTTCAGCGCTGCGAGACACTGCTGCACACGCTCGTTGAAGGCGACGCTCGCGAGCGTGCGCGGCTTCTTGGTATCCATGACCAGGATCTGGAAACCACCGCCATGGATCGCGACGTGCTCATGGCTCGCATCGGCACAGTGAAGGAGCAGGGCATGGCCCTCACGCCCGAGAGCGGAGGCGAACTGGTCCATGATCCCACACTGGACCCCCACGAAGCGCGTCTCGGCAGCGTGACAGACCAGCGCAAGCTCTCGCGGCGACAGCCCGAGTTCGAACAGGTCGTTCAGAGCGAAGGCGGTCGCGACTTCGATCGCCGCCGACGACGACATCCCTGACGCCATCGGCAAGTTGCCCGCGAACACTGCATCGAAACCGCGATCGCCGAGCCTTTCCCCGAGCATGTGGGAGACGCCGAGCGGATAGGCCGCCCAGGCCTGCGCGGGTTCCTTGGCCGAGCCCAAGGACGAGAGATCCAAGTCGACTCGCTCCGGCTGGTCCAGGCTGGACAGACGCACCCGGCGATCCGTGCGCGGCCGGATGGCGATGCAGACCCCGAGCTCCACGGTCACCGGAAGGACATCGCCCCCACTGTAGTCGAGATGTGCGCCGACCAGATTCACGCGGCCCGGTGCGAACCAAACCACGGGGCGAGGATCGCCGTGAAGCTGAGAGAAAGCGGCTCGCACCCGCTCGGCGAGGGTCTCGGTCGCTGGGGAATCGTTCATCGGTGACGGTGTGAACCCACGGATGCTATACCGGCGGCTCCCGCTTCGACACAACGCAGCCGAGCCGACTCCACCCGAGCCGATTCGATCGATGACCCCAACCAAGTTCGTCGCGACCGTCCTGGTCTCTTTCTCGCTCCACGCGCAACTCGTCGCGCAGGAGACTCGCGAGCCGAAGACCACCGAGTCGGTGCCAAAGCCCGCGGACGACAACTTTCTCGCGTGGCCGGCAGACGCCGATCGCGTGGTTTGCCACGTGGGCGGCAAGGACTACTCGCTGCGCGCGGTCCTGTCACACATCGCCGAACGCCACTACCCGCCGATGCTGCGACTCATGGAGACGCCCGCAGGCATCTCGTATCTGCGAAGCCCGCGGATCGCCGAATGGGTGCGGACCTTCACCGACATCAAGACGCTGGAACTCGAGGCGGCCTCGCGCGGGATCGACTATGAACAAGTGAAGGAAACGCTCGGCGAAGCCCTGCGTCGTGACTTCCAAGTCTGGCTCAACGACTACACGAGCCGCCGCGAACGCGAAGGCGCACCGATCGAATTCACCCAAGAGCGCGTCAACCTCCTGCTCACGGACTACCAGCGTGACGAGGGAATGCGATCCGAGGCCACGGGATGGCTCGACGTGCTGATTCCCACGATCGCGCCCGATCAGAACGGTGACGTACGGGAGTTCTACGAGAGCCATCCCGAGTACTTCGGCGGCGTGTTGACCATCGCTCAGATCCTGGTCGAGAATCGTGACCCCCGCACGATGCAGTTGCTCGGCGAGAAGCAGCGTCAAGCCGCCTGGGCGAAGGTTGCCGACATTCAAAGCCGTCTGGTCGAGGACGGGTCGAACTTCGAAGAGGTCGCACGGCTCCTGTCCGACGATCGCCGATCGGCGCGCAACGGCGGCCGTCTCGACGGCGTGCGTCGCATCGATCCGCGCCTGCCGGCGATCTTGTGCCGAACGGCATGGGGCCTGAAGGACGGCGAGGTCTCCGCTCCCTTCGAGTCGCAATACGGCATCCACATCGTCAAGCGGGTGTCGTATCGCCACCTCTACTACATCGTCTACAACGACAAGATCGCTGCCGAGGTCGCGGAGACCATGCGGCGCGTGCAGCAGGAAGACTTGCTGTTCCGTGCGCGAGCGAAGTTCAACGCGACGCTTCGCTACTGAGCGGTCAACGCTGCCAATCGAGTCGGATGAGACGATAGACGCTGCCGAGCACGGTCACGTTTTGCGGGAAGTCGACACGGGCCGCCTCGATCTCCGTCCAACCCGTCAGCCCGTTCGGCATGCGCGTCGTGGGATTCAACTTCGCGAGCATGTCGTCGGTCAGGCAAAGCCACTGTGGACGACGTCGCTCCAAGAAGCCGATCACGTCGACGTTTCCTCCGGCATCGCGAGTTGCCAGCGCGATCTCGGCAGTGCCGAGCCCGGCGAGATCGATCAGCGGGCGGCGAGCGAACCAGCCCAGTGCGCCAAGGTCGTGACACGCGACGACGTCAGCCGGTTGTGTGAAGCGCACGACGTTCTCGGCCATTCCCACGTTCATCGCCTGCGTGTCGCGCACACCGACAGCGTGACGAACTGCGCCAAAGCCCAACCCGATCACCAGCCACGCCCCGGTGACCACGGCACCAACGCGATAGGTCGGTCGAGTCACCCAGCCCCCCGCGATCGAAGCCACGATCGCAGCAGCCACCGGCACCGCGATGGTCCAAAGACTCGCGGAATCGAGAGCGAGCGGTCCGGCAGGAGTCAGATGATCGAAGGCGAAGGCGGCTGCCATGCGCGGCGCGCATACGGCGAACGCAACCGCTGCCGCACCGAGCAGCGCCAGCGATCGCGCCGGCATGCCGACCCGACGGATTCCGACGACACAGACCAGCACGAACATCGGCCAGAGTTGCACGAAGTAGCGACCCTGCTGGAAGAGCGGCGTCACGTGGCCGAGCAGTCCGCGCGCGGCGAGGAACGCGCCGATGGCCACGACCAGGAATCGCACACCCACCGACGAGCTGCGCGAGAAGGCTCCGCACAGTCCGATCGCGAGCGGCGGGAGCATGCCGACGAGCAACGCGAGTCCGCTGGCCACCTGCAAGAGCGAACTCTTGGCTCCCGACACGAGACCCGCGACGAGACCCTCGGTTCGAAGGACCTCGAGCGGCGCACCGGGCACGCGCTTGGCGTAGAACGGGAGCGGCAAGGGCACGCCGTAGATCCACTGGTGATACGCGGGGAACGTCGCAACGAGGGCGACCCCCAGCGCGATACTCGCCAGCTTGCGGCGGTGAAGTACAGCGAGGCCGAGGAACACGAAGTTCTCCGGTCGGGCCCAGCCCGCGAGCGCCAGAACCATGAGTGCCGGGACATAGCGACGCTCGCTCTGCTCGCGCCGCTCCAGATGGAGCGCGATCCCGAAACAGGCCAGTGCGGTGCCCAGGCCGTTCTCCATCCCCGACATGCTCGACCAGGCCACGCGCGCGGTCAGCGCGACGATCACTCCCGCGAGCATCGCCAGTCGGCGATCCCCACCGATCGCGCGGGCGAGCCGGATGACCGCCAGGACACAGGCGAGGAACGCGACCACCCCGAGCACGCGTCCGCTCATCGGCGTCGCGCCGCCGACCGCGAAGGTGAGCGCGAGCAACCCGCACCAAAGCGGCGAGGTGATCGCCCCCACCGGGCCCTCGCCGCCGGGATAGGAGAAGGGATCGCCTTCGAGGAAGCTGCGCGCGAACGCGAAGTAGATCCAGCCGTCGTCGAGCGCCGGCCCGATACGACCCGCAATGAACTGTTCGACCGCGAACCATACGAGCAGAGTCACTGCTGCCGCCGCCCACGGCCACTTGCCGCAACCCCGGTCGTCGTTCGGCAGAGGACTCACCAAGTCAGCGAACCTCGCCACCACAGCCAGCACAGCACCCAGACCGGGCTCGCGAGGGAGAGCAGGATGAGTCGGACACGGAAGCTCGTCTTGCGTGTCTTGTGGCGGAAGAACGACATCGCCAACCACGCCGCCGGGAATCCGCCGAAGAAGCCGAGACCCAAGAGCCAGGCCTCGGAGATGCGCCAGCGATCGGCGCGGGCACGGGACTTGTCGATCCCGTACACCACGAAGGTCGCGAGGTTGAGCGCAAGCAAGGACCAGAGAAGCAGCGGGAGCACGGTGGAGTTCGGTTCGGGCGAAGGCTACCCGACGAATCGGCGATTCGCCGCAGCGGCCTTTGGACGAGGCCGCCTTCGCGTCCGCTCGCACGATCGAAGCTTGACGGAGGATTGGCGAAGCGACGATGGAACGGCGCCGAGCGGTGCGCATCATCGCGGGCATGCACCGATTCACCTTTGGCGCAGGATGCCTCGCTTGCGCGCTCGCCTGGAACGTCCCGCTCCTCGCGCAGGATGGAGCGCAGGAACGGGCCGAGTCGCGGTTCACGACCGATCGCGAGAGCCCGGTTCGTCTCGCGCTGCCCGCGGAGGACGACGCCTTCACGTTTGCAGTCTTCGGCGACCGGACCGGCGGTGTTCCCGCCGGCCTCTCGGTGCTCCGCGAGGCCGTGCGCGACGTGAACGTGATCGGGCCCGACTTGGTGATGACCGTGGGCGACCTGGTGCAGGGCTACTGCGCGCAGGTCGAGTGGCTGCGGCAGACCGCCGAGTTCAAGGGAATCATGAGCGGGCTGCGGATGCCGTGGTTTCCGGTGGCCGGGAACCACGACGTCTATTGGCGCGGCCCGGATCGGCCGCCGCTCGAGCACGAAGGCAACTTCGAACAGCACTTCGGTCCGTTGTGGTACGCCTTCGAACACAAGCGCTGCTGGTTCGTGATCCTGTTCTCGGATGAGACGAGTCCCGACCGCGACACCAAAGACTTCAACCTGCCGGCGAACCACGAGCTCAGCGAGCGTCAGTACGCATGGCTGGACCGCATGCTGACGAAGGCGGCCGATGCACGTCACGTCTTCTTGTTCATGCACCACCCGCGGTGGCTCGGCGGCAAGTACGGCGATCACTGGAACGCGGTGCACAATCGCCTGCTGCGGGCGAAGAACGTGACCGCGGTCTTCGCGGGACACATCCACCGGATGACTCACGAGAATCGCGACGGCATCCGTTACTACGCGCTGGCCACCACCGGGGGACATCAGAACGGAACCGTGCCTGCCGCAGGTTGGCTGCACCACTACGACCTCGTGACCGTTCGCGAGGACTCGCTCAACGTGGCGACGATTCCGGTCGGCGAAGTCATCGATCCCGCGCTGTTGACGGAACCGGTCGTAAACGACGCCGCGAAGGTCGCCGAACGACTGACGATCACGCCCACGTCGATTCTGCCGCTGGCCGCCGACTTGAGTGCATCGCGGGACCTCGCGTTCGAGATCCGCAACCCAGGCGATGCCGCGATCGAGATCGAGCTCATTCCGCAGTCTTTGGATCCGCGCTGGAGCTTCGCTCCGGACCACCTCCATCTGACGCTCGGAAAAGGCGAATCCCGCGGGATGGAGATCGCGGTTCGGCGCAGAGCGGAAGGCCCCGACGGTGCCTTCGACCTGCCCCACTTCGAGATGCGCGCGGACTATCTCGCACCCGGCGTCCGCATCCCGTTGCCGAAGAAGCTGCTGCCCATGAACGTCGACGTCGGTGCCGCTCTGGCCGCAGTGCCAGCCGCGAACCGCGCGCTCGATCTGGATGGAAAGGGCGACTGGATCGCGATCGACAACGCGATGCTCGCCCTCCCGGATGGTCCGTTCACCGTGGAACTCGAGTTCAACGCCGTGGAGTTCGGTTCCCGCGTGGGGCTGTGCAACAAGACGGAGCGCGCCGAGTTCGGCATCTTCGTGAACGAAGGCGTGCCGCACTTCAGCGTGCATCTAGACGGTCGCTACGCGAGCGTGAACGCCGGCACGACGGTCACCGCCTCGGAGTGGCATCACGTCGCCGGCGTCTTCGACGGGCAGTCGCTCAGGCTCTATGTCGATGGAATGCTGCGCGCCCAGTCGGCGGCGCGGGGTTCGCGGACCCGCAACGCCCTGCCGCTGATGCTCGGCGCCGACGTGACCAACGAAGGCAGCGGGACATCCGAGTTCCACGGCCGCATCGACAACCTGCGGATCTCGAAGGTCGCGCGTTACACGGGGGAATCGTTCGCGCCGCCGTCGGCGGCAACCGCCGACCCGGACACGGTGCTCGCGATGGATCTCGATCGGGCACTGGGCACCTTCGTGCCGATGGTTCGAGCGCACGGATCGGGAACCCAGCTCTTGCGTGCGCACGGCGATGCGCGGGTCAGTCCACGCTGACTCCGAGATGCGCGCAGGCCGCACGGATTTCTCAGGGTGAGAGCCCTTCGCGACACGGTGCTGCGTACATCGCACGAGCAGCACAGCGCGATTGGCGCTTGGCCGAAGATCTCTCGGAACCAAACGGACAGCCGTGGCCGTCGCAGCAAGTGTTCGCTGGTTCCAACCCTGGCCTCGACGGACGTGGCGGCTACACTTCTCGGCCGCCGTTTCCAGGTCGCTCTCTGCTCCGGCTGCCGAGACCGGCGTTCCGATGCGCGCTCGCCCCCGCGAGTCGCACGTCCTTCTCGTAACCAACACAGACTCCATGGCACTCCCCTCCCGCAAGTCGCTGCTGGCCCTCGCTGCAGCGGTCGCCGCATTCGGCGCTTCCCTCTCCGCTCAGTGCGGACTCATCCAGCCGCTGGGCGCCAATCTGGGCCTCTCTGACGACTCCGTCTCAGGGACCCAACCACTCGGCTTCAACTTCAACTTCAACGGCGTCAACTACGACTCCGTGATCGTGTCGTCGAACGGCTTCGTCTACCTGTTCGATACCACCGGCAGCGTCACGCCGCCGACCTCCAGCCTGTGCTGCAACGGAAACGTCGCCACCATGCTGGCGTCGCGGAGCCCGATGATCTGCCCGTTCTGGCAGGACTTGAACCCGTCGCAAGGTGGCGCGGTCCACTTCAACGCGCTGAGTGCCACGCAAGCGACGGTGACTTGGGATCAGGTGCCTGAGTTCGCCAACACCGGCAGCACGAACACGTTCCAACTCGTGCTGAACAGCAACGGCACGATGGACTTCTACTTCTCCGGCGACTGCCAGGTGCGCACCCACACCGGCCTCACGGGCTGGTCGGAAGGCAACGGCGCGGCCGATCCGGGCGCGAGCGACTTCTCCGCGGCGCCCCTCACCACGCCGGGCTTCACGGCATACGAGCTGTTCGCTTCCACCACCTTCGACCTCGGCGACAGCGGCTTCTCCGCGCTGAGCCTCGGCCCGCAGTGGTTGATCACCGCCGCGCCCTGCGCCGGCTCGTCCACCTACGGCACCGGCTGTCCCTCGCCTGCAGACTTCTACGAGCAGTTCGGGGCCGGCGCGATCGACCTCAGCGGCACCGCCGTCACCCTCGCCTACAACGGCATCGGCTACACGGTCACCCCCGGCGGCACCTTCAACCCCAACTTCTCCGCGAACCTCGGGCTCGGTGACGACACGCTGTCGGCCGGCAACGCCTTCGGCTTCACGATCAACGTGCCGGGTATCGGCGCAGTCTCCGCGGTCGACATCGACAGCAATGGCCGCTGCGGCTTCGGCCTGACGGGCTCCGACTTCACGGAGTCGCTCCCCGAGTTCCTCGCACAGCAGCTCTTCGCGGTGTGCTGGGATGACCTGAACCCGGGCGCCGGCGGCGGCGTCTACTTCGATGCCTTCCCCGGCATGGCGATGATCACCTGGGACCAGGTGCCGCAGTTCAACAACACGGACTCCAACACCTTGCAGATCCAGTTCTACGCCAACGGCAACGTGGTGTTGGTGTGGCAGCAGGTGGGCATGGATTGCATCGTCGGCCTGTCCACCGCCAGCGGCCTCGCCACTGCGGTTGACATCAGCGCCGGCTTCTCGATCGGCACCGGCGGCACGCCGACGACCCTGGCGGCGCAATCCGGTTCTCGCCCGGTTCTCGGCGGCACCTTCACGATGGAAGCCGGCAACCTGCCGGGTTCGACGATCCTCGGTGTGATGAACATCGGCGCGATCAACCCGAACCTCGCTCTCGACCTGGTCGGCATGCCCGGCTGCGTCCTGCTGTCCGACATCCTGGTCAACCTGCCGGTGACCCTGAGCCTGCCGACGGGCACCTCGAGCCTGTCGATCCCGAACATCCCGACGCTCGCCGGCGGCACGCTGAACGCGCAGGTCGTCGCGGTCAGCCCCGGCGTGAACCTCGCGGGCTTGGTCGTGACCAACGGCTTGCAGATGCGCCTCGGCAACTGATCGTCGGATCGGTCGCGGCTTCGGCCGCGGCCGACGCATCGACGCCTTCGCGGCCTCGTCCGGAGCTTCCGGCCGAGGCCGCGTTCACATCCGGACCTACAACTCTGCTGCCCTCCCGCTCCATGCTCGCTCTCCGCTCATTGCTTGCTCTCGGCACCATCGCGGCTGTCGTCACTGCACAGACCTCTCCTCCGTGTTTCGAATCGAACTTCGGAACCAACCTCGGACTCAGCGACGACGACATCGCCATCGGCCTGAACCTGGGCTTCACCTTCCCCTTCGCTGGGATCAGCACGACCGCCATCGACGTCGCTTCCAACGGCTCGATCTGGGTGACGACCGATCCCAACCACGGCAGTCGTTACTGTGACGGCGACGTCTTCTCACTGTTGAACGACGGCCCCAGCATCAACCCCCTGTGGATGGACCTCGATCCCTCCTCCGGTGGATCCGTGTGGTTCAACGCGCTGCCGGGTCGCGCGGTGATCACTTGGGACAACGTCCCCGAGTATGGCGGCGTCCTTGGAATGACGTTCCAAGTCCAGCTCCTCGCCGACGGCACGATCACGTTCTTCTGGGACCAGAACTGCGACGCGGCATTCCACGTTGCGGTGGTCGGTGTCTCACCGGGCGGCGGGGTGACTGACCCCGGCGCATCCGACCTGAGTGCCTCCCCGATCCTGTCCCAGTCGACGACCCTGTATGAGGAATTCGACGCGTTGTTCGGCACGCCGCTCGACCTGCAAGGCATGAGCCTGCAACTCACTCCGACCGGCCCATTGTGGCTCGTCGCTCCCCGCGTCGGCTGTGTGCCCGCCGGCAGCACTCGCTTCGGCCGCGGTTGCCCACAATCGACCGTCGCCTACGAGGAGTTCGACTTCGCAACCTTCGACCTCGCCAACACCGCGTACCTCTTCACGCCGACGGGCGCGGGCTACTCGGTGACCACGTGCACCACCAACTGCTTCGACCCGAACTTTCAGAACAACCTGAACCTCGCCGATGACGCCACGTCAGGCCCACTGAACCTCGGCTTCAACTTCAACTTCCCCGGCGGGAGCAGCTCCGCGATCGATGTGTCGTCCAACGGCTTCTTGTGGATCGATGCCACACAGTCGTTCGGTGATCGTTGTTGCGACGGCGACGCGGCCACGTTCCTCGCCGACCCGCCGAGCATCTGCCCCTTGTGGATGGATCTCGATCCCTCCTCCGGCGGCGGCGTGTACTTCGACGCGCTTCCGGGTCGCGCGATGGTCACGTGGAGCAACGTGCCGGAGTTCGGTGGCGGCAGCACGGTCGATGCACAAGTGCAATTGTTCGCCGACGGCCGCGTGCTGATCGCATTCGGCGCAGCACTCAACGTGAATCACATCGCGTTGACAGGCATCTCCACGGTGAGCGGCGCCGCCGATCCGGGTGAGATCGACTTCTCGCAGGCCGTGCCGTTCCGCTTCGGCGGCGGCGGCAACCCGATCACCTTGGATGCCGTGTTCGGCTCGCGTCCGGTTCTCGGAACCACCTTCTCGATGGAGACGCTCCATCTCCCGGCCGGCACGCTCCTAGGCGTCCTCGGTGTCGGCTTCCAACAGCTCGCGGTCGACCTCAGCCTGCTCGGCCTAGAAGGCTGCAGCCTCTACCAGTCCGGCGAGGCCACGCTGCCGCTGGCTCTGAGCCTGCCTTCGGCGACCGTCAATCTGGCGATCCCGAACCTCGCGACTCTGGTCGGCGCGTCGGTGTACGGCCAATCGATCGTCGTGGCCCCGGGCGTGAACGTCGGCGGCATCGCCACATCGAACGGGCTGCGAATCACGCTCGGCCAGTGAAGGTCGACGCGCTCTAGCCCGGATGATTCGTGAACGTCGTCGCGAGATCGACGCAGGTCGATGTCCGGCAAGGAGCTGCGTCGGTCGACGACCGAAGCGTAGCTGTAGCTACGCTGCCAGGGAGGAGCCGACGCAGCGACGCCGCCGGGCGCGACTTGCGGCGATCGCAGTAGACGTTCACAAATGATCCGGGCTAGCTCATCGCGCGCGCAGTTCGGCTGCGAGCGCGATGAGCGCGATCCTCGCGACCTGACGCTCCACGTTGGACAGCATGCGGTCGCGCGAGATGCCCTCCGCCACCTTCGCCGGCGACCCACTCGCCGTGAGCATCGCACGGACCTTCGGCCGCAGTCGATTCAGCAGCTCGCGGTGCGACGCCTCCACCGCGACCCGTTCGACATTCGGCATCGCGTCCCACAACCGAAGCGAGCCGTCGCCGGAAACCGACGCGAGCTGCTTCCCATCGGGACGGAACGCCACCGACTTCACGTAGCTCTTGTGCCCGCGAAGCACCCCTACGGGTTCGAGCGAATCGGCATGCCAGAGCCGAATGACTCCGTCGTTGCCGGCGGAGGCGATACGGCGACCGTCCGGACTGAACGCGACGTCGTAGATGG
>JBFXDD010000045.1:0-33207 GCA_050181465.1 Planctomycetota bacterium
ACCAAGTTGTCGCTCACATCAGCCCGCGAAGTGAGCGACAAGCGGGCTTGGCGTGAACAAGTGAGCGGCAGAGGCGCCTCGGGGAGCGCCAGGTCCAAGTCGCCAATCCGCACCCGGAGGCTTCCCCCAGGCACTTCCCGGGGAAAGTCGAAGGCCGCCCCTCACCCCGCCCAACCCCAAGGAACCAGGACGGGATGGGCGGGCGCAGCGTGCCGATCCGCCGCGCGACTCAGCGCTGCGGCTTGGCGGGCGCGCCGGCGCGGGTGCTGCCGGTCGAATCGAGATCCTCGAAGGCCTCCCAGAGGGGCCGACGGCTCTCGTTCACCTTCGAACGGTCGACCTGGCGGTCGATCTGGCTGGACGGGTCATCCGCGGCAGCCAGAGTGAGGCGCGAGAGTTCGAGGTCGACACCGTTGGTCAGCCGCTCGGCCGTCGCGAGGTAGGTCTGCGCGCGGCCGACTTCGCCGAGACGCAGGTAGCACACGCCGAGGTTCTTGTTGATCGCAGCCAGCACGTGCGCGGGCTGATCGCCACCCGGTGCGAGCGAGAGCTCGGACACGGCCTTGTTCCACTCGCGGCGCTGCATGTAGGTGTCGGCGCGGTAGAGGTGAGAGAGCGTCGGCGAGTCGACTCGGCCGGTGATCGGCTCGAGCTTGACGACCTCGATCCACGGCTGGCCCTGGAACGTGTCCTGTACGACACCCTCGATGCGCACGCGATCGTAGGTTCGCAGCTTGTAGAGCAGGGGCAGCTCCGGCGACGACTTGCTGATGAACAGCATGCCGAACACATCTTCGTAGCTGTCCTTGCGCCAGATCGGCTGGTCGCCGCTCCAGGCGTAGAAGTTCGCGTACTCGCTCGGCACGAAGCGGGTGAAGAAGGGATTCCAGACCTGGCCGAGGGAGCAGAACTGCGCCTCGAAGCGGACATGGACCTTCTCGAATGCCCCCGCCATGGAGCGGAGCTGGCCGAGATCGATGTCGACGATCACCGCTTCCTCATCGACGAGCCGGGCCTGCGCAAAGGCAGGAGCCGGCAAGAGCACGCACAACGCGGCGAGCAGACTTCTCTTCATGACTCTCATCGGTTCCGTGGGTTGGCTGTCGCGGTCGCCCGATCGGAATCGCCGTGGATGGTCCGACCTGTCCGCACGATGGGACTATCGGCCGCAGGCCCCCCGCTGCTTGAAAGTGCTCCCTTCAGTCGTCGGCTTCGTCGGACTGGAACTCCTCGTCCAGCCCAAGATCCGCACGCTCACGGTCACCTTCGCCGTCGCTCGCACCCTCGCCGCCCTCGAAACTCTCATCGCTCTCGGTGCGCACCGCAGGCGCATCCTCGGCGCGACGCAGGAACGCGATCGAGCAGCGGCCGTAGCGACGCAGATCGACCGGAATGTCGAAATCGTCGACATCCAGCACGCCGCGCTCGAAGTGGAAGCAGAGCACCCCGCCGGGCCGTAGCCGTCGCACCAGCGCATGCGCACGAAACACCGTGCGACTGGGATCCTCGGCGACCAGCGCGTAGGGAGGATCGAGGAAGATCAGATCGGGATCGTCGAGCGCAGCCTCGCCGGGTTCGACCACGGGATCCCAGGCGTCGCCGCGAAGGACGCGCGCGCGCGACGTCGCCGAATCCCCGAGCATGCGCAGGTTGTCGCGCAGCACGTCGATCGCCTGGCGCGCTTTCTCCACGAAGACGACGTGAGCCGCACCGCGCGACAGCGCTTCGATCCCGGTCGCGCCGGTACCCGCGAACAGATCCCAGACCGTCGCGCCTTCGACGCGGGGTCCAAGGATGTTGAAGATCGCCTCACGCGCCTGGCCGAGGAGAGGACGGGTCATCATCCCCTTGACCGGTCGCAAAGACCGTCCGCGATACTCGCCGCCGATGACTCGCAAGCTCATGCTTTCGCTTCAAACCAGAAGGATGCGCACCGACCCCCGCCGTTGCCTGCGGAGATTCGCCCGGACGCGCCGCAGATGCTAGCCCGAACCACCCGTGAACGCCTGCTGCGATCGCCGCAACTCGCGCGCGGCCGCGTCGCTGCGCCGATCTCGCGACGACCTTCACGAGGAGTCCGGGCCGGCGGCACGCGACGACAACGCGCCAGCAGCAGTCCCCTTCTGACGAATCCACGCGGGCACGGTATCCTCCGCCACCGCCCCCGTCCGATGCTCAGAACAGATCGCGGCAATCTCGCGCGGTCGTCTCCTCGATGACTTTCCCCGGGAATCCTCCGAGCGCGGGTCGGATCGCCGTAGGCGATCGGATCTTCGGCATCGACCGCGACCGCATCCACGTGCTCGGATCCGGCGAGCGAGCCGACGTACGGCTGCACCACGATTCGATCCGCCCGGCACATGCCATGCTCTCGTGGCACGACGGCGGCTACGTGGTCGAGGCAATCGACGGCGCGCCGATCAGCGGCGGGATCGACCACGGCGACGGTTCGCGCCACCTCCAGCCCGGTGACACGCTCAGGCTGGGTGCGATCGACCTCGCGTTGCTCACGCCTTCCCTCTCGCCGGTCGGAACACCGCGCGCGCAACGCGAGCAGAGCTTTGCCGAACTGATGGCGGGCGAGCTGAGGCGCGCGCCGTGGTTCGCGGTCTCGCTCGCTCTGCACGCGGTCGCCTTCTTGGTGCTGTGGTTGTTCCTCGATCGCGAAGTGAAGCCGATCAACACGCCGATCGTGTTCGGCTTACACCAGGGTGCCGACAGCGCTTGGGACGAAGTCAACGACGCACCGACACCCGAGTTCGAAGCGGAACCGACGACTGCCCCGGATCTGGCGGCCGCCGAGATTCCGGTGCCCGAACTGCGCAGCGATCCCGTCGAATCCGAACCCGACAGCTTCGTGATGGGAACGCTCGGCGCATCGAGCGAATCGCTGTTCCATCGCATCCAGAGCGAACAGGGCAACGGCGACATTCTCGCGCGGGGCACCGGCGAGAAGTTCAGCACCGGATTCCGGCGAACGGTCTCCGGCCTCCGTCAATCCGGACTCGAGATCGTGTTCGCGTTCGACAGCACCGGGTCGATGGGCCCCGTCCTCCGCGCGACCAAGGAGCGCATGGCACGCATGGTGCGCGCGCTCCATGCGCTGGTGCCCGATGCGAGAATCGGCGTCGTCACGTATCGCGATCGCGGCGAACGCGAGGCCTACGTCACGCGCCTCGTCGGACTCGACCACGACGTCTATCGCGCGCTCAACTTCTTGCAGACCGTGAACGCCGACGGCGGCGGCGATCGCCCCGAAGCGGTGCTCGAAGCGGTGGAAGCGGCGATCGCGCAGCCGTGGGCGGCCAAAGCACGCCGCGTCATCGTGTTGATCGGCGATGCCCCCGCACACCCGAAGACGGAAGGGCGCCTGGAGCGTCTGGTTCGCACCTTCGCACGCGGCGGCCAGAGTCACGTGCACGCGATCATCACCGGCCAGTCGAACGAGCAGCGCGCCGAACGCGATGTGGCGCGATCGTTCGAGCGGATCACCAACGCCGGTAACGGTTCGTGCGTGCTCGCGGAGCGCGATGAACTCATCCTCGAGCAGGTTCTCAGCCTCGCGGTCGGCTCCGAGTTTCAGACCAGCGTGCGCCAGCTCTTCGATCTCGTGCAAGAACGGGAGCAGAAGATCAGCACGCGCGCGCTGGACATGGTTCGGCGCCTGGATGCGACGGAGATCCGCAGGGTGCTCTCGCAGCGGATCGTCGATGACGAGGTGGTGAGTGCGTTGGCGCGCTCGGGCCGTCAGGATGTCGCACTGATGCTCGTCAAGTTCCTGGAGAGCGGCGCGCTGCCGCCGAGCGGACGTCACGCCGCGGGCTGGGCGCTGCAGTCGTTGCTGCGACTGTCCGACTCGCCGGTCGACCCGGAGAACCCCGGCACCATCGATGCCGCGACCGCGAAGCGGTTCGGGGAACTCGCGATGACGCTGCGGCGCGACTGAACGCGCGCCCACTCACCGTCCGAAATCGAACACCACGATCTCCGGTGGGCACCAGAAGCGGATGCGCGGTGCGAGTCCGCGCTCCATCCCGATGCCGCGACTCACACACAATTGAGCAGCACCGTAGCGGTGGAGTCCCCCGGCGGCGATCGCGCGAGGCACCGCAGTCAGGGTAATCGGCGGGCCGAAGCCGGGGACGACGACCTGGCCGCCGTGCGTGTGACCGGCGAGCAGCAGAGCGTCCGGCGCAGCGGTTCCCGCGATCGCATCCAGCATGAAGTCGGGCGCGTGACCGAGCACGATCGAGAAGCCGCTGAACTCCGCGATCGACGAGCGGACCGAGTCGTCGAGCGAACGCCGGGAGGACGGCAACGACAAACCGACGATCTGGAGCATCGATTCGCCTCCGACATCGACGCTCTCGTCGTCGAGTAGGCGCACTCGCGTGCCGTCGAAGATGCGCGGGTCGGGATCGATGTCGCCGATCACCGCATACATGCCCAAGCGCGGCCAAGGCTCGTATCGCGCGAACAGTTCCCGAAAGCGCGCCGCCTCCGCCGCGAATCGGATCTTGTCGCCGATCTGCACGTAGTCGCCGGCGAGCAGGACGAGGTCGGGCTCCAGCGACTTCACCCGATCCAGCACCGAACTCTCGTACTCACCGATCCGATCAGTCTGGATGTCGGCGAGAAGCACGACGCGCAATCCGCTCGGAACGCTTGCCGCCCGCGGGGACTCGACCCGATGGATGGTGACCGCCAACCGCCGCGGCTCGACGAAGCACGACCAGAGATAGACCCCGAGCACCGATACGCCCACGCCGATTCCCCACCAGCCGGCTCGGTCGCGCGCGGTCAGCACGCGCTGCAGCCCGCGCGCTACGGCCAGAGGTGCTGCAACATGCGCAATCGCGTGAGCGATCGCATTGAGTGTCGCGAAGGTGAGGTGGAGTCCGACGGCCGTCACCGACGCGGTCAAGGCGAGCCAGACGAAGCTGAAACGGCACCACCGTCGAACGTCGGCAGCAAGCCCGACGACCTTGGCGGACGGGGCGAGGAGCAACACCGCGCCGAGCACGAGCCCGAGGACGTCGGCGACGATCTGGCCGTACTCGACCCAAGCCGCAGGAATTCTGGCCAACATCATCGCGGACATCATCGGCCGGTGCGCGGCATCGTCGTGATCCGACGCCGACCCAGATGGGACCGGCGGTCGCCGAACGCATGGAGACCCAGCACCACCGCCATCAGGATGAGGGACGGCAACAGCCACATGTGCCACGCTCCGTCCATCACGTGCAGTCGACCTGTGTCGATCATCGCACCGAGCGAGACCGACCTGGATCCGGCAGTGAAGCCGAGAAAAGCGAGCCCGGCCTCCGACTGCACGGCGTCGGCAGCGACGAACGCGACCGTCACGCCGACCGGTCCGCGCACCTGCGGCCAGACGTGCCGCCAAAGGATTCGCAGCCGCGGCACCTCGAAGCCGAACAGCGCACGCGTCATGGGCAGTTCACGCACGCGCAGGATCTCGCCGCGGACGACGCGTGCCACCGGCGGCCACTCGACCGCGCCGAGGAACAGGACCACCGCGAGCAAGGAACCGCCGAAGAACGCCGAACAGGCCAGAGCCGCGAGGAGTGCCGGGAGTCCGGCAAAGAGTTCGAGGACACGCAACGCGACGGCATCGACGATGCCCCCACTGAGCGCCGCGATGCCGCCGAAGAGCACGCCGACGACGAGCGCGATGACCGCGGTGCCGAGTGCGACGGCGGTCACGACGAAGAGTCCGTGAAGCACCCGCGCGAGCTGATCGCGACCGACATCGTCGACGCCGAGGGGATGCTCGAGACTCGGCGTCGCGAGCACCTGTCCGCGATAGGTCTCGTGCGGACCGCGATGCCACAACGGCATCACGGCAAAGTCCGGCGAGTCATCCGCGAGTCGGATCCACCAGTCGGTCCAGGTCGCCGCATCTTGCGGAGGTTTGGAGAAGCCGAACCACCGTTCGACTACCGGGAAGCGCAACTCTCCCCCGACCCGCGCGATCACCGGGACGTCGCTCGCCAGGAACGGCGCGAGAGCCCCGAGAATCGCGAGCACGATGACGACACGGATCCGCAGGCTCTTCATCGGAGAACCACCCGCGGATCGCCGCGCTGTTGCAGTAGATCGGAGAAGATCGAAGCGACGGCGACCACCGTCACGATCAACGTGGTCGACGCCAACACGGTCGCGGCATCCCGCTGGCGGAGCGCTTCGACCGTCAGCATCCCGAAACCGGGAATCGCGAAGACATGCTCGACGACGAAGGTGCCGCCGATCGCCCACGGCAAGAGCATGCCGAGGAAAGTCCAGACTGGTGACAAGCTGTTGCGCAGGATGGAGCGTCGAAGTTCGCGCTCGGACGCGCCGAGTCGGCGCATGGCGAGCACATGGTCGCTCGCCGCGGTCTCGACCACCGCCGCGCGCACCATGCGTGCTAGCCATGCTGTGCCGCCCACGCTGAGAACCGAGACCGGCAATACGAGGTGCGCGGCGAGATCGAAGAGCTTTGCCGGAATTCCCGCGTCCGCAACGTCGGGACTCTGCAGCCCCTCGAGCGGCAAGACTCCACGCAACCACAGCGAGACGACGACGACCGCCAGCGTCGCGACGAGGAACTCGGACATCGCCGACATCGCCACCAGGCCCTGACAGATCACTCGGTCCAACCAGGAACCGACTCGGATTCCGGCCTGGAAACCGAGCGTGGTTCCCAGCACGACGATGACCAACAGCGCGAGCCCGCCCAGCAACCCGCTGATCGCGAGCGCGCGCAAGAGGCGCGAGCGAAACGTCTCAGCCCGCTCTCCCGGCGGAGCGAAGTCGAACTGCACGGCGTGTCCCACCCAACTCCACCATCGCGTGATCGCGTCGCGACGCTCGCCGGTCGTCGGATCGATCAAGCCGTATCGGACTCGCAGACGTTCGAGCGCCAGCTGCCGATCCACCTCGACATCCGTGCGTTCGAGCCGGGCCAGCTCGGCAGCCGCGCGATCCGCCGGTGCCAGATCGAGCAGCAGGAACGTCAGCAGGCTCGCGACGAGCAATGTCGCCGGGAGCCACAGCAGTCGCTTGACGAGGACACGGAACACGTTCGCGAATCGAGGTCGTGCACCATAGCCATCGCGCCGCAACGTGCGCAGACTCAATCGCTAGCCCGGACTCTTCGTGAACGTCGTCGCGAGATCGCCGCAGGTCGATGACCGGCAAGGAGCTGCGTCGGTCGACGACCGAAGCGTAGCGGTAGCTACGCTGCCAGGGAGGAGCCGACGGAGCGACGACGCCGGACGCGACTTGCGGCGATCGCAGCAGACGGTCACGAAGAGTTCGGGCGAGCGGTCGAGGATCGCAAGCGGATCACGGGGATCTCCGGCCGTGCACCGATGCGCAACGGGAGGATCGTGGCGCCGACCCCGCGACTGACATAGAGACGTCCACGCTCGGCTTCGAACCCGCCGGCAACGTAGCCGTGGCGAGTGTGCGCGACCGGCGTCCAGCCGAAGAACCGAACCTGACCGCCATGCGTGTGCCCGCTCAGCACGAGGTCGACACCGTGCTCGCGCGCTTCGACGAAGTGGTCGGGCTGGTGCGCAAGCATCACGCAGGGCTCGCCTTCCGCGCGCCCGCGGAGGGCTGCGGCTACGTCGGGTTGACCGTCGGTGAGATCGTCGACACCGCACAGCCACAAGGAGGAGCCGCCGCGACGCACGCGCACGCCGCGGTTCACGATCACCTGCACACCGCGATGCTCGAGGAAGTCCTGCCATTCGCCCATGTCGGCGGCCCACCGGTGATCGTGATTCCCCGGCACGGCGAACACGCCCAGAGGCGCGCGCAGAGCGCGCATCGGCGCATCGAGCAATTGCAGTTCTTCGGCGCGCGAGTTGATGAGGTCGCCGCCCAGGCAGATCAGATCCGGCTCGAGCGCGACGACGCGCTCGCAGAGCTCGAGCAGGCCGGCTTCGTCGAGATAGCTGCCGACGTGCAGATCGGTGAGGAAGGCGATGCGCAAGCCGTCGAGGCCGGGTTGCCCCACCACCGGGTGGTCGAGACTCGTGAACTCGGTTCCTGCGAGCACCTTGCGATATGCCGCCCGCGCAAAGGCGAGGCGGTCGAAGCTGCGATTCACGACGACCGCGACCGCATCCACCATCTCCTTCCACAGCGCACGACGGCGCGTCGGCAACGAGCGCAGCTTCGGCAGCGCAGGCATGGCCTGCGTGAGCGCTCCGAGCTGTGGGTCGATGGCGGTCATGTCCGTGTTCGAAGTCGACAGTCGGTCGATCGGATCTGAAAGTTGACGGAGATCGCGACGCTCAGATCGAGACCGTACCGCTAGTCCCCATCTTGCCGTCGACGCCAAGACCGTGTGTGGATCCTCGATGCAGGCGACGTCAAGCGATGCGTGCGGCGCTATGGACCGCCGGGCGCACGAACGGCGGTTTCCGCCGACGCATCGTCGACAGACCGTCGGTCGCGAGCGAGGGGCCGCTTCGGCGGCCGAGCCGGTCAGTTCCGCGGTAGGCGGATCTCGTCGACATTCCGACGCGGCCGCCACGGACCGGAATCGCGGGTCCACGCCAACACGGATCGCGCCGTGGCAGCGGCCCGACCGAGCGAGCCGGTCAGTTTGGAGCCATCGGGCTGGACCCTTCGATCCAGCGCCATCAGCTCCGCATACAAACGGTCCGCCTCGTCGAGGTTGCCGGCCTGCTCTTCGCACTGCGCCAACGCGAACAGATCGTGCAGATCCGGGTTCTCCTCGCGCGCCAGCGGCGTGAGTTCTGCCTTCGCTGCATCGAATCGTTCCAGGGCCTTGCTCGCCATTTCGGCTGCGGCGGCGGCACGTCCCTCGAGAGCCAGCGCACGCGACGCACGCCGCATCTCGATTCCCGCTCGCATCAACGCGTGACCAACCCGACGCCGATCCGTCGAGCCCTGGATGCGAACGGTCGCATCCGCGCGCACGCCAGGCGCCGCAACACTCTCTGCGGACCTTCCGCTCAAGGCACTCTTCGGTTCGATGACTTCGGGAACGACGCGCGTCGGCGAGTTCACGACCGGCCGAGGTGCTCGCTCCAGCTCCTCACGCAACGGCGCCGTGTCGCCCGCCGCGGCGGTTTCCTGGCGACGGCGACGCTCCTCGCGCATCGCCTCGAGTCGCACGAGTTGTTCGCGCAGCGCGCGGGTCTCCGCCTCGGTCAGTCGCAGAAGTTCCTTGCGAGCATCGGCCCGCTCCACCGCGGTCGGCTCGATCTCGACCCAACGTGACTTGGCGACCGACCCACCGGCCGCGTGCAATCGCTGCAGCTCTACGAGCTCTTGATCCTGACGGGCCAGCTCGGCCAATCGTCCGCGCAGCGACGTCGTCGACTCCGGCTCCTGCGCAGCGACGATGACCGGGAGCAGCACGACGGCGATCACCCCCCTGCTCACCGAAGCACCCCACGGTATGCATCGGCGGCCTTCTCGGCGTCACCCAGCTTCTCGTAGACCTCGCCGACGATCTGCGCGACGCGTCGCTGTCGTTCGGGATCGATGATCGTCGAGGCCGCTTCGATCGCCTCGGCAACGAAGCGCTGGAGAGTGCCGGCAGCCTGGGCCTGTCGATACAGCGCTTCGACTCGAAGCGAGCGGGCGCGATCGCCGAAGTCGTCTTCGCGGTCGAGCAGTCGTCCGAGCAGACCGATCGACCTCTGCGTACGGCCATGCTCGAGCAACAGGTTCGCAAGGAACAGCGCGAGCTCGGGGTCGGAGTCGACGTCGTGACGGATCTCCACCTCCAGTTCGAGCAAGGCACGATCCTCTTCGCCGAGTGCAGCCGCCGTGGTCGCCCAGACCTCGCTGGACGCACGGCTCCAGCGCCGGTCGAGCAACGCCCGATCGCGACGCGCCGAGAGCGCCGCAGCGCGTGCTTGCAAGTAGCGCTGCTCGGCGACGTAGGCGCGAGCGAGCAGCACGAAGCCGATGCACTGCAACTCGTCCTTCGGTCGATCGCCTGACAGGAACTGCTCGAGCAGGCGCACTGCGCGCTTGGAGTCGCCGCGCTCGGTGGCCGCGTAGCCTCGCAAGAACAGCCATTGCGTGCGCTGCTCGACCGGCAGTCGTTCGACGAGATGGCCGTCTTCCAACGTCGCCAGCGTGCGCAACACGGAGTCGGGATCACCTGTGCGGAAGTGAGCGAAGGCGAGCAGGAGATAGAGATCGACGATCTCGGGAGTACCCGCCAGTCGAAGCGCGCTGCGCTCCAGCGTGCCGATGCACTCGCTGTAGCGACCCTCTTCCAGGAGGATGCGGCCGAGCAAGATCGTGCCCTGCGCCGCTTCGGGTCGCGAGGGGTGAAGTCGCGTCAAGTCACGCGCGCGCCGCTCGGCGTCCGGCCAGGTCTCGGGACCGGCTTCGAACCAGCATTGCGCCATGCGCATCAACGCTGCAGGGACGTAGTCGTGGTCGGGAGCGATCTCGTAGAGCTTCTCGAGAATACTCGCGGCTTCGACGAGCGCGCCTTGTTGCCGGAGGAGATCGGAGAGCTGCATGCGAACACGCAGCGCCTCGGCGAGTCGTTCGCTGCCCTCGCGGGTATCCTCGTCGAGGAATGTTCGATACCACTCGATCGCCCAGTCGCGGAGACGACGACGACCGTCCTCGGCGGTCGGATCGGGAATGCCGACCACGACCATCTCGGTGACCGACTTGCCGTCGACTTCGCGATCGACGAAGACGACGTCGGTTCCCGCCGACACAGCGATCAGATTGGCGATCGTTCGCGGTCCACGCGCGCGGAACGACAGGTCCACCGTGGTGTCGGCAAGTGTCTTCTCGAACGCCCCGGCCTGATAGCGGACCGTCCAGCCGAGCGCGCGACTCAGTTCACGCAACGCGATGTCGCCGGGTACCGCCGCACGATTCGCGGACACGGTGAGCGCCACGCCGTCGTCATGGACCGTGAAGATGTCCGCCCTTGTGCGCGGGCCGTCGGGCAGAGCCGCGGCGGCGGCGAGGGACGTCGCGAGCCACGCAGCGAACCGGATCATTTGCCTGCACCCTGGAGCTGCCGCGCCGACCGCTCGGCCGACTCACCGCGCTCCGCCTCGATCCGATAGGCATCGCCCAGCTTGAGATAGGCCTCCTGCACGAGTGCCTGGAGTGCGGGCGGCAGTTGCTCCTCCTGGAGCAGGAACTGCGCATACGCGCGACGCATGCCGTCGCCGTCGCCGCGCAACTCCGCCTCGCGCGCGTTGCGAAGCAGTTCCTCCGGAAGGAACGAGCGCCCGGCCAACTCACGTGACTTGGTCTCGTGCTCGATCGATTCCGGGATGGCGCCGGCTTTGCGCAGGTAGTACGCGAGATGCGCGTGCACGAGCCGCTGCAATGAAGGGTCGAGCCCCGGGTGGGCGTCGAGGAATTCTCGAAGCGTGGCACTCGCGGCGACGAAGTCGCCATCCAAGGCCTGGACGAGCGCCTTCTCGTAGAGCGGGTCGTTCGGAAGCCCCAGGCTCAGCTCGCGCGGCGGTTGCACGAAGGCATCGGGACGTGCACGCGACGCGTTGCCCCCGGTCATCGGTTGACCCTGCGGGAGAGCGCGCATGTCGGACGAGCTGTTCGTGTTGCGATCGGAATCCTTCACGTACTCCGTGCGCGTCTCCATCGGATGCGGCATGAGCAACATCACGAGCATCATCGCGAGATTGCTCACCAGGAGAATTCGCAGGAGCCACAGCTTGCGTTGGTCGATCGGCTCCGGCGGGCGTGCCGGCAATTCGGCGGCGGCGGCGGTGGCGGTCGCAGTCGACGACGCAGGGCTCGCCGGGGCGGGCTCCGCCGTCGGTTCGGGTGGCGGTGCCGTGCGCGCCGCAGCCGTGGGAGTGGGCGCGGGCTGCACCGCGACCGGCGGCGGCGATTCCGTGCGAATCGGCGGCGATTCGGCCGCTTCCTTGAACAGTTGCGGCGAGGCCGGAGGCGGTGGAGTGGGGTCGTCGGTCTTGGTGTCCGAGAAGCCCTCGGGCTCTACGGCGAAGACGTTCTTGGGTGACGACTTTGCGAAGGGATCCGCAGCGCCGAGATCAGGCCAAGGCAGCTCGATCTTCGGTTCGGCGTCCGCGGGCTTCCCGAAGTCCAGGCCTTGCGCCGTCGAATCGGCGCGGAGTTGCGGTTCCGACTCGAACGAGAGCGCTGCGGCTTCGTCGGCCTCGATCGAAGTCGGCTTGCCGCCGCCAACCTTCATCAAGTCGGACAACACGTCGGGCGCAACCTCGCCGAGAGGACGCTCGTCCTCATCGGCGAAGGATCCGAACGGGTTCTTCCCCAGGTCGATCTTCTCGCTCACGTGTCGGTCTCCGTCGATCTCGAAAGGATCATCGGCAGATCACGCGCTGCCACGATAGGGACGGAACGCGCAGGCGATCACCGGCGACCGCGATGGCATGGGTCCCCTCGTGGCGGCACGCGACCGAGGTGTCGCAGATCACGACACCGGCGCGGTCTCGCGCCCGGGCCTCTGCCCGATCTCGTAGACGCGGATCTTGTTGTAGAGCGTCGTGCGATTGATCCCGAGCATCGACGCAGCCTTGCTGATGTTCCAGTTGGTGGCGTCGAGCACCTTCCGCACGAGCTGGCTCTCCAGGGTCCGGATCGAGCAGTCGGTGCCGTCCAGCACGAAGACGTTGCGCGCGATTTCGTCGCTGCCGTCGAGCGCGCCGCCGTGGAAGGTCGGGAGATGGCACTCGTCGATCATTCCGCCGGCACAAGCGATCGCTGCACGCTCGACCGCGTTGCGCAGCTCGCGCACGTTGCCGGGCCAGTCGTACTCGCAGAGCGTCTCGGTGGCCTCCTCGGTGAAGCCGGTCAGGTTCTTGCCCATGCGCCGGGCGAACTGATCGAGGAAGAAGTGGGCGAGCAGCGGGACGTCCTGCGCATGATCGCGCAGTGCGGGGACCTCGATGCTCATCACGTTCAACCGCAGGAACAGATCCTCGCGGAACCGGCCGGCTTCGGCCTCCTTGCGCAGGTCCTTGCTGGAAGACACCACGATGCGGAGATCGGTCGGGATGTCACGCGCGCCGCCGACGCGACGGAAAGTGCGCTCTTGGAGAACCCGCAGCAGCTTGGCCTGGAGCGAGCGACCCATCTCGCCGATTTCGTCGAGGTAGAGCGTGCCTCCGGCGGCGATAGCGAAGGCGCCGTCGCGGCCGGCTCGACCGGAACCGGTGAAGGCTCCGGCTTCGTGGCCGAACAGTTCGGCTTCGAGCTGGTTTTCGTTGAACGCCGCGCAGTTGATCGCGAGGAACGGACCGTGGCGGCGCACACTCGTCTCGTGGATGCGGCGCGCGGCGAGTTCCTTGCCGCAGCCACGCTCGCCGGTGACCAACACCGTCGTGTCGTCGGACTGCGCGACCTCCGCGATGCGCGACTCGAGCGCACGGACCGCCGGCGACAAGCCGAGGATCTCGATCGACCCGGCCTCTCGCAGTCGCTCCTGCGCCCAGCCGAACTCCCGCTGGAGTTGGCGGCACTCGAGGCAGCGCCGGATCGCCGCCAGCAGGCGATCGCGATCGATCGGCTTCTCGATCACGTCGAAGGCGCCGTTCCGCATGGCGTCGACCACGCGAGTCGGAATGCCGTAGCCGGAGATCAGGATGACTTCCGGCGGATTCACGCCCCCGCGGAAACGGGAGACGATCGCCGCCATGTCGCCGCCGGCGATCTGCTGGTCGACGAGGATCAGATCGAAGGCGCGCTGGCCGAGGCGCAGCGCGGCGCTGTCGATTCCATCGGCGGTCTCCACCGCCACGCTCTCGCCCTGGAGGATCGAGCGGAGGGATTCGCGCATGCCCTCTTCGTCGTCGACGACCAGGATGCGGGGGAGTCCGGGGAAGTTGAGGTTCTTCATCGCAACTGACTCGTGTTGCCCGACTTCGCGTCCCGGGTTCGGGATCGCTTCGATCGTGCCTTGCCACCGACTCTTTCGGCAAAGCAAGGTGTCGAACCTTTGGGCATCTTGAGAAAATCGACGGCCCGGCGGCGCAGTTGACGCGCCGTCCCACACTCTGCCTCCACGACCGGTGTCGGTGCATCGACCCCCGAAACTCGCCCGCCAAGTGACCCGATGATCGTCGAAGCTCTCACCGTTGCCGTCTCGTTCCTCGGAATCCAGGATCCCGCCGCGGCACTCAGCGCATTGCTCGCCGAACCCGCGCTCGACGGCGCACGGATCGGAGTGATCGTTCGCGATCTACGCGACGATCGAGTCGTCGCCGAACACGACAGCAACTACGGATTCATGACGGCATCCAACATGAAGCTCGTCTCGATCGCGGTCGCGTTGGAGAGTCTCGGTGCCGACTTTCGCTTCGCGACGACGCTGGTCACCGCAGCGCAGATTCACGACGGTGTCCTCGACGGCGATCTCGTACTCGTCGGTAGCGGCGATCCGACCTTCGGCGGGCGGCAGGAAAAAGGCGACGGTCTTGCCGTGTTCGATCGCATGATCGCCGAGTTGAAGTCCACGCACGGACTACGGCGGATCAACGGGCACGTGGTCGGCGACGACGACGTCCAGCCCGATGAAGTCATGGGCGAAGGTTGGGCGTGGAACTACCAGGGTGACAGTTACGCCGCGCAGGTCGGCGGACTGTGCTTCGCCGAGAACTGTGCCACCCTCGCGATCGAGCCGGGCGAGGTCGGGAGCCCGGCGAGTGTCCGTGTGTTGCCCACGACCTCGTTGCTCACGCTGCAGGGTCGCGTGGAGACCGCCGAGCGAGAGCAGCAGCGCACTGCGTGGGCGACGCGCGAACGTGGCCGCAACGTCGTTCGGCTGGGTGGTGCGATTCCCGCCGGTGCGCGCCCCTTCCGCACCTCCGTCTCGGTCGAGAACCCGACCTTGCATGCAGCCACCGCACTCCGCGATCGGCTGATCGCTTCAGGCATCGAGGTCGGCGGTGCGGCGATCGATCGCGACGATCTGCCGACGATCACCGAACGCTACGGCGACGACCGCGTGCTCGCCGTGCACGAGTCGGAGCCGCTCGACGAGATTCTGGTCACTCTCGGCAAGGTCAGCCAGAACCTCTACGCCGAACAGGTCCTGCGTGCCGCGGCCGGCGGCAATCGCGGCATGACCGCAGCGGCCGGTCATGCCAAGCGCGTGCTCGAGGAGTTCGGCGTCGACACCAAGGGAATGCGCATCGCCGACGGCTCCGGGCTGTCGCGGCTCGACCTCGTCAAGCCGGCGCAACTCGAGGACCTGGTGCGAGCGATGTGGCGCTCGCCTGGGCGCGAGGACTTCTTGCGCACGCTGCCCGTCGGCGGTGTCGACGGCACCCTCGCTTCGCGCTTTCGCGACCCGGCACTCCGCGGCCGCGTCGTCGCGAAGACCGGCAACATCTCGGGGGTCACCGCGCTGTCGGGCTACATCCTCAGCGCGAACCCCGAGGAGCCGCCGCTGACCTTCTCCATCCTGATCAACAACTTCACGTGCCCCACGAGCGCGGCGAAGGAAGCGATGGATCGATTCCTCGCGGTGATGGTGGGCTGGCGGCGCTGAGGTCGACCGCGATCGAGCCGGCCGAGTCGAGTGCCGCCGGCGCCGATCTCAGCGACTCTGCCGCACGCCGTAGGTGGCCTGGAACGAGACATACGGCTCGTGCCCGCCGGTCAGGGCGCGCGAAGTCACGCTCGCGATCCCCTTCTCACCGAGCGTGAGAACCGTGTTCTGCACGGTGAGCTGCCCGTTCGTAGAGCCCTGCCAAGTCGCGACGAGCTCCTTGCCGGGAGTCGTCCAGCGCGCATTCGCCACTGCGGCCACCCCCATCGTGTCGACCGTTACGAACTCATAACAGTTCGTGCTCGGCGACCAGATCATGTAGGAGTGCGACACATAGGTCGGCATGCCGGGCGGAGCGTCGCCGAGGACCTCGGACATCAAGACCGAACCGCCCCACAGCGAGTGGTAGGTCTCGGTCCCCGTCACCGGCATGGCTTCGGATCCCGGTGCCGTCACCATCGTGCCCTTGACGGTGTAGTTGCCGACGATCGCGGCGAGCGACTTCATCTCCGCTGCCAGAGGGACATCCGCGAACGCCGCATTCGCGGCCGCTCTTGCCGCCTTGCCGCGCTTGAAGTTCCCGGCGACCTCGATGAAGACGGCGCCCACGCCGCGACAGTTGTCGTACTCGAAGTGGTAGCTGTCCTTGTCGAAGTGGATTCGAGAGCGAATCACACCGTCACCGTTCGGCGAACGCTCGACACCGTAGACGCTCATCTCACCCTTCGCGGGGAACGAGAAGTGCTTCCGCGAACCGTTGCCCTGGTTGCTCATGCCGTAGGCGATGGTCTCGCCGCTCTCGTTGTCGACTGCGTAGATCGTGCGCATCAGGAGCGGGCTCGGCGCGCCGACGTCGACCACAAGGTCTTCTTGCACGGCGAAGCCCTCGAGGATCCGACTGAAGGTCATGGTGCCGGACCACTCCATCGCGTCCGTCTCCGCGGACTCTCGATAGGTGCCGGAGCCCTCCCAAACACCGATGAGCGGCTCGAACTGGGCGAGGACCGCCGCGGGTTTGGGCATCTCGAAATCTTGTGCGAACAGCGGAGGGACGACGAGGGCGGTGAACAGCGCCGTGAGCAGACGTGGCATCATGGAATCTCCGATACGGGGACGAAGAACACGGATGGTACGGACGGCGGCGGAGCGATGTCCAACCGGCCTCGGCAATTCCGCCCGACCCCGGCGACGCTGTGACTCAGCCCGATGTCGTCGTCACTCGATACATCGACGCCAGCGCTTCGAAGCTCGCGATCTGGTCCGCGATCCAGCTCGCATCGCGTCCCAACTCCCGTGCAATCCTGACTGCCACGAGCGGCGCCACGCGTACCGCCGCGCCTGCATCGAGAAACAACGCGCGCACGCGCCGTGCGAGCACGTCCTCGAGTGTGCGCGCGTGCTCGAAGCGCACCGCATACGCAACCTGAGCCATGATGAAGGGCAGCGCATCGTCGAGCGGTCTCGCGAGTTCGGGATCGTCACGAGTCCAAGTCCGCAGAATCTCGGCATCGCTGCCGTACGCCGCGAGCGGATCCTGGTGATCGATGCCTTCGCACCATCCGTGCAGGCGCTGGGTCGCGGTGACGCACGGACGAGTCGGCAACCCCGCCACGCGTTCCACCTCGTCCACGACATCCTGTGCGAGCGATCGCGCGGTCGTCCACTTGCCGCCGAGCACCGAGATCAAGCCGGTGCGCGAGATATGCACCAGATGATCGCGTGACAGACGTGACGTGGTCTCGCCGTGACCCGCCACCAACGGTCGGATGCCGGTGAAGACCGTACGAACATCGTCGCGCGAAGGTGCGCGAGCGAGATAGCGGCCGGCGGTCGACAGGACGAAGTCGATCTCCTCCTCTCGTGCTCGCGGCTCCTCGTCGACCGAAGCGATCGGCGTATCCGTAGTTCCGAGCAGCGCGCTGCCCGACCACGGGATCGCGAACATGACGCGACCATCGCTTGTGCGCGGCACCATGATGGCCGTGTCGCCCGCGAGGAATCCGCGATCGAGCACGAGATGGATTCCCTGGCTCGCCGCGAGCAACGGCTTCGCGTGCCGATCGTCGAGTCGGCGAATCGAATCCGCGAACGGTCCGGTCGCATTCACCACCGCACGCGCGCGCACCGCAGACTCGTTGCCGGTCTCCACATCGCGCACCACGAACCCAGCCGACCGCCCTGCCGCGTCGCGCGTGATCGCCACGACTTCACAGTGGTTCAGCAGAACCGCGCCGTGCTCTTCGGCCGTGCGGACCATCGCGATCAGCAGTCGGGTGTCGTCGAACTGGCCGTCCAGGTAACGCACGGCACCGCGCAAGCCGCGGCTCTCGAGATTCGGAATCGCCGCGAGCGCTTCGTCGGCCGTGAGCCGTCGCGACGGACCGAAGCCGCTGCGTCCTGCCAGCAGATCGTAGGCGCGCAGGCCGAGTCCGTAGTACGGACCCTCCCACCATGAGTAGGTCGGCACCAAGAAGGCGAGCTCGTGCACGATGTGCGGCGCGTTCGCGCGCAGTCGACCGCGCTCGCGCAGGGCCTCGCGAACCAGGTGCAGGTTGCCCTGCGCCAGGTAGCGAACGCCGCCGTGGACGAGCTTGGTGCTCCGGCTCGAGGTTCCCTTGCCGAAGTCGCTACGCTCGAACAGCGCCACACGCATCCCCCGGGTCACGGCATCGAGTGCGATCGCCACGCCGCTGGCGCCGCCGCCGACGATGACCACGTCGAAGATCTCCCCATCTCCCAGCCGCGCGAACGCATCGGAGCGGTTCATTCGACCACCCAGCCGCGCGCCCGCTCGACGGCCCGCTGCCAGCGAGCACGCGATTCTTCGCGTTGTGCGTCCTCCATCGTCGGAAGGAAGAGCCGATCGTCGGCACCGACGAGCGTCGTCTGCCCACGCCAAACTCCGGCAGCTTCGCCGGCGAGTCGCGCCGCCCCGAGTGCGGTGCTCTCGGTCATCGCCGGCCGTCGGACCGGTCGTCCGAGGAGATCGGCTTGCAGCTGCATCAGGAGGTCGTTGCGGGCAGCACCACCGTCCACGCGCAGTTCGGCGATCGGCTCGCCACGATCGCGATCCATGCACTCGACCAAGTCGGCGACTTGGAGAGCGATGCTCTCCAGCGCCGCGCGCGCGACATGACCCGCGGAGGTTCCGCGCGTGATGCCGCACAAGACACCGCGGGCCGAGGCATCCCAGTGCGGTGCGCCCAAGCCGGCGAAGGCGGGAACCAGTGTGACACCGTCGCTCGACTCGACCGAACGCGCCAGGGCCTCGACCTGCGCGGCATCGCGGACCAGGTGCAGACCGTCGCGCAGCCATTGCACCACCGCGCCGCCGATGAAGACCGAGCCCTCCAGCGCATAGTGCGTCGTCGACGGAGTCTGCCAAGCGACCGTGGTCAGGAGTCGATGCGACGACGACACGGCGACGGTTCCGGTGTTCGCAAGGAGAAAGCAACCGGTGCCGTAGGTGCACTTGGCCAACCCAGGTCGATCGCAGCCCTGCCCATAGAGCGCGGCCTGTTGATCGCCGGCCACACCGAGGATGCGCTTGCCGGCGAGCGGCAGACCTCCGGCAATCGTTCCGAAGTCTCCCGCCGAAGACCGCACGTCCGGCAGGACCGACGGTGGGACGCGAAACAGCTCGCAGAGCCACGGATCCCAATCGAGTCGGCGGATGTCGAACAGCAGGGTTCTCGATGCGTTCGACGGATCGGTCGCATGTACAGCGCCGCCCGTGAGTCGATGGATCAGCCACGTGTCCATCGTGCCGATGGCCAGCTCTCCGCGCTCCGCTCGCGCACGCGCACCCGGCACGTGGTCGAGCAACCAGGCGATCTTCGTTGCAGAGAAGTATGGATCCAACACGAGCCCGGTCCGCTGCGCGATCGCTTCCGCATGACCGGCCGCGGTCAGTTCCGCGCACCGCGCAGCCGTCCGACGATCCTGCCAGACGATCGCCCGCGCGAGGGCACGACCGGTCGCACGCTCGAAGAGCACGACCGTCTCTCGCTGATTGGTGATGCCGACCGCGGCGACCGATTCCGCACTCACGCCCGCGCGCGCGAGCACTTCACTCATGCAGCCGAGTTGCGTGGCGAGAATCTCCTCGGCGTCATGCTCGACCTCGCCGGGCCGCGGGAAATGCTGAGCGAACTCTCGCTGTGCCGTCGCCAGCGGTCGACCGCTGGTGTCGAAGAGAATCGCACGCGAGCTGGTCGTGCCTTGGTCGAGGGCAAGGAGATGTTCCATACCGCGCGCCGGATCGTCGCGCCGGCAAGGCCGCGGCGCCAGCCTCCACCGGCCGACGTCCCCTCGTATTGTCAGTCGCCCCACGGCGCTGCATGCTCGCTCCGAATGAGCGACCTCGTGATTCGCGGTAGTTGCTACTGCAAGGCGATCCGATTCTCGTGCACCCTGCCATCGCGGTTCGTTGCGCACTGTCACTGCAACAACTGCCGACGCGCACACGGTGCCGGCTTCGTCACCTGGGCCGGCTTTCCGGATGCACAGTTCGCGATCACCGACGGTGAAGAACGACTCGGTCACTACCGGACCGAGACCGCGGCGACGCGCAGCTTCTGTAGCACCTGCGGGTCGATGCTCTTCTTCCGCTCGCCGCGCTGGCCGGGCGAAGTGCACGTCGCTCTGGGCGCCCTCGACGATCCGATCGACAAGCTTCCCACCGTGCACGTCTACGCCGACCGCGCGCCGGTCTGGGCACCGATCGCCGACACACTTCCAAGACGCGGCGGCGAGAGCGGCACGGAACCGATTTGAGACATGGGCATGTCGCGATCCTGGCCATGCCGTCCGAACATCGCACTTTGGATGTCCAAGACCGCCTCGCCAAGCACTCATCGAGTCATCTGGGTGACGAAGTACGGCACATGGCACAGCTCCAAGGACCCAAGAACGGGTTGTCCGTACACCGACTGCGCGCCGTGCTCGCGCACGTGAAAGCCGAATGCATCCTCGATGCGTTGCCGACTCCTGCGATCGACCACGATGGCGGCGCCACCCTGACCGAAGGCAAGCTGGAGCTCGGTGAACCGAAGGCCGCTCTCGAGTACCTCATCGAGCGATTCGACTGGCGTGACGCCTACGCCGATCGGGTAGAGCTGCGCGCTCGCGAGCGAAACGCCATCTCCGTCTTCGACCGCGTCGTGTTGCCGGGCTTCTTCGCGACGCTGCGCGGCGAGGCCTTGAGCACCGACTCCCGCAAGCAGATCGTGCGCCAGTTGCGCGACCTGGCCCAGACCGCCCACGCGACCGGGTTCCGCGTCGGCAACGCGCTGTCCCTATGGATCGCGCCGGCATGGACTCGCATGCGCTGGCTGCGCGACGCATCGCCGCTCGCCGGCATGATCGGCGAATGGATGGAACTGGGTGGCTGGCTCGAAGCCGCCGCTGCACAGCCGAGTGTGGCAAGAACGGCACCTTCGCGGAGCGAAGTGCTCGACGGCCTACCGATTCGCGACGTCGCCCGCGCCGGGTGAACGCAGTGGATCAGCGAGAGCGCAGGGAATCGCGCTCCGCGCGCGCGACACCCGCGCGGTCGTGCTCGCCAACGGCGATCAAGGCCTCGATGAGTGCGTCGTAGGACTCGATCGTCCAGCGACGACTCCGCTCGTCGTCGCCGAGTTCCAAGAGCCGCCGCGCACTGGCCAGCGCATCTTCGCAGACTCCGACATGTTCGGTCGGTAGCCGCATCAGGCCGACGACCCGTCGCTTCTGCGAGTACACCTGGTACTCGGTAATGCGGTACATCCGATCCGCGGTCCCTTGGGGGCCGCTGCCGTGACGCTCGAGCAGCACACGCCCCGCGAGCTCGACCTGCTCACGCGCGAACTGGAGCAGACGCTCACGCGCAAGAGGCTCCTGGGTCCGAAGGGCAATCGTGACCGCATGCTCGGACGCGATCCGGTGAACGACCTGGAGACCTTCTTCGAGCGCGATCGCGTCGTTGAGGGCTTGCAAGGCTTCGTCGACGCGGCCGAGAGAGCCGCGCGCGAGCGCGATGAGGTAGAACGTCTCGCGCAAGCGATGCGTCGAGCCTCGGTAGCCCGGGTCGATGCTGCGCACTCCCATTTCGACTTCGAGCGCCGCCGCCAGGTGTGACTCAGCATCGGCGAATCGTTCCAGTCGCATCGAGACGCGGCCGGCCGCGCGCCGCACCACATGCATGGTCATGAAGGTCGATGCGCGATCGAACTTCATGCGACGATCGAACTCGAGCAGCGCAATCGCGTGGTGATACTGATCCAGCGCACCCTGGTAGTCGCCGTCGATCTCCGCCATCTGACCACAGGCGAAGCGGACCTGCCCGACGTTCAGCGCCTGCCGTGGATCCGTGATGTCCGCATCTTCAACTCCGCCGACCAGTTCGATGGCGCGCGCCAACGACACTCGCGCGGGAGCCAGGTCGAGGTCCGACTTCAAGCGCCGCCAGTCGACGTAGACCATCACCCGCTTCGCTTCGGAGAATGCCAGCCGCACGCGGTTCTCGCCGGACTCCGCGGATCGCGCGAGCGCCGCCTCACCGATCCTCACGCAGTGATCCAACTCCACGAGGGCCTCGCGATAGCGAAATCGCGTCACGAAGTTATCGGCAAGGAGCAAGCGGGCGTCCGCGACGGCGATACGGGCCGCCTCGTCGTCCGGATATCGCTTCGCCACCGCTTCACGGATCTCGATGACCTGCTTCGACGCAGTTTCGGCAGCTTCCTCCTTCCCGAGCACGAGCAGCACTCGCGCACGCATCGCGAGAGCCGGCGCAAGCTCTTCCTGCAGGTCGAAGTCCTGCGGCGACTTCTCGACGAGTCGATTCCACTGCGACTCGAGCTCGGCAAGCAGTCGCTCGGCAGGGTGCGGCTCCAAGTTCTCGACGAGCCACTCGGCTTCGATCGACCAATTCCGGAGGAGGACGGGGAGTCGCGCGATGGGCGTCCCCGTGCGCTCGAGTGCTCGACGAGTCGCAGCATTCGCCTCGGCGAACAGAGGCCGGATGCGAGGATCCGTCGGGTCGATCGCGATCCATGCCGCGGCAAGCCGACCGAGACAGCGACCGACTTCATCCTGCGCGTCGGCATCGCCCGGGTCGAGCGCCAGCAACGCGCGAGCATGTTCCAACGCCTCACCACTCGTCGCCGCAGCCGCCGACCATCGTCGATGCCGGGCGTGAATCGCCGTCCTCACGTTCGCGATGGCGAGTCGCACCTCCAGCGAATCGCGACCACTGCCCGCCGGCGGCGCGACTTGATCGAGCGTCTGTTCGGCCGCCGTGTCCAGGTCCAGCTCGTGCTGAAACCAGGCGATGCGTGCCTGCACTCGCCCCGCCATCCCCGCGCGCTCGACCACGTTCGCCGAGTCGGCCAGCACGGAACGACAGAAGGCGAGCCCGCTCTCGAGCATGCGACGTCGCTCTTCCTGCATCCCGGGAAAGCGCCGCAACCGTTGCCCACCGACTTCGACGAGCAGCTCGTCGGCAGCACGGAGCGCGGTCTCGAGCGATCGCTCGGCTTCGACGCGAGCCTGCGATTCGTTCACGTGGGCCGCCTTGGCTTCGTGCCAGAACACGAGGCTCGTGACGAGTCCGCCGAGTAGCGACACGGCGACCACGGAAGCCGCGACGGTGAACGTGCGATGACGTCGCAAGAGTCGCGAGAGGCGATACCAGGAACTCGGCGGCCCTGCGCTCACTGGCTCCAGCGCCAAGTGACGACGCAGATCGCTCGCGATCGAGATCGCCATCGGGTAGCGGCGATTGCGATCTCGTTCGAGCGCGCGCATCGTGATCCAGTCGAGATCACCGCGCAGCAGACGTCGCAACGCCTGTGGCTCCGTCCGTCGTCGCGAGGCGACGATCGCTCCCCGCTCACCCAGAGTGCTGATCCGCGTGCTCGGCGTCGGAGGATTCTCGCGGATGAGGATCTGCTCGATCTCGCCTTGTCCGGCACGCCTGAGTCGATCCGAGTCCACCGGCAGCTCACCGGTCAACAACTCGTAGAGGATCACTCCGAGCGAGAAGACGTCCGACCGCGTATCGAGATCGAGCCGATTCGACGCCTGCTCCGGGCTCATGTACTCGGGCGTCCCCAACACGCGACCGATCTCGGTATGGATCGTGCCTGACGAACCGCTTCGCTGCAGGGACTTGGCGACGCCGAAGTCGATCACCACCGGCCACGGCTTGCCGTCGCGATCGGAGACCAGGATGTTGCCTGGCTTCAAGTCGCGATGAAGGATGCCACGCTCATGGGCATGTTGGACCGTCTCGCATACGACCGCGAACAGTCTGGAACGGTCATCGGTATCGAGTCCTCGCTCATCGCAGTATGTGGTGATCGGCACGCCGGCCACATACTCCATGACGAGGTACGGACGGCCGTCCGCCGTCTCGCCGGCATCGTAGATCTTGGCGATGTTGGGGTGATCGAGGATCGCGAGGGTTTGACGCTCGAGAGCGAACCGTGCCAACACCTCGCGAGTGTCCATGCCGCGGCGGATGACCTTGATCGCCACGCGGCGCTTCAGGTCGCCGCGTTGTTCGGCGAGATAGACCTCCCCCATGCCGCCGCGACCGATTCGCTCGAGAATGCGAAATGACCCGATGCTCTCGGGATGTGCCGCTTCGTGGTCCCTCAGCAACCCGGCGGCACGCAGTGCAGCGATACGTTCGCGCGCCCGCGGCTCATGGTCGGGTTCGGAGCGAAGGACCGAATCGGCAGCTTCTTTGCCCTCGACTTCGCTGGCCAGGATGTAACGAGCGACCAGATCGGCGATGGGATCCTCGCCGATCGAAGGTGGCTCGCTCATGCCGTTGGGCGCGGTCATCGGCCGCATACGCTAAGCTCAGCGAGCCGCTTCCGCATCGCCGTCGCGGAGGATGTCCGCAAGTCGGGCCAGACCGCGCGCAACCAGCCCTCGCACCGAGGCTTCTGTCACGCCCTGCTGTCGCGCGATCTCCACGTACGAGACTCCCGCCACGCGCGACAACAGCACCGCTTCGCGCTGGGAGTCGGGAAGCCGGCGCATGGCGGTCTCGACGCGAGAGAGTTGCTCTCGACCCACGGCATGTCGGCTCGGAGTGCAGAGCGTCGCATAGTGCTGTAGGACTTCGGCCTCATCGTCGGGCGGCAGCTCCTGCGTCCGGCCGGCATCGCGCATTTCGCGTTTGTGATAGCGATAACGGTCGACGATCTTGCGCGTCGCCTGGAGGAACAACCAGCCGCGAAAGGCCTCCTCGCTGCGGAAGTCGAAGGCCGACAGATCGACGAGGACTTCGCGACAGACCGATTGTGCGAGATCTCGCACCGATTCGCGTTCCGCCAACTCACCGTCGATCTTGCAGCGCAAGAAGGCCTGAAGTGCCGGTAGGTGCCGCGCGAACAGTGAATCGAAGGCATCTCGATCACCCGACCGAGCAGCACTGATCGTGTCGCGAAGCGATTCGTCCATCAGTTGTGGTCGAAGAGGGTGACGGGGAGGTAGCGACGCTGGATGATTCCGGTCGTTGCGGTGGCGTTGCCCTGTGCAAAGATCGTCGTGCCGAGCGGCTGGATGCCGAGGATCGCGCTCGTGGAGTTGCTGAACGTGAAGCCCAGGCTGTTGGCGAACAGATCGAAGATCGAGCACTGACCGTAGATCGTTGCATGGAACAAGGCCGGATTGTCGGGCAAGGTGAAGCTGAAGAACGCCGAACCACCGGAGTTCCCGTTCGCCGCAACCGCGATCGTGGGCATCACGTACAGCGTGCAGCCAGGGGCGCCGAAGGCCGTCGCGTCGATGGGAGTCGTCGGCGTGACGTCCATGTTCAACCAGACCAAGCTGTTCGCCGGCGCGCGCGAGAGCGAGTAGGAGAGACTGTTCCCGAGGTACGACTGGTTGGAAACCGAGAGCTGAGGAACCTGCCCCGCCGAGGTCTGGCAACCGGTACCGATCGAAGCGGTCTCCGTGTAGAAGGTGCCCTGGTCGATCCACCAGGTGAAACCCTGATTGGCGTTGTTGTTCGCGGTCACGACGAATTCGACCAGGAGGTTCTGATTCGTCGGCATGGTGAACGGCGTCGTCAGTGTGATCCAGAACGGCAGATTCGTGGTCTGCGCGGTGAAGTTGGGGAGGTTCACGATCGTCGGCCCGAAGACCGGCGTGCGAGCGACGCCATCGTAGTTGTTCGCGAAGTTGCTGGTGACGGTCGTCGCGGAGAGCGTGGTGCCGCCCATGAAGATCGCGAGCTGGATCGCCTGTCCGGTCGACGCCGTGTTCGAATCCTGGCGGAAGCCGATCCGACGGATCTGGCGGCCCGCGGGAATGCTGAGGTCGCGACGGTCGAAGACCATCTGCGTGCGCGCGATGCCGTTGGACAATGCGGCGCGTGACAGCGCGGTGTCACCTTCTCGGGTTGCGAAGTCGCTCGGGAAGACGACGGTGTTCTGGGCGGAGCCAACGGCCGTCAGAAGGACGATGGAGGACAGGGAAAGCAGACGGTTCATGGATTCTTCGGGGAAAGCGGCGCCCGCACGGAGGGCGGGGCCTGGGTTCACCGAAGACAGCGACACCGCGCGCTCCGCGTTCGCCGCCCGTAGAGGTTTTCTTCCGCCCGGTTGCCGCCGACTCAGCGCGAAGCGCCTTGCGCCAGCGCCGCGAGTTGACGCTCGAGGTCGCGCGTGGCGTCCCCGGAGGGTGCGCCCTGGCGCCGCAGGTCCTCGATCAGCCGCGCGAGCGAACGCCCCAGCGCATCGCGCACGCTGCCGGGCAAGGTGGCGACGAGTCCGCCGACCTTGGTGACCTCGAGCGTCCGGTCCTGCCGGGCGTGACTGCGCTCGCGCACCAACTTCTGGTGCGCGAGCGCGCGATCGAGAAGGATCCAGCCGTAGCGCGGATCGCGCACGGGCCCCTCGGTGAGGAAGCGGCCGCTGCCGGCAGCACGCACGCCGCGCGCGAGGATGCCGCCTTCAGTCCCGAGCCTGGCGATCTGTTTGCCGGCGAACCAACCGACTGCCCCGACCGCCGCGCTGCCGATTCCGGCGAAGGCTGAGAAGGCGCCGAGGCTGAAGCCGCCGGTCAGCAGATCGAGTCCGCCTCCTGCGACGGCGCCGCCGAGGAAGCAGTAGGTCGCGAACTGCTTTCGCGTCAGCCCGAAAGCCTGCCAAGTAGTCTCGCTGAAGAGGTCGGACTCCAAGAGTTCGAGTGCCGGGTCGTCCGCCTCCAGTCCCGGATGCCGATAGACGGTGGCAACCACCGCGCGGGCCTTGCGCTCGAAGAGCCGCTGCGCGTCGAGATAACGCGCATGCAGTCGTGCGCGCAGAGCCGGCTCGTCGTCGTTCTCCGCGATCGGCAGGCGTTCGACGTGGCCGAGCGCTTGCACCAGGAGGTCGGTGATCGCCGTGGCAGTTCGCTGCGCGCGCTCGGCCCACTCCCGCTGCATCGCGGCAGTCGCGACGTCGATGACACCGCTCCACTCCGGTCGGATCTCCCGAAAGCCGCCGAGCAGGGCGAGACGGTCTCTGAAGCCGACCTGATGCGCGTCGAACTCGCGCACCGAGTGGAAGAACTGCCGCAGCACCGGCCGCCATTGGTCGGTGAAGTCGCGTTCGCGAACCTTGTTCACCAGCGCCATCGCCGGCTGACCGGTCCAGCGCAGGATCTCCATTTCCGCTTCGTTCGACGGCTCGACCGGAGCGGAACCATCGACGACGTAGAGCACCGACGCACCAGACATCACCGCTTCCAGCAATGCGTGCTCGTCGGGAAACTCCTCGCGCGCGTTGCTCTCCGCGAGCCACGCCAGAATCGCCGCCGGACGTTCCCCCGCATGCGTCGCCCGCGGTCGCAACTTGGCCAGCAGCGAGCGCGCCCGCTGGAAGCCCGGCGTGTCCACGATGCGGAACAGGTCGCGGCCCTCGGCGCGGAAGACGTACTCGGCGCTGCGCCGCGTGGTGCCGGGATAGTTGTCGATCGGAACCGTGTCGTCCTCGATCAGCGCCGCAACCACCGACGACTTGCCCTGGTTGACATTGCCGACGACCACGAAACCTGGAAGCGAATCGTTCAACGCGTTCCTCCGACGGTGTCCACTGCCAGGAACGGATCCGCGAGCGACGCCAGCGAGCGGCGCCAGATATCCAGTTCGGCGGGTTCGGCATCGACGATCCGGTGGGTGACCCCGGCAGCGACGGCCTCAATCGAGACGACGAGCACGACGATGCGCTTGGCCGAGCCCATCGCGGTGCGCAGTTCGCGCAGGAACGCCGTGATCTCCGCATTCGGTTGACAGCCGGCCGCGAACACCACGATCGCCCGATCGAAAGGGCGGCTTCGCGCCGTCGCGATCGCGCGGGCGTCGTCTTCGACATCCGCGGTGCCGGCGGCGACCCGTGCCTCGACGTTCCCCGCGAACTTGGTCGCGAGCACCGCTGCGAGTTCGTCAGGTCGCGCACCCGCGCTGCCCCAGGCGATCACGATCGTCCGTGCAGCGAGCGAGTTCGAGGGCGGCGCGGCGCGCTGGGTCGTCTCGACCCGATCGACCGGCGCCTTGCCGCGGATGTCTTCGGGCTCCGGGCCGCTCCACGCCGCGGCATGAGGCAACAACCGGTCGAAGGCCGCGTGATACCCGGCGTGATCGAGCCCGACGCGAGCCAGCGCACGCATCCGCGCGACGCGCGCGACGATCATCGCGACCAGGCGCGGCAGCAGACCGTAGGCGATGAGACCCGCCACCAGGTAGCGCCACCATTGCGCGGCGAGCGCCGCCGCTTCGCTCATGCTGAGGCCGCCGCGGAACTCGCCCGGCATGCGAACCCAGCGACTCGCGCGCACGACGTCGAGCGGCACCACCGCGTCGCTGAGGAACGACCACGGCAGTGCGAACGCACTCGCGATCGAATGCACGGTCTCGTCGCGCACGTCCAGGGTCGTCGACCAACAGAAGACCAGATCGGTGCCCGTCACCAAGAGCAGCGTGGTGATGAGCGCCGCGACGTTGAACGCGAGTCCGAATCCCTGAGCCAGTTCGAACAGCGTCCAGCGTTCGATGCTCAGGTAGAGTCCGCGACGGCCGCGCCAGACACCCAACGCAGCTTCGATCGCGCCGCGGTTCGAACCCGCAAAGCGCGTCACCAGCCAGCGGATCAGCGAGGCCGCGAGACCGGGGCCGGCGTCGGGATCGCGCGACGGCCGCAGCAGGAGAACCGCCAAGAGAATCACGAGCAGCGCGAGCTGCAGCGCGAAGAAGACCCCGGCGAAGTAGACGACGTTGACCGGGGTCTTGCCGTCGTAGTGCAAGACGGCAGTCGCCGTGCCGACACCGAACACCGCCCCCAGAGCGATCAGGATCAGCCGCACGTGTCCGAGCGCCGCCGCCACTTTGGGTCCGACGCGCGCGGCGCCCTTCTCGCGGGCCGCGCGCAACAGCGTGCCGGCGAGACGCTCGCGCAGTGCACGATCGATGTCGACCCGACCGCGCGCGTGACCGGAGTCGACGCCGCTCGCCGCGCAGGCTGCGGGCACGCCGACCCGCGCCGCGACCACGAGGTCGTCGGCGAGCTCGGCGTCGTCGCGCAAGAGCCACTCCAGGTCGATCAGATCGGCCAGTCGCAAGGGCGAGCGAGGATAGCGAGTGTGGTCGCGCCCTGCGCGGACGCCGATGGAATCGCGCTCGGCGCTCGCCAAGATCCGGACCCCGATGGATCCGGTCCTCATCGGCGTGCTCGTCTACGTCTCGATCCAACTCGGCATCGGGGCGCTGGTCGCCCGCGGGGTGCGGACGGAGGACGACTATCTGGTAGCCGGTCGACGTCTGGGACCGGTCCTCGCCACCATCTCGATCTTCGCGACCTGGTTCGGTGCCGAGAGCTGCGTCGGTGCTTCGGGAGCGGCCTATGCCGACGGCGTCGGGCGCCATTCCGACGAGCCCTTCGCGTACGGAGTCTGTCTGATCGTGATGGGGGTGTTGTTCGCCGTTCCCATGTGGCGAGCAGGGATCACCACGCTCGCCGACTTGTTCCGTCGTCGCTTCGGCGAACACACCGAGCGCATTGCCGCGTTCGTTCTGATTCCGACCTCGCTGTTCTGGGCCAGCGCGCAGATTCACGCCTTCGGCAAGATCCTCTCGGCATCGACGTCGTCGCTCGACTTCGAGACGGCGTTGCTCATCGCTGCGGCGATCGTGGTGATCTACACGATGTCCGGCGGGCTCTTCGCCGACGTCGCGACCGACGTCCTCCAGGGTGGGGTGCTCGTGATCGGACTCATCGTGCTGACGGTGATCGTGTGGACCGATCCCAGCAGCACAGCCGGCGCGTGGCAGCAGGCAGTCGGACCGCGGCCGGACTCCATGCCGGCGTCGGAACCACTGGGCTTCCTGGCGACGCTCGAGACCTGGGCACTGCCCGTGCTCGGTTCGGTGACCGCGCAGGAGGCGCTGTCACGCTCGCTCGCGGCGCGGTCGCCGGGCATCGCACGGCGCGCGGCGCTGTCGGCGGGTGTCGTCTACCTGCTGATCGGTCTGATGCCGGTGTTCCTCGGCCTGGTCGCCGCCCATCGCCACCAAGGGCTCGAGCACGCCGACACCGCGCTCGCCACCATCGCGCAGCATCACTTGCCGACGATCGGTTACGTCGTCTTCGCCGGAGCCTTGGTCTCGGCGATCCTCTCGACGGTCGATAGCGCGCTCCTCGCCGCCGCCTCGGTGCTCTCGCGCAACGTGTTGCTGGCCCATCGCCCAACGGTGAGCGAGCGATCGCGCCTGCGCTTCGCGCGCGGCAGCGTCCTCGTGCTCGGGCTCGCGGCCTACGCCATCGCCGGTGCCTCCGACAGCGTGATGGAGATGATCGATCAGACGTCCGGCTTCGGGGCCAGCATCTTCGTCTGCGTCACCTTCGGGCTGTTCACCCGCTTCGGCGGCGAGATCGCGGCACGGATGAGCTTGATCGTGGGGACGGCGGTCTGGGTCGTCGGCGCCCTATGGCTGGAGTGGGACTACCCGTTCCTCGCCGCGCTCGGCGCCTCGGTCGCGGCGTACGGGCTAGGGTCGTGGTTCGATCGCGGCAGACCACGCGCGACGGCACTGCCGAGCAGGGCGGCGAGCGCCCGATAGCCGCAGCCCCCATCGGCCTCGATCCGAAGTCATCGTAACCCCCGTCGTAATCCTGCGTTGAACATGGCCTCGGCACCCCGCGTGTGATCAACGCAGCGTTTACGATGGGCTCCGATCGGCATCCAAGATGAACGCAGGCAACCGTCCAACCGGTGACGCCGACGAGCCACACTGCGGCAGGCGCGCCGGCTAGCGCGCATCTGTTCAACGAATCGTCACTTCCCAGGTGTTCGTCAAGGTGAGCCTCGCCGGCACTTCCACCAGGATCCCCTGGAAGTAGAGCGAGGACCCGACGATCTGTGGGAGATTCGGAATGTCTACCCGGAACTCGACTTCCCGACTCTCGCCGGTTCGAAGCGAGTTCGGCCAGATCGCCATGCTGGCCGGATCCAAGCCCAGTCTGCCGACCCCAGGCATCGGTGTGAGCACGGAAGCGAGGCCGATCGCCAACCATGTCGTGGATCCGGAAGGGCCGCAAACGCGCACCGGCAGACTCGTCCCCAAGCTTGGCTCGATGGACGTGTACACGTGCCGAGTGGTATTGAGGTGATAGGGCAGACTGCGAGGTGGATTCGGTTCAGAGGTCTGACTCGACTCCACCAAGTCGATATCGCCGTCGTGATCGAAGTCCGCACCGTCGAAGTCGTACACCCGCCCGTTGGGTGACTCGGCCAAGATTCGCCGCGACAGGTCTCTGGTGAAGTGGCCACTCCCGTCATTCAGCAGCACTTCGTGCCTGCCGAAGAAATTCCACGGCAATGGTGGAATGCTGGACACAACGTCCAGGTCGCCGTCGGAATCCAGGTCCAGAAACTCGATCGCCGTCCCACCCACCGAGTCGGGCGGCAGGTGGGTCGGGGTGGCGTACGCGAAGTAACCTCTCCCGTCGTTGAGGACGAGGAGCGGCGGGCCCAGCACCGACCGTGTGCCGATCATGTCCAGATCGCCATCCCCGTCCACATCGCCGAGCGAGAGCGCGAACACCCCGTAGGGATAGGACGCCGCGTCGTACCGCTGTTGGGCACCATCCACGAAGTGCCCGGTTCCGTCATTGATCCAATAAGCCGACCCCGGCGCGTACGCAGGTCCTAGGATGTCCACATCACCGTCGGAGTCGATGTCGACGGCGGTCAGGCTGCCCGAGGTTGCCTGTCGAGCGCCTTGGTCCGCCGGGAAACGCGAGGCTCTGTAGTGGAAGTGCGTAGCTCCGTCATTCTCGAAGAAGTAGCACGAGCTGAAGCTCCGGCCACGACTTGATCCACTAGCCACAATGTCAGGGTCACCGTCGCCGTCGAAGTCAGCCACTGCGACCGCGTCGGAGTTATTCGTCGGCGCAGCCGGCATGATAAATCCTCGTGCCGGCACTCCCGATACATCCCGAAATCGCCAACCACCGTCGTTGAGGTAGAGACTGACCGTGGCTCCATAGGCGGACTCGTAGTTGGCCGCAACGACATCGAGGTCGCCGTCCGCATCCATGTCGATGAGCTCGCTCTGCCAGTGCAGCGCACCCGGCCCGAGAGTGTTCGCCATGAGCACTTCGGAGGACCGGCCGTGCCCGTCGTTTCTCAGAAATCGGGGTGGGATCGGCCGCCCTGCTCCAAGGAACAAGTCGATGTGCCCATCCCCGTCGAGATCGCCGGTCGCGAGCGTTGCCGCGCCGTCGTGTGGTCCTCGAATGCTCCAGCGGTAGGGACGCGTGGGTAGTGCAGCAAGCTCCAACTGCCGAAGCCTCGGAGCATGCTGAGGTGCCGCAACCCCGCCCGGTTGCTGGCATGCGACGGCCATTCCCGAGAGCGAAACGGCGAGTATCGACGCTGCGATCATCGGGCAGACCTCCAACGGCGCAGAGCCTGTTCCAACTGGGCGCCCATCACACGAGCATCCTCCAGCGATTGGCCGGCAGTCGGCGATGGGTTCGTGGCAAGAGCGACTGCGTCATCCCCATGGATCGGATCGACGAAGACGTGGAATGAGCGGTCCTGACCGAGGACTCGGCATGCCAGAGTCGCCAGCACTGGTATGAAGGGCAGGACTTGGCGCGTGGCTCTTGATCCACACCGAACTAACCCCTGACGATCACCCGCAAGGTCGGGCGAACCCGAGAGATCCGAGTTTCCGCTTCGACACCGGGGACCATGATTGAGATGCCCGTCTGTGTGTGTGTCATGCGACGAATCGACGAGACGGAGAACCTAAGCGACCAGCATGAGAACTCCGTTGCCGAACTGTCAACCCCCAGGCAGTTCGAGGGCCTGGTCCCAGCTTGACTTCCCCGCGAGGTGAAAGGCACTCGGGAGACAAGTCGACCTGCCGTGCGGCCCCACCGCCGCACGCAACACCGCCGCCGCTCACCCCTCCGCAGCTTCCCGCGCCCGTCCCGTCACGATCGTTCGCTTCGACACACAACTGCGCACCCAGTGCAGCATGGAACCTTGTTGCCGCTCCATGTCCCGCACCATCGCGAACTGCACGCGGGCGCGCTCGAGGTTGTGGCCCTCGTGGTGAACCTTGAAGTAGCGGTCGCCGGCGATGTGGTCGGCGAGGAAGCGCATGCCGACGGTCAGGGTCACGAGACGTC
>JBFXDD010000046.1:0-31639 GCA_050181465.1 Planctomycetota bacterium
TGCGGCGATCGCAGCAGACGTTCACGAATGATCCGGGCTAGCCCGGACTGTTCGTGAACGTCGTCGCGAGATCGCCGCAGGTCGATGTCCGGCAAGGAGCTGCGTCGGTCGACGACCGAAGCGTAGCTGTAGCTACGCTGCCAGGGAGGAGCCGACGTAGCGACGCCGCCGGGCGCGACTTGCGGCCATCGCAGCAGACGTTCACGAATAGTCCGGGCTAGGATCGGAGCGGCGGATGATCGCGCCGGGACCGCGTGGATGCCCGAGTCCCGCGCAAAAAAAAGGGGTGGCCGATCGGTTCACGAGTGGGCAAGTCCGCCCCCTGGCCTTGCAGGGGGTCGCCCGATCACGAAGATGCGCACCATGCGGGCCTCTCCCTCCTCGCTCCTCCTCGTGACGCTCGCCTTCTGGGGCGTGGTCGGGGCCCAGACCCCGACTTGGTCGATCCCCGAGCGCGGCGCGGTGGAGTACGAACGTCGGACCGTGCAGTGGAGCGTCTCGCCGCCGGCCGCAGACGAACGCAGCGGGCGACGCGTGCTCCTCGCCGCCGGTGCCGAGGGCGGCCCCGAATGGCGCTACCGGCAGGTCAGTCACAAGAGCACCGACGGCTTCGAGCGCGCCGACTTCGAGGACAGCTCTTGGTCGCGCGGCCTCACTCCGATCGCCAGCCAAGGCGAGCGCACCAATTGGCCGGAGAACGTCCCCTTTCTCGAAGCGCGTGCCAGCTTCTCGCTGTCGCGACGACTGCCGAAGGCCATGGTGCTGCGCATCGACCACGATGATGTCGCCGAGGTTTGGATCAACTCGGAGTTTGCCTACCGCGGCGACAAGTACCTGCGCGGTGTCTACTCGCAGGTGCCGGATTCGGTCATCGACACGCTGCGCACCGGTGAGAACATCGTCGCCGTGCGCATTCACAACACGGGCGGCGCGAGTTGGTTCGACCTCTCTCTCACCGGCTTCGAGCGGAGCATGCGCAAGTCGGAGCAGGCGACGAACCTCGCCAAGGCACTCGACGATGCCGCAGTCCGAGTCCGCAACGGGCTGCTGCCCGGCTTTCGGGCTGGACCGTTCCTGTGTGCGGGCCAACTCGACGCGAGCGGCGTGCGCCCGTCGACTCCGGGAATCGATCTGAGAGACCTGCCGGCCTTCATCGGCTTCGATCTCGAACGGGTGGATTCCGCCGGCACCTTCAGCGGCGACGCGCCGCGCTGCTACCGCTTCGGCGACATCGCCTGGAAGGGTCGCGCGGGCCCACCCGATGCGACCGGCAAGCAAACTCTCGAGGCCAGGATCGTCGCCGGGATCCCGGCAATGCGCGGCGACGACAAGCGCTTCGTCGAGCGGCACGTCATCACCAACGACGTCGTCAGTCACGAGTTGGTCGGCACCGTGCGCATCGACCGTCGCTTCGATGCCGCCAGCCGCACCATCCAGTGGATGCGCACGCGCATCGATGCCGACGTGAAGCCGCGCTTCGGCGATGATTCGTCGCGCACATCCCAGCTCGTTCTCGAAGAAGAGTGGACGCGCAAGTCGGTCCGCGAGAATCGCGACGGCCGCTTTCACGACGACGTCGTCGCCGCGATCGCGAAAGGCGCACAGAAGCTGCGCGCCGAGATCGGCAACCTCGGCGTGAACCATCTGCGAAACGAACCCAACGGGAATCGCTCTTACAACTCCGGCCGCCTCGCGCTCGCGCTGCTGGCCATGATTCATGCGGAACTGCCGAAAGACGATCCCGTGCTCGTCGCCGGCCTGAACGAACTGCGCAAGCGTCGCTTCGTCGACTGCTACTCGACCGCGCACGCGATCATGGCGCTCGAGGCCTACCACTCACCGCGCGGCGAACGCGAAGAGCTGCGCTCGGGCTCGATCGATCGGCCGCGCCAGCGATTGGTGCCCGACGAGGACAAGAAGCTGATCGCCGAGTGGGTCGCCATCCTGTTGTCCGACATCGACACCCGCACCGATACCGGTTACCTGCTCCGGTTCAACTATGTGGCCGAGGGTCGCTACGACCACTCGGTGAACCAGTACGGATTGCTCGGCCTCTACTCGGCGATGCTCTGCGGGGTGGAGGTCCCCAAGTGGGTGTGGACCTCTGCCGCCAACCACCTGATCGCCGACCAGGAACGACCGACCAAGGAGATCAAGCTGGAGCTGTTGACCTACCAGCAACTCGAGCGATTGAAGTCCGGCGGCACGACCAGCGGTGCGCGCGGCGTCGGCGTGGCAGGTTGGGGGTATCACGGACCGAAGTCGCAGGGCGTCGCGGAGCCGATCTACGGCTCGATGACCTGCGCGGGCATCGCCGGACTCACCATCTGTCTCGCCGGCATGCGCGACGTCGGGCTCGCGCGCGGTGAGACCGCCACCGCAGCGGAGCGCGCGATTCACCGCGGCTTCGCCTGGATCGCCGAGAACTACACACTGCACTACAACGCTCGGCGCTATCACCAACCGTACTACTGGGTCTACTACTACCTGTACGGCCTCGAGCGCGCGTGCGAGCTGTCCGGTATCGCTTTGATCAACGGCCGCGATTGGTACTACGAGGGCGCCCTCACCCTGCTCGCACTCCAGCAGGGCGACGGCGGCTGGCCAGACGATCATCATCCGGATGAAGTCATGGAACGAACTGCGATGGCAGTCCTGTTCCTCAAGAAGTCGTCGGCGCCGGTCTATACGCAGAAGTGAGCGGCTCGCCGCTGGCCCGACGTCGGCTGCAGCATCCCTCAGGCATCGCGCAGCGCGGTGGCGTTCCAGGCACTGACGCGCGCCCCGTTCTGGAAGATGTCGAGTATGCCGATGCCGCCGAGCGGCAAGGCCAACGACGGTGCGCGCGACAGCCGCATGCCGAGCATCGCCGCCGCGAAACCCGAGATCATTCCGCCCGCGGTGACGACCAGCAGCGATCGTCCCGCCATCACCGGCGCAATCGTGTTCCACCACGACAGCATGCGTTCGATCGCGTCACCCAGACTCTCCCCGCCCGGCGCGGTGAGTTCGCCGAACTCGCTGAAGAAGTCGCGAGCGCGCAGCGGGTCGTCCTTCGCGATGTCGTCCCACTTGCGACCTTGCCAGGAGCCGAGATCCTGATCGCGTAGCCGCTCTTCGGTCGTCACCTCCAAGCCCTTGGCCATCGCCACCGCTGCCGCGGGTTCGCTGCAGTGCGCGCGGTCGGCGGCGAACACGGAATCCAACTTCTTCCGACCGAACACGTCGAGCCACGCGAGCACCGTGTCCTGCCCGCGGCGTCCGAGCGTAGCCTCACCCGAGCCCACTGCGACGCCGCTGTGCGCGGGCGCGAGTTCCGGGTGACGACAGAGGAACAAACGACAGAAGTCAGTGACGTCGGCTAACACGGCGAGAAAATCCCCGTCGCCGAGGATCGACGTGCGGCGCCGCATCGTCCGACCTCGCGACCAGGATCGCAAGCTGGCAGCCGGAGCCGACGAGTGCGACGATCCCCCGTCGATGTTCGAAGTCCTCCGCACCCGGATCGACGGCCTCGACGCCGTGCTCGCCGGCGGCATCCGTTATCCCTCGGGTGGCGCCGCGTTCGTGTTCGTGACCGGCGGACCGGGTTCCGGAAAGACCGTCCTGGGTCTGGAGCTGGTTGCGCGCCAGTGGCTCGCCGGCGAGGACCAGAGCACCTGTCTCTATTACTCCGTCGAACACACGCCGCGGGCACTGTTCCGCAAGCTCGCCCACGACTTCGCGTTCTACGGCTCCGACGCGGTGATCGAGGAATCGCCGCAGGAAGTCCCCCACAAGCAGGTCCTCCTGGCGAAGACCGCGCGCGGTACCAGTCGCCTGGTTCTCACCCAAGCCCACGCCGCAACCTTCCACGAAGGCAAGAGCGGCGGCTCGGTCGACATCGACTGGATCCTCGCCGAGATCGGCAACCATCGTCTCGCCGGCCGCGTGCTGATGGCGTGCGTCGACAACGTGGGACTGCTGCTGACCGATCTGGATTGGTTCGGCAAGCGCCGTGCCTTGCTCGCTACGCGCCGACAATTGCAATCCTCCGGGGTGCACGGCGTGTTCGTCCAAGAGTCGGCGGATCCGCGCGATCTGCGCATGCCGAGCGCCGAGGAGTTCTCGACCGATCTTCTGATCGAACTCGGCTACAAGCTCGAATCGCAATCGTTCAAGGCGCGCACGCTCGAGATCCAGAAGGCGCGGCACCAGTACTACTACCGCGGCGTGCATCACTTCTCGATCGCCGGTCGCGGCGTGTTGCGCGACAGCTACCTAGGTGCTCGCAACGAACGCGGACCCGGGATCCACGTCTATCCTTCGGTCGCCGCACAGCTCTCGATCGCGCGCGACACTCACGGCGGTGCCGTTCCCGCCCGCGGCCGCGAGACGCTGGACATGGGGCAACGCGACCTGACTGCCGGCTTCCTCGACGGCACCGGACCGACTTCGGGCTCGTCGACCGTGCTGCTCGCGGAGCCCGGCACACGCTACACCTACCTGGCGATGCGCTTCCTCGCCGCCGGCTGCGCGCGCGGCGAACAGGTGCTGCTGGTCTCGACCAAAGAGGATCGCGACGCGCTGTTGCGCATCGCCGAGCGCGAGCCGGCGCTGGCCCGCGATCTCCTGCGTGACGGCGAGTTCGTGCCGCAGTTTCGGGTGCTCTACCTGCATCCGGAATTCATCAGCGCCGGCAAGTTCACGTGGGACCTCCTCGCCTTCACCGAACCCGAGAACGGCGAGCCGGTCACGCGCGTGGCCTTCGACAACATCTATCGCCTCAGCGATCGATTCCCGTTGCTCGAGAACCAGGACTTCATGATCCCAGCACTGCTGGACATGCTGCGCTATCGCGGCGTCACGCCGATGTTCGTCGACCTCGTTCCGCCGGGTTCGGCGAAGGGTCGCGTTCCCTTCGACCCCGCGCGGTGGATGGTGACCTTCGATCACGTGATTCACGTCTTCCTCGACGAAGAAGATCGCACGCCCCGCACCTACTCGCGCGTGCTCAAGTCTTCGACCGGCAAGTTCGCACGCCGCGCGATGCAGCTCGACTTCGAGGGTCACTGAGCGGTGAGCGCCGCGAGCGTCGCTCGCACTTCCGACTCCAGCGTCACTCGCCGCGACCACGCTGCGCGCGGCGGAACCGCGAAGTCCACCCGTGCCGTTCGCGAACGCATGGGACCGTCGACCGTGCCGGCGGCCGACAGATGCACCTCACGCACCCCCGCGGTGCGGACGATCCCCGCCACGTTGCGCGCCCGCACCCCGCCGCCGGCGATCATCACGAGGCGACCGGCCGCGGCCTGGACCCAGCGGCCGAGATTCGTCGCACCGATCTCCGCATCGACCTCGCCACCCGAACTCAGCACGCGCGCGACCCCGAGCTCGACGAGATCTTCGATCCCCTCGATCGGATCGCGAACCTGGTCGAAGGCGCGATGGAACGTGACGGGCAGAGTCGCCGCCGCATCGATCAACTCGGCCATTGCCGACCGATCGACCAGGCCGTCCGGCGTCACCGCGCCACAGACCACGCCGGCGACTCCTTCCGCGACGAACGCCCGGATGTCGCGCACCATCTCGCGCACGTCGCGCCGGCTCAGCACGAAGTCTCCCGGACGCACGCGCACGATCGGGAAGACCGGCAGGTTCGTCGCTGCCAGCGTCTCGGCCACGCAACCGACCGAGGGCGTGAGTCCACCGAGCTCCAACGCCGCACACAACTCGACGCGATCCGCACCGCCATGCTGCGCCGCGAGGGCACCATCGCCGGACTCGACTGCGATCTCGACCAAGACAGGCGTTGCGCTCATGGATTGGGCCGGTCCTGATCAGGCAGTCTTGCCGGCGCGGTGATCGTCGACGATGCGCTCGACCACGGCGGGATCCGCGAGTGTCGTCAGGTCGCCGAGCTGTTCGTATTCACCGGCCGCGATCTTGCGCAGGATGCGCCGCATGATCTTGCCGCTGCGTGTCTTCGGCAGTCCGGGAACGACCTGGATGCGATCGGGACTGGCGATCGCGCCGATGACCTCGCGCACCTTCGCACGCAGTTCCGCGCAGTACTCGTCGCGGCCGTTCTCACCGGGAGCCGCGCCCGCCGCCGGCACCACGTAGGCGTAGATGCCTTGTCCCTTGATGTCGTGCGGGAACCCGACCACCGCCGCCTCTGCCGCCGCAGGATGAGCCACCAGCGCACTCTCGATCTCGGCGGTTCCAAGTCGATGACCCGAGACGTTCAGCACGTCGTCGACGCGACCGGTGATCCAGTAGTAACCGTCTTCGTCTCGCCGACAGCCGTCGCCGGTGAAGTAGTAACCCGGGTAGGTCGCGAAGTAGGTCGCGACGAATCGCTCGTGGTCGCCCCAGATCGAGCGTGCCTGCCCCGGCCACGAACCCGCGATACAGAGGTTGCCGCTGACGCCGTTCCCGCTCAGCTCGCGACCTTCGGCATCGAGCAAGACCGGCCGCACCCCGAAGAACGGCAGCGTCGCCGAGCCCGGCTTGGTCGGCGTCGCACCGGGAATGGGCGTGATCATGTGTCCGCCGGTCTCCGTCTGCCACCAGGTGTCGACGATCGCGCAGCGACCTTCACCGACGACGTCGTGGTACCAGCGCCAGATCTCGGGATTGATCGGCTCACCGACCGTGCCGAGCACGCGCAGGCTCTTGCGGGAATGACGGCGCACGTACTCGTCTCCGGCCTTGGCGATCGCGCGCAGCGCCGTCGGTGCGGTGTAGAAGGTGGTGATGTTGAGATCGTCGACGAGCCGCCAATAGCGCCCCGGGTCGGGATACACCGGCACCGACTCGAACATCACCGTCGTCCCCCCGTTGGCGAGCGGGCCGTAGACGATGTAGGTGTGCCCGGTGATCCAGCCGACATCGGCGGCGCAGCAGTAGACCTCGCCGGGGCGATGATCGAACACGACTTCGTGCGTGTATGCCGCATGCAGTAGGTAGCCCGCGGAGGTGTGCAGGAGCCCCTTCGGCTTCCCCGTCGATCCCGACGTGTAGAGCAGGAACAACGGATGCTCGGCATCCACGACTTCGATCGGGCAGAACGGCCGCTGCTTGTTCATCTCCTCGCCGAGATCGAAGTCGCGACCGTCCTTCATGGGAACGACGGACGAGGTTCGCCGCGCGACGAGCACGGTCCGCACCGCCGTGCTTTCGATCGCACGATCGACCGTCGCCTTGAGCGGGATCGTCTTGCCGCCGCGCAGGCCTTCGTTCGCCGTCAGAACCACTTTGCAATCCGCATCGCGGATGCGATCGCGCAGCGATTCCGCGGAGAATCCCGCGAACACCACCGAATGCACCGCGCCGATCCGGGCGCACGCAAGCATCGCGAACGCGGTCTCGGGAATCATGGGCATGTAGATGCACACACGATCACCCTTCTGCACGCCGTGCGCGCGCAGCACGTTGGCGAGTCGCCCCACGCCGGCGGCCAGCTCGGCATAGGTCACATGTCGATACTCGCCGAGCGCGTCACCCGCCCACAGGATCGCTGTCTGCTCGGCGCGCTGCGGCAGATGACGATCGATGCAGTTGAAGGCGACGTTGATTCCCGCACCTTCGAACCATCGGATGTCGGCAGTTCGAAAGTCCTCGTGACGCACCCGCTGCCAAGGGCGATGGAAACTCAGTCGCTGCGCCTGCTCGGCCCAAAACGCGTCGGCGTGTTCGATCGAGCGACGATAGATCTCGCGGTACTCGTCCATCGAGCGCAGGTGCGCACTCGCGGTGATCGACGACGGCGGCGGATACACGGAATCGGTCATGACCAGCGTGGGAGCGAACGGAAGTCGGGTCGATGGGTAAGAGAGCTGGAATCAGCGCAGAACAGCACGAATGTGCAGATCGGCGGACGGCTGCCTATCCACTCGGAGATCCAGTGCTCGATCCCCTTCTCGCAGGAGCATTGAAGCGGCGGCGCGCAGCTCTGACGGATCGAGTCCGCTCGGCTCACGACCGCGCCACAGGAGCAGGTGGTCGGCTCGCTCGATGAAGAGGAACTGAAACGGCAGCACGCCGGATTCGTCGGTAGGGCGGCGGCGAAGAAATGCCAGCGCCTCGCGGAGTTCGAGCGGATCGCGGGCACCGATGGCGATCGCCGCTGCGCCGTCGACCGCGAGGCGAAGGCTCAGTCGTCCATCGCCCGCCGCGATCGCCCGCTTGGCGCTCGAGATCAAGGGGCCGCCCGCCATCGTGAGGATGCCCATTGGGCTATCGCCTTGGAGGACCGCCGTGAACGCGCCGATCGCGCTCTCGACCTCGGCTGGAACGAAGCGGATCTCGATCGCGGCACGATCGTCGGCCGCGGCAGGCGGCAACAAGCTCGGTCGCCGATCGGCGGGAGCGAGGAATGCCGCGGGTCGTGCTTCGGGAGACGCGCTCACCACGTCGACCGTCATGGTCGTGGTCGCATCGCTGGTCGTGAACTCGCCGACCGCGAATCGCAGATTGGTCAGGCCGAGGGCATCGATCAGGCCGAGTGCGCGCGGCGCGTCGCGCTGGAGTGTGGCGCGCAGACTGTCGACCAAGATCTGGAGATCGACGAAGGCCCAGATCGCGGCAGCATCGCGCGAGTTGGCCGCGGCGGCGCTTCGCCGCTGCCACGCTTCGCGAAACGCCGACGACTCGGCGAGCGAGGCGTAGCCGACTTCGACCGCCGGCGCGATCCAAGTGGTTCGCCCGCCAGCCGATTCTCTGAGCTCCAGTCCCAGACGACCAGAGATCCGCCCGATCGCTTCGAACAGCGAATCGGGAACCGCGCCATCCACCACGGCGACGACCTGCCCCGGCAAGTCGCGACTCCAAGCCGGCGCGGCTTCGCTCTCGGCGCCGCAGCCCGCCAGCACAAGGAGGGCGGCGAGAAAGAGGCTGCGGAGGCGACCGCTCACTTCAGACCGCGGCACCAGGCCAATAGCGTGCGCACGGCCGTGCCCGCCGCACCGCCGCGATAGTAGTCCTTGGAACGACCGCCCCAGGCGGTACCGGCGATATCGAGGTGCACCCACGGGGTGTTGCCGACGAAGTGCGCGAGGAAGGCTGCACCGGCGATCGTGCCGTTTCCGTGATGCGAGCCGTTGATGTTCGCGAGATCTGCGAACTGACTCTTCACCTGCTCCTTGTGTTCGGCCCAGAGCGGCAGTTGCCACAGAGGCTCGTCGGCGGACTTGCCGGCAGCGATCAGCTCGGCGACGAGACCATCGTGATTTCCCATGATGCCGGCACACTCGTGGCCGAGCGCGACGATCACCGCCCCGGTCAACGTCGCGAGATCGACCACCTTGCTCGGCTCGTAGGTCTTGATCGCCCAGGCCAACGCATCGCACAAGACGAGCCGACCCTCGGCATCGGTGTTCAGGACTTCGATCGTGGTGCCGTCGCATGCACGCACGACATCGCCGGGCCGCTGCGCATCCGCATCGGGCATGTTCTCGACTGCCGCGACGACACCGACGATGCGCGTCTTGCCGGCGATGTCCTCGAGCCCACCGCTGCGCAGCGCGTGGAACAACCCGAGCACCGCGCCGCCGCCGCACATGTCGTAGCGCATCTCGTCCATCTTCGCCGACGGCTTGATGCTGATCCCCCCGGTATCGAAAGTCAGGCCTTTGCCGACGACGCATACCGTTCGCTTCGCACCGCGCGGTTGGTGATCGAGGACGATCAACTTGGGCGGCTTGGCGCTGCCCTGTGCGACACCGAGCAAGGCACCCATGCCGAGCTTCTCCATTTCGGCGCGCTCGAGGATGCGCACCTTGATCGAACCTCCCGCCAGACTCTTGGCCATCTTCGCGAGGTAGGCCGGATCCGCATGATTGGGCGCCATGTTCTCGACATCGCGCGCCCAGTTGGTCGCTTCGGCGCCGAGTCGGCCGACCTCGAAACCGCGCTCGAACGCAGCGCGACCGCGTCCGAGATATCGCACGAGCACGTTCTGGCCCTTGCGCGCCTTCGGCTTCTCCTTGCGCGGCGGCTCGTAGCGATAGGCACCGAGTACCAAGCCCTCGGCGATCGCCGCTCCTGCTGCGAAGGGGTCGATGCGGGCGTGATCGTCGTCACCCAGAACCAGTTCGAACCCGCCGACGCCGATCTGCTCCGCGTGCTGCTGCGCGACCGCTGCGGCACGCCGCAGTTCTTCCGTACCGACTTCCCCCTGCTTGCCCAGACCGACGAAGCCCAGGCGCTTGGGTGCATTGCGGCCGCCGCCGTAGAACAAGCTGCACTTTCGCGCGCCACGCGAGAGATCGCCGGTCTCGTCGGCCGCGCCGACGCTCGCGGCGAACACCGTGGCGAGCGTGGGACGGCGGCCGTCGGCGGCGAAGCCGGTGACGAGTTCGGCCTTGTGAATGTCCTTGGTCGTCGCAGCGAATCGAATCTTCATGATGAGGGTGGCGGGATCTTCGCAGGTGAGTCCGCTTCCGCCAAATGCGCGTTTCCGGGTCCCGCAGATCGGGCCGACCTCGGCCCTGGCGATTCGCGAAGGCTTGCTGCGATCGCCACAAGTCGCGTCCGGCGGCGATCTCGCGGCGACGTTCACGAATCGTCCGGGCTAGTGCGGCAGCTCGCCTACCCACCGGCTTCCGCCCCCGGGACCGGCGAGATCTTCCTGCTTGAAGATCGGCACTTCCGCCTTGATTCGATCCATGATCTCTGCCGCGGCTAGGAAAGCCGGCGCCCGGTGTTCCGCCGCAACCACGACGACGATCGATGCCTCGCCGATCGGCACTTCGCCGAGCCGATGCCGCACGACGGCCCGCGAGATCGCATGGCGTCGCCCGACCTCGTCGAGGATCCGCTCGAGCATCGGGATCGCCATCTCGACGTAGGCTTCGTAACGGAGCAGGACCACGCTCGCACCCTCGTGGTGATTGCGCGTCACCCCGAGGAAGGTGACGACCGCACCGTCGCGATCGCTGCGCACCAGCGCCTCGAGCGGTCGTGGGTCGATCGGTTCGCGCTGGAACAGCGCTCGTGCCGGCGACGGCGGAGTACTGCCGCCGCTGATCGGCGGAATGAACGCCACTTCGTCGCCCTCGCGCAAGACCGTGGCCTTCGTGGCATAGCCGCGGTTGACGGCACGAGCGAGTGGAAGGCGGGCGAAGTCTGGTCGTCGGAGTGTCATCTCGGCTTCCAGATCACCTACCGTCGCCGATTCGGGCAGGTCCACCTCGAGCGCATCGACGCCGAAGAGTTCGCGAACGGTCGAGAAGCAGCGCACGGAGACCTTCACCGCACGCCCTCACCGCCGGCCGGCGTGCGCTCGTCCGCCCTGGCCTCGGCACGCAACAACGAGCGCATCGCCAGAGCACCGATCACCATCACGGTGAGATTCACCAACGCCGTGGTCGTTCGCAGGAGCAACAACGAACCCAACCCGAACAGCCCGGCGAACACTACCGCGGTCGCCACCAGCCACAGGAGGACGTCGCGCGAGAGTCGCGTGGAAGGAACGGATGTGAGGCGAGCGATCGGACCCCACGCACCGCCCGGCCGCACTCGAGCGTAGAACGCGCGCAGCTTGGACTCGCCGACCGGCGGAGTCAGCGCGGTTACGAGCAACCAACAGATCGTCGACACCAACACGATCGCGCACAGCCCGATCTCGCTCTTCGGGGCACCGGTCCACGCCGCGAGTTCGGCGTCGAGGCCGCCCTTGCGGACGACGAGGAAGGCAACCGCCGATCCCGCCATGGCTGCGATCTCGCTGAACGCGCTGATTCGCCACCACAGCCAGCGCAGGATCAACACCAGCCCCGAGCCGGCGGTGAGATCCATGATGAAAGTCCAGCCGTCGCCGGCCCGCACGAGCTGCAGTGAGACGATCGCACCGACCACAGCGACCACCAAGACGGCGAGCCGCGCAACCCAGACCTGGTGGCGCTCGGTGTGCGACGAGTTCGACGACTCACCGCGCGCGCCGCGCAACGGCAACCACACGTCATTCACCAGATAGCTCGCCGACAAGTTCAGCGTGGTGGTGATCGTGCTCATGTAGGCAGCGAGGAACGACGCCACGACGAGGCCGCGCAGACCGACCGGCAAGAATTGGAAGGTCCACGGATACGCCGACTCCGCGGGCAGCGCACCGTCGACACCCTTGGCGAGCAAGAAGCGCGGCTCGAGCGCGATGGCGGCGAGGGCCACGAGAATCCACGGCCACGGTCGCAGCACGTAGTGCGCAAACACGAACCAGAGCGTCCCTGCGCGCGCGTGACGTTCGTCGCGCGCCGCCATCATACGCTGCGCGACGTAACCGCCGCCGCCCGGTTCGGCGCCGGGGTAGTACACCGCCCACCAGTTCACCAGCACGAGAATGAGCACGCCCACGGTGAAGGCGTCCCAGCCGCTCGGCACCACATCGAGGAAGTGCTCGCGTCCCGCCGCGACGGCGCTCGCCTCCGCGCGCTCGACCGTTGCCGACAGACCGCCGGCTTCGCGGACCGCGATCCACGCCAGGAGCACCGAACCCAGCATCGCCATCACGAACTGAAGAACGTCGGTCGCAACGACTCCCCACAACCCCGACGCCGCGGTGTAGACGAACGTGACCAGCACGAGCACACCGACCACCAGCACCGGATCCACGCCCGGAAAGATGGCCTCCACCACCGTGAGCATCGCCTTCGTCACGAAGCCGAAGATGATCGAGTTGACGACCAACGCGAGATACGAGGCCTTGAACACCCGCAAGCCGAGTGCACTGCGACCTTCATAGCGAAGGTCGATCAGTTCGATCTCCGTCACGACCTCGCTGCGTCGCCACAGGCGCGAGAACAGGAACACGGTCAAGGTCGCGCCGAACAGGAAGTTCCACCACACCCAGTTGCGCGCGATCCCGCCCTCGACGACGAAACCGGCGACCACCAGCGGCGTGTCGGCCGCGAACGTCGTCGCGACCATCGACGTGCCCAAGGCCCACCACGGCAGGCTGCGTCCGGAGAGGAAGTACTCGTTCAGGTTGCGGCTGCCGCGCCGTCCGTACCACAGCCCGACACCCAGGGTGACGGCCATGAACCAGGCCACGAAGAACCAATCCCAACCGCTGAGGGTCACCGCCGCGGTCATGCGCGCTTCCCCCACATCAGTCCGCCGAGTCCGATCATGACCGCCGCGGCGACCGCGTTGGCGATGCGGCCGAAGGTCGTCGCCTCGAGGAACACCGCCAGCACCAAGGGCACGGCGAGGAGATGGAAACCGACGGCGATCGGTCGATACGGCGCCCTGGACTCGAGCATGGCGCGGGATCGTGTCGGATCGCGCGAGCGCGATCCAGCGTGGGCCGCCGCGGCTAGCCCGGACTAGCCCGAACTATTCGTGAACGTCGTCGCGAGATCGACACAGGTCGATGCCCAGCAAGGAGCTACGACGGTCGACGACCGAAGCGTAGCTGTAGCTACGCTGCCAGGGAGGAGCCGTCGTGGCGACGCCGCCGGGCGCGACTTGTGGCGATCGCAGTAGACGTTCACGAATAGTTCGGGCTAGGCGCGATTCGCCGCGATCGCCGTCGACGTTCGCGGACAGTTCGGGCCGGGGGGCCGGCGAAGCAACATTGACCCGCCGCCCCGATCGGGGATCGTTCCACGGATGCCAAGGTGCGCCCTCGCTGTCCTGCTCGCCGTCACCGGTCTTTCCCCGCAGTCGGTGCCGGCTCAAGAACTCCACCCGCGCGCCAAAGAACTGCTCGCCACACTGTCGAACGAGGCGAAGGCCGCGCAACTGATGATGGGCTGGTCCCTCACGCGGCTCGACGACGGCTATCCGCGACGCGACGAGCTGCGCGAGTGGGTCGAGGAAGTCGGGATCGGTGGTGTGATCCTGTCGATTGGATCCGTCGCCGATACGCCGAGGCTGGTGGCCGATCTGAGTGCACGCGCGAAGGTGCCGCTGCTGTTCGCCGGCGACTTCGAGACCGGTGTCGCCTTTCGGCTGCGCGGCGCGACGGAGTTCGGCCCGGCGATGTTGCTCGGTGCCGCGAACTCGAGCGAACTCGTGCGACGTGCCGCTGCCGCGACGGCGCGCGAGGCCCGCGCCTTGGGCTTTCAATGGATCTTCGGACCGGTCCTGGACGTGAACGTCAACCCGGCGAACCCGGTCATTCACGTGCGGTCCTTCGGTGAGGATCCACACCGCGTCGCGGCCCTGGGAGTGGCATACATCGACGGGATGCGCGACGAGCGCGTGTTCGCGACCGGAAAGCACTTTCCCGGTCACGGCGACACGGCGATCGACTCGCATCTGGCGATGCCGACCGTGACCGGCGATCGCGCACGACTCGACGCCGTGGAGTTGCTGCCGTTCCGCGCGGCGATCGCCAGCGGTCTCGACACGATCATGACCGGACACTTGTCGGTGCCCGGGCTCGGTGAAGAACCCGGTGTCGTCGCGACCCTGTCGAAGAAGATCCTGACCGACCTTCTCCGCGAGCGACTCGGCTTCCGCGGCGTGATCGTCACCGATGCGTTGGAGATGAAGGGCCTGCCCGGCGATTCGCGGGAGGACCTTGCGCTGCGTGCTCTGCGTGCCGGCGCCGACCTTCTCCTCATGCCGGTCGACCCGCGTGCGAGCGCGAAGGCGATCGCTACGGCGATCGAGACGGGCACGCTCGATCCCGCACGACTCGAAGCCGCGTGTGCGCGCATTCTCGATCTCAAGGCGCGCGCGGGGCTGCTCGATGCGAACGCGCCACCGTCGACGGACCTCGGCGCCATCGGCGCGGCATCGTCGATCGAGTTGGCGCGTGAGTGCGCCGAACGAGGTCTCACGATCCTGCGCGACCCCCACGGCGATCTCCCCCTGTCGGCCGACGAGGTGACACTCGTCGAGTTCGTCGAAGGCCGCATCGACGAAGCCGGCGGCTCATTCCGCACGCTGCTGAGCGACTCCTATGAGCGCTTCTCGGCGCTCCGCCTCGAAGCCGACGTGAACGCCGCGCAGGCGGCCGCCGCCGTCGAGATGCTGACCTCGGCGCGCGCGCGCGGCGCGATCGCGGTGCTTGGTCTCCGCACTCGCAAGCCGAGCTTGCCCGCGCCGCTCGAGAAGGTCATCGATGCGTTGGGCGAGCGTGCCGTGACCGTGATCTTCGGCAATCCCTACCTGGCGGCGAAGTTGCCGCCGAGCGCGGCGGTGGTGCTGGCGTACGGCACTTCGGAGGCGACCGCGAGCGCGGCGGCGCGGCTGCTGCGCGGGGACGGTCCGGCGACCGGTCGCCTCCCGGTCACGCTGCCCGACATCGCGAAGCGCGGCGCCGGGCTGTCCCTCTTGCCTGTCGACGGCGAGCTGACGAGTGTCGCGCCCAGTGTCGAAGGCTTCGCGCCCGATCTCGCCGATCGACTGCGCGCGCGCCTGCGTCAAGGGATCGACGACAAAGTCGCGCCGGGCGCAGTGGCGCTGGTCGCGCGGCGCGGTCGAATCGTCGCCGAGGTCGCGGTCGGGCACGAGACCTGGGCGTCGGATTCCCCACCGATCCGCGCGTCGTCGCACTTCGACCTCGCATCGCTGACCAAGGTGTGTGCGACCACTCCCGCCGCCTTGCGCCTCGTCGACCAGGGCAAGCTCGCTCTCGATCGACCGATCGTCGAGTGGTTGCCGAGTTTCACCGGCGAGGGCAAGGAACAAGTCACGTTGCGCCATCTGCTGACGCACTCGAGCGGACTCCCGGCCTACATCCGCTTCTTTCTCGACACGAGCGGCAAGGCGCAGATTCTCGATCGCGTCTACGCGACGCCGCTCGCGAAGGCGCCGGGCACCGCGACCGTGTACAGCGATCTCGGTCTGATTCTCACCATGGCGCTGATCGAGAAAGCGTCGGGCAAGAACTTCGCGGACTACGTCGCCACCGACGTCTTCGCTCCGCTCGGCATGACCGGTGCGGGCTTCGCGCGCTCGGGTTCGCCCATCGACGCCGTGCCGACCGAGGATTGCCCGTGGCGCAAGCGCGTCGTCCGCGGCGAGGTGCACGATGAGAACGCCTATGCGATGGGCGGGGTGTCCGGACACGCCGGCCTGTTCGGGACCGCGCGCGACGTGGCACGGGTGGGCATCGCCTATCTGTCGGGTGGCCGCGGCGTGCTGCGACCGGCTACCGCGCGACTGGCGACTCAGCGTCAGGCGGTCGTTCCGGGCTCGACGCGCGCTCTGGGCTGGGACACCTTCGTGCCCGGCGGTCCCGGCGGCACCAAGCTGTCGCCCGGCAGCTTCGGGCACACGGGCTTCACCGGAACGTCCATCCAATGTGACCCCGCGCGCGATCTCGTCATCGTGCTCCTGACCAACCGAGTCCATCCCAGCCGCGAGAACCCGCGCATCTTCCCCTTGCGCGGCGCGATCGCCGATCTCGTGATCGATGCGCTGGTGGACGATTGAGCGCGTCGATGCAAGGACACGGGTTGGCGAGAAAATCTGGGTTCAGTGCACGCTGACGGCATGGTCACGACATTGGACATCCACCATGAATCCACTTCTGTCGGGCCTCGTCCCGCTCATCCTTTGCCTCCTCCCCTCCTCCTCGGGCTCGGGCCAAGCCTGCGATCCTTGTCGGGATTGCTGCCCGCCCAGTTGCTGCGCGCCCGCGACGCCTGCCGCGTCGGCACCGCGCACGGACTGCTGCCCGCCGACCTGCTGCGAAACCGCCCCGGTCGCTCCGAAGGCGGCGCCGACCGCGGAATGCGGGCCGCGCTGCGACCGCTGACCTGAGCTTCGATCCGACGCATGCGCGACGACGGACTCACCGCGGACGACTTCACCAGCGCCTTCGCACGCCATGGGCGAGCGTTGTGGCTGTTGGCGTCCGCGTGGGTCGGCCGGTCGTCGGCCGAGGACCTCGTGCAGGAAACCGCCAGAGTGGCCTGGGAGCGCCGAACCCAGGCCCGTAGCGACGGCGAGATCCTGCCGTGGCTCGCCCAGATCACCCGGCACCTCGCCGCGAACTGGCGGCGGAAGCGAGGCCCGATCCCGACCGACCCATCCGAGCTGCCGGACCCAGTCGACGAATCGACCGCCGCAGAAGACTCTGTGTTCGAGTCGTTGCGCGAACACCTTCCCGACGAGATCACCCGTGCATTGTCCTCGTTAGCCGAGATCGCGCGGGCCACATTGCTGTTGCGAGTCGTCGGCGAACTTCCCTTCTCCCAGATCGCCGCGATGCTCGGAATTCCCGAGAACACGGCGGTCAGTCACGCTCGTCGCGCCCGAAATGCGCTGCGCAGCGCGCTCGCACCCGCCAGAGAATTCGTCCCTCCACGGCCATGACGGACCCGCTACCAGACCCGCTCGACGAACGCATCGACGCCGGACTTCGCGCGGCCTTCGCTGCGCCGGCGGTGACTACCTTCGTCAACATCGCCAACGCCGCGACGCGATCGTCGACGAGTCGACGACGGTTTGTTGCGACTGCGGCTGCCGCGGCCGTCTTCCTGTTCGTCATCTACCTGGCGACCCGTCCGACCATCGTGGGGCCCGAGGGCCACGACGGTCGACAGCTCGGCGCCCTCTGGGTCGCGGCCTACGCTCACGCAACCACGACCGAGGAGATCGGGGCTTGCTGCGATCCGGGCTCGGACCTCGCCTCGCTCTGCCAGGAGCGATTCTCGCAGCAGGTCCGCTTTCGAGATGGCGACGTGGCGAAGCTCTGCGGCTGCTACCGAGGGCTCTCTACCGGCGGATCCGTCGCAGTTCTCTTGCGGCGCGATCGGCAGGTGATCGGCGTCTTCGTTCTCCTTGCCACTCAGGATCCGGGGGCAAAGCTTCCCCTGGACTCCGATCTGTCGATGACTCGCCGGCGCCTCGGGCCGTTCGCGTTGTATGCCATCGCGGAAGCACCCGTCGATGATGTACTCGCCGCGTTCAGCCTGCCGACGCCGTGAAGCTTCACGAGGTGACCATCCGGTTCGCGACTCTTCGCGGTCACTATCGCAGCGCCTCGCGAATTACCGGCGTCAGTGCGCGCGCCGCATTCGCGTGACCCAGTCGATTGAAGTGGATGTCCTTCGGATAGTAGTTCGCCGCGACGCCCGCCTCTTTGAGCGATGGCCACAGCGACAGGTAGGGCACTCCGAGTTCCTCTAGATTGGCTGCAAGCCATGCGTGGGATGGCGGAGCTTCCGATTCCTGCACTTGCTCACGCGACGGGATCGCACACACCATCCAGCGGGCATCGGTCGCCGCGACGGCTCGACGCACGACCTCGAGCGCGTGCGCCATCGCGATGCGCTGCGCAGACTCGTTCACTCGATCGCGCGCGCTGGCCTCCCGCGAGGCCAGCGCGTCGGCATTCCGCGGCAGAAACACGTTCTTGAGGTAGGAACGAAAGATCGCGCTGTGCCGGTAGAGCCAGAACGCGGCGGGAACTGCCGGAAGGAACGCGTCAAACGTTGCCGGTTCCGATGGCATCCCGTGGACGAACCCGTCACCGTCGATCCACAGGTGAGGCCGCGGCCCGAGCCCGCTGAAGTAGGGCATCAGGTTGTCGACGAAGTCGTTCTCGTAGACCACCAGCACCACCAGTCGCGGACGAAATCGAGCGAGCAGTTCCTCCAGTGCCAGTGCTTCCTGCCAGGTCGACCAACCACCGACTCCGGCGTTGATGCACGGCAGACCCGACGCCAACTCTTGACCGACGAGGAACGCGAAGCACTCCTCGGCCTCGACCTGTCCGCCCATCGTGAACGAGTCGCCGAGGAACAGCACACCACCCTGCCGCTCCGCCACGGCTCCAGCCCTCGCAGGAATCCGTAGCCCCTCGGCACCGGTTCGCATTCGAATCGTGCGGCCATCCTCATCGGCGAGCACGCGATCGAGGTCTGGACTCAGTCGCCAACCGAGCTCCGCATTCAGCGTGTAGAGCGCCGGATGCAAGGTCCGCTGGAGCACCTGCAGGGTGATCTCCAGCAGCAGGAGCGCGAGCAGCACACCGAACCCGATCCGCCGCAGCACGCGCAGGAATCGACGCACGCGGCTCAGGGAAAGATCAAGAGTCCGGCGCTGTTGGTGGCGAACGCGGGCTGCGCGTTCATGTCGCTGCCGATCGCGCACCACGAGAGAACTCGGAAGCGCAGCGGATCCAGCACTCCCGGCGGCAGCAACAAGGTCGCGGTCGCGCGCCCTTGCGAATCGAGGGTCCCCAGCGCGCCCGGGAAGATGGCCGAGTTCGCGGCGAGCAGGAAGACCTCGGTGAGACCGTCGACGTTCAGCGGGACCGCGATGCCGCCCCAGGCGACTCCCGGTGTCGTCCCCGCCAGTGACGCGAGGACCAGGTAGGCGTGGCCGGCGCCGGCAGGACCGACGTCGACCGTGATCGGCAGGTTGGTCGCCTGGCTCGCGAACTGCGTGGTCGTCGGCAAGGTCAGTGCAGCGGATCCACCGGCACGCCGCCGAGTCGCGGACAGGTGACCCTGAGCGTCGCGCACGAGAATCCCGAACACGCGCGGCGACGTGCCAGGCAACAGATCCGTGAAAGCGCCGCTGGGTGCAAACGGCCCATCGCCGATGCCGTCCCCGTCCCAGTCCACGCTCACCGTGAGCGATGCGGAGGATTGGTCCTGATCGCGACTGGCACTCGTGTCGAGCGTGGCCGTCAACCCACTCACCGACGCGTTCACGACCGGCACCGGGAAGTTCTGCCCGGGCGTCGCATATTGCTGCATCACCGGCCACCACGAACTCTGCATGGTGGCGTAGCGGAATGCCTGGTAACCGTCGGCGTTGCCGAGCAGAGCGCCGGTGATCGACGCATCGATGGTCTGCGGTGTGGTGGTCTCCGAAGTATCGCTGTAGGTGCGGATCACCGGACAGACGCGGCGACCGGCTACCCCCGACAGATTGCACGCGGTTCGGCAATACTGCGAAGCGCGACGCACGTAGCCCTGATGGAGCGCGTAGGTCGAGTAGATATTGCCGTCTGCGGTGTAGGTCATCGGCATCATCACATCGACGTGCTGGGCGAGTTGCTCCCAGTGTTGGCCGAACTGCGACGAGAGCGAGCTGATCACGCTGGAGTAGCTCGCGAAGTTGCCGTCGTACACCGGACCGTCGAAGGCCGAGCGATTGGCGATGAGATAGGCGTGCAGACTGAGCACGCCGATCACCTGCTTGACGTCGGCGACGAAGCCGGTGACCAGCGCCGGGTTGTTGCCGGTGCCCGCGCCGACGAAACGTACGTAGTCGAGGGCGACACCGTCGATGTCATAGGTCGGGGTCCCGTCGGGTTCGAAACCGCCAACCAACCAGCCGATCACATCGAGCAGATACTGGCGATGCGAGGCGTCGGTCGGTTGCACGTCGTCGTCGAAACACTTGATGACCGCGACCACGCGCAGGTCGCGCGCGTGCGCAGCCTGAACCAAAGAGCGCAGCTCGATCCCCGCCCCGCCCGGTCGCACCGATCCCCACGCCGAGTTCCAGGTGCCGCGCAGGTCGGTGATCCACAGTTCCCCGCGCCGCGCCGACGTCGTTCGAAAGACGCTGACGTAGATCGTGTCGATGTCGTTCTGCGCGCAGGTGGTGACGATCTCCTGCACGCGGTTGTTCATGTTGCCGACCAGGAAGGGAAACACCCCCATGGCGACGTCGGAACTCTGCTGAGCCGGAAGCGAGGCGACCAGGAACAGGAACAACCCGAGGATCGAAGACCGCATGGTGGCGACGGAGTGTAGCCTAGCCCGGATTGGGCGTGAACGTCGTCGCGAGATCGACACAGGTCGATGCCCAGGAAGGAGCTACGACGGTCGACGACCGAAGCGTAGCTGTAGCTACGCTGCCAGGGAGGAGCCGGCGTAGCGACGCCGCTGGGCGCGACTTGTGGCGATCGCAGCAGACGTTCACGAATCATCAGGGCTAGAACTGCGGCCCGCTCCCACTCGTGGCGAACTCAAACCCGGAGGTGCCAGCCGCGCCGATCCATGGCACGCAACACCGCATACCAACCGGTCACCCACAAGAGCGCCCAGGCCAGGGATGCGGCCTTGCCGTCGAGCCAACTGTCGCAAAGAGCGCGGAAGAGGACGGTCTTCAGCTTCTCGTCGCCGATCTCGATTTCGACCAGCATCCGTCCGACCAGAGCCGATCCCACGAACACCGTCAACGCGTTGACCCCGTAGACGCGCAGTGGCTCGGCCAGACGCTTCCGCCCCGCCACGTCACAGACCCAGAGCGCGACGCCCAGCGCACAACTCGCGAGGCCCGCGGTCAGCGCGACGTAGCTGCTGGTCCACAGCGGCTTGTTGATCGGGAAGAACCAATCCCAGACGTGGCCGAGGCTGGCGAGTGCGAAGCCGAGCACCATGATCCTGGCGATGCGCGTCTCGATCGGGCCTGCGGTGCGGATGATCTCGCCGACGAGGACTCCGAGCAGGGTCGTGGCCACCGCCGGCAGGGTGCTGAGCAGTCCTTCCGGGTCGTAGACCTTGGCCGAGCGCCACAGATGCGCCTCGCCGAGAACCGTTCGATCGAGCCAGGCCGCGATCTGCTGGCTCTTGCTGGCGAGGTCCGCGGACCCCATCCCGGGCACCGGTGTCCACGCCATCACCGCCCAGTAGCCGAACAAGAGCCCGACGATCACGCCGACGCGACCTCGCGTACTCACCCGCAAGAAGAGGATCGCGGCGATCGCATAGCAGACCCCTATGCGCTGCAGCACGCCGGGGATGCGCAGAGTGCGAAAAGTCTCGAGCGGAGCGGTGAAGATGCCGGGAAAGGCGTTGAGGAAGAGTCCGATGAGGACCAGCGCCACGGCCCGGCGGAGGATCTTCCGCGTCAACGCGCCGTGGGTTCCGATTTCCGCTCGCTTGCGATCGAGGGCGAACACCAGCGCAACGCCGACGATCCACAGGAAGAAGGGGAAGATCAGATCGGTCGGCGTCCAGCCGTGCCATTCCGCGTGCCGGAGCGGAGCGTAGATCGCCCCCCAGTTCCCGGGGTTGTTGACCAGGATCATCGCGGCGATGGTCAGGCCGCGAAAGACATCGAGGGCGAGCAGTCGCTCGCGGGGTGCGGCCGAGTTCATCGTGTGCCGGTGCGACTCGCGTCGTCTCGCAGTTCGACGAGGATCGAGAGCGGGTAGCGACGCGGATGATCGCGGCAAGGAAGCCGGATGTCGAAGGGAGGCCGAGGCACCTGGTGCGAAGGTGGGAATCGATCTGCCGGATGAACCCCGTATCGCCACGCGGCCCCATGTCGAACCCTCTGCCTCGACATCACTACGAGACCTCGCCCCCCAACCCCTCCGCATCGTGCGGGAGACTGCCGCGCGCCGCGCGCAGGTAACCGAACGGAGTGAGGTGCAGGAAGTTCGAAACGCGGGACGTGTACACGTCGGCGTGCCGCTCGATCTGTCGGGCCAGTCGGCTCTTGTCGCTACCGGCGCGCATCAACGGCCCCCACCGAGCCTGACCGAGTTGGGCCGCGCGGCGCACGAGCGGCGCGATGCGCGCATCCAGGGCATCGACGAGCGCGCGCACCTCGCGCAGTCGCTCATGGATCTCGCCGACGGAACGGTCGATTCCGGCAGGCATCGGCGCGCCGTGGGCATGGCGCTGCAACGCGAGTCGCAACGTCGCCTGCTCGTCCTCGTGTACCGCCTTCTCTCGCATCAGCCGCTCGAGCTCGGCTTGTCCCGGCGCGAAGGCTCGCTCGGCCCGGACCTCGTCCTCGAGTTCACGCAGCACCAACGCGGTGCGCCAGCGACGGATCTGACTCGATACGTGGACGTCGGCATAGACGTGATCGCCGACGTAGAGGATCTCCTCCCCGGCGACTTCGAAGTGTGCTTGCACCGCTCCCGCGTTGCCGCCGCGCAGCACGAGGTCGGGCCGCAATGGACCGCTCCACGGCACGGCACTGCCGTCCACGCCCACCTGGGAAAAGTGTGCCTCGCCGTCGAAGAAGGTCGGCTTGCGCGCCTGGGTGATGACCAGATCGAAGAGGCTTCGCCAACCATCGCGCGGCAGTTCGCGATCGAAGACGTAGCTCATCATCGGCTGCGTGTAGTTCCACTCCGAGTTGGTGGCGAGGAAGAGCCGTTTTCCGGCATCCTTCATGTCGAGGAGTGCGCGCACCAGGTCGTCGTCGAGCACCACGAAGCGCTCGGGATCCGCGATGATCTCGGCCTTCAGCTCACCTTCGAGATGGGCCGCATCCATCGAACGACCGATCAGAGAATACAGCGACGCGTAATCGAGCCCGTCGAGACGACCGGCATCGCAGAGATCGACCATCTGCGCGTACAGGCACGCTTCCGACAGTGAGAACAGGGTGTTGAGAAAGACCCAGCGCGGCTCGCCGAGCTGAACCCACACTTGGCCGTACACCCGACGCTGTTCCTCGTACGAGAGCATGCGCATCCCGTGAGCGGCCTGGGTCACGTAGCCGAATCGATTGGCTTTGACGATGTTGCCGAGGGCGAGATCGAGCACGAGTCCGCGGGCGAAGGCCTGAGCGTCGAAGCGCAGATCGTCGGCCGGATGTCCCGACGCGAGCAGGCGCTCGCGAACGTGCTCGAAGGCGCGTTCCTCCCATGACCGCACGTCGTAGTGGACCAGCGTGTAGTCCATGTCGAAGCCGACGACGGCGATCGAACGCATGTTCAGGGTGCGGTTGCAGAAGATGCGCCGCTCGACGGGCCAACGCGACCGCGCACGTGGATCGGCGCCGCTCATCGAGATCGACGGGTTGTGTGCCGGCGGCGCTGCGTTGCCGAGGAATCGGCGGTCGTGACGCACCGGTCGAAGGGTACGAAGCAGGTGACCACTCGCTTCTGCATGCACAGACGCTACCCAGTCGGCGGGGCAGAAGCCCGCGCCGGCCGCGTCGACCACCGAAGGAATACAGTCACGGGCCGTCGAACGACCGCGGCGCGAATCATCCGCAGAAACTCTGTCAGCGATGGCCCTCGAGCGGTGTCTTTTCGCTCACCCCGTTCCCATGTCCGGCGCTGTGTTCAACCTCGATGCGCTCGCCAGCTTCGGCCGCGACCGCGACGCCCCGCGCGACGCCGCCGAGCGCGACGCCTTCGCGGCGGCGCTGCGGCCGCTCGAACAGAGCTTGGTCCATCTGATCTGGCGCCTGCTCGGGTGGCCCTCGCAGCCGGCGGACATCGAGGACGTCCTTCAAGAGGTCTTGCTCACCGCCTGGACCCGACGGCTCCACCTCCGCGACGCGACGGCCTTCGCAAGTTGGCTGCGGCGCATCGCCGTCAACACGGCGCGCAATCATGCCCGCGGCGCCCGCCGCCGCTCTCGACGCATCGTGCTGGCCAGCTTCGCGCCGGGAGACGAACCCTTCGACCCCGGTCGGGAGCCGGTGGACGACACCGTCCGCGAGGCATTGCTCGGGCTCCGACATCGCGACCGTGAAGTGCTGGTCCTCCACTACCTCGAAGGCCATACCCCCGCCGAGATCGCCGCGCTGCTGGACCTTCGTCGCAACGCGATCGAAGCGCGGCTCTCGCGGGCGCGCCAACGACTGCGCGACAAGCTCGGGGAGGACCACGATGGATGAGCTGCGCGAACGCCTCCTGCGCGCGGAAGGCACACAACTGCGGCCGCGTGTCTGCCTGCCGAGTGTCGCGGCGCTGCGGCGCGCCGCGCGGGTGCGCGCGGTACGCCGCGGCGTGCTCGGCACCATGCTCGCTGTCGCGCTTTCGACCTGGACTCTCTGGCCGATCGAGTCGCGACATCGCGCATTCACACCACCGGGAACGAGCGCACAACTGGACGCCAACCTCGCCGTGATCGCTGCCCGCGAGAGTGCGGCTGCGGTGCGGTTCGCACTCGCCGTGCGAGCCAAGGATCCGCGGCCGGATCTCCGCGTGATTCTCGACCGTTACCCGGACACGACCTCGGCACTCCGCGCCAAAGGCCTCCTCGAATCCGTCACCGACCCAACCGACCGATGAAACCGATTCGCCTCGCTACGGCACTCGCCTCGTTCCTGCTTTGCACCGTCGGCCGCAGCCACGCGCAAAGTTCCTCCCAATCCGCGGTCTTGGTAATCCGATCGGACGAGTCGCTGATGACTCTGTCGACGGAATCGGTGAGATCGTTCCTGTCGTCGCAACGTCTCGAGAACCTCGGAGCCCCCGAGGGCGTCCGGCTGTCGGCCGAAGTGTTCACGCAGGATGTCGCGCAACCGCCGGGCGTGTTCGTCGGCACCCTGTCCATCCGATTCGAGCCCAGCGAGAACGGAAGCGAAGCGCCGCCGGTGCCCGCCCTGGAAGTGCTCGAGCGAGTCGGCGGCGTACTCGAGGCAGAGCTTCGCGCTCGGTTGGAAGCCGCGCCGCTGCGGCGCTTGCAGATTCAGCGCGATGCGTTGGTCGAACGACTGAACGGTGTTGCCGCGCGACGCCGGGCCACGATCAGCGAATCGGAGTTGGCCGCGCGCCGCGAGCGACTCGAACAGGATCGCACTCAGTGCGCGAACGATCTCGCGCGCCTCGAGATCGAACTCGCGAGCGATTCGGCAGCACACCGCCGCTTCGAGGACGAGATGGAGCGACTGACCATCCTCGTCAAGGCCGGTCAGGCGCCGAACTGGGGTGTGGACAGTGTGAAGGCAGAAATCGCCAAGGTCGGGACCCGGATCCAGCAGACGATGCTGTCGATCGATCTTGCGAAGAAGCGAATGGCGGACTGCGACGCGCGCGCGCAACAGCTCCGCGAGTCCGTCGCTCCGGGCGAAGACAGCAACCTCCTCGCCGCCGAGTTCGACCGCGTCGCGCAAAGCCTCGCTCGAGTGGAGGATCGCATCGCCGCATTCCGGCCTTTCGAGTTCGAGTTGTGGCGCTGAGCCGTCCCGAACCGCGGTTCAGCGCGCGGCCGCCAGCGCGTCGCGACTCGCCTCGAGCCGGCGCAGGGTGGCGACCGAGAAGCCTCGATCGTGGAAGAACACCACCTTGCCGGCGGCGTCGAGCAACAGCACACGACCGGGAAGTCCGTTCTCGTTGCCGGTGAACTCGGCGATCTTCGCGGCATCGCCGTAGACCGTCACGACCGCTGCCCAGTCCTCACTCGGAATGCCGCGGCGCATACCCGCATCGATCGTGCCGGAGAGGATGCGGGGCACGAGACCGGGGATCGTCGGCAGCTCGAGCGTGCGCACGCGCCAGCCGACCTGATCCAGTGCTAGCAGCCAGCGATCGAGGTCGAATTGGGTCTCCTGTTCGTAGCCGATCAGCAGGAGTGCCGGGGCGCCGGCGAGGGCTTCCGGTAAGGCGATGACTTCACCGGCAAGGGAGGTTCCGCTCGCGTTCGGAAACGGCTCGCCGGTAGGGTCACGTCGCGGATAGGTGGTGCTGCAGGCAGCACTCAGAGCGATCAGGAGCACGAGCGCGAGGTCGCGCGGGAGCGAACGAGGCATGCCGGGGAATCGTTGCGCCGCATCGATCGGATGCGAGCCGCCCGCCGAGAATCCGCCGAGCGAGCACTATGCTGAAGCCCCTCCAAGACTCTCCCATGCTCTCGATCCGCTCCCTCACGTTCGTAGCTGTCCTCCTCCTCGGCGCTGTCGCCCGACCACAGGTCGCGGTGACCTCCACCCTGACCCCGGAGCCGCTCTACTTCGGCTACCTGGAACTGCCGGGCCTCCAAGGGCCGGTCACGTCGCCGCCGGCCTACGTCGGCTGGTTTCGCGTGGCCGGCTTCACGCTCGGCGAGCGCGTCGACGGTCTGGGTGGCAGTGGCGGCGGCGGTAGCCAGGCCCGCTCGAAGATCTCGACCTTGGTCGTCGACGGCGAGTTTGCGCAGTTCATGCCCGAACTCCTGGCCGAGGTCATCACGGGCGTGCAGCCGGGCCACACAGCCCGCAGGATAGCCCTCGACGTCTTCGCCAAGGGCAACCCGCCGCTACGTGTCGCGCAGATCGTGTTGGACCGCGCAGTGGTGATCGATATCGGCGCGGACGGCCGCACGCTGAGCGGCACCCAACTCGAGTTCCTGTTCGATCGCGTGACGTGGACCTACTTCGTGTCGTCGTCCGGCCAACAGTTCAGCACGACCTGGGACCTGGGCACCAACGGCACTCCGCAGTATCGCGAGACCTCGGTTCCGTTCGCCGCGGTCGCGCGAGCCACGTACGAAGCGGTGATGGAAGTTCCCGGCGTGGTCGGTGAGTCGAGCCGCGCCGGCTACCGGCAGTGGATCGATTGCACCGATGTGGTCTCGGGAATTCACCGAGCCGATCCCAACGACCTCCGCCCTCAGGCACCGCGGGTGACGGTCCGCGCGTATCTGCAACGCGGCTGGCAAGACCTCGCGCGATCCACGATGAACTTGTCGTCCTTCGCGAGGGTCCGCATCCATGTGATCGATCGAGCGAATCCCCGCGGCACCGCGCTGGAGCTGACGCTCCACAACGCAAAGATCGAGCGACTCTGGCAACACGCCGGTGCCGGCGGCGCTGCGGTGGAGATCGACTTCGCCATGGAACGCATCGAGTGGGTTCGCCGCGACCCGATCACGGGCGCGATCTCGGCACGCGGCTGTTGGAACTTCCTCACGAATGTACAGTGCTGAGGGGCACGTTGGCGGTGTCGTGCCACACTCGGCCCCGAAACGGTGCCTCGGCGATGTCTTGGGGGGAACGGGTAACGGAACCTATCAACCACCCGAAGACACCACGCTCAGATCGAACTCGCACTTAGCAATGCGACCTCGACCCCCAGATCCACCACGATCGGAAAGTGTCGCCCTTCGATGATCGCACCCTTGGGCAGACGATCGACGCCGCGCAAGAGCGGCGCGGAGTCGTCGGCGACTTTGGTGTCCGGCGCCATGTAGTTGAGGACGATCGCACGGCGCGGGCGATCGCTGCGGTTGGCGCCGGAGCCGTGCAAGGTGCGCGGATGATGGAGCGTCGCATGTCCGGCAGGCACCGACACCGCACGCGGACGAAACGCTGACAGCTCGTCGGCGTGCAAGGACTCGCGCAGCGCCTCGAGCGGACTGTCGAAGGGCAACTTCGGCAGCAGTCGACCACGATGACTGCCGGGAACGAACTGGAGACAGCCGTTGGTCTCGTCGGCGTCGTCCAACATGAGATTGACGGTGATGTGGCGGATCGGCGTCGTGCGCAGCCAATACGACTCGTCCTGATGCCACGGCACGACACCCGCGTGACGCGGCGGCTTCGCAAAGACTTGATCGTGCCAGAAGCGCAGTCGCGTCACACCGAGTGCCATCGCCGCCGGGACGGTCACCGCCAGATCGAACACGACGCGCCGCAGCGCCGGATGCACGAGCCAACCGCCGAGGAAATGACACACGACCTCGCGCGGACGCTCACGATAGGCCTGCTCGACCTCATAAAGCTTCGGCTCGAGAGCCGCGAGATCGGCCATGACCTCGTCGATCGCCGCGCGCAGTTCGTCGACCCGCGCCGCATCGAGCATCGGGATCGGCCCCACGAATCCATCGCGGTGATAGGCGGCGATCGCCTCCGCACTCAATGTGAACGGCGCGATCTCCGAGTTCATGCACGGCGATCCTGCTCGGCGGCATCCAGCACGGCACGCACTCGCCCTCGATGCTTGGCCAGCCGCGCGCGCGCATCTTCGACGTCGATCCGCAGCCGCATCGCGACGATCGCCGTCTTGACCTCCCCACCCGCCCCCTCGAGCGCCGCCGAAGCCGCAACCGGATCGATCCCGGCAGCCAGCGCGACGATCCGCTGCGATCGCGCCACCAACTTCTGATTGGTGGCCTGCACGTCGACCATCAGATTGCCGAAGGTCTTGCCGAGCCGAACCATCACGCCGGTGCTCAACATGTTCAGCGCGAGCTTGGTGACGGTGCCGGCTTTGAGACGAGTCGAGCCCGACAACACCTCGGGGCCGGAATCGATCTCGATGCAAAGGTCCGCTCGCGTGCCGATGACGGAGTCGCGATTGCACGCCAGTGCGATCGTGAGGGCACCGGCGGCGCGCGCCCGATCGAGCGCACCGAGCACATACGGCGTCCGCCCGCTCGCGGCGATCCCGACGACGACATCGCGCGCCCCCACCCGCTCGCCGTCCACATCGGCGGCACCGAGCTCGGCACTGTCCTCAGCGCCCTCGACCGCCTTCACAAACGCCGTCTCGCCGCCGGCGATCTTGCCGACGACCAACTCCGGCGGAACACTGAAAGTCGGCGGACACTCGACGGCATCGAGCAAACCGAGACGCCCCGAGGTTCCCGCACCGAAGTAGAGCAATCGCCCGCCGCGATCGAGTCGCTCCGTCGCTGCCTCGATCGCACGCGCGATCGATGGGAGCGCCGCGTCCATCGCACGCACCGCAGAGAGATCCTGCGCGTGCATGAGCCGCGCGAAGCCGAGCGGATCGAGGCGATCGAGTTCCGCCGACGCGGGATTGGTGGCCTCGGTCGCCAGCGGGCCTAGTTCCGGCGGACCTAGCTCCAGTGGCCCTACTTCCAGTGGCCCGAGTGCCATCGGATCGCGCGCCGGCGGATCGCTCGCGTGAGAATCGTTCGGAATGTCGCTCATGTCGATGGCTGCCGCGCAGTCGGAAAGTGCGGTGCCGCGTGGGGTTGGGCAGGGGGAAACAGTATAGAGAGCGGCTCAGCTCACCGTCGGCCCAAGGCTCCGTTGAACGTAGCGCCCCTCGATTTCGTCGTCCTCGGCACCTACCTGATCGGCACCGCGCTCTTCGGAGCGTGGATCGGTCGCAAGCAGACGAGCGCCAACGACTACATGCTCGGCGGTCGCTCGATGCCTTGGTGGCTGGTGCTCGCGTCGATCGTGGCGACGGAGACGAGCACCGTCACCTTCCTGAGCATCCCCGGAGTGTCGTGGGCGAGCGACCTGACCTGGGTGCAGTTGCCGATGGGCTTCCTCGTCGGCCGGCTGGTGATCCTCGCGGTGTTCCTGCCGCGCTACTTCCAGGGCGAGGTGGTCACCGTCTACCAGATCTTGCGCGAACGCTTCGGCGGGGCAGTCCAGCCGGTCGCGAGCGTGCTGTTCCTGGGGATGCGCGTGATCGCCGACGGCCTTCGCCTCGGCCTGAGCGCACTCGTGCTCGAGGCGATGACCGGACTGAGCTTGATCACGTCGATCATCGTTCTGGGGACCGTCACGATCCTCTACACGCTGATCGGCGGAATGCGGGCGGTGATCTGGACCGACTTCGTGCAGTTCGTGGTCTACACACTGGGTGCCGTCATCGCCTTCGTCTTGCTGTTGCGCGGCATCGACGGCGGCTTCGCTGCGGTCCTCGACACGGCACGCGAGAACCCGACCGGGATCGACAAACTGCGCATCTTCGACTTCGACTTCGTGCTCGATCGGCACAAGAACTTCTGGGCCGGCATCGTCGGCGGCACCGTGTTGAGCATCGGCTCGCACGGTGTGGATCAGCTCATGGTGCAGCGCTACCTGTGCGCGAAGAATCGCCGGCATGCGAGTTGGGCGCTCGGCCTCAGCGGGGTGGTCGTACTCCTGCAGTTCGGGTTTTTCCTGGTCGTCGGACTCGCCCTCTACACGTTCTTCCTGCAACACCCGCCGCAGCCCCCGTTCGGCCCGAACGACGGCGATCGCGTGTTCACCAAGTTCCTCATCGAGAACCTCCCGACCGGGCTGCTGGGTGTCGTGCTCGGTTCGCTGTTCGCGGTCATCATGTCGACCTTGTCGAGTTCGCTGAACTCGGCGGCGACGGTGACCGTCCACGACCTGCTCGATCGCGTCAGGCCCGCACCGAGCGATCGAATTCGCCTGCGACGTGCCCGCATCGCCACTGCGGTCTTCGGCATCGCCTTGGTGCTCGCGGCGATCAGCGTGCGCAACTTCGAGCGCAGCACCGTCGATCGCGTGCTCGGCATCGCCGGACTCTCGACCGGACTCGTGCTGGGCCTGTTCGCGCTCGGAATGCTGACCAGGCGAACCGGCAGCACGGCTGCGCTCGTCGGCATGGGGATCGCCACCGCGGTGATGGTCTGGATCCAAGGCTACACGACGGTCGCTTGGCCGTGGTACGCGCTGATCGGCTGCATCATCACCTTCACGGCCGGCCTGCTCGCCAGCTTGCTCGTGGAGCGAAGTCCACCGGGAGACCTCCACCGACCCCGCCACCCCGCCCGATGAATCACTGCCATCGAATCGTCGTCGCCATCATCCTCGCCGCGCTCGCTGCAACCGCCGCTTCGTTGCGCGCGCAGACGCCCGAGCGAGTTCGGACCGGACTCGAAGTGCTCGTTGCCGAGGACTACCTGCCGCTCGCCGGCGCGAAGGTAGGGCTCATCACCAACCACACCGGCTGCGATCGACAAGGTCGGAACATCGTCGACCTATTCCTCGCGCAGTCGAAGTTCCGCCTGGTGACCATCTTCTCTCCCGAGCACGGCTTCGACGGCATCCTCGACCAGAGTCGTATCGAAGACGGCAAGCACAGCTCCGGGCTCACCATCCAGAGCCTCTACGGCAAGGTGCGCAAGCCGACCGCCGAAATGCTGGAGGGCGTCGACACCCTGGTCTTCGACATCCAGGACATCGGAGCCCGCTTCTACACCTACGCCGCCACCTTGCGGATGTGCATGGAGGCCGCGAGCGAGCATGGCCAGCGCGTCGTGGTGCTCGATCGGCCGAATCCGATCGGCGGCGTCGAAGTGGACGGCCCGGTGCTCGCGCCCGGCGACGAGTCCTTCATCGCCCCGCA
>JBFXDD010000047.1:0-30814 GCA_050181465.1 Planctomycetota bacterium
TCGACGTGTTCGTGTGGCCGAGTGCGGAGAACTCACACCGCACGCTCGCGGCACCGGCGGCGTTCGGTGCGCCTCTCGCGGACCTCCCGTTTCGCGACTGCAGACTCCAGGAATGATCCCTCGGATCGGGGGCCCGCTGGAGCGCATCGACATCCTCGCGGGGGTCGAAGGCGTCGAGCTCGAACATGCGCGGGTGGTTCGACGGATCGCGAACTGCGATCGAATCGAAGGGTCCGTACTCTCGTCGCGGCAGCTCATCGCCAAGAAGAAGGCGGCGGGGAGAAGCCGGCGGGGCGGATGCAGAACCTCGCGGATGTCGAGTGGCTCGAGTGGCAACCCGAACGCGCCGACTGAGCCAGCCACAGACCCCGAGTCTTCGGTTGGACGAAGGCGTCCCTCTCGTTCCGTCGCTTCGCCTCGGCGGGGCACGAAGCTCCGCGTCCGACCTGGAGTCGATGAGCGACGAATCCGCTGCGGCGGCGCTGCCGGCTGCCCGGGCGACCGGCTGCCCGTGCTCTTTCCACGCTCGCCTCGCGGAGCGGATGGCTTAGAACCCAGACACCGATCCCCATTCCATGTCACGCACGCTCACGTTCTTCACCGCCGTCCTGGTCGCCGCCTGCGGTAACGCCCAGGAAACGGATCTCGTCCGCTTCACCGACGCCTTTCCGGGCCAGGAACGCTTCGACCGGCCGATCTTCCTCGCGACCTCTCCCGGCGACACCGGGCACTACTGGATCGTCGAACAGACGGGCCGACTTTGGCGCTTGCCGATCGAAGCGAAGGATGCCGAGCGGAAGTTGGTGCTCGACCTGTCGGCGACCTGCTTCCACCCCGGCAACGGCGGTCACAACGAAGAGGGCTTCCTCGGTTTCGCCTTCGATCCCGCGTACGGCGACGGTAACCGGCACATCTTCACCTATTGGTCGCGCAAGACCGGGGGAAGCGGTCGTCGCACGCAGCGCGAGAGCGTGATCGCGCGCTACACCACGAGTGAGAAGGACGACGCAGTGGTCGCCGATCCGGCATCCGAGCTGGTCATTCTTCGCGTCGAGCAACCCTACGGCAATCACAACGGTGGAACGATCGAGTTCGGGCCGGACGGCATGCTCTACGTCGCACTGGGTGACGGCGGCGCTGCGAACGATCCGCACGGCCACGGCCAGAATCTCGGCACCCTCCTCGGCAGCGTTCTGCGGATCGACGTGAGGGATGCCACCGCAGAGAAGCCGTACGTGATTCCGTCCGACAATCCCTTCGTCGAGACGGAGGGCGCGCGCGGGGAGATCTGGGCCTACGGCCTGCGCAATCCGTGGCGTATTTCCTTCGACGCGGCGACCGGCGAACTGTGGTGCGGCGACGTCGGCCAAAACCTCTTCGAAGAAGTCGATCGGCTCGTGCGCGGCGGCAACTACGGCTGGAACGTCATGGAGGCGACGCATCCGTTTCCGCCGGGTAAGGAAGTCAGCGACGAGCAGCGAGCGAAGTTCGTCGATCCCGTCGCCGAGTATCCACGTCAGGACGGGATCTCCGTGACCGGCGGCTACGTCTACCGGGGCAAGGCGTTGCCGGATCTCGTCGGTCGATTCGTCTATGCCGACTTCGCGCTGAGCACGGTCTGGGCAGTGCGCGAAGACCGTGCGAAGGGCGAGCACGAGGTGACCCGGCTAGGCCGCGCACCGGCGCCGCCGGCGTCGTTCGCGCAGTTGCCCGACGGCGAGCTGCTGGTGCTCTGCTTCAACGGGCACATCTACCGCGTCGATTCGCCCGCGCGCGACGATCGCTGAGGATCATCGCGCACGGACGTCGAGCGCCGGACGTGTGCGCGAGCTCAGGGACGACCGATCTCGAGGTCGCCGCCGTTGGAGAACACCAAGCCGGCTGCATTGGCCGGGGCGTCCACGATCAGCGCCTGCGAGAAGACGTGCTGGCCGACCAGGGCGACGTCGTTCGGGATCGGGATCGTCCAGCCTGCAATACCGCCGGCGTTGCTGGCCGAAGGCTGGACGATGTCGATCGAGGTCAACAGCGAGCAACCCGCAGCACCGAAGGCGCTCAGCTCGGCGGGGAGGTTGAGGCCAGCCCAGGTGCTGTTCGAGAAACCGAGCAGCAACGCCGCCGGAGCACTGGGTGCAGCCTGCGACACACTGACCCCGAAGTTCTGACCGATCAACGGAGCACCGTTGCCGGTCATTTGCGGACGAGCGCCCGGAATGCCGCCGCCCTGGCAGACCCAGCGCCAAGCCGGCCAGAGGACCGAGCCGGTAGCACCCCAGGTCGTTCCGCCGGCCGTGCGCCGGAAGTACGTCGTGAGTGCCGCGGTCTGACCCGAGGTCAGCGAGGCGGGACGGATCGAGTCGGACTGACGCTGCGAGATCCACAGGCGTTCGCCGGCCGCAAACGCAACCGGTGAGTTGAGGGTCGCCGAGTACCAGCCGACCGAAGTGCCTACCGTGATGCTGCCGGTGCTCACCGCTGTCTGCGACGGGGTGCCGGACCCTGGAGAGGACTCCCTGTAGACCCGGACTTCGACGGTGGCGTTGCCGCCGGTCGTCGACACGGTGTGCAGTTGGAAGCCGTCCAGCACGCCAGCGGTGGTCGCCGCGTTGCCGTAGCAGTACTCGTTCGTGAAGGAGTTCGAGAACTGAGCACCACCGTTGGTATTCAGCGACGCGCAGAACGACGGCTGTTGACCCGAACCCGGGCACCCTTGGCCATAGGCAGTCCAGCTACCCGAGCAACGCGCGATCGGCGTCGGCAGATTACGGCTCTGCGCCGCGGCGAGGATCTCGGTGCAGTTCGGCGTGCCGTTGTTCAGGTTGCCGTCGTTGTCGTCGAGGAGGAAGACTTCGCGTACGGCGTTCGGCTGATTGGTCGCGTTCGCCGGCAGCGTGCCGACGATGATCTGTTCGGTCACCAAGGCGCCGGCGGAAGCGCCGAGCTTGGTGATGAGGCGACCGCGCAGGTTCCAGCCGAAGCCCATCCAGGTCTGACCCTGTTGGTGGACACCGCCACCCGCGGGATACGTGAAGGTATTGAGCGCAGTGCGCACGATGCCGCCGGTGGTGGTGAAGTTGCGACCGACGATCGGATCGGCGAGGCGGAGGATGGCCAGCATGTCGCCCCAGCCTTCGCTCAGACCATCCGTTTGGGAGATCCCGCCGAAGGCATCGTCGACGCCGTGACCCCACTCGTGATACACGACCGAGTTGTAGGCGGTCATGTTGCAGCTTCCGCCGGTGGCGTAGAAGTTGATCGTGTTGTTGGTGTAGAACGCGTTGCAGGTCGACGCGCGGTTCACCGTCGCCGTCATGTTGCGCATGTTGATGCGCGTGGTCGGGATGTTGCCCACGATGCCGCGCACCCAGCGGTTCACGTCATCGGTGTGCCAGAACGTCGTCGTCTGCGACCAGTCGAACTCTGCAGGATTCGGTGCGAGGAGCTGGATCTGGGCGGGGATGCCCGCCGTCGCATTGACGGTGGTGGAGACCAGCGTGCCCTGCAGCGGGCTGATGCTGCCGAGGAACTCGCCGTTGCCCGCGCCGAGCGACACCGTGAGGCTCACGTTGCCGGTGCCGGCGAAGGGGATGGTGAAGTTGCCGTTGATGTCCGTGAGTGCGGAACCGATGCCCGTCGCCGTGACGCGGACGCCCGCGAGCGGCTCGTTGGTGCGCGGCGTCAGGGGATCACCCTTGTTCATCCATGCCCGCACGGTGCCGGTGATGTCGACCGGCAGGGCGGCATGATTCTTCGCGCGGTTGCGCGCGATCTCGCGGCCGATGTGGCCCTTGGCTTCGACATGATCGGCGCGCTCGCCGGTCACGTGCTCGTGACCCATCGCGCACTGGTATACGCGGTTCTCGAAGCGGAACGCTTCGCCCGTGAGCGCATCGACGTAGACGTCGCCGACCGTGAGCGCCTCGCCGTTGCGAACATCGACGCCGACGCGCCAAGACAGGCGCGGCTGGCTCCGGACCTTCGACTCGACATCGGCCCAGATGACGAGCTTGCCGCTCGGCGCGATGGCCAACTGCTGGCCCATCGGTTGGACCTTCAGGTGGTCGTGCGCAATGGCCCACGCCATCTCCATCGGGATACCGGGCTTGGTGACGAAGCCTGCCGGGATCTCGACCGACTTGGCGCCGAACATGCCGACGACACCGTTCTGGTTGAGGCGCACGTCGGCGCGACCGCTGACGACTTCGAGACCGGCGTACTGCTGGTCGTAGACGAAGATGTAGAGGTGGCGAACTTGCTGGCCGATGGACTCGACGAAGGTCGAGCCGCCGCGGCCGAGCAGGTCGGCGTGGCGCTCGAGCACGTCGCCCGACAACAGGCGCGCGTGCGCGAGGTCGATCACGCGCGGTGCCACCCGGAGCCCGTCACCGTAGATGGCCTCGGGGGTGCCGGTGGCGAGATTCCACTCGGCGTGGAAGGTGGCGGGTGCTTGGTCGGCCGTGAAACGGTCCCAAGCAGCGGCAGCGCCACTTTGTTCCTGCGCGCCCAAGAGGGGCGTGAGCAGGGACAAGATGGAGAGTTGAAAGGCAGTCTTCATCGAGTTGTGGTGAGGTTTCCTCTGGAAACCCGGCACCGGAGACTGCCAGACCACGCCTCTCCCGGCCTCGTCGGACGAAAGACGAGTTCGCGAGCAGGCACACTGGAGCGACTCAGGCGCCGGAGAGGGGAGGCCGCGAAAGTCTAGCGCCGACTCGTCGTCGGTGTGCAAGGGTCGGCAACCTCGTCTCGAATCGGCGCGCGATCCTCTCCGGCGCAAATCGTCGCGGGCTGGAGGGACGGATCAGCGCTCGACCCAGTAGTTCAGCACCTGGAACTGCTGACCCGTGCGCACATCGCGGTGCACGTAGGTGAACAGCCCGAACGAGTATCGATTCGCCGCGAAGTTCGCCGCGTCGATGGCACCGACGACACCGGTGTAGGTGGTGGAGCTGCCGCTCGTGATGCGCCACGTGTTCTCACTCTCGACTCCGACCGAAACGCCGACCAGCACACCGCCGGCGGTGGCTTCCATGTCGCGTTCGTAGCCGACCGCCAGTGCGCCGCCGGACGAGACCGAGGAACCGACCTGCAGGGTGACTTCGGTGCTGCCGCCGCCCTGGCCCACGCCCACCGGCCCTACGAACAGCCCGCTCTGCGAACCGAGGCGAGCGTTCTTCTCGGCGGCGGTGGGGTAGCTCGACACGTCGCCGATGGCGTGACGGAACACCGACTCGTCGATCCTCACCGCATTGTTCGGGACGGTCCGGTTGAAGAACTCACGCTCCGCTTGCAGGGTCACCGGCGTACGCGGGTAGTTCACGATCACCTTCTGGCCGACGAGCTGCGGATCGGGGTGCGAGAGGATGGTGAAGGTGTACTGGTCGACCGGCACGGTCGTGAACACGACGAGGTCCTCGTCCGGAGCCGATGTGAACAAGATCGTGCGCGACAGTTCGTAGGCGCGACCCTGCGTGCGCGTGCCGGCCACCGACAAGGTGTCCTTCAAGCTGAACTCCGACTGGGTGAGCGGACCGCCGTCGAGATTGACACCGACCGAGACCGACGCGGAGAACGTGATCGAGCGTTCACGCTCGCTACCCGTCGACGTGGTGTTGCCGAACGCCGTGAACGAGGCGGCGACGTTCTGTCCGATTCCCTGCTGCGTCGGCGGAGCGGCCAGCGCGGCGAGCACCACCGGCTCGGAGAAGATCAAGCGATACTCGGCCTCCGAGTGGCGCAACACCGGGCTATCGGTGTCGACGTTGACCGGCAGGATGCGCGGATAGACCGGATGCTGGCTGCCGACGCGCAGGACGCGGAGTTCCCGAATCTTCGTCGTCGTGGTACCTGTCGCCGGGAGGCCGTAGATCTCGACGTGGGACAGTTCACTCGCGTGGATCGCGAGATCCTCGCGATCGTCACCGTCGAAGTCCCCCGCGACGAAGCTGCAGGTGTTCAGGTCGAAGTGGTGGAAGCCCGAGGAGCTCCAAACGACATGATCGGGCAGGCGCCAGTCCCGGACCTCGGTGAACGGTGACGCACTGGCGAAGTCCTCGAAGATGAACTGATTGGCCGCGACCTCATCGACACCGTCACCGTCGTAGTCCAAGCAGTTCATGTGGACCATGCGGACCTGACGATCGGTCGGGCTGTTGCAGCCCGGATAGTGGTAGCTGAAGAACTGCGAACTGATGGTCGCGAACTGATGCTGGCGATCGTCGATCGCCGTCACGATGTGCTCGGTGGCTTCGCAGAAGCGAGAGAATCGAGTCAGTCCGCCGACCACGATCTCGTCGAGCCCATCGCCGTCGATGTCGCCGCAGTCGATGGCTGCCGTCAGGCCGACCTGCAGGACTTGATTCTGGTCGCGAACGACGAACAGCTCATCACGCAGCATGGCGAACGCATTGGCCAGGTCGTCGAGAACCAGAACTCGCGCCGAGCCGGTGGTCGAGTTCACTTCCTGGATCGCGACTGCCAGCTCCGGTCGAGGATCGGCATCGACGTTGCCGGCAACCGTCTGCAGGGTCAGGCTGCCGCTCGGCAGGTCGCGCGGCAGGCTGATCGTGCTGCCGAGTTGCGTGAACGCGGTGCCGTCGAATCGGAACGCCGAGAGCTTGCCTTGCCCGCCCATGGTCAGGCTCAGCACGAGTTCATCCTTGCTGTCGCCATCGAGGTCCACGGCGAGCGCGTGAATGTTCGTCACCTGATCGTTCGCCGCCATCTGCACGTCGGACATGGCGAAGCCGGAAGCTTCGTCGTCGTAGCGGCGCATGCGGGTCTCGATGCCGGCCTGGTAGATGAGGACGATCTCCTCGAGGCCGTCACCGTCCATGTCGGCAGCGACCGGCCAAGTCGTGGTCGCGGGAAACTCGCGCGACGCGCCCTGCGGCCGATCCAAGAAGGGCACCTGGGTCCGATCCTGGGCGAGCAGTTGCTCGGCGGCGGCGGAACCGTCGTCTGCGGTGAGGTCGAACAGCATGAGCGGCTGTTCGCCGACCTGGGAGGGCGGAGTGCCGATGTTCATGAGCAGCAGTTCATTCGTCCGCGCCAGCACCGGGGTGGTGCCGAGCGGGCTGCTGCTCGAATCGACCAGGACTCCGGGGGCCGCTTCGCGGGGCGTCTCGGTCGTGTCCACGCCGAGCGTGTTGAGTGCCTGTTCGAGGGTGTTGCTGCCGCCACCGCCGCCACCACCACCACCACCGCCGCAGGCGGCGAGGGTTGCCAGGCAGAGCGCGCCGAGGTGGCGACGGGACGGGCGGGGTCGGAGAGAAGTGGCCGGATCGGCGCTGCGAATGGGGTGGTTCATGGGTCCGCCCCTGGATGCGCAAAGGCCGCCGATCGCCCGCAATCTTGGTGCACCAAGAAAATGCGGCGCACTGCGACCGGGCGAGTCTCACCCGGCATCCATCGCCCACAGCAGCCAGGCGCGGGCGAAGTACCAGTCCGCTTCCGCGGTCCTCAAGGAGACGCCGACCGCCTCGGCAACCTCCGCCATGGCCAGTCCGCCGAAGCAGCGCAACTCGGCGACCTGTGCTTTGCGCGCGTCGTGAACCGCGAGCTTCGCCAGCGCCTCGTCGAGGGCCAGCACCGAGATCCTGGCCTCGGTGTCGTCGGCTTGCGGGTGCAGCCAGGTCACCAGAGTTTCTTCGCGGGCGCCGTCCCGCTTCTGCGCATCCCGTCGTCGTGAATGATCGACGAGGATCTGCCGCATCACGCGTGCGCACAGTCGCTGAAAATGGCGGCGATCGGCGAGTTCCGCGATCCGCTGGTCGACGAGCCGCAGGTACACTTCGTGGACCAGAGCGGTCGGCTCCACGGTGGCGGCTGATTCACGGCGCAGTTGTCGGCGGGCGAGTTCGCGCAGCTCGTCGTAGACCGCCGGCAAGAACGCGTCGAGAGGCACGTCTTCGCCGCTGCGGTGGCGCTGGAGCATCTGAGTGAACGACGCGGTCTCGGACATGGATGAATCGAATCCGGTGGATCGACGCGGGCAGCATAGCGACGAAGTCCCGTTCGAACGGTTGACCGCCGAGTTCGAACGGCTTCGGTTGCTGTCTACGGCAGATCGCGAGGGCGAACTCGAACGGCTCGCGGTGACGGAGCCGGGCATGACGACCGAGCTTCGCGCCTTGCTCGCCTGCCATCGTGAGGACAGCCCGGTGACGTCGCAGTGGCTGTTCCCCGCCGATTGGGTCGTCGAGGCGATGGAGGGTCTGGGCGCAGAGCAATCTATGTTGCCCGTGATCGCCGGCTACGCGGTCGATCGTGAGCTCGGTCGCGGCGGGATGGGCGTGGTCTACCTGGCGCGCCGGGCGGGTGCCGACTTCGAGCAGACCGTCGCGGTCAAAGTGCTGCGTGCGGCCGCGGTGGATCCCGCTGCCCTCGCCCGGCTGCGCACCGAACGGCGCATCTTGGCCGGTCTGCGTCATCCGAACATCGCCGCCTTCCTCGATGGCGGTGCCACCGCGGACGGTCGGCCCTTCGTCGCGATGGAGTTCGTCGACGGCGTGAACCTGGTCGAGCATTGCTCGAGAATGAGGCTGGGCTTGCGTGCGCGCCTCACGATGTTCGTGAAGGTCTGTCGTGCGGTGGCGCACGCACACCGTGCCCTGGTGGTCCACCGAGACCTGAAGCCGGGCAACATCCTGGTGACCGCGGAAGACGAGCCGAAGCTCCTCGACTTCGGAATCGCCAAGCTACTCGGTGACCGCGACGACCTTGCCGATCCTGCGCCCGACCTCACGATCACGGGCTCCTTCGTCCTCACGCCGGAGTACGCGAGTCCGGAGCAAGTGCTGGGTCTGCCGATCACGACGGCGACCGATGTCTACTCGCTCGGATTGATCCTCTACGAACTCGTGAGTGGAGTGCGCGCGCAACCGATTACGGTCCGCACTCTCGACGCGATTCTCGCGAGCGTTCGTGATCGCGAGCCGGTGCCGGCGAGTGCCACGGCCCGAGCGGCAGGAACTCTCGATTCACAGAGCCGCTCGCTTCGGAGTGACCTGGACACCGTCATCGCCAAAGCGATTCGGAAGGAGCCCGAGCGTCGCTACGAGAGCGCGACCGCGCTTGCCGAGGATCTCCAGCGATGTCTCGAAGGACTGCCGATTCACGCGCGGAGCGACTCCTTTGGCTACCGCGCACGCAAGTTCCTGGTTCGCTATCGCTACCCGATCGGTGCCGTCGCGCTGGTCATGATCGCATTGCTGGCACTCCTCGTGACGACATCGCAGAAGAACGCCGAGATTGCACGGCAGCGTGACGAGGCGATCACTCAGCGCGGCGCAGCCGATGAACTCGCCAAGTTCCTCGTCGAGCTGTTCGAGACCGCAACTCCGAATGCGAATCGCTCCAATGGCATCCGAGTTCGCGAAGTTCTCGATGTCGGTGCGAGGCGCATCGAAGAGCGATTCGGCATGAGCCCACGCCGCCGCGCGCTCGTGCAGATCGCGATGGGACGCGCGTATCTGGCTCTCGGAATGCCTCGCGAGGCGTCTGCGCTCCTGACGCCTGCAGCAGCGGCGGTGTCGAACGATCCGGGAAACGATGAACTGCACCGTCTGGCGCAGTTCTGGACCAGCGTCGTTGCCATGCAGGAGGGTCGCATGGGGGACGGCGAGGCGCTGATGCGCCTCTCGATGGAGCCGACCGCGGATGGGCATCCCGTTGCGCCCGCGGAGCGTCGCGAGCGGTTGCTCAATCTCGCGAGTTGGCTGCGGGACGCCGGTCGGTACGACGAGGCCGAGTCGTGCTATCGAGAAGCGCAAGTGATCCCGCCCGAGTCCAAGGATCACAACCCGTATCGAGGCTCCGAGCCGAGAGTCATGTTCGCGGTGCTCGAACGCGAACGTGGCCGTCCCGAACGCTCGCTCGAGATCCTCCTCGATCTACAGCGCGCCGCCGAAGCCGACGGCAGCTTCGCGCACCCGCGATCTCTCGGTCTCCACCTGGAGCTGGGAAGGACTTACAAGGAACTCGAACGCTTCGACGAGGCGCGCGTCGCGCTGGACACCTACGCACGGTTCGCGCGCGAGATCACCGGCGACAAGCATCCTGATGTCGACGCGGCGATCTTCGAGTTGGCGCTGCTCGCGAGCGATCTGGGCGACTTCTCAGAAGCGGAGCGCCTTTTCCGTGACGTGCTCGCGCGCGACGTCGCTCGCTTCGGCAGCGATCACCCGAACGTAGCGTTGGACAAAGGGCAGGTCGCCATGGCCCTCGCCAACCTGGCGCGCTACTCGGAGGCGGAGCAGCTCTACCGGGAGGCGCTGGACATCCAGCGCCGGCATCTCGAGCCGACGCACCCCGAGATCGCGACCACCTTGGGCAACCTGGCGAACCTGCTGCATCGCGCCATGCGACTCGAGGAAGCGATGGTGCTCGGTCGCGAGCGTCTGGAACTGCTGACGAAGGCGCATCGACCCGATCACCCCTTGGTGTTGACGGTCCGCCATCAGCTCGCCGTGTTCGAGCTGGATGCCCAGCATCTCGAACAGGCTGAGTCCGAGTTTCGGGCGGTCCTGGAACTGCGGCGCGCGACCGTCGGGGTGCACTCCGACACGGCCGGCACCCTGCTGGGCCTGGGGGTCTCTCTGTCTCGACAGCAGCGTTTCGACGAGGCGATCGAAGTGCTGTCCGAAGCGACCGCCATGTTCGATGCGACACTCGATCAGAATCATCCGACTCGAGCGCGACCGCGCCGCTCCTGGGCCGTCGCCCTCTTGCGTTCGGGCCGCGCTGAAGCGGGCGTGCAGCACGCGCGCCAGGCGGCGACGATCTGTCGTGCAGCCTTCGGTGACGGTCATCCCGAGACCCTGGCGAGCGACATGGTGCTTGCCGATTGCCTGTATGCGGCGGGGTCCCGACAGGATGCGGTCGCGATCGCGAAGACGGTGATCGAACACGGCGGCGACCACCCCTCCGCGGCAAGCCTCGTCCAGCGTGCGCGTCAGCTCGTCGCGGTGGTCGAGAACGCGGCGACCGGGACGGCCGGCAAGTGAAGTGCGAGCCCGGATCGTTCGTGAACGTCTGCTCCGATCGCCGCAAGTCGTCCCCGGCTGCGTCGCAGTTGAGCGGTCAGCCGAGCGGCGGCACGAACGCGCAGCGCTCGAGCCTCACTTCACCCGTCGAAACACCACGACCGGGCGAGCCTTGAGTCCGATGACCGGCATGAACGTCGGTTGCCGGTCCTGCGCCAAGTGGGTGTCGAAGGCGTAGCCCGGTTCGAAGAAGGCGGTGAGACCTTCGAGGTTGTCGTCGAGGACGATCAACTCAGCGCCGCGTGAGCGTGGCAAGTTGAAGAAATCGGCCATGAGCTTCGGACCGCGGTCGCCCGCGTTCTTGCCGCGGATGTCGATGACCGCCATCGAATGTGCGCTGCCGCGTTTGCCCGCCATGCGCGCCAGATAGCCGTGGAACGGGACGACCACATCTCCTTCCGTCTCGCGCAGCATGTTCACCAGACGCTCACCCACGGCGGCGTCCGCCGTCGTCGGCAGGTAGATCGAGGGATCGAGGAGCTGGACCTTCGGCAGGAACGGCTGATCGGAGTTGGAGAACTTGATCGCGAACAGCGCCAACTGCATCAACACCAGCGCACGCACCAAGCGCGCTTCGATGCGCGCTGCGGCGACGGCTGCGGCGGACCAAGACAGCCCGCAGACGACCGCACAACCGAGCCATGTCGGCATCAGCACGTTGACGGCACCGCCCGTGTGCATGCGCGAAGCCAAGCCGGCGAGGAGCAGGCCTGACCATAAGGCGCCGTCGGCGAGCGTGGCCTTCACGCCGCGTAGCGAGAAGCCGCGCGTGAAGACCCATAACGCCAGGCAGAAGGTCGGCCAGACGGTGCGGGAGTCCGTCGTCCAGAAGTTCCACAGATACTCGAGCTTGAACTCGTGATCGCGCGGCAGTTGCCAGGTGTAGAAGTGAAACCAGCCGTCGGACAGCGCATCCATCGTGCGGGTGACGGCGAGCCAGAGCAGCGCGAAGGCTCCGGCGAAGATCGCGCCCAGGCGCGGTGCGCGCACTCCCACCATCACGGCGAGGGGCGGCGCGAGCATCAGCGCGGTCTGCTTGGTCATGTAGCCGCACACCAGGAGTGCTGCGGCGACGATGGCGCCCCACGCGCCACGGCAGCGATCCAGAACCAGAACCGTCGCGAGCACGAAGGTCAGGAATGTGCTGTCGACTCGCTCGGAGTCGTACCAGGTCTCGACCAGGAAGTAGCATCCCGACCAGACTCCGATCGTGATGAGTGCGGCGAGACGCGACGCGGTCTTTCGGTGGACGATCGCGAACATCAAGGCGAGGTTGGCGATCGATGCGAGGATCGAAACGAGCCGCAGCGTCGGCAGCCCTTCACCGATGACTCGCGACAGACCCGCGGACAACCACACGTACAGCGGCGTATAGAGATAGGGCGTCCAATCGGCGCTCGGCTCCACGTAGAGCGGTTGCCCGTCGAGTACTCGGCCCACGTGATCGCCGAAGCCGCCGCCCATCCACTCGAGTTCGAAGGGATACCACAGGCGCAGGAAGGGGATCGCGACGGCGAGTGCGGTCCAGCCGACGGCGAGGCTCGCGACGACGATCGCCAGCCGTCCGAGTCGCGGTGAATCGCCGGGAGTCGTCATGCGGCCTTGCGACGTCGTGCGATCTGTTCGAGTACGCCGTCGAGTCGCGACAACATGTGCTCCCAACGAAAGTGAGTGCGCACATGCTCGCCCGCACGCGCACCGCGGGTGCGCGCTTGCGCGGGATCGCGAAACAGGGCGAGGACACCGGCGATGATCGCGGCTTCGTCCGGTGCGACACACAACACGTTCGCGTCGACCGCACCCAACCCTTGGGCAGCTTGCGGGGATGCGACGACCGGGAGGCCCATGCTCATCGCCTCGAGAACCTTGTTCTGGATCCCTCGTGCGAGCCGCAGCGGCGCGATCGCCACGCTGGCGCGATCGAAGTACGGGATCGTCTCCTTGACCCAGCCCGTGACCTCGATGCCGTCCGTCCCGTCCAAATCGCGGATGCGTTGGATCGGTCGGTTGCCGACCACGAGGAAGCGGGCGTCGGGGTACTCGCGCCGAATGGCCGGCCAGCAGGCCTGCGCGAACCACAGGACACCGTCGACATTCGGCTCGTAGTCCATCACGCCGGTGAACACGACGGTGTGCGGTTCGCGCGCGGAGTCGCCGCGACTCTGGAAGTGCGCGACATCCACGCCGTTGGGGATCACGTGCGGCGTGACATCCGGGATGCAGCGCAGGAACAGGTCACGTTCGACGTCGGAGACGACCAGCGAGGCGTCGAAACTGCGCGCGATCTTGCGCTCGAACTCGAGCAGCAGCCGGGCTTCGCGGCCGTATACGAAACGGCCGAGCACTCCGCTCTTCGCCGCGTATTGCCGCCACTTGTCGGAATCCAGCTCGGCGAAGTGCATCACACGAGCCGTCTCGCTGAGGTGCATCGAGTACTGGCCCATGGAGGACGAGTAGTGGAACACGAGATCGGGGCGACGCGAGGTCGTCCATCGTCTCACCGCGGCACGTAGTTCGTTGTGGCCGAAGTACGGCAGCGTCAGCGCTCGGCCCGTCGCGAGTCCGCGCAGGCAGTGCAGCTTGCGCCACTTCGGGTCGATCCGCGGGGCTGCGACCTCGTCCACCATCCCGCGCAACTCGGCCACCGCCTGTTCGTCGCGATCGTCTTCGACGAAGCACCCGACCCGCACCCTCGCGCCCTGCTCCCGGAAGTGACGCAGGATGTGAAAGGTCGAGATCCGGTCGCCGCGGTCCGGGGGGTGGGGTACCCGCTGGCTGAGGAAGACGATGTCGCGAAAGGGCAGGCTCATCGGAGGCGCAGTCGGGACTCTTCGGGCGAACGGCCGCTCGGACTCGTCGGTGCCGGTGCGAGTTCGCGTCGGCAGTCTCAAGTCTGGCCCCGGTGGTGTCGATAGGCGTCTCAGAAGTCCACAGAGGGCGAAGCCATGAGCGAAACCGTCGCGAGTTCCACGAACATCCTCAAGCTCGTGAACAAGACCATGGAGCTTCCGACGATGCCGGAAGTGCTGGTCAAGTTGAACGAGGTCATCGCGTCCGAGGACTCATCCGCGGACGACGTCGCCAACGTCATCGCGACCGATCCGGCAGTCTCCACCAACGTGCTGCGGATCGTGAACTCCGCCTACTACGGGCTGCAGGTGCGCGTGTCGTCGATCGCTCTGGCAGTCTCGATCATGGGTTTCAGCATGACCAAGAAGGTCGCGCTGAAAGCAGCCGTCTTCAGTGTGTTCGGGAAGAACCGGACCGAGCTCGAGAACTTCTCGCCGGTCATGTTCTGGAAGCACTCGTTGTTCACGGCCGTTGCGACCCGAGTGCTCGGCAGCCAGAGCCCACGCTTTGGCGCCAACGTCGGCGAAGACCTCTACATCTGCGGTCTTCTGCACGACATCGGCAAGATCATCCTGCTCGAGAAGGCGTCGGTCCTCTACGGCGAGGTGCTCGCCAGCGCGGCGGCGACCGGCCGCTCCGAGATCGACCTCGAGAATGAACGCTTCGGCTTCACCCATGCCGACGTCGGCAGCGTGCTGGGCGTGAAGTGGTTCCTCCCCGAGGATCTCACGATCGCGATTCGCTACCACCACGCGCCCGATCGGGATCCGTTCCACCGCTCGCTGTCCTCGCTCGTCCATCTCGCGGACCACGTCGCTTGGAGTTCGGGCTTCCCGTCGACTCGCGGAACGGCGGTCCCGGTCTTCCAGCACGAGGTCTACGACCAAGTCGGCCTCGACCCACGGCAGGTCGAGGAGCTGCTGCCGCGGATCCGCGAGGAGTTCGACGCGACCGCGCTGCCCTGGGAGTGAGCGGGCCGCGCGGGTGTGGGGGCACCCGGTTGCCGAGCCACATGGCGCTCGGCTGGCCCGCGTCGGCCCGGCGTCGTATCCTCTGCGCCCCGGCCGCGCCGCCGCCCGAGCACCCTGCGGGCCGAACGCAGTCGGCCCCGCCCCCGGGCCAGCCCTCCCACCTCCATGCAGATCGAAGAAGTTCCCGTTTCCGGCTATCAGAAGGTCGTGCGCGCCATCGACCCGCAGTCGGGCCTGCGCGCCATCATCGCGGTCCATGACACCACCCTCGGCCCCGCGTTGGGCGGGATGCGCATGTGGCCGTACGCCACCGATGACGAGGCGATGACCGACGTGCTGCGGCTGAGCCGCGGCATGACTTTCAAGTCGGCGGTCGCGCACACGGGGCTCGGCGGCGGCAAGTCGGTGGTGATCGGTGATCCGGCGAAGCTGAAGAGCGAGGCGCTGTTTCTCGCCATGGGGCGCTTCGTCGACAGCCTCGGCGGCACCTACGTCACCGCGGAGGACGTCAACATCGGCATCGGCGACCTGGAGATCGTGCGCCGATCGACTCGGTGGGTGACCGGCCTGTCGCGCGAGCGCGGCGGTTCCGGCAATCCCTCGCCCTACACTGCCTATGGAGTATTCCTCGGCTTGCGGGCGGCGTGCGGGCGCAAGTTCGGGACCGACGAACTGCGCGGACGCACGGTGGCGGTCCAGGGTGTGGGGGCCGTCGGCTCCGCACTCGTTCGTCGCCTCGTCGAGGCCGGGGCCAAGGTCACCATCGCCGACCGCGACGCCGCGCGCGTCGACAACCTCGCACGAGAACTCGGTGTCGCGACGAGCAGCGTCGAGAACATCGTCGGCATCGAGTGCGACGTCTTCGCGCCCTGCGCGCTGGGAGCGGTCATCAACGATCGTTCGATCGACGCCTTGCGCTGTAAGGTCATCGCGGGCGCTGCCAACAACGTTCTTCACGAGCCTCGACACGGCCGCACTCTGTTCGAGCGCGGCATCCTCTACGCGCCGGACTACGTGATCAATGCCGGCGGCATCATCAACGTGTCTGTCGAGTTCCACCAGGGCGGCTATGACGAGGCGGTCGCATTGCGCCGCATCGAGCGCATCCCCGAAGCGCTGCGGCAGGTCTGGTCGATCTCGGCAGACGAGAAGATTCCCGCCAGCGATGCCGCCGATCGGCTCGCCGAGAACATCCTTGCGGAAGCGCGCGCGCGCCGCTGAGGCGCCGCGGGAACAACCCAGGCGAAGCAGGCCGCCACGAGGCGCCGCAAGCCGCTAGCCCGGATGATTCGTGAACGTCTGCTGCGATCGCCGCAAGTCGCGCCCGACGGCGTCGCCACGTCGGCGCCTCCCTGGCAGCGTAGCTAGAGCTACGCTTCGGTCGTCGACCGACGCAGCTCCTTGCCGGACATCGACCTGCGGCGATCTCGCGACGACGTTCACGAATAGTCCGGGCTAGGCGACGCTGAGATCAGTGCGCGATCGGGAAGCAGATCACCGGCACCGAGGCGTGACGAACGAGCGCTTCCGCCACGCTGCCGAGCACCAGGCGACGTAGTCCGCTGCGGCCGTGTGTCGAGGTGGCGATGAAGCTCGCGCCGTGCTCGCGCGCGACCTCTGCCACCGTGCGGGCGACATCGATCCCGTCGAGGACCAGCGGCTGGACGTGCACCGACGTGCCGAGCTTCTGCACTTCCTCCGCCATTCGCGTCTTCGCGGCGTGGACCATCGCCGAGGTGTCCGGCGGCAGTTGCACGGGGGCCAGCGGCGCGCCGTGGGGGGTGATCGCGGTCGATTCCACGACGTGAAGCAACAGGATGCGCCCGTCCAGCTTGCGGCAGAGTTCCACCGTCGGCGTGTAGGCGCGACCCGACTCGGTCGAGAAATCGGTGGTGAGGACGATCAGCGGCGAGGAATGGGTCATGAGGCCTCCTGGTTCTGGGTTCGAGCGGAGAGCGCCCCGCTCTCACGGGGTAACGCCCCGCGGCGCTGGGAATGTCAGAGCCGTCAGGATACTCGCTCTAGCCGTGCCGCCGGCGGACTGGCCGTGATCGAGCTGCCAGGTCTCAGCGGGCGACGTCTCCGCGCGCGACGACCGGCGCCCGGGTCAGCACTTCCGCGCCCTGCTCGCTGATGAAGATGGTGTGCTCGCATTGTGCGACGCGCACGCCGTTCTTCTCCGCCAGCGGCGGGTACTCGTGAAGGAGCTTGGCCTTGTCGAGTTCGCGCAGAGCGGCTTCCACCTTCTTGGGATCGCCCAGGACGCGCAGCAGCGTGCGTCGCGCGAAGGGAAGGTCGTCGGTTGCCGCGAGTGCGGCCAGCGTGGATTCGGACAGCTTGTCCTTCGGCTTCGGCTGACGGGTCAGTCCGAACACCTCGGCCTTGCCGACCTCTTCGATGAATCCGCGGCCGTCGCACGCGAACGGCTCGCAGGCGATAGTCTGATTCGCGCGCAGACGCGGCGCCTTCGGGTCCGGATAGTTCGGGATGCTCGGACTGCAGTGCACCACGTAGCGCGCGACGCCGTGGCCGGTCAGGTTGTAGACCGGTGTGAAGCCGAAGGCCTTGATCGTGCTCTCGATACGGTGGCCGATCTCGGTGATCGACGCTCCCGGTCCCATCACCGCGATGGCGTTCTCGAGCGCGCTCTCGGCGGCCGCCACCAACGCGGAGCTCTGCCCGTTGCGCAAGTCCACCGTGATGGCATTGTCGGTGATGTAGCCGTCGACGTGAGTGCCGAGGTCCAGCTTGATGATGTCGCCGCCGTCCACGACGGTCGCGTCCTCCGGCGAGCTGCAGTAGTGCGCCGCGATCTGGTTGCGGGAGAGCTGGACCGGGAAGGCCGGACGGCCCCCGAGGTCGAGGATCATGGTCTCCAGCTCCTCGGCGATCGCTCGCAGGCTCGCGCCGGGACGGATGAGCGTGCGGCCATGCTCGCGCACCGTGGCCGAGATGCGGCCGGACTCACGGAGCTTGTCGAGATCGGGTGGTTTCATGAGTCTGCGGGTCGGCTCGAGCGCGGCGGTGGCTTCGGACGCCGCGGCCACAGCCGCAAGAGGAGTCCGAGGCCGACGACGGTAACGAGCACGGCCGGATGTGCCAGTGCGCGCAGCGCGCCCGCCAGCGGCGGCGCCACGGTGGACAGCCCGCGGGAGGCTGCCAACAGGACCGCCAGGACCAGGACGAGCCCACCGATCTCGGCGAGCAGCCGCCAGCCGGCCGAGCGGCGCGGGCTTCGCCCCGCTTGCTTCACGCCAGCACGCCGAGTCGCTTGCCGACCCGCGTGAAGGCCGCCACGGCGAAATCGAGGTCGTCGATCTCGTGTGCGGCGCTGATCTGGACGCGAATCCGCGCCAGTCCGCGAGGCACGACCGGGAAGGAGAACCCGATCACGTAGACACCCTCGTCGAGCATCTGCTTGGCCAACTCGCCGGCGAGTCTGGCGTCGCCGAGCATGATCGGCACGATCGGGTGCTCGCCGGGCTTGATGGCGAAGCCGGCCTTGGTCATCGCTGCTCGGAAGTGCGACGTGTTTCGCTCGAGCTTGTCGCGCAGTTCGGTGGTCGCGCTGAGTCGATCGAGACATGCGATGACGGCGCCGACCACCGGCGGCGGCATGGTGTTGCTGAACAGATAGGTGCGCGAGCGATTGCGCAGCAGATCGACGATCTCTTGGTGTGCGATCGTCGCGCCGCCGCACGCACCGCCGAGGGCTTTGCCGAAGGTCGTGGTGACGATGTCGACGCGGTCTGCGACGCCGAATCGCTCGATCGTGCCGCGACCTGTCTTGCCGACGAAGCCGGTTGCGTGGCTGTCGTCGACCATCACCATCGCCTGATACTTCTCGGCAAGATCGCAGATCTTGTCGAGCGGAGCGATCGAGCCGTCCATGCTGAAGACGCCGTCCGTCGCGATCAACCGCGAGCGCGCACCCTTGCTCTCGATCAGGCAGCGCTCGAGATCCGCCATGTCGCAGTTCTTGTAGCGAAAGCGCGCTGCCTTGCTGAGGCGGATGCCGTCGATGATCGACGCATGGTTCAGCTCGTCGGAGATGATCGCGTCGTCCGGACCCATGAGGGTCTCGAACAGGCCGCCGTTCGCATCCCAGCACGAGATGTAGAGGATCGCGTCGGCCTTGCCGAGGAAGCCGGCGATCTTCCGTTCGAGCTGCTTGTGGATGTCCTGGGTCCCGCAGATGAAACGCACGCTCGACAGGCCGAGTCCGTGGGTGTCGAGCGCGTGCTTCGCTGCGCCGATCAGCGCGGGGTCGCTACTGAGGCCCAGGTAGTTGTTGGCGCACAGGCAGAGCAGGTCGCGGTCGCCGACCCGAACGCGGCGACCTTGCGGGCCGAGGATGACACGCTCCTCCTTGTAGAGACCGGCGGAACGGATCTCGTCCAGTTCCGCGCGCACGCGCTCACGAACACCTTCGAACACGATCGGATGGCTCCTGGGTTGGACACGGCGATCGGTCGCCGTGGGGAGCGGCATTCTGGGAACCGAGTCGCTCGCGATCCAGGCTGTAGCGCCGCGGATTGCGAGACGACCGCCGCTTCTCAGTTGCCGCTCGCGGTGGCGGTTCCGACCAGCGCCGGCGTGCGCGGCGTGTTGTTCCAGTAACCGCGGAAGGCCGTGATCTCCGGCGTGTTCACGGTGAACAGCTCACTCGCCCACCGCGGGGCGATCGGCTGATGCAGGAGATCGACGGTCACCGTGTACGGGCCGTTCGCGAGCGGAGCGGGGACCTGGAAGGTCACCTCATCGGCGCCGCCCGTGAAGTTCGGGTCTCCGGCGAGTCCGGCGGGGGCCGTCGTCGTCGCATCGGGATGGGACGCGCTCCAACCCTGCGGCAGGAGTCGGTCGTCCTTGAGGTTGGACGCTGCGCTGAGCAGCCGGAAGGTCGGATTGCCGTGCTCGTCCGCCATCACCACCTCGAAGACTTGCGGGTCGTTCGGGTCGTTCACGACATCCTTGTGCGTGAGCACGGGACCGCCGGCGAGTTCGCTCGGCAACACGCTGCCGCGCGTATCGACGAGTCGGCCCTCCGCGTCGTGCTCGCCGGAACTCCACACCAAGTTCTGACTCGCATCGTGCACGCGCACGCGGAGCCAGGCTCGCCGCGCCGGATAGCCGCTCGGATACTTGTGGCCGCACAGGTTCTCGATGCGGACCACGACATCCAGCCGGTCGCCGTCACGGGAGATGCTCGGGACGGTCACCCGCGCGGTGTCGTTGCGCAGTTGATCCAAGGTGGCTTGGATCGTCGCATCGAAGGCGCTGCTCGGAGCGTTCACACGCAGAGCCGTCGGGTTGTCGCGGAGCACGCGAGGGATCACGTAGTTGCCGCCGACGAACACGTGGCGGCCGAACGGCGAACGCGCCGGGATGCCGTTGTAGTCGAAGCCCATCGGGTTGCGCGCGATCTTGGTCTGGATCGGCACGCCGTCGATGCTCTCCTTCGGCACGTGGCAGTCCTGACAACTCGCAGCCGAAGGGCCGACCGGGGCGACTTCGTTCTGGAAGATCGAGTTGCGCCACTCGAGGTAGGGCGTCTGTTCGGCGTAGTCGTGACCGCTGGCGGTGCCGTCCGGCCGCAACGTCTTCGTGAACAGCGTATGGCAACTCGCGCAGAGTCCGGAGTTGTTGGCCATGTGCGCGCCGAAGACCGGCAGCTTGCCGGTGAACGCGAACATGGGGCCGGTGAAGGTGACCTGATGAGGGCCGAACATCCGGTCCTCGTCGTCGATGTGATATCCGCCGGTGAACGAGTCTTCGGTGCCGAGGTTGTTCGGAAGGATGGAGTGACACACGGCACATGACACGCCGTCGAGCGCGTAATCCGCGAGCGCGCTGCCGCCGTCGACCTTGTCGGGTGACCAGTGGCGCTCGTTGTCACCTTGACCGGGCGAAGACGAGGCCATCGGTTGATGGCAGCGGGTGCACTTGTCTTCGAGTTCCGAACGACGCGCGGGGAAGGTCGCGATCTCGGCGGACAGCGTGGCGCGCCAGTACGGATCGCGTCCGGAGTTCGCCATCATCGTCCCTTGCCACAGCTCGAACGGTGCGACGTCGCGACCTGCCGAGTCACGCATTGCAGTGGCATTCGGTGAGTTCGCGTGACACGGCGAGCAGTCGCTCGCGAGTCGAAACGGATTGTCTTCGAACGCGGCGTGCGCGCGCTCGGCCGGGGTCCGCCGATCCGCGAGCACCCCGCCAACCGGCAGTGCGGCTAGGCCGAGGCCGAGCGACAGCGCCCAAGTCTTGGCTGATCGCTTCATGGGAGGATCCTCACGCTGCCGGCCTTCGAGGTCGCGATCGGAACCGTCGGGATGCCGCCGTTCGACGGAATCTCGATCCACTGGAACCACAGATCGACCCCGCCGATCGCGGGAAGGTTGGGCAAGGGAAAGGGCATTCGTGCGGAGCCGGCGTTGGTGCGGAGGAACGGCGAGATGTCGAACGGCAAGCTCAGGTCGAGATGCAGCACGGTGCCGGCGGCGAAGGTCGGACCGCCGAGCGGCACGCTGGCACCGCCGATCCCGAAGGCGAGGCCGACGTAGTCGCGCGAACTCTGCTCGATCACGAGGCCGAAGTTGCGGTTGCCCACGTAGGCGGCGTCGCCGCTCATCCGCAGGTTGCCGCCGCTGCTGTCCCCGACCAGGAATCGGCTGCGAACGGTCGTGATCCAATCGGTCTGGCCCTGCACGGTCAGCACGAGCACCGGTTCACCCTGCACGCGACTGAACTCGACACCGCCGGCAAATCCGCCGGGTTCGAGTGCGGCGATGCCGAGGTCGCCGAGGAAACGACTGCCGGTCGGCGTCAAGGTGGCGAGGTCCATCTCGGTCGCCACCACGCGCACGTTCGCGCCGCGGCTGGAGCCCGTCTGACCGAACCACCACACGGTGCGTCGCTCGGGATCGAGTGCCGCACCGAAGGTCTCTTCCTGCAGGTTCGGCGTGCGGCGCAGGATGTTGCCGCGCAGGTCGATCTCGACGTGTTCGCTGCTCCAGTTCGCCATCCACAAGGATCCCCGACCGGAGTCGCCGGCCGGATCGAACGTGAGCGCACGCACCGTGCTGAACGTGAGCCCTGCCGGCAGAGGGATCGTGCGCGCGGGGTCGAAGAAGCGGCGGTTCAGCTCGAACACGAAGATCCGATCCAGCTCGCAGCCGCCGTACAAGTATTGACCGTCGTAGGCGAGATCGCGCAAGCCGTAGCGCGACGACGCGGTCTCGGGGGGCTGCGCGTGGCTGCCGACGACCACGCCGCGCCCGTCGAGTTCGAACAGCATGTGCGGGAATCGAGGGTCTGCGCGCTCCGAGCGGCGCACGGTGACCCAGTAGTGGCCGTTGGCGTCGCGAACTGCCCCGACGACGCCGGGCCACAACGAACCGGTGGCGTTGAACAGGCTCTGGCCGACGTCGATCTGGATCGGTGTCGACGTCGGATAGGGCGCGCCGAGTTGCGCAGCGGCCGGGGCGCCTAGGCCGGCTGCCAGGAGGAGGGTAGTTGCGATTCTGGGCACGGCAGAAGGTGGTAGGGCTAGCCCGGATGATTCGTGAACGTCGTCGCGAGATCGCCGCAGGTCGATGTCCGGCAAGGAGCTGCGTCGGTCGACGACCGAAGCGTAGCTCTAGCTACGCTGCCGGGGAGGAGCCGACGTAGCGACGCCGCCGGGCGCGACTTGCGGCGATCGCAGTAGACGTTCACGAATCATCCGGGCGAAGGCGATGCCTGGGAGTGCCAGCCAAGGCGAGAAACCCGGATTCGTCAAGCTGCCTGCGCGCTGGGAATCGGATTCCAGGCGGTTAGCTTGTCCTCATGTCGCTCTGGCGAAAGCCGACTCCGCCCAGTTCGATCACCCTCGGCGTCCTGGTTCTTTCTGCTCTCGGCGCGTGCCGCGCGAAGCCTGGTCCCGGCCCGCTGGACCCGCGGCCGGTGGTGGAGATCGAATCGTGGCTCGCCGAATTCGGCGGCAATGCGATCGGTCGGGTGGTGCTGATCGAGATCCAGGATCGGGAGCAGCCGACGCGGATGTATCGAGTCGAGTCTCGCAATGGGCAGTGGTTGGGCTGGGTGGACCTCACCGGCAGGGTCTGGCAGCGAGTCCCCTTCGAGCTGGAAGACGTCTTCCGCGGTCTCTACTCGATGGAAAAGGGGCTCGCGCTGCTCTACGAGGTGGACGCGCCCGTGCGTCTCGTCCCCGAGGGCGCCACGGCCGCCGAGGCCACAGCCCGCAAACGCAATGAGTGAATCCAAGAGCAAGACCCGATCGACGGCCACGCCGGCCGGTCGGACCGTGGCGCACTCGCGCACCGAGATGACCGAGATCGTGTTTCCGAACGACGCCAATCCCTTGGGCAACGTCATGGGTGGGCGGGTGATGCATTGGATCGACATCTGTGCCGCGATCGCTGCGGGGCGACACGCGCGAACGCCGGTGGTCACGGCAGCGGTCGATCAGATCAGCTTTCGTCGACCGGCACGCGTCGGGGCGGTTCTCTCCATCATGGCTTCGGTGAACTATGCGCATCGCACGTCGATGGAGGTCGGCGTGAAGATGTGGAGTGAGGCACGAGGATCGGGCGAGCGCAGTCATGTCGCGTCGGCATACCTCACCTTCGTCTCGCTGGATCCCGATACCGGCACGCCGTCGCCGGTACCGCCGGTGATTCCGGAGACCGATGAAGAGCGTCGTCGCTACCAAGCTGCGATCGAGCGTCGCGAGCGTCGTATGGCGCTGCGAACCCAGACCGAATCCTGATGAATCCTTCCGTCGCTGATCCGAGACCGACCATGAACCTGTTCGAAGATTTCTCCGAGAAGGCCCGCAACGCCGTGAAGGCAGCCGAGGAATTGGCCGAGCGCCTGGGCGACAAGTCGGTGGCGACCGGTCATCTCATCTACGGCGTCGCACTCGACGAGAGCACCTGTGTCCACTACGTGTTCAAGGACCTGAACGTCGATCCCGACATGTTCTCGGGCTACGTCGAGTCCTTGCCGCGCGAAGCCGAAGTCATGCAAGGTGCGCCGTTCAATCGTCACGTGCACACGGTGTTCGAACGAGCGCGGGAGACCGCGCGGGAACTCGGCGCGAAGCTCGTCAGTCCCGAACATCTCGCGATCGCGTTGATGTCGGTGAAGGCCGGCTCCTGCTACGAGACGCTCAAGGAGTTCAGCGTCGAGCCGAGCTACGTGCAGGGCCTCATTCTCGAGGCGATGGGATTGCCCGCCGATTCGATTCCGGATTGGTTCTGAGGCCGGGACGGGCCTGCCGGGCGATCACCCCGCTTCGCGTGTGTCGCGAATGAGGGAATCGAGAAGGTGTTTGATCGCGGCTTCTTTCCCTGCTCACGACCGCTTCTCGGGACGGGCTAGACTTCCGGCCATGTGGAGATCACAAGAAGTCAAGGGTTGTCCCATTCCTGGTCTGTCTCGCCTTTGGGTCGTGTTCCAGAAGGTCCCAAGCACCAGAGACATCGTCCGGCTCTGTGACCAAGACTCTGCGAGTTGCGACTCGGCTCCGCGTGGGGCAGCGTCCGCCTACGCGTTCTACCTTGTTGCAAGCGCTCCCGCGGGGACCGGGTCGATGGATGTGACCACGCCGTTTTCCCTCACGTTGGAGTTGAGACTCGACGGCGAAGTTTCGGCCTGGGCCAGCGATTCCGGCAGCATTCTCGACATGGTGTTGCTCGGCCAGTGGGTTACCCCGGGAGGAGCTGACGATCGTAGTGGCATGCCCTGGTTCAACTACAACACTGGACACCTCCCCCTCGATGAGGCGCTCGGGAGCAAGATCGGCAATGCGGTCGAGCTGTATTGCCATTGGGCGCTCGCGCAGCCGGGACCGCTACCTTTCGGCCGTGGGACCGTCGCCAACGAACTCGAAAAGGGCCGTCACGTGATCCCGACCTTTCCCAAGGGGGAGGTTGCGTTGGAGACAGGGGGCCGCATGGCGTTCTATCTCGCGCAGAAGGACCCGTCAGGTTCGTGGCGCCAACCCGCAGGTTGGGGCTTCGCGAGTGATATCAATATCCGCGTTGCCACCAACCTCTGCGACGTGAAGGGTGTTGCCCTCGACGAAGTGCCTTAGCTTGCGATCCCTCACAACGGCCCATTCGCGGCAAGCGCAGGTTCCATGACGGAATCGGTGACCGAAGCCGGCCCCGACCGTCGTTCCCGAGGGACGTGCAGGAAGGGCGTTCGGTCGATATCAGGTCAGCCGGCGTGAGGATCGAGAGTGCCGGACGAAGTCGTTCCATCGAGTCGCTCGGGATACCTGCTGCTCCGAATCTGCCTTGCGCATGGCGTTTCATGCCGAGGCGATGCTATGGAGATCCCCTCGCAGGCGCGCAGCGCGCGAGGAGTTGCCTAGCCCGGATTACTCGTGAACGTCTGCTGCGATCGCCACAAGTCGCGCCCAGCGGCGTCGCTCCGTCGGCTCCTCCCTGGCAGCGTAGCTACAGCTACGCTTCGGTCGTCGCCGAGCGCAGCTCCTTGCCGGTCATTGACCTGCGGCGATCTCGCGACGACGTACACGCATAATCCGGGCTAGTGCTGCCTGCCGCGCGACCGGATGCTGGGCCAAGTCGTGCGGCGGTTCGGCGTCAGCGCATCACGATGGTCAGTCCGGGTGTCAGCGCCACCGGCACCGGCGCTCCGATCCCGCTCGGGTCGACCACCAGCCACTGCGTGCGAAGCGTGGCTCCGGACAGCACAGGGTCCACCGGAAGCGGTGACGGCCACGACGCGAAGCCCGCGGCGTCCGTCAGTGTGCCGACGGAACCGACCAAGCCGTCGTGCAGCAGTGAGCAACTCGGCGCGCCGAGAACCGTCAGCGGCAGGTTCTGCGGCGCCAATCCCCACAGGAGCAGTGCCGGCGCATTCGGCGCGGCACGATGCAGCGCGTACGCGAATTCTCGATTGCCGAGGAAGGGACGATCGATGCTGCTGTTGATCGGCACCCCGTGGAGACTGCCGCCGCAACCGCTGCCGTACGGCGAACCGAGGCCGTTGCCGCCGCGACCACCCAACTTCATCGCGAGGACGATGTTCTGCGGCGGCTGGTTCGCCAGCAACGCATTGCGATCCGTCGTGTGCATCACGCGCCCGCCGACACCGGTGACCGTTGTGGCGTCGAGTGAGCCGCCGAAGATTCCGGCCACATCCCCAGACTTGCGGATGTCGACGATCAGTGGCCCGCGAGTTGGATTCCAACGGAACGGGCGGTCGAGCGCGACGACGATCGGGAACTCGTCCAGTCGCAGTGTCGCCGGGTCGATGTAGGGCACGCTGAAGTCACCATCGAAGACAGTGGTGAGGTCGGAACCGTGGTTGCCGGCCAGGATCGTCGACAAGGGCGCGAGGAACCCGGTGGACAGATCGATGCGTGCGTTCGTCGTCACCGGGCCGAGCGGAGTCGTCCCCGCTGCCGGCCGCCACGCGAGGTGCGTGATCTCGATCGCGCCGTTCCCGGCAAGCATGCTCGGCGCGTACTGGTACATCACACGCATCGGACCGGTGTTCGACCAGGGGTGCGGCGAACTGAGCGCTCCCGGCGTGTGGTCCAGTGCCTGCGGGACGACCGGCACCGGGAACGCCGACACCGCGATCGCCAGAGCGAAGTCCTCGGGTGATGAGCCGCTGCTCGCGGTCGCGCTCGGCGCGAACACCCGTCGCACCCCGATGCCGGTGTTCTGCATGCCGTCGAAGGTCGGCGTCTGCGCGACGCTCGACGAGCGCACCGTGATGTCCACCAACAGTGCGCCGGCCGAAGGGTCGTGATCGAAGGGTCGCGTCAGTTCGATCTGGAATGCGAAGTCGGTCGGTGCACTGCTCGCCGCGAACGGCGGTTGGAACAGCACGCCGTCGAAGACTTCGGTCGCGTCGGCGCCGAGATTCTGTGCGAAGGTCGAACTCATCGAGCCCGTGATGCCGGCTGCGGCCGTGGCGAGTTCGACTCGTAGGTCGTAGCTGCCGCCGCCGAAGGAGCCGCCGAGGTCGCGTCGGAACGCGAGCCTGGTGATGCGATGGCGACCCACGTAGCCGAGGGTGGACGGCTCGTAGGCCATCTGAACTCGCGTGCCGGTCGTGGTGCCGAAGGGCACTGCCGATGCCGAGTTGCCTTCGCTCAGCACCAGCGATTGTGGCATCGCTTCGCAGGCGAGCAGCAACTTCATCGCCGGGGCCAGGTCTTGCGGTGTTGCGACCGAGGCGACGGCCGCGTCAGGATCGGAGGTGTGGATCAGGCGACTCGCGGTCGTCACGCCGAATGCATCGGCGTCGATCGGCGTGCCCGCGCCGGACACGATTCCGCGCGTGCGCACATCCACGAGCAGCGGGCCGAGCCGCGGATCCCAGGCGAAGGGCTCGTCGAACGGGATGACGAGCACGAAGCTCGATGGGGACCCGCCGAGGGTTGCACCGGGGATCGTCAACGTGCGATCGAGGACCTTGCTGCGATCCGCACCGTGGTTCGCATCGAAGGTCACGGACAGACTCGCCGGCGAGTTTCGACCGGTGGAGACATCGACGCGCAGATCGAAGTTGGTCGTGACGGTCTGGGCCGTGCCGCCCTCGGGGCGAAACGCGATCGCCGCGATGTGGACCGGATGCGCGTGGCCGAGCATCGCCCCTGAGTACGCGAGCATGGTCCGCGTGCCGGACGAGTTCAGCGGGAGACTGCTCGAGCCGGCGAGTTCACGAGTGGGTGCGAAGTCCGGCAGGTGTTCCGCGAGCGCGCGGTTCGTCTTGGCTGCGACGGGGAGTACGTCGACGTTCCAGGTGTGGGTGTGGATCAGGTAGCCCGACGGGTCGCGACGCACCTGGAGACTGGTGTCGCGCAAGCGCAACGAGATCGAATGCGGACCGAGGTTCGCGGTCCCGACGTTCCACGTGAAGGTCGTGCCGCCCGCGACCCACGGACCGTTGTCGATGCGCCATTCGATCGAGTGGGGTCGCGACGCGATCCGATTCACGAACGAGAACACGGCGCTGCTGCCTTGGTTGACCGCAGTCGCTCCCGCCGGAGATTCCTGCGCGATCATGTCGCAGTAGCGATGGAACTGCACGATGAAGTGCTCGCGGCAGATCGTGCAGAAGTTGCGCTGCAAGCTGCGCATCTCGCAGTCCGGCTCGGGACGCCACGTGCCGGCGGCGTAGTAGCGCGCGCCCACGTAGGCCCCGACGGTTCCCTGCGGACCCGCGAATCCCAACCAGGCGTTCCATTTGCTGCCCGTGCTGCTGTTGGTGACGTTGGGTTCGCCGAACTCCGGCCCGCTGTAGGTTCCCGACGCGCCGTACTCATACTCATCGGCGAGACCACCGAAGGAGTGGCCCCATTCGTGAGCCTGAACGTCCTCCATGAGGCTGCCGTTGTAGCTCACCGAGTAGGTCGATGCGCAGCCACCGTACTTCGAGTCATTCACCAGCACGATGACCCGACCGTCGGTATCCGGCGCCAGTGCGGCATCGGCTGCGGCCTGGGCGGAGTTCTGGACGTACAGACAACGCTCCGTCCCACCGATCCAATAGCTGGCGTCGTAGACCGTGTTGCGGAAGATGCCGAGCGGCGGTTGATCGGCACCGCTCTCCGCCGACGCGCGGAACACGGTGTGCACGTTGTAGCAGTGGAAGTAGGCTCCGTACGGAAAGAGCTGCGGCCGCGTCTGGAAGTAGCTGATGACGTCGAGGACGTCCTGATTGAACTGGCCCTGCTGCGCCGCGGTGTAGCCATCCCCGAGGATGACCATGTCGTAGACTTCGGCGGAGGGACCGTTGTTCACGACGGTCGAGACGACCTGGGCGGGCGCCGCCGAAGCGAGGACGATCGCGAACGAGACGAGTGAGGTGAGGACGCGAGTTCTCATGGTGCGACCTCAGCGGACCTCGAGGGAGTTGCGGATGATCGTGCCGAAGGCGCGCGCCGTCGCAGCCTCCTGGATCCGGAACTCGAGCCGGTCGAAGTCCGGCAGGTCGGGAACCTTGAGATTGGTATGCGTGACGTGAGGCACGGCCACGTCGCCTTCCATGTGCGGAGGCTGACCGGCGTGCGCCGGATCCAGACAGAGTTTGCCGGCATCGATCCCGCCTTCGGCGACGGTGGCACCCGCGGAGTCGCGCATGACCCAGCGAAGGTTCTGGTCGCCGATGCGGCGCGGGGCGCGCCACTCCAGGTTCGGCTTGCGCGTGGTCTGCTGCACGGTCACACCGCCCGCATCGATCTGGACGGTGAGCATCAAGGTGCCGGTTCGCGGGGCCGCGAGTGGGGTGGCTCGCGCAGCGGGACCATCCGGTGCGGCGACCTTCGTCGGGTGCGACAAGGTGTTCGCGATCGCGAGGCCGCCCGCGCCCGTCGCGGCGAGAGTCAAGAAGACGATCGTGATGCGGCGAGAGTGCCGAGTGAGCATGGCGAGGAGTCCGCGAGGGTGAGGGGCAGCCGCTCAGAGGATACCTCGGGCGAAGTGCCCCGGGCTCCTCGCCCGGGTTCGCCGAGCCGCCGACGCGGCACCTTGCGGTCACCTTCCCGTGACACGTCTACGCCCGAGTTTCAGCGGCGCCGAGGGCGGCCCAGCCGATTCTCGCGGATCTCTTCCCGAGACCAGGATTCGCGCCAGGAGGCAAGGGCGCCGGGGTTGGAGGTTGCAGCGAGGTCGTGCCCCAACCGCCCCGAGTTCACCCGCATCCATCCGAATGAACGTCCCATCAGTCCTGCCGCCGCTGTTTCTGTTTGCAACCGTCGTCGCGCAGACGACCCCGACGATCCCGGTCCGCAACGTGACCGAGGAAGGGGTATCGCTCAGTCTTGCCGTCTCCATCCCCGGCTATCAACTGACGCAGACGATCTACGAGAGCAACCTCGTGTATCGATCGGTGCAGAGCTACCAGGCGCTGTTGCTGCGACCGGACTCCGGCATCGGCTCCAACTCGATGGCCCCGATGGCTCGCAATCTCTCTGTCCGCCTCAGCGGGATCGGAGTCCCGAGTCCGGAGCTCGCCGACCGGCAGAGTTTCGCGGCGAACCGCGGCAGCGACTACACCACCGCGATCCGCGACCGCAGAATCGATTTCCCCGCCGCTACGCAGCGGCCGTCACCGGCCCCGTTCCTGGTCGCCCTGCCCTTCGATCAGCCATTCTCCGCGATCAACATCGCGCACCTGCTGGTCGAGATCGAGACACGTCCCGAGAGCGGCGCGGTGACGGCGTGGCACCCCGATGCCGCCGTCGACTTCGGTTTCGACTGGACGATCCTCACCTCCGTCCAGGGTGCGGGCTGTCCCGCCGGCGGCGTGTTCTTCAGCGCCGACTACAGCGGAGGAATCTCCAACCCTGGCGGTGAGCTTCGAACGACGATCTCCATGCCGCGGGTCGTCGGTCAGCCCTTCACCCATCCGGCGATTGCGGTCGTCGGCACGAGTCTCACGCGATGGGGGCCCTTTCCGTTGCCGCTGAGCCTCGACGGCTTCGGCGCACCCGGCTGTTCGATCTACACCGACGCGCTGCAGACCTACGTCGGCAGCACCGGTGGGGGGCGTGCGGAGAACTTCCACTGGAGATTGCCGGTGCCGCGCAACTTCGGCTTGCTCGGGCAACAACTGCATGCGCAGTCCTTCATCGTGGACCCGGCTGCCAATGCGCTCGGCCTGCGTGCTTCGCCGGTCGCCACGTTCACCTTCAGTTCACCCCCCGATCCCTATCGCATGCTCACGATGCGAACTCTCACGCCGCAGTCGGACCGTCCGTTGTCCGTCGAGCCCAACATCGGTCTGGTGCTCGGCGTGCAGTGAGCTGAGCCGAGGTTTGCGGTCGAAGTCTAGCCCGGACTATTCGTGAACGTCGTCGCGAGATCGACGCAGGTCGATGCCCGGCAAGGAGCTACGACGGTCGACGACCGAAGCGTAGCTGTAGCTACGCTGCCAGGGAGGAGCCGTCGTAGCGACGCCGCCGGG
>JBFXDD010000048.1:0-29778 GCA_050181465.1 Planctomycetota bacterium
CCGGGCGCACTCGATTGGATGGCGCCGAGCGGTGTGGCGATCAGGAGTGTTCCGAATGCGGTCGGCAGGTTGGCGACAGCGAAGTTGAGCAGGAGCCAGTCGGACGTGGCCGTCGGCAGGAAACTCTGGTGATCGACGACGGGATCGAAGGTGGCTCCGAGGATCGGGCCGGTGGACACGCCGGGCCGCAACGCCGATGGGTTGGCCGGGATGCCGAGCCGGATGGTCTGGGTCGCCGGGCGCGCGGTGGAGTCGTTCCGCCACAGATGCACGATCTGGAACGCATCGTAGGCGATGCTCACGAGGTCGAGATCGCCGTCGCCGTCCATGTCGGCGAGTCGGGCACCGAGATGACTCTCTTTGCCGGAATCGAGGAGTTGCTTGCTGAATCGGCCGAAGCCGTCGTTGGTCCAGACGGCGAGTTGCTCGGTCCCGCGGTGTTCGCCCGTCGTGATGTCCACGTCGCCGTCACCGTCGAAGTCGGCCACGTCCAGACTATTGGTCGTGAACTGGCGTGCGAGCAACTGACGGGTCCAGGCCCCGGCGACCGGATCGCTCGGCGCGCGAAACCAATACACCTGCGCGTCGGGCGCGCTGCCGATGTTCTCTTCGGTGGCGACGATGTCGGTGCGACCATCGCCGTCGAGATCGGCAGCGCCGACGCGGTCGCACCAGTTCACCGTTCGGCCGATCCGGTGCATGTTCCAGGCCCCGGCACCGTTGCCCGGATTGCGCCACCACGCGACGTTGTTGCCGCCGTGATAGGGATCGCTGCCGATCAAGTCGACCTGGCCGTCGCCATCCACGTCGGCCATCGCGATGCCGTCTTCACCGGCGCTGGCGGTGATCTCCACGCGGGTCCAGTTGCCGGCTTCCGGGTTCTGGGACGGCACCTCGAAGTAGTACACCGAAGCGTCGTTGCCGTTGAACACGAGCTCAGGTCGTCCACCGGGGATCACTTGAGCGAGGGCGTAGCCCTGTGCCGTCGCATGGAAGCCGGAGTTTCGCGGCACCTGACCGATGATCGCTCGGCGCGACCATTGCGTGCCCGCGACGTCGCTCGCTTCGAGCCATTCGATGTTGGGCGTGTTGTTGGCGACGATGTCGGGGAAGGTGTCCCCGTCGACGTCCAAGACCAGCATCGCATCGCCGACGGGGAGGGTCGTGCGCGTCCACGTGCCCGTCATGTCACCGCCGGGATTTCGATACAGGTAGTTACCGGACACGATGTCCGGGAGGGAATCGCCGGTGACGTCGGCGAGTGCGAGCCCGAACACCCGCCGGTGGCTGTTGCTCACCTGGTGATAGGTGAAGCTCAGCGATTGCGCCGGGATTGCGGCCACGCCGATCCCGAGGGCTGCGGCGAAGGCAGCCGCGCGGCGAGTCCGAAGACAGCGGTGGGGTACGGCCGACATGGTGGGCCAGAGAGCGTACCGCTCATCCGCGAGTCGTGCTGGATCCGCGGCGATCGAGTCGCGACGCAGGGTGGTCGAGCCGGCGATCCCAAGGTGGGACGAGTCGTTCTCGCCGCGCGACCCGCCGTCGTGCCTCTGCCGGCCCGTTCCGGATCGCTCCGCGGCTTGCCCTTGCATCGAGCGATCGCCCCGCTTCCCGGCCGTGTTCAGCGCGGTGACAATGGCTGCCGATCCGATCTGGGGCCCCAACCCATCCGTCATGTCTGCATTCCGACCGCTGCTTCTCGCGTCTCTCCTCGGTGCTCTCCTCAGCGCGGCAATCGTCGCGCAGCAAGGGCCGCGCTGGCACGGCGTTCAATACTCGCTCCCCAAGGGCTGGACTGCGCAGGTGCAGGACGAAGTGCTCGTCCTGATACCGGCCGGAGTGGCACCCGACGGAACTTCCGGCGAAGGCTATGGAATGCTCTTCGACAATGAGTTGGCCAGCGTTCAGGGCGAAGAGCTTCTCGAAGCGCTGGAAGCTGCCGCCGAGCAGATGCTCGAGGGTTCGCGCAAGAAGAGCGATCGAGTGGGTCCGATCGGCGCGGTGTCGGGTCGCACGGTCGTGTTCAGCCGGACCTACGACAACAACGCCACCGTCGACCTGCGTTTCGCCTGCTTCCCGGCAGAGGGCGGAGTCGCCGCGATCTTCATCGTCGGCGAGGTCGGCAAGTTGAAAGCGCGCGACGGCGAGATCGCGGCCTTGCTCGACTCGATCGGCAAGGATGCCGCCGCGCCCAAGCGCAAGCCCTTCGGACTGGGCCGCAAGAAGGCCGGCGATGGCGACGAGAAGGGGGGCGAGAAAGGCAACGAAGAGGTCGAAGGCGGTGAGCCGGCCGAAACGGAGACACCGGTCGAAGAGTCCGGCCGCGATGAGCCGAAGTCCGGCGGCAATCCACTCTTGCGTCGTAAGCCCGGCGGAGATCCGAAGGCGGATAGCGACAAGCCGAGCTTCGTCCGCATTCCCGGCGCGCGAGAACTGAAGTGGTGCGGCATCGCGATCGACGTACCGGCCGATTGGAAGACCCAGGCGGGCGACGAGGATGCGATGCTCCTGATGCCGCCGGGCTTCGGCGAGAGCGGCGTGCTCGATGAGATCTATGCGCTCGCCGGTGACGGCTCGCTGAAGTCGCTCGACGCAGCGGACACGAACGAGCGGATCCAGGAGGCGCTGGATGAGATCCAGCCCGGACTCCTGCCGCAGGGCTCACCGCAGTCGGCTCGCTTCGGCGCGATCGCCGGTAAGGAGTTTGCCTTCCGCGGTGAGACACCGACCGGCGACCCGGTGGCGGCCGTGCTGTACGCGTTCCCCACCGCGGGTGGTGTCCGCGCGCTGCTCGCGCTCGGCTACCCGAGCAAGCTGGAGGCACGTCGCGCCCTCATTCGCTCGATGCTCGGGTCGATGCGGCCGCTCGCGGGTGCGAAGAGCGGCGGTGCGTCGCCGCAGGAGCTCTGCGGAACCTGGCAGTACTTCGCGTCCGTGACGGCAAACAACGGCGGCGGCAGCTCGAACGAGGCTCGCTTCACGCTCAACCCCGATGGGACCTACGTGTACTCCGCCGAGAACTGCAGCACGAATCCCTTCGGTGCGGCTTGGGGCAACGCACGCTCGCGAGGTCGCTGGACCGCGACCGCCGACTCCATCACTTTCACCGACGACACCGGCTCGACGACCTATGGCCTCGAGAAGCGCAATCACCCGCGCAACCGGGACCCGATGCTCGTGCTCGACGGCAAGAGCTTCGTGACCGTGTACCAGAAGCGTCCGTGGTGACGCGCGCAGGATCGTCGCAGGGCGCCCGCCGAATCGACGTTCTCGGCGATCGTTGACCGGCGACGCTCCGTCGGAGAGCGTGCGTAGCCGTGACCACGGCATATCTCTCGACGCGGCGCGACGAACTGCTCGCGTGCTATCGCGACGGACTCCTGTCGGACGTCGTTCCATTCTGGCTGCGCCACGGGATCGATCGTGAACACGGTGGGATCCTGTCGGCGTTGGATCGCCGAGGTGAAGTCGTCGACACGGACAAGGCGGTATGGATCCAAGGTCGTGCTGCCTGGTTGTTCGGCACGCTGTTCAACACCGTGGAACGGCGGCCCGAATGGCTCGCCGCGGCGACGACCTGCGCGCAGTTCCTTCGCGATCGCTGCGTCGCACCCGGCGGCAAGCTCTTCTTCACGGTGACGAGGTCCGGCCAGCCGCTCCGCATGCGTCGCTACGTCTACTCGGAGAGTTTCGCCGCGATCGGTCATGCCGAGCTGTATCGGGCCGGCGGTGATTCGCATTGGCGCGATCTCGCGTTGGCGGCGTTCGACCTCTATCTGAAGTATTCGCGCGAGCCCGGGCACATCCTGCCGAAGGTCGATCCCACGACGCGGCCGACGCGCGGCATCGGCACTCTCATGATCCTGCTCGTGACGGCGCAGGACCTGCGGGAGTGCCTGGGCGATGTCCTCGTGCGCGGACGAACTCTGACTCAGTGGGCCGAGACGGCGTGCGAAGAGATCGTGCGCTACTTCCTCAGGCCCGAGCTTCGCGCGGTGATGGAGCAGGTAGGTCCTGAGGGCGAGATCTACGATCACTTCGACGGTCGACTGCTCAATCCCGGTCACGCCATCGAAGCGTCATGGTTCATGTTGCGGGAAGCGCGCCGCAACTCCGACGCTTCGTTGGCGAGGACCTCGCTCGACATGCTGGACTGGATGTGGGAGCGAGGATGGGATCGCGAGCACGGTGGATTGTCGTACTTCGTCGACCTGCTCGGGAAGCCGGTTCAGGAATACTGGCACTTCCAGAAGTTCTGGTGGCCGCACAACGAGGCGATCATCGCAACCCTCATGGCGCATGTGCACACCGGAGACGCACGCTATGCGGAGATGCATAGGCAGGTCCACGATTGGGCATATTCGCACTTCCCCGATCCCGTCCACGGCGAGTGGTACGGTTACCTCGATCGCGAGGGTCGTGTGACTTCCGAACTGAAGGGCAGCCTCTGGAAGGGGCCCTTCCACCTGCCGCGTCAGCAGCTCGTCTGCTGGAACCTGCTCGAGGGTCGAGCCTGATCGCTACTGCTTCTTCCCGCCGTCGCTCTTGGTTCCGCTCGTGTTCTCGCCCTTGGGCTCCTCGACGGCCGCGGGCTCCGGCTCATCGCTCTCGAGCCAAGTCATGTCGAAGGTGAGGAAGCGGATCTCCGTGTCGCCGGCCGGCTCATAGAGCACACCGATGCGTCCGTCCGGCAGTCGCGCCATGGAGCTGTAGGCGAATGGTCCGGGAACGAGCACCTTCGATATCGGCCAGGTTCGACCGCCGTCGAACGAGAGCCGCACGGTGCCGCGCTTCCGCCCCTTGCCCGGCGGGTCGCCCGCAGGATTCAGGAACAAGGTGCAGTGCCGATCTTCCTCCTTCCAGGAGATCAGGCTGCCCTGGCACACCGGCTCGTCCAGCGTGCGATCCTCGACCGCCTTCGACCAAGTCGCGCCGCCGTCCGAAGACCACGCGACTTTCCGCCCTCCGTTGCCTCGCCACTGGCGCGAGTTCAGGTACACGCCGCCGTCGGCGGTCTCGCTGACTTGCACCTCGTTGAGCTGGATTCCCTCCTGCGGGACGTCCGCGCCGCGCCGCCAGGTATCGCCGCCGTCGTCGCTGATCGCCATCCAGTTGACGAAGACGTTCTTGTCGTCGTGCGAGTTGCACGGCACGAGCATGCGACCGGCGTACTTGCCGCGTTCGAGTTGGATGCCGATGCCCGGCCCCTGCGCGACCGTCACTGCGTTCTCCGGCTTGAGCGCCGCACTGAGATCGATCGGTTGCGACCACGTCTGGCCGTCGTCATCGGAGGTGACGCAGGCCATGCGAGTACCGCCGCTGGGGCCGGGCGGGATCTTGTCGAACTCACGAGTCTTCGGCGGGAAGACGTGGAAGTGCAGATAGATCCGGCCGGACTCACGTTCCTGAACGACGGTTGGATTGTTGACCGAACTCTCGCCGTCGGCGACGACGATCCGAGCCTTGGACCAAGTGCGGCCGAGATCCGTCGAGCGCGAGAGGACGAGGTCGTTGCTTGCCTGATCCGACTTCTTGTCGCGTCCTTCGGCGAATGCGAGCAGGGTGCCGGAACTCGTGCACAGGAGTGCCGGGATCCGGATCGACGGTTGTCCCGTGGACTCCGGTGCGACGAACACCGTGACGTAGGATCGCTCCTGCGCGTGAAGATCTGCGCGACTGAGTAGTGCCGCGATCACCGTCAGGATCGTGCGAGAACCGTTCATCATGCGTCTTTCCAATCGAAGAATCCGATCCGTGCGAGTTGCTCCAGAATGAGCGCGGTCGTCGCCGCATCGGGAGCGGAGTTGGGCAGGCGAGCGATACCGACCGGTACACCGAGATGGTTCATCAGTGCTTTGGCACTGCCCATGTATCCGTGTCGAGCGAGGATCTTGACCAGTTGCACCGATCGATACTGCTCGATCCGCGCCGTCGCCAGGTCGCCTCGGTCGAACGCGAGCTGCATACGGTGGTAGATACCCGGCGCGAAGTTGAATGTGCTGCCGACCGCACCACGAGCACCGAGCGACAGCGCGGCCAGGAAGAATTCGTCGCAGCCCCACGGGAGATCGAAGCGGCCGTCGCCCGCTCGCATCGCGAGCTGATAGGCCATCAGGTCCTGGTTCGTGAACTTGATCCCGCGGAGTCCCGGAATGCGCTCGGGTGCGAGCGCGAGGAACTCCTCCATCGAGAACAGGACGCCGGTGAGCGCCGGGATGTCGTAGTAGTAGAAGGGCACCTGGGGCGCGGCGCGCGCGACGAGTTCGCAACACGCGACGAGGTCCGCGACGGACTTCGGTTTGAAGTAGGACGGCGCCAACATCGAGACCGCGGCGGCACCATGCGAGGCCGCGTGTGCAGCCAATGCCGCGGCGTCGCGGAGGCAGTTGGAGCCGACGTGAACGATCACCTGGAGATCGGTGCCCTTTGTCACCGCGAGCCAGCGCTCGGTCAGTGCGCGCCGCTCGTCGAGCGACAGCGAATGACTCTCGCCCGTACTGCCGGCGATGAAGACCTGGCGAATCCCTCTGCTCGACAGATGGTCACGCTGGATCTCGACCACGTCGAGGGCGAGGTCGCCGCTTGCATCGAACGGCGTGTGGGTCGCCGCGCACGTGCCGCGGATGGCAAAGTCATGCATCGACGCGCACCTTAGCCCGGATCATGCGAGAAAGTCTGCTGCGATCGCCGCAACTCGCGCTCAGCGGCGTCACTACGTGGGCTCCTCCGTGGCAGCGTCGCCACGGCTACGCATCGGTCGTCGACCGACGCACATCCTTCGTGGGCATCGACCTGCGGCGATCTCGCGCCGACGTTCACGCAGGGCCCGGCCTCGCGGGCAGCATCGCAAGTGCGAGTCCGCAGATCAGCAGTCCACCGCCGGACAGGGCGAGCGTGGTGTCCAGAGGGATACCGCTGTCACGCAGAGCACCGCCGTACAGGACCGCGAGACCGCCGAAGCCCGCTCCGACCAGGTTGAGGAATCCGTATCCGGAGGCGGCGAAGCGTTCGTCGATCTGCGTGCGAAGGATCGGCATCAACGTCGCGTCGAGCACGCCTTGAGCGATGCCCTGGAATGTCACCATCACCACGAACCATGTGATGGCATCCCGTGGCAACCATGTCGTTCCGGCGATCATCGGCCCAGCGATGAGGAAGGCGAGTGCGGCCACTCTCGCGCGGCCGCGCGGGTCGCGTTGCGCGAGTCGGTCCGCAGCGACAGCGCCGAGCAAGACGGCTGCGTACTTCGCGATCGAGGAAGGCATCGTCGCCAGGGTTCCGGCTTCGCCCAGGGAGAGACCGAAGCGCTCCTGCAGCAAGCGGGGCAGCCAGGACAGCACGAACCAATTGCTGACGCTGGCCGTGCCCATGATCGCGAGGAGCAACCAGAACGCGCGCGTTCGAAACAGATTCGCGAGCAACTCCGACGTGGCCACGCCCGCAGATACGCGCGCTTCCAGGTCGGGAGCATCGTCTTTGTCCTCCGGCTCACGAAGGAAGATCACGAGGATCAGCGAATAGCTCACGCCGACCAAACCAAACACCGTGAACGCCGTGCGCCAGCCGACTTGATCCGCTGCATACCCACCGAGGCCGGCAAGTGCTTGGCCGACGTAGATGCCGCTCATGTGCAGGCCGGTCGCGAGTGAGCGCGTCTTGCCGCGATGGAAGTCGGTGATGAGGGCGAGCGCCGCAGGAATGTAGAAGGCCTCGCTCACGCCCATGAGCGCGCGCACCACGACGAGTTCGCCGTAGGTGCTGACCCGTCCCGTGAGCCAGGTCACCACCGACCAGACGACCAAGGAGACGAGGATCACCAGCCGGCGACTGTGTCGGTCGGCGAGTACGCCGCCGACGGGACTGAGGGCCGAATAGACGAAGAGGAAGACCGCGGTCAGCAGCCCGAACTGCGCGTTGGTTTGCGGGATGTCGCGGAGGATCGGCTCGGCCATCGTGGCGAGCAACTGGCGGTCCAGATAGTTGAGCGCAGCGACCACGAACAAGAGTCCGACGACCAGCCACGCCGCGCGCCCCGGTCGGTCCGAAGCATCGGCGAGCGCGCGAGTGCGGCGACGGCTCGTCGCGATTGCCAGGAGAGCGAGGCTGCCGAGGGTGACGACTGCCCAGTCCGACCACTCGAAGGGTCGGTCGTATTCGAGTTCGATGGCCTGGAGCTGCGGCGTGCGGACTCCCGGCTTCGTCTCGCCGCTCACGACGACGGCGCTCGTGCCGGATCTCACCAACGGCGCCGTCACCACTCCGGTCGGCAGTGTTCCGATCGCGCGAACCGATGCAGCTCGCGGATCGAACGCGAGGATCTCGGCACGCTGGCCCGGATGATCCTGCGGCGGCCTGCCGTAGTGCGAGCCGTCATCGGCGCCGGCGAACAGGAGCGTGCCTTCGCGTGCGATCGCTGGGCCGGCACTTGCCGCCATCGGCCAAGGAAGCTGCGTGGGGATCAGCGTGCCGGGTTGCGATCGGCCGTCGAGGTCGTCGATGCGGATCGCGAGGATGTCGCGAAGGTAGGTTCGTGCCGGAACGCCGTCGGCTCCCCTGGTGAGTCGGCAGCCGCCGATCGCGTAGAGGACGCCATCGAGCACACCGGCGGTTGCGAGGATCCGATCTCCCGCCGGGAGTTGGCGAGTCTGCCATGTGCCGTCGGCGCGAGCGATGTCGAGCCAGTGCAGACTCGCCTGTGCGGTGGCGGACTGAGGCGTCGCCTGGCCGCCGATGATCCAGAGTCGGCCGCGAGCAGATGCGAACGCGGCGTAGGCGAGCGTCGTCGGCAACGGGGGGAGTGGTCGCGAAGAGCCGTCGATGCGTACGAGTCGAACCGCACGTGAATGGCCGTGTTCGTTGGCTCCGCCCGCGATCACCATGCCTTCGGGGTGGACGGCGAAGGCCGCGTATGCGATCGGCTCGGCTAACTCGCCGATCCTGCGCCAGGACTTGCCGGACGGAGTCGACTCGAGCAGCCATACGTCGCGGTAGAAGACCTTCCTTCCACCGATCCAGGGCGGAGTCGTCGGGAAGTTGGCGCCGCCCGCGGCCAGGATGCGCAGGTCTTGCTCCTCGCCGAATCCGACGACTGCCATTCCGGCTCGTCCCACCGCATCGGGGAGCTCGGGAAGCGATTCGCCCAGGGTCGCTCTCACCTGGGCCATGCCAGCGCAACTACAGAGCAGGAAGACGAGGAGTCGGCGGGTCAGCAAACTTCATTCAGTGTGACGATTCACCGCCAAGGCGCCACCGCCTCGTCATCCGTTCCGTTTCGCGACGCCACGCATCTTGGATTCTCGTTGGCGATTCTCGAGCTGCTCTCGTGGATGGGGCTGCGAGGACATTCTCGCTCTCTTCACCTATCGCGACACCGGCTCGAACCGCGCATGAACTCCAACTCCCTGCTGTTGCTCAGTCTGCTTGGGCTCTCCTCGTTCCTCTCCGCTCAGGACCATTACCTGGAGGTTTGGCCGGGGACGACCAACTTCACGACTCGCGCCGGCGGCGGCATCGGCGATGTCCACCTCTACCAGACCTTTCCGATGGCCCACAATCGAGGTTTGGGCGACGTCGACGGTGTCTGTGCCGTCGAGAGCATTCGATTCACGGTGCAGGATCAGCGCGGGAACACACCGGAGACGCTGTATGTAGCGCTTCGGCGCGGCAGCGATCTGACGGGTCCCGGCACCACGAACGGTGACTACTTCGGCGGGGGTCCTTTCGGGCCGATCGTCCCACCCCCGACTGCGACGACGGATCCCATGGTCTGGGAGTTGTCCGTCAGCCTGGGTGCGCCGGTTGCGACCGAGTGCGAAGGCTTCCTCGCCGTTGGCGTCCATCTAGGGGCTGCGCCGGTCTGGGTCAGCGACGGCACGTCGATACACATGAGCACGGCGGCGACCAACCTCGTGCGCCCGACTGCCCCGGGGATGGCATGGACCTACGACCAGTTGACCAACACCTGGCACCGGTCCACCGACGGCAGGACACTGCGAATCGCCCCTGGCTTCCGCGACGCTCCCATCCTTCAGGCCGGGACGGTTGGTGGCGGCACGCGCTTCGGCTCCGGTGGCTACGCACCGGACACCACGCTGCTGAACGCAGCCTCCTTGGGGCTGGCCCTGCGGTGCTTCCATTCCGCGGGAGCCAGCGTGCAATGGATCGGTCTTGCGAACCTCGCGGGCTTCGGTAGCGCGACGCCGACGAGCTTCCTCGACAACTCGATCTACGTGTCGCTCGCCATCGATCCGATCGCGTTCCCAACCTTCACCGCTGCGGACGGTACTCCATTCGTCTTGCTGCCCGCTGCTGCCAACGCACTGCCTCCCGCCAGCGGGGTGACGATCGCGATTCAAGGCATCGTGATCAACAACGCCAGCCTCGAGCTCACGAATGCAGTGGGTGTGACGCTCAACTGATCGCGGCGATCGTGATCGAAGGACTGCGCGCGCGAACTGCACTCGAGTTGGTGCTAGCCTCTCGCGCGTGCTCGAATTCGCGACTTCGATCCTCTCCGCCTTCTCGCCGGGTCTGGCTGCGCCGCAGGACCTGACCGCCGGCTTCGCTGCGCCTGAAGGGATGCGCGTGGAGCTCGTCGCGGAGTCGCCGGCCGTCTTCAACCCGACGGCCATCGACATCGACGACAAGGGGCGCATCTGGGTCGCCGAGGGCGTGAACTATCGCAAGTGGGGCGGTCGCAATCCGGGGCACGCGCATCCGCTTGGCGACCGCATCGTCGTGCTCGAGGATCGCGACGGCGACGGCCGTGCCGAGTCGAGCACGGTGTTTGCACAGCACGAGGAGTTGGTGAGCCCGCTGGGCATCCTGGTCCTCGACGACGCCGTGTATGTCTCGTGTTCGCCGAACATCTGGCGATACGTCGATCGCGACGGCGATCTGCGGGCGGACGAGCGTGAGGTCTTCCTCACCGGCTTCGGCGGCTTCGATCACGACCATGGCGCGCACTCGTTGGTCGCTGGACCCGATGGACGATTGTGGATGGCGGTCGGCAACGCCGGCCCGCATCTCGTGACCGACGCCGATGGGTTCACGCTGCGTTCAGGCAGTTCCTACACCGGCGGCGGCCCTCGCTCCGCATCCAATCGCCCCGGCTTGGTGTCGGACGACGGTCGGGTCTGGGTCGGTGGCCTGATCCTGTCGATGGACCGCGACGGCGGCGGGTTGAAGGTCTTCGCACACAACTTCCGCAATCAGTACGAAGTCGCGATCGATTCGCGTGGCCGCGTGTTCACGGTCGACAACGACGACGACGGCAACGCCGGCTGTCGCGTGGTCGCCGTGCAGGAGGGCGGCAACTACGGCTTCTTCTCCGAGGACGGCGCACGAACTTGGCAGGAGGACGCGCTTCCGGGCCAGGAGCGCTTTCGAGCGCACTGGCATGCCGACGACCCGGGTGTGATGCCGCCGGGTACTCGTACTGGGCAAGGTGGTCCGACCGGCGTGTGCATCTACGAAGTCGGTGCGTTGCCGGAACGATTCGCCGGAGTGGTTCTCGATTGCGATGCGGGAGCCGGCGTGGTGTATGCGCACCGACCGATCGACGACGAGCACGGCCGAGTTCGCGAGTTCGCGCAAGAGGACTTCCTGCGGTCGAAATCGGATCAGGGTGAGCGGAAGCGCGGTTGGTTCCGGCCGAGCGACGTGTGCGTGGGCGTGGACGGCGCGATCTATGTCGCCGATTGGTACGACCCAGGGGTCGGCGGTCACGGTGCCGGGGATCGTGAGGCATACGGTCGCATTCTCCGCGTTGCACCGGCCACGGCGTCGCGATCGCCGCGCGCGGATCTCGTGGCGCGATTCCAAGCTCGCGGTCGCGTGGTCCTTCCCCTCGCGAGTTCATCGAAGACGAACGACGCGGCGTCCGAACTCGTGGCTGCGGCTCGCGCGCATCGCGCGGGCGACCGGCTTGCCTTGGAGATCTTCGGTGTCTCGGCTCGCGGTCAGGAGGAAGCGGTCTATGCGCAGCTCCTGGCGGAGGTCGATGTCTCGCCCCCGTCATGGCCTCCCGCGTTCGCCGAGGTCGCGTGGCGTTTGCATCCGTCGAGTTCGCTTCCGGCGTTCCTCGAACGAGCGCTCGCGCCTTCGCTCGACCTGGCAGAGCGACAACGTGCTCTCTCGGCGATCGCCTTCATGGATACCGAGACGGCGCTGGAAGCCATGCTCGCGGTTGCGGAGAGCGGGCCGAAGGAACTCCTCGGACATGCGCGTGCCTGGCTCGAGCGGAACGCGAGATCGCGCTGGGCGGGCTACGGTTCGAGTGGTCGACTGACCGCGTTGTCGCGCGACGGCGCTCGCAAGGTCTTCGACAGCGGCGTGCTCCGCGACGGTGCGAAGGAACTCGACGTGGCGCTCGCGGGAGCCGGAAAGGTCTTTCTGGTCGCGACCGACGGCGGCGACGGCAACGGTTTCGACTGGGTCAGCTTCGGCGACCTGCGCTGGGTGTCGCCGGACGGTGAAACTGCCGTGAAGGCCGCGGAGCTGCTGCGCACCGAAGTCGGCTGGGGCAGTCTCGGGGAGAACCGCAATGCCGGCGGCGGCCCGATCGTGATCGACGGTCGTCGCTTCGATCGCGGCCTGGGCGTGCACGCGCCGGCGGAACTCGTCCTGGCCGCGCCGAGCGGCGCCACGCATCTGCGGGCGGTCGTCGGACCGGATGCCGGCGGCAAGGGGCAACCGGGTTCGTCAACTTCATTGACGGTGGAGGCATGGCTCGAGACTCCGCCCGATCGCTCGGCGTTTCTTCGCGCTCGCGATGTCGTCCTCGACGAGAGCCGACCGATGCCGGCGCGCACCGCGGCGGCACACGAGCTCGTGGACGATCGTGAGGGTGCCGCACTGCTCGTTCAGTTGGCGATGGCGGATCGACTTCCCGAAGCGGTGAAGACCGCCATCGGCGAATCGATGCGGCGTCATCCCGACCTTGCGCTGCGGGCGATGGCGACAAGGCCGTTCGCGCGGCCGGGCAGCGCGTCCGCCGGCTTGCCGCCGATCACGGAGCTCGCGAATCGAAGCGGCGATCCGGATGCGGGACGCGAGGTGTTCTTCGGCGCGCGCGCTCAGTGCGCCGCCTGCCACGTACACGGATTCGCCGGCAACGCGCTGGGGCCGGAGCTCACGCGGATCGGCGAGAAGCTCGACGCGACGGGACTGCTCTTGGCCATCCTGGAACCGAGCGCATCCATCGCATTCGGTTACGAGTCGATCGCCCTGACGACGGTCGATGGAACATCGCATCTCGGCTTTCTTCTCGCCGACGGTCAGCAGATCGTGGTGAAGGATCTGACCGGCAAGCGACACGTCATCGCCCGCGACCAAGTCGCTACGCGAACGGGCAATGGACAGTCGCTGATGCCGGAGGGGGTGGCGCTCGGGATGACCGAGAAGGAGCTCGTCGATCTCGTGGCCTTCCTCGCGCGGCGGCCGTTCGACGGCCTCGAACTCGGCGAACCGATCGCGCTCTTCGACGGTCGATCGCTGGACGGGTGGGTCGGACACTTCCCGGATGGCGCATCGACCGAGTCGGTCTGGTCGGTGGTGGACGGCATCCTGCACGATCGCGGTCGGCCGATCGGCTACCTGCGGACGAAGGCGAGCTACCGCGACTTCGTGCTTGTCGTGGAGTGGCGCTTTCCACGGCAGCCGGGAAACGGTGGAGTGCTCCTGCGACTCAACGGTCCCGACAAGGTTTGGCCGCGAAGCATCGAGGCCCAGTTGCAGAGCGGCAGCGCCGGCGACATCTGGAACATCGATGAGTTCGGGATCGAGGTCGCACGTGACCGCACGAATGGACGGCACACCAAAGGCCTTCAGCCATCGAGCGAGAGACCGCTCGGCGAATGGAACCGCTACGAGATCATCGTGAACGGCGATGCGCTGCGATTGACCGTCAACGGCGTCGTGCAAAACGAGGCCTTCGGCTGTGAGCACGTCGCCGGTCCGATCGCGTTGCAGGCCGAGGGTGCTGCGATGGAGTTTCGACGGATCGAGTTGCGCGAGATCCGCCGCTGAGTGCGATCAGCGCTTGCGCGGCCGTTGGGGATCGCGCGGTGCAGGGCGGATGAGCGCGTCGCGGAGTCGCTGCGTGCTCTCGCCCGTCCCGTCTTCGGAGGCGTGACTCGAGTCGACGTTCTCGTTGCTCTCGGGTGCGACTTCGCTCTCGATCGTTTCCGGGCTGGGTCCGTCGCCGCGCCGGCGCGCTGCTTGTTGGCGGAAGTATTCCTGGCTGTCGAGAGCCTCTTCACCCTCCGCCGGGGACAGTCTCACGTAGTCGCCGTCCGGCTGGATCAATCGGGCGCGGACGTTGTCGCGCAAGCTGATCTCGAGGATCTCCGTGAGTCGCTCACGTGCACTCGGATCGATGATGCGCACGGCCTGCTCGACGCGGCGGTCGAGGTTGCGCGGCATCCAGTCGGCGGAAGCGAGGAAGAGGTCGCGTTCCCCGCCGTGGTTCTCGAACTCGTAGATTCTCGAGTGCTCGAGGAAACGACCCACGATGCTGGTGACGCGGATGTTCTCGGAGAGACCCGGCACGCCGGGGCGGAGGCAACAGATGCCGCGGATGTTGAGCTGCACCTGAACACCGGCTTGAGAGGCTTCGTAGAGCAGTCGAATGACCTGCTCGTCGACGAGGGCGTTCATCTTGGCGCGAAGCCTCGCCGGCTTGCCGGCCTTCGCGTTCTCGATCTCGCGACGGATCAGGTCCGTGATCGTCGATCGAAGTCGATAGGGTGCGACAGCCAGATGCTGCATCGACGGCGCGGTCGCGTAGCCGGTGATCATGTTGAACATCGCGGCGACCTCCTTGCCCACGCCTTCATGCGCAGTGAGCAACCCGACGTCCGTGTAGATCTTCGCTGTGGTGGGGTTGTAGTTGCCTGAACCGAGATGGCAGTAGTGACGGATCCCGCCTTCGTCGCGGCGAACGATCAGGGTGGCCTTCGCGTGGGTCTTGAGCCCCACGATGCCGTAGACGACGTGTACACCGGCGCGCTCCATGCGCTTGGCCCAACGGATGTTGGCCTCTTCGTCGAATCGCGCCTTCAACTCCACGACCACCGTGACCTGCTTGCGCTTCTCAGCGGCGGCGATGAGGCTGCGCACGATCGAGGACGTCTCGCCGGCGCGATAGATCGTGTGCTTGATCGCGAGGACGTTGGTGTCGTTCGCCGCGTGCTGAACGAACAGCTCCACGGTGCCGAACGACTCGTAGGGATGATGCAGCAGGATGTCGGACGCGCGCAGTCGCGTGAACATCTCCTCCGGAGTATCCCACTTGCCGTTGACGTAGGGCACGTAGGGCGTGTCCTTCAGACCTCGGCGGTCCTCGGTGCGGTACAGCTCCATCAGGCGGCCGAGATTCACCGGTCCGTCGCACTCGTACACGTCTTCCGCTTCGAGTTCGAAGGCTTCGAGGAAGCGCGCGACGATGTCCGGATCTGCTCCGCCGCTGATCTCGAGTCGCACCGGTTCGCCGCGTCGGCGCTTGTTCAGCTCCTGCTCGAGCACCTGCATGAGATCGGTGCTCGCTTCCTCGACGATGTCGAGGTTGCTGTCGCGGGTCACTCGGAACGAGCAGGCGTGCAAGACCGTCAAGCCCGGGAACAGCGACTCGAGGTGCTCCTCGACGATGTCCACGGTGAACACATAGTCGTGGATCGCGTTGTTCCCTTCGCTCTCCGGGAGCCGCACGAGCCGCGGTAGCGCGCGCGGGACCTGTACCACGGCGATGCGATGCACCGGGCGTTCCGAGCGGGGGTCCAACAGCAGCACTGCGAGGTTGAGCGACTTGTTCAGCAGTGACGGAAACGGGTGAGCGGGATCGACGGCGAGCGGTGTGAGGACCGGGAAGATCTCGTTCTCGAAGTGGCGGCGCAGCCACGAACGACGCTCCGGGTCGAGGGACCAGATCTCCGGAAAGGCGATCCCGTTCGCGGACAGGGCGGGCAACAGGCTCTCTTTCCAGCAACGATGGATGTCGCGAGTGAAGTCTCGCGCGGACTTCCTCACGGCTTCCAGCTCGGCGCGCGGATGAATCTTGTCGGGGTTCTCACCGCGATCGAGTCCGGCGTCGACAAGTTCCATGGTGCCGGCGACACGGATCTCGAAGAACTCGTCCAGATTCGTGCTGGCGATGGCGAGGAACTTCACCCGTTCGAGGACCGGATTCTTCGGATCGAATGCCTCGTCGAGCACGCGGCGATTGAATTGCAGCCACGAAAGCTCTCGGTTCGTGAAGAGTTTGGAGTCGTCGGGCATGAAAGTGCTTGGACAGATCGCTGGCAGGGACGATACCACTCGTCCTGTGGCGCACCCCGCCTTCGCGCCGATCTGAGAATCGATGCTGGCCTTCATCCACCACCGTTCGGCGACTTCGCCGAAGACTGTCGACGACCTGCGCGCCGCGCTGAGTTGGGTGCGCCGGCACGGTGTCGAGCGGGCCGTCTTGGCGACCGAGCCCGAGCTCGCTCGCTGGCTGGTCGCGGAAGCGGCGGTGTCTTCGAGCCTTCCAGCGATCGATCCGTGTGTGCCTCCCGCGGCGCCGCTCGACGTCGCCGGTGCCTTGATCGCCGCGTGCGCGAGTCTGCCCGAGGAGCCGATCTTGATCGTGGACGCGTCCGCGCCCTTGGGATTCGACCTCGGCGCGATGCTCGCCGAGCACGCGTCCAGCCCGGTCGTCCTGACCATCGCCCTCGTGCATCCCGAGGTCGGCGTCGCCAGCGATCCGCGCGCCGACATCGATCGTTCCGGACGGATTCTTGGGCTGCTCAGCCCACTCGCTGCGGATGCGGAGGCTCCCGCGGTCGACGGGTGCTTGATCGTCGAACGCTCGGTGCTCGACCACTTCGCGACGGCCACTCGCCCCTTCGACCTCTGGCACGACCTGGTCCCCGGTGTCATCGGAGCCGGCGGTCTGATCGGCGGCTACCTCGTCGAGCCGGCGACCAGCCCGGCCGGCTGAGCCGGTGGTCGGGTCGCTCGGTACAGCCACGGCAACACCAGGAGCCACGCCGCCCCGCTCTGCTGGAGCAGCAGCCGGTCCAGACTGGAACTGACGTGGTGCCGGAGATCGGGCTCGGGCGAGAGGAGGAAGGGAGCGAGAAGCCCGACGAAGCCCAGCATGACCAGCCGCCGCAGATCGGGATACACGGCGTCACGCCACGCGAACACGACCAGGGCGAACCCGATGGCGACGAGCAGCCCGAGGTGGCGAGGCGCGAGCGACGTGCTCAGCATCGCCAGTCCGATTTCGCCCAGTCGGTCGAGTCTGGCGACCGCTCGATCCATTCCGGACAGGTAAAGGCCGAGCACGCCGCCTTGGCTGCCGAGGGAGTCGGCGAGGAATCCCGCGCACGCGACCAGCGCGGCGATCGCCGCCGCCACGAGGCCCATTCGCGCGGCCGGAGAGGTGCCGCGCCGATGCAGCCAAGTCGCGCTGGCGAGGAGCGCGATGCTCGCCGCAGCGACCACTGCCACCAGGAGCCACGGCGAGGTGGGAGTCGTGCTGGTCAGCTGCGTGTAGACGGGAAACCACAGCAGGGCTGCCCCGCCCGCACCGAGCAGTGCCGAGCCCAGGGCGTGCCGATTGCCGCTGACCCACGCCGTCAACAGGAAGATGCCGGAGAGAAAGATGCCCTCGGGCTTCGCCAAGATGGTGAGCGCGAGCGCTGCGACGGTGAGGGGGCCATGCCGGGTCAGGAGGCCGACCGCCGCGCCGGACCAGGCGAACAGGCAGAGCAACTCGCCGAAGCCGGAATCGACCGCGCCCATCGTCGGATCCACGAGTACGGGGGTGAGTCCTGCCGCGCACATGCCGAAGCCTCGCCATCGCGACGGAACTCGCGCGGCCCGAAAGCCTCGTTCCAAGAGGGCGAGCCAGGCCAGCCAGAGGATGGGGAAGAACAGTCGCGCGGCGGCGAAGCTGCCGGAGAGTCGCGCGATGCTCGCGAGGACGAGCGGCTGGAGTGGGGGATACTCGCGCGTGTGCCCGAAGACCGCGGGGTCGCGAAAGAAGTCCTGATCGAGAGTCAGTGACTCGGCGAGGACTCGCGCGCGCAGTTCCCAGGAGACGAAGCCGTCCCACTCGCGGGCGGGTGTGGCGATCGCGCCGTACGTCAAGGCCGCGAACGTCGCTGCAAGAAGCACTACGCCGAGGACCGTCTCGAGCCGGGTGGCCGCCGACTCGGCGCCAAGCGACGAACGCTCGGTCGGTTCGTCGACTTGGCGAACCCGCAGCGTCGAGAGGCCGAGCGCGGCGGCAATCGACGGCAACCAGATCCAACTCGGCACTGCAGCCCCGGCGAGGAGGAAGGCGTGGGCGATCACGCCGAAGCTCGCGAGCGCGTAGATCGGGCCCAGGCTGACGAGATCGAAGCGCCGTGAACTCATCTCAGTTCCACGCCGAGCTTGTCGCCGTCGCCGATGATGACGATCTGGCCGCGCTTGCCGTCGCGGGTTCCGATCGCGATGGGGCGGCCGCGATAGTGCGGGTCCGACCGGTCGGTCGCGGCGGCCTCGACCAACAGTCGCGGATGCAGCAAGGCCGGCACGAACTCGAGCGCACCCTTGCGCGGGCCGCGGAAGAGGACGACGTCGTGCTCCTGGCTGCTGCGCAGCACCCACTCGACGATCGCCGCACCCGAGCGGCGGCCGGACTCGAGATGTGACGCGGCGGCGCCTCGGTCCCGGAACCGCGCCACTTCCTGCATTCGGCGGAACACGACCGAATATGGCACGCGCAGGCCGACCCACAGCAAGTGGAGGGCGAGCATCGTGAGCAGCAGTCGGCGAATCGCGGAGCGCGACAAGTCCCGCCGAGTATGGCCGTCCCGGTGGCGAACGGCCACGCTCGCTCGTGATCTCCTGCCCGGTACTGGCCATGACGGCGTGGCGACCCGATTCTCTGCGCCGTGTCGAACCGCGATCGAAGCGACCTGACCGTGCTCGTGCCGTGCTTCGACGCCGGCGTTCACCTGTCGCCGCTGCTCGAGTCGTTGCGCGCGCAGACCAAGTCCGACCTGCGGATCGTGGTCGTCGATGACCGATCGACCGACGATTCAGTAGCGGTCGCTCGAGCGCATCCGGGAATCGAAGTGATCGTCAACGAGCACCGACTGGGCATCGGCGGCAACTGGAATCGGTGCACGAATCTGGTCGATACCGAGTTCTTCGCGCTCGCGCACATGGACGACGTCTACGAGCCGGAGTGGGCGAGCAAGTCGATCGCGAGGTTGCGTGGGCAGGCCGCGGCCGGCGCGGTTCATTCGCGAGCGCGCGCCATCGACGAACTCGGCGAGTTCATCGATTCGCCACGCGAGCGCTACAAGTTGCGGGCATGGCGACATGCGCCGCACTGCGATCGTGCCGCGACGTATCGTCGACTGCTGCAGAGCAACTTCGTTGCGGCGCCGTCGGTCGTTTGGCGGACCGCCGCGTTCCGGGAGTTCGCCGGATTCGATGCTTCACTGCGGTTCGCGCTGGACTGGAAGGCACTCTTCGAACTGTTGCTTGCCGGCCATGAATTGGCTGCGGTGGATGAACCGCTCGTGCGCTACCGGCGTCACACCGCGAGTGCCACACATCACTTGGGAGACGTCACGCAGCGCACGCGGGAGGAGATTGCCGTCGCGACGTTCGCGCGCGAACGCGGTATTGCGGCAGGGCTACTCGAAATCGGCACGCCGGTGAGTACCGCGGCTCGTGATCTCGCGCTGGTGGATGTCGTCGATGACCTTCGAAGTGGGCAGCGGGAGCGCGCGCGAACTCGCATGCGCTTTCTGCGGGAAGAATTGGGTCTCTACCGTCGCGACGGCGTCGTTCGCGCCGTGAGCGCACTACTGTCGCTCGGCCGGGTCGGTGAGTGGTGTTTGCGCGTGGCGTTTCGTGCGTTCGTCGCGTTGCGTGCGCCGCGATCGTCGGTCAGCGGATCGCGATGTCGACCGGTCGCGTGAACGTCATCGTGTTCCGATCGAACGCGAGACCTTGCGCGGTGAGCACTGTCCCCGCCGCCGCTGCGGGCACGGTCACCATCACGGCCAGTGCTCCGCCGGAGGCTCGGCAGCCTGGGATCGGTGAGCCGAGGATTGGCGTCGAGAGTGCCACGATCAGATCGGCGGGAAAGATCATCATCCCGTTGTGAATTCCGGCGAAGGTCAGACCCGGGCAGGTCAGGTGCGCCGGTCCGAGCCCCAGCAATACGACCCCGGGCATCGAGATCTGCCCGTGCAATCGGATCCCCAGCGAGCTGCCGACGGCGATGCTCGTGCGCCCCGTGTTTCCCGCGTCGTTGCAGTCGAATCCGCAGAACCCAGCCAAGCTTGGCGACAGCACGTTCACGAAGGAGATGCCGACGTTCTGCTGTGCGAACCCGGTTGTCGTGAGAACGGCGAAGGAGAGCCACAAGGAGCGAAGTCGGATCATGAGAGGAGCCTCGATCCCGATGATATCGCGAGACCTCATTCCAGGTAGCGGCGACGGCGGAGGATCACGACGTCGACCAGGAAGCCCACGTAGACCCGAACGCACGATCGCTGCATCCACCAGATTCGTAGTGGATTGCCCCGTCGCCACGGGCGGAGCCGTCGGCGCTCTCTGAGGATCGATCGAAGTTCGAGCAACGTCCTGGTGCGTCCGCGAACCAGGATTCGCGCGAGATCGATCTGGCCGAGAAGGGGGGCGAAGAGAGGGACGAACAACCAACTCATCACCAGCCACGGGAGATTCAAGAGCAGAACCGTCCTGGGCATGTTGATGAGGTACGCGGTCGAGAGATTGCGTACCGAACGCACGCGGAATCGATCGTCGCGCACTTTGGCGATCGATGCGTTGAGCTTGTGGTGGACGATCGCGCCCGCGACGAATCGCGTGAAGTAGCCGCAGGCGCAATGCCGCAGGGAGAGATCGACGTCTTCGAAGTTCGCGAAGAAGTCGTCTCGGAACGCGCCGAGTGTGCGAATCAAGTCCGCTCGGTAGAGCACGGCTCCTCCGCATGCGCCGAGCAGGGTCGCATCGCTCTCGAACGCGGTGAGCGGCAGGTTGCGGCCGCGCGGTATCGCTTCGCCGGTCGTGAGGACCTCGGTTCCCGTGTTCTCGGTGCGACCGTGGTCCGCCGCGAACACCATATGGCTGGCGAACATTCCCGCGTCGGGGTGGCTGATCGCACTGCTCACCAGACGTTCGATCCAGTCGGGTGCCGCGGTCGCGTCGTTGTTGAGGAGTGCGATGAACTGTGCACGCCCTTCTCGGAGGATCTGGCGGATCGCGACGTTGTTGCCGCCGGTGAAGCCCAGGTTTCCCGAGTTGCGCAGCATGCGCACGCGGTCGCCGTATCGCGACTCGAGAACTGCGCCCTCGTCGTTCGCCGACGCGTTGTCGACGAGCCAAATCTCGGTGGACGTCCAGGTTTGTTCGAAGCAACTCGCGAGGCACGCCTCGGTATCTGCCAACCCGTTCCAGTTCAGCACGATCACCGCGACGAGCGGAGCCGACGGACTGTGCCCGGCGGGGCGGTCGGGTGGAACTTGAGGTGCGGCCAGAGTTCGAAGTGAAGCAGACCGAGCCGACTCGGGCACGCGGGATCGCGTCGACCGTCGGCGCTTCGCTCACCGCATGCCGTGCTGCGACGACGCTCGCCGCACTCCTCGGCGCCCAGGCGGTGCGCGAGCAGCGCCGATTCTCCGGTCGGTCCGGCGGCTCGTCGAGACCTGCGCGCTCGTCGAGGGGAGTGCTCTCGTGTAGGGGGCGGTCGCGGGGGCACTCGCGCCCGGTCAGGGCTGCCGCCGCAGATGCGCGCGCTGCGCGACGAGCAGCGGCAGCGGTCTCACGCCGTCTGGGTCCGTCGGTGCACCCGGCTCGCTCCAGCCCACCAGTCGGAAGTCGATGTGGCTGTCATGCCACGAGTAGCTCGCGACGTTCACCTGTCCCGCTACGCCGAAGCTCGCGGTCAGAACACCCGCGTGGAGCAGCGTGTCCAAGACGATCCCGTTGCGTTCGTCGATCCGGAAGCGACTGGGCGCCGGCCCCGCGACCAACAAGTAGTCACGGATCTGTGCGTTCTGACCTTGACCGTACTCGATCGCGAAGCGGAGGCTGTGACCGTGGTCCCTGGGTTCGAGGGTGAGCCGCATGTCCACCGACGACATCCCGCTTGCGGAATGCATGTGCAACTCACCTTCGTATGAACCGACCCACTTGGCGAACGCTTGCCAGACCGGTGGCGGCTGCACCATCAGGGAAGGGTCGCCGAACAGCGGATACTTCATGGCCTGGAAGAAGATGCTGGGCGGATACCAGCCGTCGTCCGGTACCAACTCGGCGAGGCGTTCGCGCTCGTGATAGCGGGTGACCGCCAACCGCCAGGCATCACCGAGTCGCAGGGCTTCACCGGAACCGATCGCCGTTGCGAACTCCTCGACCAGCGTCAGGCCGCAGGGTTGGCCACCGGTGTTGCAGCCGAAGTAGGCGATCGCACCGCCAGGACCGAGGACTGCGCGCTCCCCGAAGCCGGACCGATCCAGATCCGTCGGTTGCATGCAACTCGGCGGTGGCGGAGGGGCGGCGAAGCGTTCCCCAGCGACCGTGCCGGCGTGTCGTTCACCGGTCACGTCCAGGTAGCCTTCATAGGGTGGCAGCGTGGCGAAATACGCGGTGCTGCAACCTGCAGAGAGGACGATCGGCAGTCGGTCCAAGGACTCCAACTGCTTCAACGAGGCGAGTCCGATGCTCTGGTCGTAGCCGTCGGGAGAGCCGTGGCCGCTGTGAACGAGGAGATCGATCCCCGCACGCCAAGTGGCCTCGACCGCCGGAGCGCGGTGGTCCTGCCCATCCTTCCCGTAGCCGTGGCGCTGGATGGCGAAGCCACGAAGACTCTCGGCGATGGCTTCGAGGGTGCGGGATGCGTCCACCCATCCCGGCACGTGGAGCAACGCCGCGCGCCGCGGAGTCGTCCAGTCGCGATCTCGCTCGTAGCGAATCGTCTTGTCGACCAAGTCCGCCAGTTCCGCTTGGTCACTCACCGGCCAGCGCCCGACACCGAGTTCGGGGAGATAGTCGATCGAATCGAAGTTGACGGGATCGGACTTGTTGCGTTCGCCGTGCACTTCACCGAAGTAGCCACCATGAACGCCGTCTCTGCGCGCGTTCCAGTCCTCGAAGGAACCGTCGCGCTTCGCCACGTCGCCGAAGTAGAGATCGCTGCCGTAGAACGCGGCGTCGTCGGCTGACTCATCGATGCGATCCAGCATCATGTACCGGACCGGGAGTCGGTCGGCGTCGCCGACGAGGAGCACGTAGCGGCAGCGCTCATCGCGCCATTGAGCGTAGATCGCCCGTTTGAGTCGTTCGGCGGCGTCGACACCCTCGAATTTCTCGTCGACTTCTTCGAACACCAGCACGCGGACCGGCAGCTCGGCGCGCCGATGAGCGAGGTACGGCTCGATCGAGTCCGCGAACGCCGTCGGTACCACCACGACGAGACTGCCGGAATCCACCGGCGACGATTGAGCGTCGAGGGAAGCAGTCGCCAGGAGTGCGAATTGCAGGATCGCTCGGTTCATGGGGTGACGTTGGGCGAGAGCCTATGCGTGCGCGGAGACGCGAGCCACTCCGCTCGGCGAGCCAAGCGGCCTCTCGCGCTCGATTGGACGACGAGTCTGACGGAGGAATGTCGCGGCTGCGGTGGGCGGCTCGCCGAACTCGAGAACCGCGTGGGAGCCGGCGACGTCGAGACGATGAGGCGGAGTTCCCGGACTTCGCGGTCGCGATGCGCCGCCACCGCCGGTTGCGAGCGGTAGATCCGGTATCCCGCGCTCGAGGCAGCAGGCGGGATTCGCGGCGAACCCACTGCCGACATGCGGATGGAGTACGACCAGACTCGGGGTCTGCGCGATGCGGTTGATTCGGCGATCGCTTCGACGAGCGAACGGGGGCGGACGACCCGGTCCGCGAGCAAGTCTTGCCGACGGCACGCTTCGACCGTCGTTCTGCTCACTGCGAGCCTGTCGGTCGCTGCCTGGCGAAGCAGCCTGGTGGATCTTCGTCTCTTCGGAGTCCTTCATCCCGTGCACGTCGTGCGTCGGGTGCGCGTTCGTGTGGCGCGACGACCCCGGTGGCTGCGCCGCCGCGCACCACCTCGGTAGGCAGCCCTGCTTCTCGCGGTTCCGACGGGTTCTCACTTTCTCCATGCTGTCGTCGGAGTCGGCTTCCAGATCGCCCGGCGGTATGGACGTGGCGATTCCGCCGCGCCGTGGCGCGAGCGGCGGCCGCGAACGAGACCCGCCTCCCCGAGTCGGAACGGGCATCGAGCCTGCCGCGCTCGCCGGTTCCCTCGGTGCGATCGCCAGGGGGTGGAGCGTCCTCCGACTCAGTTGAAGGCGGACTTCATCCTCCCCCGCGCGGGGCGCGTCGGATAGACCTCGGGCCATGCCGCGAGTCCACGCGGTCGCCTACGACATCCGAGCCGAATCGCCCGCCCAGCCTCGGGTGGCGGCCTGGCTCCGTGGCTGCCTCGGCGCCGGGATGTCCGTCGTGCTCTACACCGAACGGCCGCCTGGCGCGTGGGTCGATGACCTGGCCGCCACCGGGCGACTGAAGGTTCTCGTGATTGCAGATCCCATCCGTCGGGTCTACGAGCGATTATACGCTAGAGCGCAAATAACGCGCAGGGAACCTGGCCCGGGCGTTGCCCCGCGACCGCGGGAGGGCAGCCTGTGGCGGCTTGGCCGTGGCCTCCAGGGTCGGATCCTGTTCCCCGATCCCCAGACGATCTGGTCGCGCCGGATCGGGCGGGCGATCCGACGACGGATGGCCCCCGGCGACCTCGTGCTCACCTGTTCCCGCCCAGAGAGCGTCGGCACGATCGGCGAGGCTGCCCAGCGTCGGGGTGCGGTTTGGTGGTTCGACTTCGCCGACGGCTGGTGTTTCCAAGGTCTGCGGCCCGAGGCGATGGCGCCGGGGCCTCGCCGCGAACGGGAGCGGTCGCTCGAGGCGCGGCAAGTCGGCTCGGCCGACGTGGTTTCCACCGTCGACCCGATCCTGGCTGAGGCCTTTGCCCGGCTGCGTAGGGACGGTGACGTGGTGGTCTACCCGAATCTCATCCCCGACGAACTGTTGCTTCCGGTCGACCGTCCGATCCGCGGCCGAAGCCGATTGTGCTTGGCGCACTTCGGTCGTCTGTCGCTCAGCGATCCGAAGCGATCCTTGCGGCCCCTGCTGGCAGTGTTGGAGAGTGCACCGCCCATCGACTTCCGATTCTTCGGAGACTTCAACGATGCCGACCGAGCCGAGTTGGAGGCACTCGCCGCGCTCGGGCACGGAGTGATCGCGGCGCCGCCGCTAGCCCGCGCGGAGATCGCGTCGCGTCGCGACGAGTTCGACGGAACCCTGATGGTCGCATCCCCGGAGCAGCGAGGTTCGTCGAGCAAGCTGCTGGACAGCCTCGGACTTGCCCTCCCGGTGTTTGCCGTCGTGCCGGATCCGTCGATCGCGGCGCACATCGTCCGCGACTGTCGAGCCGGTGAAGTCCTCGCCTTCGAGCGACTTGCCGAGGGCCGATCGTGCTGGCTGCGCTACTGCGAGGGTCTTCGCGTGGGGCGCTACCGCGTGGATCCCGACGCGCGAGACCGCTATACCAGCGGAGCCTTCGTGCCCGCGCTCGTCGATCGCATGGTCGAACTCATGTCTCGCGTGGGCTCGCGCTCATGACCACATCATCCAAGAAGTTCTCGGTCCACGAGTCGGCTTACGTCGACGACGGTGTGGAGATCGGGGACGGCACCAAGATCTGGCACTTCTGCCACGTCCTGCCCGGCGCAAGGCTCGGGCGAAACTGCAACCTGGGTCAGAACGTGATGATCGGCAACGACGTCGTCATCGGCGACAACGTGAAGATCCAGAACAACGTGGCGGTGTACACCGGCACCGTCGTCGAGGACGACGTGTTCCTCGGGCCGTCCTGCGTCCTGACCAATGTCAGCAACCCGCGTTCCCAAGTGGTGCGCCGATCGCTGTACGAGAAGACCCTGCTGCGCCGAGGCTGCTCGGTTGGCGCCAATGCCACCGTGGTTTGTGGAACGACGATCGGTCGTTACGCATTCATTTCCGCCGGCGCTGTCGTGACTCGTGACGTTCCGGATTACGCACTCATGATGGGAGTGCCGGCGAAGCGAGTCGGTTGGATGAGTCGACACGGGCACAAGCTGGCCAACCCAGACGCTGCCGGTGTCATGCGTTGCCCCGAGAGCGGCTATCGCTACGCGCTTCGCGATGGAGTGCTGCGGTGTCTCGATCTCGATGAGGACGCTCCGCTCCCGCCGGCGCTGGCAGTTGGGCACAAGGGCTACCGCGACTTCCGTTCCGGAGACAACGACTCGTGACGACGATCACCAAGGTTCCACTCCTCGACTTGACTCGCAACGACCCCGCACTTCTCGATGAGTTGCGCGCGGCCTTCGATCGTGTGTTGACCAGCGGTCAGTACATCATGGGGCCCGAACTCGACGGGCTGGAACGAGAGTGCGAGGCCTATCTCGGGGCGAAGCATGCTCTGGGCGTGTCGTCGGGAACGGATGCGTTGATTCTGGCGCTGATGGCTCTGGACATCGGGCCGGGCGACGAAGTCATTTGCCCGACCTACACCTTCTTCGCGACCGCCGGTTCGATCTGGCGCCTCGGCGCGAAGCCGGTCTTCGTCGACATCGACCCCGTGACGTACAACTGCGATGCTGCGCAGACGGTGGCCGCGATCACATCGCGAACGCGCGCCATCATGCCGGTGCATCTGTTCGGGCAGAGCGCCGCGATGGACCCCATCCTCGAGTCCGCGAACTCACGCGGCATACCGGTGATCGAGGACGCTGCGCAGGCGATCGGCACCAAGTACGGAAGGCGTTCCGCTGGAACGATGGGCACCTTCGGTTGCTTCTCGTTCTTTCCGTCGAAGAACCTCGGTTGCATGGGCGACGGCGGACTCGTCACCACCAACGACACCGCGCTCGCCGAACGAGCGCGCATCCTTCGTGTTCACGGCGGCAAGCCGAAGTACTACCACAAGTTCGTCGGCGGCAACTTCCGTCTCGACCCGCTGCAGGCAGCGATCCTGCGTGTGAAGCTACCGCGTCTGAATGCTGCGACGGAGGCTCGCCGTCGCAACGCGCGGCTGTACGAGACCTTGTTCCGCGACGCAGGCGTGGTGTCGGCGTCGCCCATGGTGGTCGAGTCGGGTTCGATCGGGTTGCCCACGCGCGTGGACGATCACATCTACAACCAGTTCGTCGTTCGCTCGCCGGACCGTGATGCTCTTCGCAAGGCGATGGCGGATCAGGGTATCGGCACCGAAGTGTACTACCCCGTACCGCTGCACCTTCAGGAGTGCTTCGCTTCGCTCGGGCATTCTGTCGGTGAGTTTCCGCATTCCGAACGAGCTGCCGCAGAGACGCTCGCGCTACCGATCTTCCCCGAACTCGCAGAAGCCGAGATTCGCCACGTTGCCGAAAGGGTCATCGCGTTCTGCAAGGGCGGTTCGCGATGACTGGGCCAAAGACCGGTCGATCGCCGAAGGTTGCGGTCGTGGGCTGCGGCTACTGGGGCAAGAACCTCGTCCGCAACTTCCATCAACTCGGAGCACTCGCGATGGTTTGCGAGCAGACCGACGCAGGCCAGAAGACGGCGCGCGATCTCGCCCCGGGCGTCGCGGTCGTGGCGGACCTGGATGCCGCGCTGGCCGCGGACGTCGACGGGATCGTCTTCGCGACGCCCGCGAGCACGCATTTTGCGCTGGCGAAGCTTGCACTCCTCGCTGGTAAGGACGTCTTCGTGGAGAAGCCGCTGGCGCTACGCCACGAGGATGCTGCGGAGTTGGTGGACCTGTCTGCGAGACACGGTCGCATGCTGATGGTGGGCCACGTGCTGGAATACCACCCAGCGATCCGTCGCATGCACGCGCTGGTGGTCGAGGGCGAACTCGGTCGCGTCCAATACGTCTATTCCAACCGACTGAATCTCGGCAAGGTGCGCACGGAGGAGAACATCCTCTGGTCGTTCGCGCCCCACGACGTGGCCATCATCCTGCGATTGGTTGGGGCCATGCCGATCCAGGTCTCAGCAACCGGCGGCAACTACATCACCGCGAACATCGCCGATGTTTCGGTGAGCAACTTGCTCTTCGAGAACGGTGCGCGAGCCCACATCTTCGTGTCGTGGCTGCATCCATTCAAAGAGCAGCGGCTGGTGGTGGTCGGCGACCGCCGCATGGCGGCCTACGACGATGTGCAGAAGCAGCTCACGGTCTACGAGAAGCGTGTCGACCGCAACGGTGACATTCCGGTGCCTGTGCAAGGCGAGGGTCATCGCGTCGATTTCGACGATCTCGAGCCTCTGCGTCTGGAGTGCCAGGCCTTCCTCGACTCCATTCGGAGTCGAGTCCCCGCTTTGACCGATGGGCATAGCGGGTTGGCGACGCTGCGCGTCCTGCAAGCTGCGCAGCGATCGCTGATGACCGGCGGTGAGCCGGTGCCGCTTCACCGGCTCTGAGCGGTCGCCGCCTGCTCGCGCCAGAAGGCGATCGTCGCGCGCAGGCCGTCGTCCAGGGTCGTGGTCGCCGAGAACCCGAACAGATCGCGTGCGCGGGTGGTGTCCAGGCAGCGCCGAGGCTGGCCGTCGGGCTTGTCGAGATTCCAGAGGATCCGACCCTGCCAGCCGGCGAGGTTCGCGATCTTGGCCACGAGATCGCGGATCGTGATCTCGTGATTGGTGCCGAGGTTGACCGGTTCCGGTCCGTCGTATCGTTCTGCCGCCTGCACGATTCCGCGCGCACAGTCGTCGACGTAGAGGAACTCGCGGCTCGCCGCCCCCGATCCCCAGACTTCGATTTCGCTGGCTCCGCGGAGGCGCGCGTCCTCGATCTTGCGGACCAGCGCCGGGATGACATGGCTGCTCGCGAGATCGAAGTTGTCGTTCGGTCCGTAGAGGTTGACGGGCAAGAGGTAGATCCCGGGGAATCCGTACTGCGCCCGGTAGGCCTGGAGCATCACCAGCAGCGCCTTCTTGGCGATGCCGTACGGGGCGTTCGTCTCTTCGGGGTAGCCGTCCCACAAGGCCGACTCCAGGAACGGAACCGGGGTGTGCTTGGGGTAAGCGCAGATCGTTCCGACCTGGACGAACTTCGTGACCCCGCGGCGGCGGGCATGCTCGATTAGGTGCAGTCCCATCGCCATGTTGGCGAAGAAGTAGCGCCCCGGGTTTGCTCGGTTCGCACCGATCCCGCCCACCTCGGCGGCCAGGTGGAGGATGACGTCCGGTCGAGTCTCTGCCAGAAGCCTCTCCACCGCGGTCTCCTGCGTCAGGTCATGGTCCGAACGCCGGGGGACGACCACCTGCCCCGCGCCCCGTTCCGCGAGGAGTCGGCAGACGGCGCGGCCGAGGAAGCCGGCGCCGCCGGTGACGAGAACGGTCTTGTTGGTCCAGTCGAGAGTGCTCATGGGTGGGTTCCGCCCTTGCCATGGCTGGGCTGGATCCGACATCGTCGCTTTGACGACCGGAGCTGAACCGGAACTAAGTCGTTCCGGGGACTACTCTTAGGCTTGGTCACCGCCCAGCCCCGTGCCCCAAGATGAAACGGAGGCTTGCTTTTCGAGTCGATCTCGCTAGAGTTCCCCGCCCCCCGAAGCCGAGCTTTGGGGCCCGACGCGAAGCTCGAAGCGGCCTTTGGCCGGTTCGGACGAGCTGCGGGACACCGGACGCGAGTGCCAAGTCGACGGAGTCGGCATG
>JBFXDD010000049.1:0-28526 GCA_050181465.1 Planctomycetota bacterium
TCGATCACAGGATCGGTCTTGGTCCATGGCATCCGGACACGAAACCCACGGCGCTTCCCACGGTCACGCTCGAGTGTTACCCATGTGCCCGGACACGAGTGTCACCCATGTACCCGGGTCGGACCCTACGCGAGCTTCTTGCACCCGGGTGACCCGATCACCCTGCCGATCGGTGACGTGTGGCTCGATCCTGCGCTGATCGTGCACGTCGGCAACACGGCGGTAGACCCGAACCGACGCGCGAGCCTGACGACGACGATCCCGACCTGGATCAACCCCGGCGAGGTCCTCGTCTACCAGGCCCTGGCGCTGTCGCCGCGACAGTCCTTCGAACTCAGCCCGCCGGGCTTTGCGGTGGTGCGCTGATGCTCGAAAGTGCGGCGAGGTGTCACCGAGGTCGCGTCGCAGACACTAAGCTTCGCGCCCCGAGCCCACCGCCGCGATGTCACGACTCCTCCGCCTCCTACTGGCCGTCCTCTCGCTTTGGCTCACGGCTGCCCTGGCGACCGTGGCCGCCGCCTCACCCCAATCGGGCAGTGACGACCTCGGCGGCAATCTGCTGACTCATGAATGCTGAGTCTAGAGATTCACACGAGGAGCGATCTCCCATGATTCGAATCCTGCTTCGTTCGATGCTTACTCTGGTCTTGCTGTGCACCGTGCTCAGAGCGCAGCGAACCTGGATCGTGGATCGGCAGAGTGGTCCGGGGACAGATTTCACGGATCTGTTGCCGGCGATGGATGCCGCGGTCTCGGGTGACACGATCCTGCTGGTACCGCGTCCGGGAGTGCGGTACAACACACCGGGGACTCGGTTTGAGTACATTCGCAAGTCTCTTCGCATCATCGGGTTGGGCGCGGAGCCAGTCCGGCTCTTCGGCACCTTGCAGTTTCATAGCGCGCCAAGCGAGCACGTGATCGTCTTGGCGAACCTGGACATCGAGACGACGCTGGTCGATCTACATGAATGTCACGGCACGATTGTCTGCGATCGACTCTTGCGTCCCGCAAATCCAACCCTGCCGTACAGTTTCTCAGTCGGCATCGTGGAGAACTGCGGCAACCTGGTGGTTGCGAACAGCGACTTCTTGGTTCCCTTCGGTCCAGCGCTCGACATTCGTAGCGCCAGGATCGCGTTCATTCAGAACTGCCGGATCGAAGACCTTCGTTCGAGCAACATCAGCCCCTTCCCAAGTGGCGCGGTGCTCGGTTCTGAAGTACAGCTTTGGATCACGCAGTCGACGTTGATTGGCGGGATTCCCTCTGCAAGCGCGCAATGGCAGTTCTACGACTGGGGCGTTGCGGTTGGGCACCCGCGCAACGGGCGGGTGGCGAACCTGTTCATTGGACCGGGGAATTCCATCTCTGGAGCGCCACATCCGAGCGGAGGATCCGCAGGATTTCCATTCCGCGTGACCTGTACGCACCCTACGCACCAGAACTCCGTGAAGCAGGCCTACAGTCAGATTCCTTCTATTCCGGTCGAACCCTCGATGTTGGCTTATGACCCTTCCTCGACTTTCATCGGATGCCGAGACAACGACAACAACGAGATCTTGCACGAGTTCGCTTCAGTGATCCCCGGACAAGCTCTGCGAGGACAGTCGCAAACTCTGGATCTATGGGGACCCACCTCTTCGATCCTCGCGGTCTACGCGAGCTTCTTGCACCCGGGTGACCCGATCACCCTGCCGATCGGTGACGTGTGGCTCGATCCTGCGCTGATCGTGCACGTCGGCAACACGGCGGTAGACCCGAACCGACGCGCGAGCCTGACGACGACGATCCCGACCTGGATCAACCCCGGCGAGGTCCTCGTCTACCAGGCCCTGGCGCTGTCGCCGCGACAGTCCTTCGAACTCAGCCCGCCGGGCTTTGCGGTGGTGCGCTGATGCTCGAAAGTGCGGCGAGGTGTCACCGAGGTCGCGTCGCAGACACTAAGCTTCGCGCCCCGAGCCCACCGCCGCGATGTCACGACTCCTCCGCCTCCTACTGGCCGTCCTCTCGCTTTGGCTCACGGCTGCACTGGCGACCGTGGCCGCCGCCTCACCCCAAACGGGCAGTGACGACCTCGGCGGCAATCTGCTGACCGATGGCGGCTTCGAAGCGGCGGCGGGGGCACTCGCGGACGCATCGGGTCCGACGGGGTGGCAACTCGTGCAAGGTGGTTTCGAAGTCGTTCGTGGCAGTTGGAGCAAGGTGAGTGCGAGTGAGGGCCGCGGCTTCCTCCGCAGCACAGCCGGATCGCTCGCGGTGATCGAGCAACTCGTAGAGCTTGCGGGGAAGGGACCGGGGCGGCCGCGGGCACTGTCGCTGCACGCCAGCTTCGCCGGCTTCGGCCGCGATCGCGCCGAGATTCGCCTGGAGTTGCTCGACAGTGACGGCGTCGCGATCGCGCGCGAACAGTCCAGCACGCTGGCGACGGCGTGGACTCCCGTGGTACTCGCGATGCCGGTGCCCGACCGGGCAACCGTGGCGCGGGTGAGCCTGATCGGTCATCGCGTCGCCGGGGACTTCGCCGATGCGCTCTTCGACGAGGTTTCGTTGGAAGACCACGGACTCGGCTGTCCGGGCGGACTCGTCACCATGCCGCAAGATCGCCTGCTCGCACTCGCCGAGAGTGAGCGCGGAGCGGCACGCCGCGCCGCCATGCGCGCGCTCGCGCAAGACCCTCGCGGGCAACTCGCCCTCGTGGAACTGCACAAGCGACTGACCGCGCCGCTCGACCGCGAGCCCATCTTGGAGGCGCTGGCGCTCGCCGGTTCGAATCAGGCGGAGCCGCTGGTGCGCGCAATGCTGCAGGATGAGAAGGCGGCCGGTCGCCTGCGTGCGATCGACCTGGTCATCGCCGGGCGGCTCGCCGCCGCCGACATCCTCGAACCGCTCTTGCTCGGGAACCTGCCCGCCAACGTCCGCGGCCGGGCCGTCGACGCGCTCTTGCTCGAAGCTCGCTCCGCCAGCGTTCGCCTGCTTGCACGGCACGTGGAGGAGAAGCAAGGAGCGAGCTTCGTGCTCGGTCGCTTGCAGCGGCTGGACAGCGATCACGAGCCGTTCTTCAAGACCCTCATCGCCCCAGCCCTGGATCCCGATAGCAAAGACATCGTCGCTCGCAATGCGGCGATGGGCGTGCTCGGCGCGCGCAAGGATCCGCGCTTCTTCGCGCACTTCGAAGTGCTGGCAAAGAAAGGCGCGACGACCGACGTGCTCGCGCAGTGGTTTCGCTGGGCGGCAAGCATGCAGGCGGAGAAGGCCGCCGGCATCGTGCTGGAACTGGTGAAGCGGAAGGTGACGGGTGCGGATCGCGCGCTTCTCGCCGCCGCGAGCGCCTTGTCGTCGCGCGCGATCTTGGACTGGGCTCGCACGGATGGGATCACGGCGGCCGAGCCGATGCTGCGGCGGGCCGCGTGTCGACTGCTCGGCACCAAGGCCGGGAACCGTGAACTGGAGATCCTTCGCAAGGCCACCGAAGACAGTGACGCGGTGGTCGCCATCGAAGCGGTCGACGTGTTGTCGACCCAGCAGGCGCCGAGGGTCGAGGCCCTGCTCGAGCAGCTCTACTCGCGTGCGCCGGGTCCGGTCGCCGCCGCTGCGCTGCGGGCACTCGGGACTCGCATGAAGGATCGCAAGGCGCTGGCCGCACGGGCACTCGGCGCGATCAGCGGTCATCCGCGGTTCGAGGTGCGCATCGCCGCGCTCGACTTGCTGGTCGCCGAGGAGGTCGTGGGCGGTCGGCCGGTCGTGACGAGCGCCATGAAGGACTCGACCTGGCAGGTTCGCGCCGCGGCATACCGCGCGCTCACGCGCGATCGTTCGCGAGCCAGCTTGGATCTCCTGTTCGCGCAACTCGCCGAGGAACGCGGGCCCGCTCTGACCTTCCTGTGCGATGCCCTCGGCACCTTGACCGGGATGAAGTTCGGCGATGATCCGGCCGCCTGGTCGCGATGGTGGAACGTGGTCGCGAAGGACTTCGCACCGCCGGATGGCGCGACGCCGGCGAAGAAGGGCGGCGAGAGGCCCGCGACGAGTACCGAGTACTGGGGGATTCCGATTCGCGGGCAGAAGCTCGCCTTCGTCGTCGACCTGTCGGGCAGCATGAACGCGATGCTCGACGGCAAGACGCGGCTCGAAGTCGCCAAGGAACGCCTGATCGAGGTCTTGCGCGCCCTCGATCCGGCCCATGAGTTCGCGGTCATCGGTTTCGGCACCGACATCCATCCCTTCGAGAAGGAACTCGTGCCGGCCGACAAGAAGAACGTGGAGCGCGCCGCACAGTGGATCGAAAGGCTGACGATCCGCGGGGCGACGAACATCTACGACAGTCTCGAGTTCGCGCTGGCGATCCCGCGCGTCGAGACCGTGTTTCTCCTCACCGACGGCGGTCCTTCCGCCGGCAAGCTGATCGACATGGACGAGATCCGCCGCGCGATCCGTCTGCAGAACGCGGATCGGCTCGTGCGCATCAACACCATCCAGATCGGCGGCGGTCCGCGTGAGAAGAACTTCCTCGGCGGTCTCGCGAGCGAGAATCACGGCGAGTCGCGCGATCGCTGATCTCTACGGCTAGTCCGGATTATTCGTGAACGTCTGCTGCGATCGCCACAAGTCGCGCCCAGCGGCGTCGCTACGTCGGCTCCTCCCTGGCAGCGTAGCTACAGCTACGCTTCGGTCGTCGACAAACGCAGCTCCTTGCTGGGCATCGACCTGTGTCGATCTCGCAACGACGTTCACGCATGATCCGGGCTAGGCGAGCCCTCGATGACCATCTCCGCGACCACGTCCGACATTCAACCCTGCCTGACCTACGCCGACGCGCCCGCCGCCATCGACTGGCTCTGCCGCGTCTTCGGGTTCACGAGGCGATTGATCGTGCATGGACCGGACGGCTCGATCCGTCATTCCGAGCTGAGTCTAGCCCGGATTATCCGTGACCATCTGCTGCGATCGCCGCAAGTCGCGCCCGGCGGCGTCGCTACGTCGGCTCCTCCCTGGCAGCGTAGCTACGGCTACGCTTCGGTCGTCGACCGCCGCAGCTCCTAGCCGGACATCGACCTGCGTCGATCTCGCGACGACGTTCACGAATAATCCGGGCTGGGTAACGGCGTCGTGATGGTGAGCTCGGCGCGGGCTGGGCGAGCAGGCCCCGCCCAGCCGGGTGGCTTCCGAGCATCGATGAGTGTCTGGGTTCCCGACCCGGATGCGCACTTCGCGCGGAGCTTGGCGGGGGGCGCCACCATCACGCAGCCGATTCGCGATGAGGAGTACGGCGCACGCGGCTATGCCGTCCTCGATTTAGAAGGCCACGAGTGGTACTTCGGGGACTATCGGCCTGGGCGCTACTGGAGCGACGCCGGCGTCGCCGAGCACCACGAGTGAGTCGTCGCCGAGCTCACTTCGGTCCGCGCTCCAAGTGGTCGAGCAGGTAGCGGATCATGAGCAGGCGGAGATGGACCGCCGTGCCCTTGCCTTCGCTCAGGCCGTGATCGCGATTCGGATACGTGAAGTAGTCGAATCGTTTGCCCAACTCGATGAGTCGATCGACGAGCCCCTCGATGATCTGCACGTGCGTGTTCAGTTCGCCGCTGCCGTGCACGATGAGGAGATCACCGCGCAGGCCCTCGGCGAACCCGATCGGCGCGGATCGCCGGTAGCCCTCGGCGTTGACCTCGCGATCGCGCATGTAGATCTCCTGGAACCAGGCGTTGTAGAGGTGGGGTTGCGGTTTGGCCGCCACCGCGATGCCGACCTTGTAGAGATCCGGTCGACGAAACATGGCGTTCAGCGTGTTCGAACCGCCGCCGCTCCAGCCCCAGATGCCGACGCGCGTGAGATCGACGTAGCTGCGCGCTCTTGCCAGGGATTCCAGAGCCGCAGCCTGGTCGGCGGTCGACAAGGGGCCGAGGCTGCCGAACACCGAACGTCGCCACGCCGCGCCCTTGGGAGCCGGAGTCCCGCGACCGTCGAAGGACACCACGAGATAGCCGAGGTCTGCGACCAGCCGGTGGTAGTCCGCGTGCACCTTGCCCCAGCCGTCGAGCACGGTCTGAGCGTGCGGCTCGCTGTACACGTAGACGAGGACGGGATACTTGCGCGACGCATCGAAGTCCGGCGGCTTCATCATCCAGCCGTCGAGCGTGGTGTTCTCGTCGACCTTCACTCGGAAGAACTCGGTGTCCCGATAGCCGGCGGCGACGATGCGCTCGCGCAGCCCGCGGTGCTCCTCGAGGACGCGCACGGTCTCATGACCGGGCAACCGCACTACCTCGGTCACCGGCGGTCGATCGATGCCCGACCAGGTGTGGATCGCGAATCGGCCATCGGGGGAGATGTCGTAGTCGTGCGTGCCGCTCTGATCGACGGGAGTGATGCGCTCCGGACTCTGGCTGCTGCCGTCCAACCGCACCCGGAACAGATACTTGCGCGACGCATCGTCCGGCGCGGCGTGGAAGTAGAACCAGCCGTCGGCCTCGTCGATCGTCGCGCGCTCGACGATGTCGTAATCGCCGTTGGTCAGCCGCGCGATCACGGCCCCGTCGCGTGCGTGCAACCAGGCGTGGCGCCAGCCGTCGCGTTCGTGGACCACGACGAAGGCCTGCCCGTTCCGAACCCAGTTCAGCCCGAGATTGGTGCCGTAGCTGGCGACGACCCAGGCCGAATCCGTCTCGCGGAAGATCTGCGTGACGGCACCGCTCGCCGTGTCGCAGAGCAGAAATCGGCGCTCGTCGCGGAATCGACTGAGCCACTCGACCAACACCTCATGCGAGTTCCCCGCCCATTCGAGCTGACCGAGGTAGTAGCCGCGCTCGGGGGCGGGGACCTCGAGCCAGCGGGTCTCGCCGCCACTCGCCGCGACGACGCCCACGCGCAGCGACGGAATCACCTCGCCGACCCGCGCGAAGCGAACCGGTGCCAGGCTCGGATAGGAGGGATCGTCGGCGAGCAGGCGATTGCGGAAGCGCAGCTTGGAGGCGTCGGATTCGAGGAACAGGACCTGCGTTCCGTCGGGACTCCACTGCGCGCGCTCGTTGCGAACACCTTCGCGATCGGCGTTGGTGGTGAGCGCCGTGCTCTCGTTGGAGGCGAGATCGCGGACGTGCAGGTTGCCGCGCCGGTACTCGAGCGCGCGGTCGTCCTGCGGTGCGCGCAACGTGTCGCGGTCGAGTTGGCGGCGGACGGCGTCCGTCAGCTCCCCTTCGGTGCCGCGTTCCGCGTCGACGACGACGGCCTCGCGCACACCGCCGCGACCCGACCCCGACACGACATAGGTGGCACCCTCCGGCAGCCACTGCACGCGCGGCATGGGTGCACCGAACTCGCGGCGCTCATAGATCGCTCGCAGCCGTTCCTCGGCATCGGCGAGCAGAGTCTCGCGATCAGGAGCGAGCAGTGAGTCGAGCGCACCTTTGAGCACACCGGCCCACTTCGCGTAGCCGGCAGCGTTGGGGTGAAGCAGATCGGGGAACTCCTCGGGTCGAGCGTCGCCCTCGGCGTTCGCGAACAACGACCACGTATCGAGCACCGTGACCTGCGGATGCTTCGATAGCGCGGCGACGGTCAACTCGTTGATCTTGCGGATCGCTGCGGCCGGTCGGCGCATGCGCGCCGAACTCGGGAACACCTTGCAGAACACGATGGGCACCGTCGCGTCGTGCGACTCGATGCGGCGGACGATCTCCGCGATGTTGCCGGCGATGACCTCTGGGGCGTCGCCTTCCTCGAGGTCATTCGTGCCCATGAGCAACACGACGGCTCTGGGGTTCAGCGCGAGCACGTCACCCTGAAGTCGGAGCAGCATCCCGCGCGTGGTGTCACCGCTGATGCCGCGGTTGGCGACCTTGTGCCCGACGAAGTGTCCGCCGAGGTCCGGTCCGAAGCCTTGCGTGATGGAATCGCCCAGGAACGCGATCGCGTGTTGGTCTCTGGCGACGTCGTTCGCCCAGCCGCTCCGCTTCTCCTGCCAGAGTTTGCGGAACCAGTCGTAGCGACGGATCGTGCCGGTCCCCGGCAGGCCCGCGTCGGTCTCCGGAAGTTCGAGGAAGGCCTGCGCGAGCAGACCGGGGAGGAGGAGGCAGGCCGCGAGGACGGCGCGAAAGGGCGTGAGCAATGCAGGCACGATCGTCAGGAGAGCGGGAGTCGAGGTGAGTTCAGCGCCGATCGGCGGAGTGGTTGTCGGGGTGCTTCTCGAGCAGCGCACGCGCCTCGGCGAGTCGGCGATGGAGGTCGTCCTGGCGCAGTGCAGTGAGGAGCTTGGCGCGCTCGGCTCGCGCGAGGCGGCCGTCTCGGCCCGAGTCTTCGGTCAGCACGCCGAGCGGCACCGACTCCATCGGCCAGTCATCGCTGCGCTGCGTGGCCAAGGGCAGATCGGTGTGATCGGCGGACTGCAGATTGCCCATCGGATTGCGGCCCCAGGCGAAGCGGAAGTGGATCGGCGACTCGACCATGCCGCTCGACAGCACGAGCGCGGATCGATCGATCTGCGGTTGGTTGCGTGCGTCGTGACCGGAAACGAGCCACTGGGCGTCGGCCGGATGGAAGTGCCGATCCGCACCGGCGACGGCGAAGCCTTCGATCTTCGCCTTCTGGTCGGGTGGTGCCACCGCGCGATCGAAGTGCAGTACGAGGCGGCCGGGCTCGACGTCCATCGAAGTGATCTGCGGCGGCAACCAACGGATCTCGCGTTGGAGACCGTACTGGGTCGCCAGTGCCCACCGCGCGATGCGCTCGCCGACCGGCACCTTCTGTTGCGGGTGATACCACGAGCGTCGCTGGTCGTAGCTGCTGGCGAAGCCGATCTGCGTATCGCCCTCGCTGCGCATCGTCACGAAGGTCTGGTACTGCGCCTCGCGGATCAGGATCCCGGCATCGAGCATCTTCTCGCAGTAGTTGTCGAGGGTCTGCGGATCGCCGTCGGTGCACAGCGCGATGATGCCGAAGGCCATCTGCGGATCGGCGAAGTTGGTGCGCCAAGCCGCGATCATCTCGCGGAGGATCGTCCGATACAGCGTGGCGTTCGCGATGTCGCCCAGCGCGTTGTTGTAGCCTTGATGGAAGATGGCGCCCTTGACTGCAAGTCCGGCGAGCGGCGCCATCATCGACGCGAAACAGTTGCCGGGACGGTTCATGTCCAGTGCCGGACCGGGCTGCAGATCGGTCGGCCTCTGCCAATCGGCCGGAATCGCCTCACCCTTGGTCTGGCGATCCTTGACGCGACGCTCGAAGTCCGCGACCCTCGCGGCGAGATCGGCGCCGGGGTCCCAGGCCGCGACCTTCGCGTCCCACTCGGCGAGCAGGCTGCGCACTGCCGGCGTGTCGATGCGACGCAGCGTTGCGATCGGCGTCCAGGTCTCCACGGTGGTGCCGCCGCGAGAGACGTCGATGATTCCGATCGGCACCTGGGATGCCATGTGGATCCGTCGCGCGAACACGTAGCCGATCGCCGACAGGTCGCGGGCAATCGCAGGCGAGCAGACGTCCCAGTCGCCTTTGCGGAAGTGCTGCCCGAACCAGCCGCTCCACTCGTGTAGGCGCGGGAACCCGAGCTTGGGTTCCGGACCGTTCTGTGCGGGGACCGTGAGGATTCGGATGCCGTCGTAGCGCGCCGACACGATCTCGAGATCGCCGTTGTCGACGCGCTCGAGCGGGAACTCCATGTTGCTCTGGCCGCCGAGCAACCACACGTCGCCGACGAGCACGTTGTGGAGTTCGATCGTCTTCGTCGAACTCGCGACGGTGATCGTGATGGGCTTCGAACTCGCCGAGCGAGCCGGAAGCTGTACTCGCCAGGATCGATCCTCCGCAGCGGTCACCGTGCGCGACTCGTCGCCGAGGCTCACCACGATCGTCTCGCGCGGCGCAGCAAAGCCCCAGATCGCGATCGGTCGGTCGCGCTGAACGACCATGTTCGATTGGAACAGGTTGTGAACGCACAGGCCGTCGGTGATCGCAGGAACGTCGATGACGTCTTCCTTCGGAAGTGAATTCTGCGTCGCCGGAGCCCCAGCGATCACCAACACGGCGAGAATGCCCGCGACGAGTGCGCGAGCCAAAGGCAGGGAGCGGTGAAGCATCGGCGATGTACGGCGAACGACGGCGGCGTCCGGGCGAGTGCGGGGTATCGTGGGCGGTGCCGCGGGCACTGTCCACCAATCCATCGCGCTCATGAAGACGGTCTTGCTCGTCGGTCTCCTTGTGTTCGGGCTCGGCTTCGCTCTGCGATGGCTCGTCGCCCTGCGTTCTCGCGCAGCCGCGGCCGTCGAGTCGGCCAGGCCGCCGCTCACTGCGGTGCTTCTCGGCTTCGTCACCGACTTCTTCGACACCCTGGGAATCGGTTCCTTCGCGCCGACGGCGGCGGTACTGCGCTTCGCGCGCATGGTTCCCGATCGGCAGATCCCGGGAACGATGAACGTGGGCCACACGCTGCCGGTGGTCGTGATGGCGCTGCTGTTCCTCGACCTCGTCGAGGTCGAGGCCGCCACGCTGGTCACGATGATCGCGTGCGCGGTGGTGGGCGCGTGGTTCGGCGCTGGGCTGGTCGCGCGACTGCCGCGACGACCGATCCAGATCGGCATCGGCGTGGGACTCGGGGTCGCCGCGGTGCTGATGGTGATGGGGCAGCTCGGGGTCATGCCGGTCGGCGGTGCGGCACTCGGGCTGTCGACGGCTCCGCTGCTCTTGGCCGGAGTCGTCAGCGTCTTGCTCGGCGCGCTGAACACGCTCGGCATCGGCTTCTACGGTCCCTGCATGATCCTCGTCGCGCTGCTGGGAATGGATCCGAAGGCGGCCTTTCCCATCATGATGGGGTCTTGTGCGTTCCTGATGTCGGTAGGGAGCGCTCGATTCATCGCGGATGGCGCCTACTCACCGAGGATTGCGCTCGGAATCACGTTGGGCGGAGTGCCGGCGGTGTTCCTCGCGACCATGCTCGTCGGTTCACTGGATCTGACCGCACTGCGGTGGCTGGTCGTCGTGGTCGCGAGCTATACGGCCGTGATGATGCTGTGGGCAGCACGGCGGCCGTGACGGCGTGATCTCGTCGGCGATTCGGGAGGCTGTTCGACCTACGATCTCGCGGTCCTCGGTGGACTTCCGTCCGCGAATCGATGCACGTCGCATTCTCTTGTACGCTTTTCCCAGCGGTCGCGCTGGCGCTGTTCGCTCCGTGTCCTTCGCTCCTCGCCCAGGCGATCCCGGCCGCGCAGGATCTGAGTCTCGACGCCGACACCGGGATCTCGTTACCCCGCGGGTTCGACGCCGAAGTGCTCTACAGCGTGCCCAAGGAGCAAGGCTCGTGGGTCGCGATGGCATTCGATCCGCGCGGGCGACTGATCGTTTCGGATCAGGACGACAAGGGTTGCTTTCGTGTCACGCTGCCTGAGTCAGCAGATCCGTCGCGGCCGGCGAGCGTGGAGCCGCTGCCCGACTTTCCATGGGAACCCACGGAATGGGGGCGGCGCACCGTGGGCGGCGCGCTGGGCTTTCTGTGTGCCTTCGACAGCGTCTACATGTCGTCGATGCACGGCTTCTATCGCATCCGCGACACCGACGGTGACGACCGCTACGACGAGTTCGTGAGGCAGAAGCGGCTCTTCAACGGCTGGGAACACTCCGCACACTCGATCATCCTCACCGCGGATCGCGCCGCGCTCTACCTCGTCTCCGGTAATCACTCGCGACTTCCGGACGGCGTCGACAGCCTGTTGCCGCGAGTCTGGGCGAACGACTCACTGTTGCCCGCGATGCCCGATCCGCAAGGCCACGCTCGGGGAATCAAACCGCCCGGCGGCTGGATCTGTCGCATCACTCCCGACGGCAAACAGTGGACGATGATCGCGTCCGGACTGCGCAACAGCGTAGACGTGGCGATCGACCAGACCGGTGAGCTGTTCACCTACGATTCCGATCTCGAGTTCGACATCGGCAGCCCGTGGTATCGCCCGACGCGCGTGAACCATGTGACCTCGGCCGCCGACTTCGGTTGGCGAACGGGTTCCGCCAAGTGGCCGGCGTACTTCGAGGACGGCAACGGCGCAGTGGTCGACATCGGTCCCGGTTCACCGACCGCGATGAGCTTCGCCTACGAGTCGCGCTTTCCGCGTTCGTACCGCGACAAGTTGTTCCTGTGCGACTGGACCTTCGGGACCATCTACACCGTGGACATGACCGAGAGCGGCTCGAGCTTCGAGGGCCGGGCCAGCGTCTTCCTGCACGGGCAGCCGTTGAACATCGCGGCGATGCGATTCGGTCCCGACGGGCACATGTACTTCCTGGTTGGCGGCCGCAACACCGATTCGAAGCTGTATCGCATTCGATGGGTCGGTGAGCCGATCGACGAGACTCCGGTGCAGGCCAAGCGGCGCAACCAAGCTCTCCGCGACCTGCGCCACTCGCTCGAGGCGTATCACGGCTCCGACAAGCATGGAGTCAAGGCGGTCGAAGCAGCATGGCCGCAGCTCGGTCACGCAGATCGAGCGATTCGCTACGCGGCGCGCGTGGCCGTCGAGTGCCAGCAACTCGCGCTCTGGCAGGAGCGTGCTCTCGCGGAGCGCGAACCGCGTGGTGCCGTTGGGGCCGCGATCGCACTGTGCCGGCATGCCGCGCCGGAGCTTTCCGGTCGGGTCCATACTCTGCTGACGAGGATCGAGTGGACGTCACTCGACACGCAGGACCGACTCGCGCTGCTGCGCGCCTGGCAACTGCGCCTCATTCGGCTGGCACCGCCGACGGCCGCCGAGCGAGAGGAGATGATCGAGATCCTGGATCCGCGCTTTCCGTCGGGAGTGGCAACCATCGATGCGGAGTTGTGTCGGCTGTTGGCTCACCTGGACGCACCGACGGTCGTCGCCAAGACGATCGGGCTGATGAAGTCGACGACGACGGCCGCGCTCGCCTACGACGCGGCGATGCTGACGCGTCATGAGTACGGCAAGGCGATCCTCGCGGCGATGGCGAACACGCCGAACGTGCAGAACATCCACTACGCCTATTGCCTGCGGCGGGTGACGAACGGTTGGTCGGTCGCCGATCGGAAGTACTTCTTCGGCTGGCTCGCGGAGACGCTCGAGAAGAGCGGCGGCAAGAGCTTCGCCGGCTACATCCGGGCGATCCGAGAGGATGCGATCGAGCACTTGCCCGCCGACTCGAAGGCTGCGGTCGCGTGGCTGCTCGGGGAGGTCGGCAAGGTGTCGCTCGCGGACCTCCCGTCGCCCAAGGGACCGCCGCGGGCCTGGACGGTCGACGAGGCGCTCACGCTGTTCGAGAAGCCGCTCGCCGGGCGGGACTTCGCGAACGGCAAACGGATGTTCGCCGCCGGTCGCTGCGTCGTTTGTCACCGCTTCGAGGGAGAAGGCGGCTATGCCGGGCCCGACCTCGGTTCGGTTGGCAGTCGCTATTCCGTGCGCGACATCCTGCGCGCGATCATCGAGCCGAGCGACTCGATCTCCGACCAGTATGCGGCGAGCCTCGTTACTCTCAACGACGGCAATCAGCTTTGGGGGCGAGTCATCCAGCGCGACGAAGAGGTGCTGAGGTTGGCGACCAACCCCTACGACCTCAGCGCGGTCGAGGACATTCCAAGTCGCGAGGTCGCGCGCGTCGAGATCTCGCCGGCTTCGCTCATGCCGCCGGCGACGATCAACTTGATGAACGCAGACGAGCTGAGCGATCTCATCGCCTACTTGCTCTCGAGCGGCGATGAGAACCACGCGATGTTCAAGGGACGGTGATCGGATGACACGCACTCGATCTCGAGTCTCCGGCAGCGCGATCTTCTGCGCGGTCATGCTGTCGATGGGTGCTTGCGCTGTCCCGGCGCGCGGGGAGACATCGACTTCGCCGCCGAACGTGGTGCTCATCTTCGCCGACGACCTGGGCTACGGCGATCTCTCCTGTTACGGCCATCCGACGATCCACACGCCCGCGCTCGATGCCTTGGCGGCAAGCGGGATGAAGGCGACGCAGTTCTACACCGCGGCACCCTTGTGTTCGCCCTCGCGCGCCGCATTGCTCACCGGCTGCTATCCAAAGCGCGTCGGAATGCATCGTCACGTGGTGTTCCCGCAGGACGATCACGGCCTGCATCCCGCGGAAGAGACGATCGCCGATCTCCTGCGTGCGCGCGGCTACGCGACCGCAGCCGTCGGCAAGTGGCACCTGGGCCACAAGAGGGGTCTCATGCCGACCGATCAAGGCTTCGACACCTTCTTCGGGGTGCCCTACTCCAACGACATGGCGCAGTCGCATCGCAAGCCCGGCACCGACTATCGATATCGCCTACCGTTGATGCGTGATGAGGTGGTGATCGAGTGGGAGCCGGATCAGCGGCTGTTGACGCGACGCTACACCGACGCAGCGCTCGAGTTTCTCGAAGCCAACCGAGAGCGGCCGTTCTTTCTTTATCTGCCGCACACGATGCCGCACATCCCGATCTACGCATCCGCCGACTTCGCCGGAAGGAGTCCTCGCGGACTGTACGGCGATGTGATCGAGGAGATCGACGGGAGTGTCGGCGAGATCGTGGCCGCTCTGGAACGACTCGGATTGCGCGAGAACACGCTCGTGATCTTCACGAGCGACAACGGACCATGGCTGCAGTTCGGACTCAACGGCGGCTCCGCCGGGTTGCTGCGCGGCGGCAAAGGGACCAACTGGGAAGGTGGACAACGGGTGCCCTTCCTCGCGTCGTGGCCCAAGATGGTGCCGCGGGCTTCGGTCCTTCGTGAGGTCACCTCGGCGATGGACCTGCTGCCGACGATCGCGCGGCTGTGTGGTGCCGACTTGCCGCAGAAACCCATCGATGGCCGGGACGTCTCCGCCGCGTGGCTTGGTTCGCGGAGAATCACCGAGTCCGCGACCTCGCCGCCGTTTCTCTACTACGCCGCGCGCGGTGAGCTCGCCGGGATTCGTCGAGGGCCCTGGAAGCTGCTCCTCACCGAAGGGGAGCTCTATCACGTCGAGCGGGACGTCAGCGAGAAGTTCGACCGCGCGGCTGAGGAACCCGCATTGGTCGCCGAGTTACGGGAACTCGCTCTCTCGCTCGATGCCGCGATCGGTGCCGGGGCACGGCCGGTGCAGAAGGTTGCGGAGCTGCTCTTCGATCCGAGCGTCGTGCGCTGAGCGAGTTACGGCTCTCCGGCGCCTCCCCGGACCATCCGTGAACGCCTGCTGCGATCGCAGTAGACGTTCACGAATCATCCGGGCTAGCTACGACCACGCTTCGGTCGTCGCCGAACGCAGTTCCTCACCGGACATCGACCTGCGTCGACCTCGCGACGACGTTCACGAGTATTCCGGGCTAGTGCTTCTCGATCGCGGGCGGCGCCTGGCCGGTGATCTTGCACAGGAGGACGACTGCTGGATCGAGCTTGACCTTCTTGCCCAGGCGCAGCGACTCGTGGCCGTTGAACTCGGCGAGCATCGCCGAAGCCCAGGAGCGTCGTTTCGACTTGCCGGTCACGGCTCGCTCCAGACCTTGCAGCAACCGAGCGAAGTCGGCCGACGTGTTCTTGTTCGCCGTTCGCTCCTTCGATCGGACGTAGCGTCTCACCAGGTCGGTGGTTCGCGCGAGGAACTCGGCATCACCGCCGACCTGTCGCCAGGTGCGGGCCAGGAGCGCAGCATTCCGGCAACCCTCGCGGTCGAGGATCGCGGCCAGCTCCTTGGCGGTGTCGACGGTCGGCGGTGCGGGCAGGGCGAGCAACCGCTGATGGACCAGGTCCTTCACAGTCTGGCGATAGAGCTGCAGTTCCTTGGTGTCGGGGACGGCACTCGCGAAGACCTCGCCTATCTGCCGCGCGGCGTCGGCATCCACTGCGCCGTCGAGAGCGCCGAGCACTGCCGGCAACGCGAAGGGATCGTCGGCAAGCGCCGCACGAAGCAAGCTCGTGCCCTCTCGAGCACGCGAGTCGGCGTCGGCGGCGTCCCACATGCGTCGCCGCACGAGCCCGTCGAGGAAGGCAGCGAAGTCCCGGCTCACACTCAGCGCCACCGTCTGCCAGAACACCATCGGCCTGCGCCCGCCGACGTCGTCGAAGTTCCAACCGGCATGCACGGTCGTGACCTCGTCCCCGCCCGTGGCGTACTGTCCGCCCACACAGCGGTAGGATCGAGACGCGGGCTCGTACTCCATGCGAACGATGGCGCAGTGGCCGGGCTGCCCAGCTGTCGAGGCCGGGACTCCCACGATGCGATAGGTGCGAGCACCGATGTTGCCCATCGTTCCGCACACGCCGCCGTCCTTCCACATCATCTGGATGGAGCCGTAGCTGTAGGCCAGAGGGCTCGTGCGGCGCGCCGACTGCATGTCGAACTGCTGCGCGATCCCGCCGATGTACTCGCCGTACGTGCGGAAACTCGCCCGCTCGCGGAACTGCTGCCAGATGTCCTCACGCTCGCGCAAGGGTTGGTCGTCGGCGGCGAGCATGATCAGAATGGGCCAGGGCGCGTCGAGCGGAACCCGCGCCGTCTTCATCGCTTGCTGCTGAGCCTCGCTCAGTGCCAGCCGATCGTTGCGAACGAACCACGCCATCGACTCCGCCATCGTCGGCGCGCGATCGCGCTCCGCAGGCATTCGCCCCTTGTTCCGGTAGGCACGATGGAACAGTTCGTGCGCGGCGGCGATCCGACTGCGGAGGGCGGCATCCTTGATCGCGTCACGGCTATTCCAGTGCACGGCGTGATCGCCGCAGTCGATCGCGACGTCGGGGTGACCGTGCTCGGCCAAGTAGGCGTTGAACTCCGCTTGCAGGCGAGGATCCGCGATCACGTCGGCGGCTAGGAGTCCGCGTTCGACCTGCTTCGTGACGGCGACGGCCTTGCCGCGCGGTTTCGCGACTCCCTGGTCGTCGTACTCGAGCGGCGGCAGTTCCTTCGTGGTGACATCCACCGTGATCGGCGCGTGGTCTTCCAGGAAGTTGATGATGTGGTCGTCGATGTCCAGCGCGCGATCCTTCGCCTTGGTGTCGACCCGGACGCGCGGATCACCAGGCACGACCAGCTCCAGACGCGCGCGCGGTGTGAGATCGGGCAGGCTTCGGTCGCTCGGTCCACCGTCGTCGCCGTCGTTCCAGTTCGACGCCTTGCGGCTGGGAATGCGGTAGGAGCTCTGGATCGCGAAGGCCAACGCGAGCTCTGGATACTCACGGCGCACGATGTCTTCACCGAGATCGATCTCGAGCGAGCGCAGGGCCAGCAGCACGGCAAGGGGATCCTTGCGGCAACCGTAGATCGACCGCTCGAGCAGCGGATCGCTCGCGGTCCAGGCCAGGAAGTCCTCCGGCAAGGAAACGCCGCGGTTCTTGCATTCCACCAGAGTCCGTTCCCGTTGCTGGCGGACGAAGCGGTCGATGTCGTCGCGATCCCAACGCGTGTCGGCGACCGTCGCCACGGTCTCTTGCGGTTGGTGTCGTGCCGGCTGCTGCGACGACACGGACGCGCACAGCGCCACGATTGCGAAAGCCGCGACGACGCGCGAACGATGCGAGGCCGAGTCGGCGCCGGTGGGAGCGATATCCATCGCCTTTCCAAGCTACCGATCGAGACCGGCGGCGTGAGCCGCGGTCTCGTAATCGGCCCCGGCGACGTGTCACCGGATCGTCACGGACGCGGCGTTCGAGAAGTTGCCGCGCAGGCCCGGCGCACTGAGTCCCACCAGTTGGAAGGACATCGGCAGCGGCACCGCGAGATCGAGCGGGATCGAGAAGTTGGTCTGGCCGGTGGGGGCGACCGCGATGGTATCGAAGGGTCCGAAGGGGTCGACGAGCAGCACGCCGAGGTTGAGGATCGGCAGCGGAGTCGCGGCGGGAAGACCGATCGCCAGCAAGGCCGCACCGATGCTCGGCGTCGACAGGTGGGTGAGTTGGATGTTCCCACCGGGCGTGAAGTTGCCGCTTGCCAGGAGCAGGCAGTGGTCGAACTCGAAGGCGCCCATGTCCACCCGGAGCGCAGCGTCGAGGTTGCCGTCGAGCAGACGCGGGAAGCCGAAGGGGTCGAGACCGAGGGGGACGTCGAAGGGATCACCGCTGTCGATGCACGGCGAGGTCGACAGCAGTCGAAGGTCGCCGGACCCGGCATTCACGAACATGGGATCGGCGTTGATATTGCCGGTGCCGCCGCTGATGCCCACACCATTGCTGTAGTGGACGGTGCCGGCCGCGAATCCCGTGAAGCCGGCGGCGTTGCCGAAAGCGAGCGAGCTGCGCACGCTGCCGGTCCAAGCCGTGCCGCTGCGGAAGAATCCGGCCCCGGTGTTGTAGGCGGCCGTGCAGCGGAGCAGATGGAAGTCGTCGCCGTAGAGCTCGAAGCCGTTGCCGTTGCCCGCGAAGGCGACGAGGTCAGCGGCTGCGGCGGCCTGGTCGAAACGGAAGCCGCCGCTGCCGAAGCGCTCCGCGCGGCATCGCGCGAGCGTCACGTTCGCGGAATTGCTCGTGATCGCTCGCCAGCCGCCGGCTCCGCTGCCGCGCACGAGGAGTCCGTCGCAGGCAGCGATCGACGTGCCGATGAGAGTGAGGCCGAACCACTGGCTCGGCGCGATGGCGGTCGCCGTCCCGTTCTGGTTGGTATCGCCGCCGAACTCGTCATCGTGGAACGAAGTCATCACGACCGGTCCGTAGGCGAAGAGTCGACCGTTCACGGTGAACGCGAAGGTGGAACCCGCCTTGAGGATGAGGCCCGCGCGCAGGGTCAACTCGGCGGTGGCGCCGATCGTCACATGGCTGTTCCAGACCAGGACGTTGCCCAGCGTGTTGCGAGGACCGATCTCGATCACCGAGTTGAGGTTGCAGTCATCGACACGGAGGAACGCACCACCGGGGCACGCGCTCGCCGTGTTGTCGAGGAGGCCCGGCACGCTGTCGATCCTGGAGCAGACGATGGCCGGCTGCCCGGAGATCGACTGGAAGTCGCAGGCGGTCACCGTCGGGAAACTCGATGGTAGGACCGACAGGCCGCCGTTACCCGACAGCGCGACGCGACAGTGGTCGAGAGAGACATCGGCGCTCGTCTCCGTCGTGAATCCGAACCAGCCGCCGACCCCGGCTCCGCGCACGGTCGTGTGGTCCACGTCGCACGCGGTGCTCGTCGAGGTGAATCGGAGGCCGAACCACTGACTGGCTGCCGCCGCCGTTGCGTTGCCGTTGCCGTTCGTGTCGCCACCATGAACGTCATCGTGGATCGAGGTGAACACGACGGGTTGCGAGGCCGTGCCCGCGCATTCGAGCGTGCCCCCGACGGAGAAGGCGAAGGCCGAGGACGGCTTGACGACGACGCCTGCGCCCAATCGCAGTCGGGAGCCCGCCGGAACCGACACGTGGGTGCCCACCACCAGCGAGCCGCCGAGCACCTGATTCGCCTGGATGGTGACGTCGCCGAGCCATGTGCCGTCGTTCACCCGAATGTGGGCGAGCCCGGGACTTGCCGTGATCGAGTTGTTCGCGATGGACGAGATCGCGGTCACGTCGTCGAGCACGATGGCCGGAGTGCTGCGAATGTCATGGAAGCTCGAGTTCGTCAGGACGGGTCTCGGCCCCGCGCTCACGCGAACACCGCCGTTACCCGCAAGCTCGAAGCGACAGCGGTCGAGGCTGTGATCGGCCCCGCTGAGGTTCATGCTCTCCCAGCCGCCGATCCCGCTGCACCGCACGAACGTGTGCGTGAACGTGGACGCGGCCGAGGTCGCGGAGAGGCGCACGCCGAACCACTGGTTGACGTTCGGACCGTTAGCGTTGCCGTTCGCGTTGGTGTCGCCGCCGTAGGTGTCGTCGGCGAAGGAGGTGAACACGACCGGTGCCGGCGCCGTGCCCTGGCTCAGGATCTGGCCGTCCACTGTGATTGCGAAGCTGCTTCGCGGCTTGAGGACCACGCCGGGGCCGAGCGTGAGCGTCGACCCCGTGGGCACCGTCACGTGACTGGCGAAGACGCTTGCCCCGCCGATCTGGTTGCGTGCCAGCAGGGTCGGGCTACCGTCCCACGTGCCGTCACTGATGAGCAAGAAAGGCTCGGCGCAGTTCGTCTGCGTGTTGTCCAGGAAGCCGGCGGCCGCGCGAACATCCTGGATCACGGCCACGGGGCTGCCGGCGATCGACTCGAAGAGGCAGTCGCGCACGACCGTGCCGCTGGCGCCGGCGACCTCGAGTCCGCCGTTGCCTGCGTCGCTCAGGCGGCAATTGCGCAGGACTACGGCTGCAGAACCGATCGAGACCGCCTCCCAGCCACCCACGCCCGTGCAACGGATCCGCGTGTGATCCAGCACGCTGGCGCCGGAAGTCGCCGAGAAGCTCAGCCCGAACCACTGGTTCGCTGCGGGACTCGTGGCGTTGCCGTTGTTGTTGGTGTCGCCGCCGACGTCGTCGTGAATCGAGGTGAAGATCACCGGACTGCCCGCGGTGCCCTGGCAGAGCAGCGTGCCGTCGATGGTCCAGGCGTGGCTCGAGGACTTGATGATCGCGCCGGGCTGCACCGTGAGGGTCGAACCCGTGGGCACGGTGACATGGCCAGTCGTGAAGTACACCTGCCCGCTGAGAAGCGGACCGCCGCCGGCGCCGTCGAAGACGCTGGAGCTGAGGGCGGTCTGGGCCAGGAGTGGTGTCGCGCAAAGAGCCGCGACCAGAAGGGCTCGAGAGAGGATTGGGTTCATGGGATTCGGGTTCCGAATCCCCTTGCCTCGCCCTGCCGCGGCCTGACAAGAAATCCCGCGCCGCCGTCTAGCCCGAACTATTCGTGAACGTCTGCTGCGATCGCCGCAAGTCGCGACCGGCGGCGTCGCTACGTCGGCTCCTCACTGGCAGCGTAGCGACAGCTACGCTTCGGTCGTCGACCGACGTAGCTCCTTGCCGAACATCGACCTGCGGCGATCTCGCGACGACGTTCACGAATCATCCGGGCGAGTCCGGGCTGACGACCTCGATCCCGCAGGCCGTCGAGTCGCTCCTGTCGACTGCCGCCGCACGCTCAGCGCTTCTCGGCAGGCGCGGAGGTCGATTCGACGAACCAATTGCGCACTTCCACTCCGGCGCCTGCGGTCGTGCAGATCACCCCAAGTCGCGGCGTCGCTGCGCGGTCGGCCAACGGCAACTCCAACGGTTCTGAGTCGAACAGCCGGAGCAACACCTTGCCGGGCAGGAATTCCATGGTGAGCGTCCCGTAGATCGGACCCGCCGTCGGCAGGCTCGGACCCTCGATCTTGCCGAGTTCCGAGCGATTGCCCGAATACGCGCGGATCGGCGCGGCCACGAGTCGACCTTCGGCCGGCACCAACCACACGACTGCCACGTCGTGCAGGCTCCGATAGTCGAAGACCAAGCCGGCTCGCGAGTCGGGGGACATCACGAAATCGACGCTCAGCTTGCCGGTCTCGGGTTGACGCGGTTTGCCGACGACGGCGAGCTGTGCGGAATCTTCGATGAGCGGCGGCACCAGGCGTTCGGCCGAGACGGTCCAACCACCCGGACCTTCCACCTGCTCCATGTCGGTGAACCAGTGCAAGAGTTCGCTCGGCCGCGCCGGCGGCAGCGGGGGCGGCGGCGGTGGGGCGAGGCTCGCGAGCAGGGCGAGATAGTCGGCCTTCGCGCTCTGCCAGTCGTAGCGGGCGGCAGCGGCGAGCACGGTCAGGCTGAGTCGTGGGCACTGCGCGTCCCGATAGGCCGCCGCGCGTCCCGCGAGTGTGCGCGCGCGCTCGGTACGCACGGTCAACGCGAGCTTGGCCAGTGGATCCGCTTTCGTGATCCCCTCGCGCAGGCGGAGGTCGAGAAGTTCGCGCAGCGTCGGGTCGGTCACGGATGGCAACTCGTCGAGCGCGCGATGCAACTCGACCAGGTGTTCGTCGACTTCCTTTGGCGGGACCTTCTTCGCGAGCAGCCCATCGATCGTCGCGACGATCGGCGGAGCGGGTGGGGGAGCGTCGCCGGCACTCTTCGCGGGCGCGCGCTCCGGGGCCGGCTGAACCCGGAGGTTGCGGTAGTGCACCGACCCTTTGTAGTCCGAGTTGCCGGAGACGAAGAAGCCCAGTCCGTCGCCGAGCTTGCCGTCGATCGCGACGCGCATCGGTTCGGTGCCTGGCACCGGGATCTCCAATTGATCGTCGCGGACGATGGCTCGGAGCGTGAACCAGTCGGCGCGCTGCGACGCTGTCATTGAGAAGAACTTGGTGGCGAGGTTCTCCGCCTTGGTGCCTTCGATTCGAAACACCCGCAGATTGGTCTGGAGCACGCCGTCACTGCCGAGCACATGCGAGAGTTCGACCACGAAGTACTGATCGACACCGGAGAGGAGTATGACGATTCCTGCGTGGCCCGCCGCGTCGCCCAGCAGCAGGTCGCAGGAGATCTCGTCGTTCGAGCCGTGGCGTGGCTCGTTGAGCATCAGGCGTTTGGTCTTGTTGTCGTGCAGCGGAGGACTCTTGGCGATTCCCTCTTCGATCTTCCAACCGGGGTCGGCCCAGTGGATTGCGGCCGTGGTGATCTGGCCTCGCTCAGCCTTTCGACCGGCCTTCGCGGGCTCGTCTGGCTTCGCTGTGCCCGCCGGCTTGGCCCCGGGTTGCTTCAGTACGTAGTCGCGCAACTTGCCGGCTGCCACCGGATCGAATCGCATCGCAAGGTCGAGGACGGCCAGTGCTCGCCGCGGCAGCTTGCGACGCTGGTAGTCCCGGCCCAGCTCGACCAGGCGCTCGGCGAAGGCGGCGTCTTCCTCTCGCCCCCTCGTGGCCAGCGGATCCGCGCGCATCATCAGTCCGTCGAGGGCATTGCGCAGAACGGCGCTGCCGGAATCTTCCGGCTGGAGCCGTAGGAGATCGCGTGCGCGCCACGCCATGATCGCCGCGCCTTCCTTCTCGCCCACTCTCAGGAGGCGCTCGCCCTCCGCGATCATGGCGGTCGGACTCTCCTCGATGGGCGGCGTCGAGGCGCTGACCTGCGGGGTGGCGGCCGCTGCCGTGGGGATGGCACACGCGACGAGAACGGTCGAGATCGCGATCTTCGGGGCGAACATCGTGCGGCACGATAGCCGGACCTGCCTTCGAATGCGGTGGGGTCGGTGGCTATCCTCTCGCGCCCGCAACAGCGGACTTCCCTCCATGTCCCACGACGACGTTCCCGCACCGCGCGACTTCATTCGCGAGACCATCGATGCCGACCGCGCTGCCGGCAAGCACGGTGGTCGGGTGCACACGCGCTTTCCCCCCGAGCCGAACGGCTATCTGCACGTCGGCCACGCCAAGTCGATCTGTCTCAACTTCGGGATCGCGCAGCAATACGGCGGCGAGTGCAACCTTCGCTTCGACGACACCAACCCGCTCGCGGAGGAGCAGGAGTACGTCGACTCGATTCTGGAGGACATCCGCTGGCTCGGGTTCCAGTGGGATCGACTGCTGTTCGCATCGGACTGGTTCGATCGACTCTGGGCAGACGCGATCGCTCTCGCGAAGGCGGGCAAGGCGTACGTCGACGAGCTCTCGCCCGAACTGGTGCGGAAGTATCGCGGCAGTCTGTTTCAGCCCGGCGAGAACAGCCCGCATCGCGACCGCCCGATCGAGGAGAACCTCGAGCTGATGGAGCGGATGCGCCGCGGTGAATTCGCCGACGGAACGGTGGTCGTGCGCGCCAAGATCGACATGGCGCACCCCAACATGAACATGCGGGATCCGCCGATGTACCGCGTGCGCCATGCGCACCACCATCGGACCGGCGATCGCTGGTGCGTCTATCCGATCTACGATTGGGCGCACGGGCAGTGCGACAGTTACGAGGGCATCACGCATTCGCTCTGCACGCTCGAGTTCGAACACCACCGACCGCTCTACGAGTGGTTCATCGAGAACCTCGGGATTCACGCTCCGCAGCAGATCGAGTTCGCGCGGCTCAACCTGACCTACACCGTCTTGAGCAAGCGCAAGCTGCTCGAGTTGGTGAAAGGCGGACTCGTGGACGGCTGGGACGATCCGCGCATGCCGACGCTGCGTGGGATGCGTCGGCGCGGCTACACGCCGGCTGCGCTGCGCGCCTTCTGTGAGCACGTCGGAATCAGCAAGTACAACTCCGTGCACGAGATCGAGCTGTTGGAGCACTTCCTGCGCGAGGATCTCAACAAGACGTGTCCGCGTCGCATGGCGGTACTGGATCCAATCGAGCTGTGCATCACGAACTGGCCGACCGGCCACGTCGAGTCGCTCCCGGCGACGAACAACCCCGAAGACCACGGCGCCGGCGAGCGCGCGATCGAGTTCTCCGGCCGCTGCTTCGTCGAGCGCGACGACTTCCGCGATCCACCGCCGAAGAAATGGCATCGCCTGGCGATCGGGCAAGAGGTGCGCTTGCGCTACGCCTACTTCGTCACGGTCCACACGGTCGAGCGCGATCCGGCGGGCAACATCACGCGATTGCTCGCCACCTACGATCCGGCGACGCGCGGCGGTGATTCTCCGGACGGCCGCAAGGTGCGTGGCACGATCCACTGGGTGGACGTCGATCGCTCGATCGGCGCCGAGCTGCGACTTTACGACCGACTTTTTACAGCCGAGCATCCCGACGACGTTCCCGACGGCGTGGACTGGAAGGACTCGCTGAATCCGACATCCCTCGTCCGCGATCACAGGGCTCGGTTGGAGCCTTCGCTATCGGCCGTACAGGCCGGCGAACAGTTCCAGTTCGAGCGGGTCGGCTACTTCATCGCGGACAGCAAAGACCACGCCGCCGGCCGTGCCGTGTTCAACCGCACGGTTGCCTTGAAGGACTCGTGGAGCAAGCTCGAGAAGAAGCTCGGCGCGGGCGGGTGATCCTCGCCGTGATCGTCGCGCGGGGGCTTCGATAGACTGCGACCGCCTGCGATCGATTCGCGATCGCGGGCGGCTCTCGTTCCGAAAGGTCTTCCCTCATGCGACCGCTCGTCTCGTATCTCGCCCTGTCTCTGACACCAGCCCTGCTTGCACAAGGTGTCGTTCCGCCGCTTCAGATCACGCAACTCAACTCGCACCCGAGTCTGAGTGCTGGCAGCGTTCCGGGCTCCAACGTGCAGCAGGTACATCTCGTGCCGCTGCCGGGATCGCCGTCGAATCAGTATCTGGTCGGGCTCACCGCCGGTGCCCTCCAGGCGGGCTTCGGTGGAGTCGGCGGCACCGACCTGTTGACCGGCATCTACGACTCGCTGACGGATACCTTTGCGCCCGACAACCTCGCAGCCGCGCTGAACACGAGCGGCACCGAGTTCGGACTGATGATCAGCCACGACGGGCTACTCGCCGTGTTCGATCGCTTGCCGGGATTGCCGCAACTCGCAACTCGCAGTGCGGTCGGCGCGCCTTGGTCGCTCGTCGGGACGATCACCGGCTTGCCGACGCAGTCGTACTACGACCCCGCTCTCGCCCGTTATCGCGGAGCCTGGCATCTCTTGCACGTGCTCGGCTCCGACATCGCGATGACGCCCATCGACGTGACGACCGGCGCGCTCACCGGCGCGTCGCGTGTCCTCGTGCAGAGTGCCATCGTCGGATCCACGGCGAACTCACCGACCCCGGTCGTCGACTCCAACGGGGAACTGATCGGCCTTTCGCATCACGACGTGGTCGGCAGCGACAACGATCACTACATGTCCATGGATCTCGATCCCCTCACGTCATCGGTGTTGCTCAACGACACCACGACGTGGACGAACAACGGCGGCTTCGTGGGCGGCCGCTTCTTCGATGCCGAGAACTCCCCGGCGCCGTACCACGTGTTCTCCATCGATACTTACTGGTGCACGGGTGGCCGCGCTCCGGTCGGTGGTGCCATGGAGCTGCGGGTCTTTACGCCGCCGTCGAATGCCGCGCCGATCTACGTCAGCTACATGCTCTTCGGCGGTGCGTTCACCGTGTCCGGCGTGACGATCCCCGGGATCAACGGCGCGCTCGGGCTGGCGAACGTGATCGCAGCCGCGAGCATGCCGCCGCACGACAATGCCAACGGAACTTCGCTGCTCACACTGATGGTTCCCAATCAGCCGGCGCTGTCGGGTCTGGTGCTGCCGGTGCAGTCGCTGACGCTGGACGTCACCGGCGGCACGCTGAACCTCGGCAACACTGCGGCGATGACGATCGACTGAGCGCGATCACTTCGCGCGGCGGATCGTCAGGAAACCGCGATACAGCTTGCCGGTCTCGAAGCCTTCGATCAGCACGTTACGCGCCGGCTCGAACTGGCGCTGCTCGATGGTCAGCGCGTAGGGCAGGCCGTCGGCGCGGTCGTCGAAGCGCAGCGCGTCTTTCGGCATGCCCTCGCGTTCGAGGATGCGTGCGAGATACAGGTTGAACAGCGCTTCGAACTCCCACGGCGAGATGCCGAGCGCGTTGTGGGAGCGAACTTCGAAGCCCATGTGCCGGGCCAGCTTCACCACGACCTGGTGGTAGAAGAGGGAGTTGTAGAACAGCACCGCCATCCCCTCGGGCCTCAGGTGCCGATCGAGCCCGCGCAACATCGAGAAACCGAGATCGCCCTTGTCGATCTCCGGCGTGTTGACCGTCGAGTCGAGATCGAGGTTGTAGGGAGGGTTGCTGATGAGGATGTCGAAGCGCTCGTCGTCGCCGATCACGGCGTAGGCCGACATGTCGTTCACGGTGACGAGACGTCCCTCCACTTTGTCCGCGACTCCGAGTCGCTCCGCGTTGCGCTTGAGGGACTCGATGGCCCAGGGATTGATGTCGGTGGCAACGACCTTCGCGGCGCCGAGCTTCGCGCAGTAGAGGCTGATGATCCCCGAGCCCGTCCCGATCTCCATCACGGTCTTGCCGGCGAAGAACGCGGCGTGGTCGGCGACGAAGGGGAGGACGTAGAGCTCGGCCTCCTGCGGCGGGAACACGGTCGGCAGGAGCCGCATCGTGATGCCGAGATGGGTCGACTCGTAGTCGGTCTCCTCGGTCGTCGGCGTGCTCGCAGCGAGTGCGAGAAGGCGTCGCACCTCGGTGTCATCGCCCTTGTTGGTCGCCTGTGCGAGGGCTTCGTTCAGGTCGCCGCCGCTCACCGTGGGGGTCTGCGTCGGGTTGGCGGCGGACGACTCCGTGTCTGTGGGCGGATCGTTCGTCGTCGGGACGTTGCCCTCGCGGCTCGTCTCGCGCGGTCCCTGGCAGGCGCCGGCAATGGCGATCAGGATCGCGAAGAGCGCGACGTGCGGCGCACGGCGGGCGGGCGAGGGGCGAGATGATTGGGCGGTGGCTCGCATGTGGTGGGCGATCAGAGACCATCGGCCGGTTCCGGCCAAGAGTCGGGCCTGGTCTCGAACCGTCGTTGCGTTGGCGGTCTCCGGCGCACGCGGCTTCGGGTCGAGACGCTCGTTCCGAGTCGACGGCGATCGGCCGTCGTGCGGGATAGCCTGCCGGTGTGGTTCTCTTCGCGCGTAGTGCGGCGCTGCTCTCGAGTCTGGTCGCGTTCGCCTCTGCGCAGGCGCCCGTCTTCGTCTCCCCGGCGTTCTACACGTCCCTCGACGGCAATGCCGGGACCACCTGGCCGTTCAGCGCCGACAACTCGGGGAGTTTCGAGAGCGGGATTCGGTTGCTCCAGGTCCACGCCGATGCACGCGGCACCGCGAGGGTGCTGCAGTGGCTAGCGCTTCGCGCGGATCTGGCCGCCGGTGCGCTGAGTGGATCGGCGACCACCCTCGACCTGGAGCTCGGTATCGGCGAGGGCGATCTCGCGACGATTGCGCCGGTGTTCGCGAACAACTTCGTCGGTGGTCGCACGGTTGCGATGAGTCGACGCCTCGTCAACATCCCGCAGCGCACGGGGCTGACCGCGGACTTCGTCGGTCCATTCGACGTCGTCTTGCCCTTCGATCAGCCTTTCACCTTTTCCGGCGCCAACGATCTCGTGTGGGACCTCGTCAACGCCACGCCGACCGCCACGCGTCGCAACGGGTCCTTCAACGACCTCGCCGTTCCGACCAATGGGTGGGTGGGTTCGGTCGGAGCCGGCACGGCCGTTCGCGGCAGTGACCACTGCGCGCCGTGGTCGTTCTTCGCGAACGCCGCGACCACCGATGCTCTTGGTGGGCAGGTGATGCTGTCGCTCGGGGTCGGCGGCACGCCCGGCAACTTCGCGGCCATCGGCGTGGGTGCGAGTGATCCCGCGCTTCCGTACCCGTTCGGCATCTGCAACCAGATCATCCACACCGATGCACTCATCGTTCTCGGCGGCGTGATTCCACCGAGCGGCACGTTTGCGTTGACCACGACGATGCCGTTCGCGCCGCACTGGGCGAACATGCTGCTGACCACCCAGGGTTTCGTGTATTGGCCCGGCCAATCTCAGGCCTGGCTCTCGGCGGGGCGTCAGCTGCGGTTGCCGCCGGGACTGCCGCCGACTCTCATGGCTCGGATCGTGTATGGCAGCGGTCCCTCGCCGACGGTGGGAATCGTTCAGAATCCGGGCGTCCAACTCGTGGTCGGTTTCGGCAACTGAGCCACTGACTCTTGCGGTCGAAACAGCGAAGCCGCAGGAAGCTCTCGCACGCGAAGTTCCGATCCGTTATCAGCGGTCGAACTCATGCGCATCGGCAACAAGGAACTCATCGTCGTCGGC
>JBFXDD010000050.1:0-28074 GCA_050181465.1 Planctomycetota bacterium
AGGACAACCGAACACGACGAGCGACGACCGAGTCTGGAATCGGGCGGCACTGGAATCGGGGGGCGATACGCCAGGCCCCGGGGATCGGGCGCTCGCCACTTTGTTGCTCGTGCATGTGCTGGCCATGAACGGCGCGGTGCACGATGCCATTGAATGCGTCGAACCAGGCGATCTCGTCGCGGCTGCCGACGGCCTTGCGTTCCTGGGACTCGGCGAGACTTCGGACTTCTATCGTGGGGCCTCGGCCGATCCGGTGCCGACCACTTGGGACGACGACACCGAGGTTGCGGAAAGTGACCGCTACGCGGATCTGATCCCGGATGATTCGCACCCGGTCGCTGAATTCAGGCAGGTGTACCGTGAACGACCTGAGCTGTTCGCACCGCTCGGACCCTCGTAGAAATGGCCGACCATCAACTGGTTGCAGCGAACGGTCCGCTGTACGGCCCGCCGCTGGACCGGAGCGTCGGACGCGCTGCCATGCCCAAGCTGAAGACTCAGCGAGCCCGTCTTCCGCACATGCTAGCGGACAGTGAATCCGGTCCAGAGATTCGGTGGCAGGCCTTCGAGCTCATTCTGAGCTTCACTACATTCCAGAGTGAGAAGTGTTGCGTGCAGTTCATCGATGTCGATCACTTCGAGTTCCTGTCCGACAACGAACTCGATGACAAGGTCCTTCCTCACGACGGCGTCGTCGAAGTTGGTGACCCTCCGCTAGTCCAGCAACTGGTGGCCTCCGGGTCCGTGAGCCCGACAGATGCCTCCACCCTCACTCATCAATTCATCGGGTTCAACGAAGTTGGTTCGTGCTCTGTGGTCCCGAATCGATCGGTGTAGTATCCCGGCCTCCAATGCGGCGATTGCGTGCGACATTCCTGCTGCGCTGCGTGCTGCTCATTGCAGCCGTTGGCGTATTCGCAGCCGTGCTGTTGGTCGGGCAGAGCACGGGCTGGGCGCTTCTCATATTGCCGTTCACCGTGATCGTCTGGTTCGTCGGAGTCGAGGGTGGGCTCATCCCGCTAGTCCTTGAACACTTGGCGGTCCGGCGTGCGGCGCGCACAGGACGTCCGGTGTCGTCCATCTGGTTCGTCGACCAGGACGAGCAAGAAGCTCGGAACAGACAGAAGTTCTACGATCAGACGCGCGACAACCCGACGGTCCGATAGAACCGCTTCTCATCGAGTCACGGCGAGCGGCGAGGCGCGCGGAGAGCAATCGGGAATCAAGCGCAACCCACCGCGCCAAAGGCACCCTAGTGGCGAACACATCGGGCGACAAGGTGACCATGACAAGCCGACTCATCCGACGCCTGCGAGTACTCGGAGCTACCTTGCTTCTGGTCGGCTGTGCGGCGACCGGGGATTCGCGGGCCGCCGGCGAACGTCGCGAGTGGGACGGTCGGGAGCAGGTTTACGATGTTCTTCGCGCCATGCTCCACCAGGGCCAGCCGGGCTCGACGCTGGGATTCGACACCCTCCTCCCGAGTCCCGATCTCGATGCCGAGGGCGCGCCAGCAGATCTCTCGGGTGAGGTCGCCGTGATCGGCGGGGAGCGAGATCGCTGGCACCGAGGCATTGGCCGAGCAGATGTTGAGGCTCGAGTCACGGGAAGCGATCTCCCCCTAGTGGGTTGGGGGTGCCGCCATTGGCGAGGGCTGGTAGGCTCCGCCTGACTCGAGACAGTAGCTGGCGGCGCTTCGCGTCGCATCGCAGTCCCCAAGAACGTCGGGGAACTGGAGCAGCAGCCAGACAGAGCAGGCAGCCGCATGAACAAAGTGACACCTTTTCTCATGTTCAACGATCAGCTCGAAGCGGCGATCGACTTCTACACCGCGACGTTTCCGGACTCCGAAGTTCGCAACATCGCTCGCACGGGCAGGGACGGTCCGATCAGCGCGGCCGAGTTCGTCGTCGGTGGTCAGCGCTTCATGGGCTACAATGGAGGTTCGTACTTCAGTTTCTCCGAAGGGGTCTCGCTGTACGTGGACTGCGAGGATCAGGATGAAGTGGATGAATACTGGGACAAGCTCGTGAAGGCAGGAGCGAAGCCTACACAGTGCGGATGGATCAAGGACCCCTTCGGTCTCTCCTGGCAGATTGTTCCGAGGCGATTCACCGAACTCATTCGTGATAGGGACTCGAGGAAGGTAAAGGCCGTGATGGAAGCCATGATGACGATGGTGAAGCTCGACGTGGAGCAGCTCGAAAAGGCCTACAACGGTGCGTAGTCATACTCGTCCAGTCAGATGCCGAACTTCCCACAAGTGCCGCTCAACCCCTCGTCTCGAGCCCGTGACACGAGCCGGCTTCGTGGGATGCCAGGAGTGGTCCAACTCCAACCGTGGCTGACACATGCGCACAGAGAGTAGCCATTCGGTTCGTCTTCTCATGGCATGCTGCGCGCTCGCGGCGTGCAACCAGGAGCCTGACCTGAAGAGCACAGCCTCCCGGGAGTTGATTCGAATGGCCGCGAGCGCGCAGCAAGGAGTGCTGGACGATTCCCTCGCAAGTCGAGCCTGTCGCGAGTTGTTCCGCCGTCCAAGGGCAAGCGTGGTGGATAGTCTGCGTACAGCACTCGAGGACGAGTCCCCTGGGACTCGAAGTTGGGCAGCCCGGACACTGGGAGACCTGGTTGTCAGCCTGGTCGATTCGCCCTTGGAGACAACCGCGAGTGGCGCACTGGAGGCTACGTTGCTCGAACTCTTGGGGGACGCGGATGAAGAAGTTCGGGCAAGTGCCCTGTACAGCCTCGGGCGCGGTTGCCTAAGACGTCGACCGGACGGTGTGCCGGAAGAGATCGTGCGTGCGATTCGAGACTTGGTGGTCTCGGCGGATTCGTCTTCGCGAGTCATGGCTGCGATTGCTGCCACCGAATTCGGACCTGGCATCGAATCACTTGCTTCCATTCTCGTGTCTCAGGTCAAGGTCGAGACCGAGAGCGGTGTGCGCCTCTTCCTGGCACTCGCCTTGTCACGAGTCGGTCCCCGGGATGCCGGCGTTGCCAGTTGTCTCGAGGTCTTGCTTGGCGATGCCGAGGAAGTGGTCCGCAGTGCTGCGGCAACTGTACTTGGTGAGCTCGTGAATCCGCCGGGCTCTGTGGTCGAGCGCCTTCGCCACTCAGTGACGGATCCAACCGAGGCAGACGGCGTGCGAAAGCTCGCAGCGAAGTCTTTGACGAAGCTCACAACGAGTTCCAACAATGCTCTCCCGACGTTGACCGTCTTGCTGGAAGTCAGAGGGCTCATCAAAGACTCCGAGCTGAGTTGGTGGCTCGATGCCGTAGGCAAGATTGCGGCGTTCGTGCCGGCCAGCGAGGACGGAACACAAGCTCGTAGGTTGCTTGAATCGACAGCAGGGGGTGAGGATCCGTACTTGGCTCATGCCGCAATGAGTGGGCTTGCGAGGATCGCTTTCGCGACTCGTGACGTGGACCTGGGGTGGCAGGCGGCGACCGAGTTCCGAAGGTTGCTTCCGAGGATCCTCCTCACGACCGGGGAGAGCGATGGGTCGTGGCACATGGACTCAGAGTGGGCCGAGCCCGTGATGGAGGCCCTCGTCGTCCTTTCGAGATGGCCCGAAATGGGGGTCCGCGCCGACGAGTTGCGCGCCGTGTTCTACGCGCTGCAGAGTCACGAGCTCGCTTCCACGAGAGATTGGGCTGACGGCCAGATGGCCCTTCTCCGGTAGCCAACTCCAGGTTGTTGTCCTAGCCCTGACTCTTCGTGAGCGTGGTCGCGAGATCGGCACAGCCGGGCGGGACTTGTGGCGATCGCAGCAGTCGTTCACGAGTCGTTCGGGCTAGCCTAGCCCAGAATCGTCAGGAACTGTCGGACCTCGAGGAGCGCCGAACCCGGTGGCCTACTCGCACGAGGCTCACAGCTCACTCGCATCCACTCACGGCCGAATGACGTGGCGCGCTTTCTCATCTACTCTCTGGCTCCCGTCCCTCTCGCGCTGTTCTGCCTGCTCGGCTACGGCGTGCTGACGGGTGGTCCCGTTCCATCGATCGAGGGTCTGGCCGGCTTCCTGGGACTCGGTGTCGTCGGGGGCTACGCAGTCATGGGCCTGCAGTCCGCAGCATTCGCTTTGATGATGCTTTGGCTCGAGAGGCGAGGGGTCGCTCGCGCCAGCCGATGTATCTTTGCCGCTGCGGGCGGCTGTCTGTTCGGCGCAACCGTGGTGTTCGCGGCGGACGAGCTGCTCTCGTCGCTGTCATCCACTCTGGGAGTCATCGGAGCGATCGTGGGTCCAGTCGTCGTGCTCATTGCCGACCTTCTTGCAGGCCCGTCGACAAGCAGTAGGTCATCTTGGGCGCGTCAGCGAGAGGGCTCCGCACAAGATGCGCACCCCAACTCCACGCATCAGACGACTGGGCGGGCGATCACGCGAGAGCCAGATCCAAACGTGGCGCTGCGCCAAGACTCCGCGACAAAGACCTGAGCAAGAGCGACTCGGAATCGCCGGGCCCCTCACCGGAACACGAGTGTGATCGTCCCCTTAGTCTTCGCGGGAACCAATCCCTCACCGCTGTTCTCTCTCGAGGAGCGACTGGTCGCCGCGATTGCCTCCGCGCCGGGTTTGCCTACTCCTGAACACCGGGTGACAGCAGGAGCCGCTTCGCCTCGGCCAGGTCGATCCCAGCCTCCGAGTGGATCCCCCAGTGGCGAAGTGCCTCTCCGCGACTACGGAGCATGTCTGCAAGTTCGTGACGTGCACCGACATCACTCGAGTCGATCTCAACTCGTTCACGAGCTGCCTCGACCGCGCGATCGAAGTTGGCCCGGGATTCTTCGATCTGGTTCTCGAGCGCCAGACAGTTTGCCAACAGGCGGTAGACACGCGCCGTTCGGGTTCCATCGGGAAGCGCACCGCGCGCCGTGACCAGTTGCCGGGCCGTCGACGTTGCCGACTTCAGCTCTCCCTTCTCGGCCAGAGACGAGACCCGCATTTCATCCACGATGCCGGCCAGTTCGACGCTCTCTCGATCATCTGGGTCACTTCGCAGCGCTTCTCCGGCGGCATCCAAATAGTCGAGCGCGCGAGTTGGCTGCTTCCGCTGAAACTCCGCCCGTGCAAGCGCAGCGAGCGCGTATGCACGTAGCCGTCTCACGGTGGGTCGATCGGTTGGGGTCTCATCGAGGACTCTCCGATAGAGCGCCTCGGCTCTCGCTCCGTCCTGCTCGAGATCGGCGAGCTTCAAGAGCGAACCCGCAACATACTCTGCCTGGCGCGGCTCGCGCCGAAGTCGAGATTCCGCCACGTCGAGTGCTCGCTCGAAGGTCGCCCGCGCCGAATCGACATCTCCAAGATTCGGGCCCGATGGATGCCCCTGCACATCGCCGAGGCGAAGCAGCGCCGCACAGTAGGCGCGCCACAAGTCGACGGTTGCTGAGGTCGTGACGACGATCTCCAGCGCTCGCACCGCATCGCTGAGTGAGCGCGCTCGAAGCATGGTGTGCCCCGGACCAGCTCGCATTCTCGCGTCCATCTCGAAGATGCTCGACCTTGCTACCGTCTCCAGCAAGTTGGCTCGTTCACTCTCGTGCCGAGATCGCTCACGTTCGGCAACATAGAGATAGAGAGAGGCGGCTATGCCAAGAGTCAGCACGAGGACACCTGCCGCGATCGAGGCTGCGAGACCCGGCCGAGCAGTCGCCCATGCGTGCAATCGACGGTAGGCGCTGGGATTCCGGGCAAGCACCGGCTTGCCAGCGGCCATCCGGTAGAGGTCCGCTGCCAGTTCCCGCGCATGTGAGTAGCGTCGCGTTGGATCCTTTGCGAGCGCGGTCGCGATGACGGCGCGGAGGTCGGCGGGGAGTAGCGGCCATCTCGGGTGATTCCATGGCTCCGCACCATGCACGCGGCGGATCGTCGCCACGGCAGACAGCGCTGCGAACGGTGACTCACCCAGCGCCGCCTCGCATATCACCACGCCAAGTGACCACAGATCGCTCGAAATCGAGTGCACTCCGGACTCGATTACCTCCGGTGCTAGGTACGCTGGCGTGCCACAGATTGCGCCGGTCTGGGTCAATGAGTCGGCGTCATCGGCATCTGTCGCAATGCCGAAGTCCGTGAGTACCGTGCCACCGTCGCGATCCACGAGGATGTTGCTCGGCTTGATATCGCGGTGAAGAACGCCGCGGTCGTGGGCGTGTGCCAGGGCGTCGGCGATCGGCCCGAGCAGTCTGCCGATCTCCCGTGCGGGATGAGCTGCGGATTGCACTTTCTCGGCTCCGAGCACCACACCGAGGTTGTCACCTTCGATGTACTGCATCGAAATCCAGAGCTTTCGACCGGCGCGACCAGCGGAATGCACCTTACAGATCGCGGGATGATCCAGGCGTGCAAGGACGTGCGCGGCGCGAACCATCCTCGCCTCCTCGAGATCTGAGCCTGAGCCGTTGCGCAGCTTGAGAGCCACCTGACGACCGAGTACGCGGTCCGTTGCCAGGACCACGGTGCCCTCGGCCCCCGAGCCCAGCACGCGGTGCAGGATGAAGGACCCGAAGCTCTGGAGGGAATCGTCCGCAGCTCGATCGGGTGCATGCGCGAGGATGTACTCTCGTGCCACCTCCAGCTCGCGGTCGCTGAATCGTATCAGGTACTCGCGAAGGCTGACCGATCGACCGAGCGCTTGGTCCTCTCGGAGCGCCAGCAAGAACTCGAGTACGCGCCAGTCGAGTGAGCCTGAGTCGATGTCGGTCAGCATGGTGCGTGCGAACCCGCGGATGGTGGAAGCGTAGGCGAGGGCTCACTGGACGACAGTCGACAACCCGTTGGTCGTGTGTCCGATCCCATTGGCATGTGTCGGATCGAGCAGCAGGCCCTGATTGTAGAAGGTGACTCCAGCCACGCTAGGCATGATGGGAATGGGCAGACGGAAGTCACCTCCACCCTGGCCGATCGCGGAAGGCGTGATGGTGACCGGTGCCGCGGCCATCGGGTCGACGTAGAGCGTGCATCCCGGCATGCCAACCGACGCGAGCGCGAAGGGGAGTGCACCTCCGCCCCATTGAGTGTTGGACAGACCGAACATGAGGAATGCGGCAGTGGGTTGGGCAACCTGATTCAAGACCATGCGGTAGGTCACGCCCTGCACTGCACGACAACCCTGCAGAGCATCGAGACGAACGGGTGGACCGGGCATGGGCGGTCTTCCGCCAATCGAGATGGGCGGGCTCGAGCACCCCGCACCGAACTGAGTGGTGCTTGCGGTCAACGAACCGGTGGTTTCGAGGAACCAGGTGCTGGCTTCGGTGGTGCCGCCGCCAACCGACACTCCGCGTGATCGAAGGGTATCCCAGGTCGCCTGGGCGCCGGTTCCGTTCGCGGCATTCAAGACCATCCAAAGTCCGGAGGAATCCAAGAACACGTCACCCAACAGAGTCTGCGAGGCGCCAGACTGGCCGCCCAGCATCATCACCCGCTGCTGTACGGTGTCGTAGACCATGGACGCAAGAAACCTCGTCGGTCCACCGCCGTTGGCGATTGGCGTCCAGTCTTGGCCGTTGTACGTCCATGTGTCGGTGAACACGCTTGGGTTGTTCGCACCGCCGTGCATGACGATCGCTCCACGGGAGGGGTCGTACTCCATGCAGTGCCAAACCCGCGCAGGCGGACGATTCGGAGTTTGGATCAGGCTCCAGTTCGCACCGTCGAACTCCCACGTGTCGTTCGTGACGGGTCCAGTGACGTTGCCGACTCCGCCGCCGAAGAGAACCAGCCGTCCACGAACCGGATCGAAGGCCAACGCATGACCACGCCGAGGACCAGGCCATGGGCCGAGCTGCGGAAACGCTTGCCATTGCCCACCGTTGAACACCTGGAGGTCCGACAGGAAGTTCGAGGAAGTCGTGTCTTGGCCCCCGTACATGTAGATGCCGCCGAAGGCGGCCTTCATGTCGAACTCGTATCGATCGACCGGCGTATTGGCGTTCGGAACCTGGCTCCAAGTGAGCCCGTCGTGCTCCCAGGTGCCCTGTGGTCCTGCGAAGCACACGGTGCGGTCTCGGCCGGCGTCGTAGGCTACCTTCCCGCCGAGGCCCGGTTGCGTGCCACCGTCGCGATAGTAGTACTGGGCACTGGAAAAGGACGAGAGGAGCAGACAACTGAGCAGAAACGGAAGACGATCGGTGTTCACTTGTGAGCCTTGTGGAGGTCCAGGAGGGGCTACCGTGAGTTGACGGAACCCCCACGGATCCGGCAGGAAACTCGAAGATTCTCGATGAACCATCTCGCGATCATCAGAGACGGAAGTCACCCGCCCCCGGCTCGCGAACGCCTCGAGTGAGGTCTGCCCTGCATGCGCCGTCGGTTCCGGTGATCCCCGACGACCGCACTGCGTCGCCCTTCCGGGCCCGGTCTTCGCCTTGCCAAGGACATGCTGCCTCGCGGTGGTCCTTGCATCGCTGTCCGGGGGCCGGGAACGGCCTGTGCGGACTTCCGGGTGTCGGGCGACGGTGGCCAGGTCGCCGCGTTCGAGGCGCTGCCTCCGTGGTAGCCACCTGCGCACGCTGCTCATCGCACTCGCGCGTGACGCGGGAGCATCGGCAGGCTAGACGTCTCCGCGCCACCCTGCGTTTTGTGATCATCCAAGCTCCAATCCAATCGATGCCGAGCTACCGTGCCGCACTCATGGATCCTTCCGATCCAAGCACAACTCAGTTGCTGCATCTCTTCGAGACGCAGCCGCGGGAGGGCTTTGCTGCACTCTATGAACGCGAGTCAGAACGGCTGTACCTGTGGGCCGCACTGCACGTTCGACCGGTCCTGCGTCAGGCGATGCCGCTAGACGACTTCGTCCAAGAAGTCTGGGCGAGGGCATTCATAGCGCGGGCCAGCTTCGACCCGAGCCGTGGGCATATTCGCGGCTGGATCCTCGGCATCGCCAAGAACGTCTTGCGAGAGTTGTTGCGGCATCCCAGACGCTCGCGGGGATGCAGCCTGGAGGATCTGGAGAAACTCAAAGGCAACTCCGAGCCTTCCGACCATGCGACGAGTGTGATCTCTCGCGCCGGGCGGTCTGAAGAGCGCCAACGCCTACTGGACTTCGTGGATGGCCTGCCTCCCGAAGATCGCAGCCTGACGGTCTGGCGCGGACTGGAGATGGTATCGCACGAGGAAGTCGCAACGCGATTGGGCATCACTGCGGTTGCCGCGGAGTCTCGTTGGCGGCGGTTGCTACCGCGCTTGCGCGCGGGTGTGCGATGGTGGAGTGATGCACCGGAAGAGAGCCCCTGAGTCGCTAGTCCGCACGATTCGTGATCGTCGTCGCGAGATCGACGCGCGTCGATACCCGCCAAGGAGCTGCGTCAAGTGGCGACCGTCGCGTCGCCGTAGCTACGCTGTCCGGGAGGCGCCGACGGAGTGATGTGGCCGGGCGAGAGCGCCGGCGGCCTGTTGGCGATCCATACCAACTCGGCTCGCGTGCTCTCGCTCTTCGTGACTCACCTGCGGAGTTGATCGCGAGCCCAGAGTGCGGGCTGAACTTGCTGCTCTAACGCGGGGTGGAGCTGGTGGTGAACCGCTGGCGACTCGGTGCTCTGGTCGGCAGACGGGGCTTCGCATCGGGCCATCGCGGTCTCGATCCTCAGTTCGACGGCGACTCGATCTCCTGCGCTGTCCACGAAGACGAGGGACTCGTCAGCATCGCGGTCATGTCGATCTTCGTGTAGGCTGCGGCCCAACGGGCCGCTGAAGCAGGCGATCGCCGCCTGCGGCGCTCGCCTGCTTCAACGGCAGGACATCAGGCATACCAGCCAGCGAACTTCTCATGAACGTCGGAAAGTCAACAACCGATGGCCAGTGCGTGCACTTGGTCACTCTCAACTGCAAGGACGCAGAACACGCAGCTCGTTGCATGGAAGCGCTTGCAAACTACGGCAGGCCCGACGCACTTGCGTTCAACTGCGTCTCGTACGAGTTCGGGCTCAAGCTGGGCGCCACGGATACGGTCTACATCGTGGAGCGCTGGCGACAGTGGCGAGACTTGGATGCGCTCCTGACCGAGAAGGTTGTCCCCGCCTTACCCTTGTACAACCAACTCCTGAAACAACCGTTCGATCCCGCGAGGGATACTGTGAGAATCAATCTGGCCATGGCATAGGCAAGTCAAGCACGTGCGAGAGCCTCCGGGCGGCATGCCGAGTAATCGGTTGCCTCGGACGGTGCTCTGCGCTGCCGTCTCATCGGAGTGTAGAGCGTCACACCCGCAACCATCTGCACATGAGGCCGACCCTTCGCGCTCGAGAGCCGATTGACCAGCTACGCTTACTCGACATCGAGGAGTTTCCAGTCTGGGAGTATCGGACCGATGAGGAGGGAGCGCCCGACCGGGACGAGGTCTGGGTTCGGCCTGCGGTTACCAGTCTCGTACCGGCAGATGCGTTCTCATTGTCGGTCGCAGCGAAGTGCAGGACCGCCTCTGGCGCTGAACTCTCTGGCATTGCCGGCGTCACTTCCTCTACGTTCGGGGGTCTTGAGATCCTCCACGGCGCGGTGATCACGGAGGATGACTACGTGTTCATTCCTTGGCCAGGATCCAGCGATGCGCGCAGTAGTTGTCAAGCAGCAGCGCAAGAGCTCGGTATTCCAGAGTCTGACCTCTTCCCGTTGCGATACGAACTGGTTGTGCCTGTTCATGGTATTCAAGGCATAGTGCGCGGCGAGTATGCCTACGGCGACGCTTGACCGAGACTCCTCAGCGTAGCTCTCGAGTCCCAGCTCGACGGTCACATGCACCGCCAGAGGTCCTGCTCAACGCGCCAGCTCTGCCGGGACCCACAATGCGTGAGTTCCGCTGAGGCGGTCACACCCGCCCGGGTCTCACCAGACCAGGAGCTGGAAAGGAATCGCTCGTGTTGCCACGCAGCCTCCGGGTCCGCGAGGCTTCAGGATCAACTCGAAGTCACGAGCACCGAGCCAGTCGGCGGGAATCGTCTCGTCGACACCGCCGTAGCCGGTCGCGATCCGATCCGGCGGACACCACTCACAGCCGCGACTCGATTCGACTGTGGGACGTGCCGAATCGTCGTCGGCTCCTAAAAGGATGAGTTCCGTTGGCGAATGCGGATCCGCGCTCCGAGCGCGAAGTTCCCACTGCGGACGACGCGGACTCGAGAAGCCCGAATATGCGAACAGGGGAAAGACCGAGCCTGACTTCGCGACCGCGGGGAATCCGCGGATGCTGATGCCGAAGGTGGGATTGTGGATCGCGGACCATGCCGAGATCGGAACTCGCCGCTCGCTGCCCGGCGCGGAGACGCTCACCTTCCATTGCCCTGGCAGCGGTTCGCCGATGGAATCCAGGTTCCAGCCGGGCACTCCGATCATCCGCGCTGAGGTGATGGTGGACCCGTCGGGTGCGTGCAAAGTCACGCGAAGTTCGGTCGCGGGATCGGCGACGACCAACACCTCCAGCGTCTCGACGCCGCGTTCGACCTGCCATTCCCACTCGATCTGAGCGGTCGGCTCCAGCCATGTCTGCTCGAAAGCGCCGAGCCCAACGCCATTGCGGGACCCACAGAATCCTCGGACCAATCGCATGGCGACTTGTCGGTCATGGTCCGGTGCCGAGCCATCGGGCAAGACCTCGAATCCGCCCAACGTCTCGTCTGCGATCGCCGCCAGTGCGGCGGGATCCGAGTGTCGAGAGGCAAGAGCCGTCACGCGGATGCCGTGCTCACGGCAGGCCCGAAGCGCGGCGCGAAGTTCCGTCGTGTCGGCGATGGCGTCACCGACGAGAAAGATCCCGGACGCGGACCCGCGAGGTTCGGCCAGGATCCACGCGGCGGCCATCTCGATTCCGGCAGTCGGTCCACCCGAGTGGTGTCGGAGCGAGTGGATTGCGATGCCCGTGGCGGCTGCGAGACGCCGGCAGACCGCAACTGCACGATCGAGTCCGTCGTCGCCGGCCGCCTGCGTTCGCGTTTGGCCGGACACTCGAGTGTCGACGAACACGAAGCGTTGGGATTCTGTGATGCGCCGTATCCGCGTGTCCGCACGATCCGGGGGCAGTCGCGGCAGGTGTCCCATCACGTGATCCACCACGGTCTGACAGGATTGGCCGTGATGGATCTGATTCTGACTGTTGTCCGCGTGCCGGTTGTGATCGGTCTCCTTGCAGAGCCGAGCGAGGCGCGGGTCGGCCATCACGCATCGATCATCGGGAATGTTGCCGTCATGAACTTCGTCGCCGAGTCCGAAGAGGTAGTGGCCGAGTTCATGAACGAGTGCCTGGACCCACCAGTCGAAGTCCGTGTCGCTCGCCGGATCAGGACGTGACATCGCCACGTTCATTCCGACCTTCCCGATACCTCTCAGGTTCGCGTTCGGGTTGATGCCCGGCTCGATGCAGAGCACATCGGCGGTCGCGATCGCCGCGAACTCACTCGCCAACCAGGCACACCCGATCGCCTGGGTGCCCTCCGTCACCTCATGAAGTCGGTGCGACGCCGCTCGAATGGCGGCATGCCAGTACTCTTCGGGGACCAGGCTGCTGGGAGGGATCCGGAACGTCAGATTCCAGATCCCGTCTTGGTGCGTACCCGAACCCATGGCTGCCGCTCACGCCTTGGAGTCACCGCATGCCTTGTCGGGATCACCGCCGCAGCATCCGCCCTCGATGAACGGATTGCAGGGAGATCCCTCTTGATTGGGCAGGCATGACTTGTTGGTGTTCTTCCACGTTCCGTCCACGCACTGCATACACCAGGTGTCGATGCAGACATATTCGCCGTCCGCGGCGAAGCAGTGTACGCCGTCGCCGTTCTGGTAGAGGCAGGACTTCGGGCCGGGCGGCTCCTTGTGACACGTTGGCGGGACGGAGGGATCGACGAACGCGTATTGCTTGGGGCTCACCGACGTCGAATCTCCGCACTCCTCCGGTTCACGATCGCTCATCGAGAGTTTCTCCTCGTGGAATCAGGCTTTCCAAGATGCCGATGTGACTCGGCGCCATCGACCGCTTCAGGGTCGCGAGTGCGCGATAGTAGCGTGTCGCCACGGAACTCGACGACATTTCGAGCATTTCGCCGACTTCTCTCGCGGTACGCCCTTCGAGGACATGGAGCACGACGATCGATCTCGAGACTTCGTCGAGCTTCTCCAATTGAGCGTGCAGACCGGACGTCGCTTCGGTGCGGGCGACCTTCGTGATGACACCGCTCCTGGGATCTTGGAACTTGGTCAACTCCGATGCGGGGTCGTCACCCGCACTCCCTCCTCGTGTGGCTCGTCTCACCGCCCGGCTTCGCACGACGTTTCGGTAGCGATTGAGAAGTACCGACGCGAGGAATCGCATCAGGACCGGCGCGAAGCGGCCGTCCGTCGCCTCGAGGTCGGGAAGCCGCTGCCATGCGATGACCCAGGTGTCCTGCACCAGGTCCTCGGGGTCGAAGAGCTTCTTGAGCGACGACGAGTGGTGGCGGTGAGCGATCGCGAGCAGTGGGCCGGTGAAGTGCTCTATGAGCCAGTGCTCATCCTCGGTGCGCCCGCTGAGTGCTCCGCGCAGCCTCGCGCCGGCTTCGTCGACTTCAGGTGCATTGCCTGGCTGGGTCATCGATCAAGGGCAGAATCGGTGCTGGGATTCCAAGAAGGTCGTGTGAAGTATCCGCGACAGTCTCGACCGAAGTAGACTCGGGCACGCCCGGTCGGCTCCAAGGACGAGCACGCCGGGGAACACGTTACCGGCGCCCTGATCGAACTTGTCCAAGTTCCCACGGGCGGCGACACGAGCATGGACTACCAGGATCCGAGAGAAGCTGCGGTCGCTGCTGATGTCGCGCGCGCGATCTTCGAGGCCTTGGAAGCCGGCCGCGAACCGGAACTGCCGAGCTTGCTGTCGAAGTGGCCGAACGACGAGCGCATCGTGCGTGAGGAATGGAGTGCCGTCTTCGACGGCGAGGCGCCTGTCGTCGACCATGATTCGCCGCTGCGGATCGGTCGCTTCCGGATCCACCGCGTCCTGGGGCGCGGCGGTCAAGGTGTCGTGTATCTGGCGGAGGACGAGTTGCTCGGCCGTCCCGTGGCGCTCAAGCTCGTCACGAAGAATGGGCCCGGTGCATTCGATGCCGTCACTCGGGCGAAGCGCGAAGCAAACGTGCTCGCGAAACTCAGACACCGGGCGATCTGCGAGATCTTCGACTTCGTCGATTGCGGCGAGAGCCATGGAATCGTGCTGCGATTCGTCGACGGCACGTCGCTCGCCGAGGTCTGTTCGCGCCCCTGCGGCGAACTCGATGCGGCAGAGTGGGATCGAAGACTGGGCATCCTGATCGACGTCGCTGACGGTCTGATCGCAGCTCATGAAGTCGGCGTCATCCATCGCGACATCAAGCCGGGCAACGTCATCCTCGGACTCGATGGACAGGCGGTGATTCTCGACTTCGGACTGGCGCGGCCCTTGAGTTCCGAGGCAACGCCGATCACGCGCACCGGTGGCGCGTGCGGAACACCGCAGTTCATGGCCCCGGAGCAGTGGTCCGGCGCGCGCGGGGTGGATACTAGAGTCGACGTCTTCGCTTTGGGCATGTTGATCGCGACCCTGTTGAATCAGGGCCCGATCTCGATCGGCGTGACGATCGACTGGGAGAACGCGCGGACATCCCTCGAATCGAGCGACTCGAGTATCGCACTGGATCCGGCGGTGATTCGGATCGTCAGGCGGGCCACGCAGTTTCATCCGGACGATCGGTATCCCGACGTGGCGAGCTTGCGGAGTGACTTGGTTCGATTGAGGAGCGGCGCGGGAATCGGGCGATTGCGTAGTCCCTCAGTGGCGAGTGTGTGGCGTCGACTCCGCCGTCGCCCCCTGGTGTTTCGACTCGTGACGTCACTCATCCTCGCCGTTGCCGTCGGCGCGTGGGGTCTCATCGAGCACTCGTCGGTGCAGGCTCAGGTTCGCGAGTCGAATACACGAGTGCAGTACCGCGACGACGTGCGTTCGACCTTGGAACTGCTGCAGACGGGCGAACTCGAGGCCGCGCGCGCCAGGTTCGCCGGACTGACGGAGCGCGAGTGTGGACCGGAGCATTCCTTGCTCAGTCGACGCCTGAGGTCTGGAGCACAACGCGCGTGGCTGGGTTCGATCGATGGTCCGGTGGATCTCATGCCGAACGAAGGAGGTTGGATCCTGCGGGAGTGCACGGGGCGAGCGCTGCAGATCGATCTCTCTGGATCTTCCGTGCTCACCGATGTCCTGCCGGGTTCGACGGATCCTGGTGCCTTCATGGCGTCCGCGGTCCCGGCCGACCACGAACGCGGCGCGTCCTGGCAGACTCGCTCGGGGGTGGTGCTCGCCACTTGGTCGCCGGACTCCGGCCAACGACGCTCACTGCTCCGTTGGGCACCGGCGGGCCGACCCGACGACTTCGTCGAGTTCTCGGTTCGTGGCTATGTGACCGCCGCAACCGGTTCGCGTGACGGTCTACGAATTCACCTCGGAGTTCGCGGCGCCGGGGGAAACGAGTCCGACGAACTCCGCTTGCTCGATGCCGGGACCGGCGAGGAGCTGTCCCGGTGCGCAATCCCGAGTCGCGCCACGGCGTTGACCTCGAGTCCTGATGAGTCTTCGCTGATCGTCGGCCTCGCCGGCGGCGAGATCCGGACGATGGATGTCTGGCTTCGACAGCGTCTTGCCGTGGACAATCTGCATGCAGCGCCGATCGTCGCGCTGTCGATTCATCCGAAGACCGGCCATCGCCTGTCGCTGGACCGATCGGGAGCCTGCATCCTCGCGGCGGTCGATCTGCCGATGTCCGTCGAGAGTGCGGCGGTGCTTCAAGTCGCGGGCCTCGGTGAATCGTCTGTCATCAGCGGCACGAGGCAGTTGCTGTTCCCGCCCTCGCGACCGGGTGCGCCGGTCGCGATGTGCGATCCCGTCACCGGTCGGCTCACGCAACACCTCACGCTGCACAATCGCGATCGGGTGATCGCCTTCGCCCACGCGCGGCTCACGGAACAGACTTACCTGGCGATAGGCGCCGCAAGCTCCACGCTTCTTCGCTTCGGTCGTGACGGCTCTCGAGAGTCCGTCACCGGAGTCGAGGATCGGGGGGCGATACGGAAGCTTGCCGTTTCGGACGACGGACGGCGGCTCGCCCTCCTGCACGACGACGGCGAGTTGCGAATCCTCGAGGGCGGCCACTCGCGGTCCGTTCTCGTGGCAAGTCGCTTGCCGGATGTCGAGCGGTTGTCCTGGTCGTCGGACGGCGACTGTCTCGGCTTCGCGGCGAGATCGGGTCGGTTGGGCGTTCACGATTGTGCCTTGGGCGATCAGCGCACACTGATGCTGGATCGCGAGATCGTCGACTTCGCGATCTCGAGGAAGGCGCAGCGCTTGTTCGTCGCCGACCCATCCGGCGCCGTTCGAGTCCTGCACCTCATCGACGGTCTGCCGCTGTTCGATCTGTGCGAACGAGCGACACCGATACTCCGTGTCGCGCTGATCGACGAGGACTCGCGGCTCGTCGTCGTGCGGGCCGACGGTGCCGTGGAGTTCCACGTCATGGATCCGCTGCACGACGTGACGGGACCTCGGTCACAGGAGCCGATGAGTTCACGCCCGGGGGAGTCGAGTGCCGCCCGTGTGCCCCTCGGTTCGACGACGGATCCACTGGAGCACTGCGCGCGTCGGCTCGCGTTCGGGCGAAGCTCCGACGGCCACTTCACGCTGCCATCCGGTCCGCTTTCGATTCTGACCGATCCGTCGTGTGGGCGCCGTTGGTACGAGCTCGCCGAGCGGGTGATGCAGCGGCGCGTCCCGGTGGAGCCGTCGCGCATCGTGCGACTCGGCTTGGGCGCTGCCGCACTGCGTACCGGCAACCCGTTGGCCGCGATCGAGCACCTTCGAGCAGCCGCCGAGGACGAGCGCGCGCTTCACGGACAGGTCCAGCCGATGACCTTGGCGTTCCTGGTCATGGCTCAGCACGCGGCGGGGGATCACCCGTCGGCAGAGCACGGCTTGGCGCGACTGCGCGACCTGCTGGGAGACCGGTTCGAGGCCGATCCCTTGGCCGTGGAGGCGGAATCTCATGTCTGCGCCGCTGCCGGTGAGAGCGGCACCGGACTCGGTATTGCGAGGGTCCCGTCGCTCCGACTTCGGCGCAGTCTGGGGTGGATCGCGGTCAGCTCCCCGGGTTTGGATCGCGCCTACGTAGAGGACGTGATCGAGTGGTATCGACTGGCCGGCGAGGGCGATGGCGAGCGCGTTGATGCGCTGCTTCTGGGCGCGTTGAGGGCGAGAGTCGACAGCGTCTCGACAAGACCCGCCGCTGGAGCGGACTCGGTCGAGTACTCGCCCGGCTCGGAGATCGAGTGCGCGCTGGCCGCACTCGTCCTGTGGGAGTCGAACGATGTGACGGCGGCTCGATTGGCGTGCAATCGTTTCTCCGCCGCGGCACGTCGCTCGGCATGGTTCGTCGATCCTCACTTCGAGGACTGGCTCCGGGCGACACTCGCGCGCTGACGAGCCGCCCGGAGTCTTCGAGAATTCGGAGATTCCTGAGCAAGCGGGGGGGAGTTCGCACCTTGACGGGGCGAGCGCTCCCGCGTTCGCACCCGATCCGGCACCGTCCGCCGGCATCGGCCGATTCCTCGGTCGGCAGTTTGCCGGTGCGTCGCGTTCGGTCCGCTCGCGTCCCACAAGGCAATCCCATGGCAGACCTCGTTCAGAACTTCTTCGACGGAATCGAAGCGGAAGCCAAGAAGACCCTCGGAACTCTTCTTCAAGGCGACATCCAACCCATCCAGCTCGGCAGCCAGGGCGACTTCCCCTGGTTCTGGAAGGATGCCAACGGCAACTTCAACCAGAACACCTTCGACTACATCAGTCGCCGTGCGGTGGGTGGCGCGAACGGGCCGGTGTCGCTGCCGGACTCCTTCGTCAACGCCTGGGTCGAGGTGCTCTCCGATCTCACGTGGCAGATGTCCAGCGCGGACACGCAGGCCAAGAACGCAGCTCAGCTCAAGGCGCAGGTCCAAGCGACCGCTGTCGTTGCGGCCTACACGCAGTCCGGCTACCAGATCACGTCGGCGGATCTCGACGAAGCGAAGACCGCGCTGGGCTTCGCGGTGAACAAGCTCGACTTCGTCATCCTCTACAAGATCGGCTACCAGTGGAGCGGAGCGCAGGCCAACAAGACTGCGCCCATGACCTACCAGCAGATTCTCGGCGCGCGCAACTACTCGCAGAGCTTCCCGAACATGCCGCCGTCGGGAGCCAGCGTGGTCGATGCGACCTCGACCTATCTGAGCATCCTCGGCAGCACCTTGTCGCTGCAGGACAAGGCAACCACGGCTCAGTGGCTGCGCCGGCAGTTGACGGCGGCGGTGCAGGGACCCTCGGCACAGAACGGGGGCATGCAGACGGTCGACGACAACGGCGCGACCCTGTGGCAGGCTGCCTACTCGCTCGACAAGTCGGTCGCTGAGATCTCCAACTCACTCGGCAACGCCGGCTCCGCACTGAACATCTCGATGACAGCGTCCCGAGTGGATGCGAACGAGATGAGTGTCAACGTCTCGGGCAAGGCCGCGGCGACGATCCCACTCGACTTCCTCGCGATCGATCTTGGCGGGAGCGCAAGCTACTCGCTCTTCCAGGCGAACGGTTCCGGCTCGAGCGCTTCGATCGACATGACTTTCCCGGGTCTCACGGTCGTCAGCGTCCAGGCTGCGGAGTTCCAGCAGACGAACCTCACCGGTTGGTTCCTCGGCAAGATCGTCGCGGATGCGGCGAGCAACACCGGCAAGGACGTGACCGGCTGGGCGTTCAGTCCCAAGCCGAGCTACGACTTCGGCCGCAACGGCAGCTTCGGCATGCTCGCGGCTTTGGTGATCGCCGGATACCCGACGGTCAAGATCACCTACAGCGCGGGCAACTACTCGCAGTTCAAGCAGACCTTCCAGCAGTCGGCATCGGTGGGCTTGCGGCTGTTCGGCATTCCGCTGGGCGGCGTCAAGGAGAGCTCCTACCACTCGCAGTTGTCGGATCAGGCACAGGACGGCAGCTTCAGCATCACCCTGTCGCCGCCGCCCCAGAACAGCACGGTCAACCCGCTCGATCAGAAGGCATTCGTGATCGGTGGCGTCATCGCCAATCCGGGCGATGCCAAGACCGCGGCCCTGCGCAACTTCGCTGCGGCGATGGGCAATGTGGCGCCCATGACGATGGTCAAGTTGGGCGGCGTGAGCTTTCGCAACCAGACCGGTGGTGCGATTGAGGTCTACAGCATGCTGAATCGACACACGACGGTCACGGACATCGCGCCGGTCGCGACCAGCGGCGCCATCAGCGGCACCTTGCTGAACATCGACGTCGTTCGGCAGGGCACGCGCTACAGCTACGACCTCGCCAACTTCATGCCGAGCGGACTCCTCGTCGAAGACGAGAGCCCGTACGGGCTCAAGCAGGTGCTCGGGACCGATGGTCGAACCCTGGAACTCGTCATCACCGACAACACCGGTGAGACGGTGGGCTCGTTCCGACCGGCCGGCATCCTCGTGTGAGACGGTCGGGCCGATGTGCGAACGACGAGACCCGGTTTGCCGGTTCTCGTCGTTCGTGCCTGGTGAGTCTCGCGCGGGCTCGCGCACCTGCGCGCGATCCTGATCACGTCGGAGGTCCTGGTCTCGCCCGATCCAGTCGCTGGGCCGCACGTGAACGATCTGCTCGACGAGTAAGTCGACTGACCGGCCACCCGACCCGCGATCGCCTTGCATGTTACGCCGGTCGCTAATGGGTTGGCTCGGTGTTTGGCTACGCCGGGTTGCCGTGCAAGAGGCGAACTTCGAGTCTGCGATCTCACGCCCGAGAGTCTCGCCGTGTCGCTTCGCACGAGGTTGTACGCGGCAGGCCGTGCCGAATTCCCGGGCACAGGCGCGATCTGGCAGCCGGCTGTGCCTGCGAGGTTCGTTGGGCTCGAGCGATCCGAGGAATCCAAGTCGCAGCGATGCTCTGGATCTTGTTCGTGCAGTGCATGTGCGGGACTTCGCTCACGGCGCAGGGTGGGTGGAGATGCCTGACGCGCGGCCGGTCTGCGTCCGCGTTGTGGCTTGTACGAGACGGTCATCCAGCGGTCTGCGCATCCTTCGGCTTTGGCTGCCGGGCTTGGCAAGCGGGTGACGTGTCACGCCCTTCGACACTCGTTCGGTTCGAGTGATCCCTAGAAGCCCAAGTTGCGACGATGAACACTCGTGCGATCCAAGGTGGAGGGAGTGATGTGAGTCGCCGATTTCCGAGCGGATCCCATCCCGCCATCAAGTCCGAGATCGAGGCATCGCATCGATGCTCTCAAGGAGGATCTCGCCGATCACGTCTCGGATGCCGAAGGCTCGATCGTGGCATCGACGGTCAAGCCGACGGAGTGAGGTGATTCGACGACCAGTGGAGGTCCAGGCCCTCGCCGTGCTCGCGCGCAAGCACCAATCCACGCTCGACTCATGGAAGTTTCTCTTGCGGTGGGAGTTCTTGGCGGTCCTGACCGCTGCGACGGACAACCGCACGTGCAGCCAACACTCGATGACTCCGAACTTGCTCCGCGCTCTGTCAGTCGAATCGTTCACGTCTTCCGACCTGCAGAGAGATCTTCGCGTTGCCGCAGACCTTCAGTCATATCGCTGGCCAACTTGGCGATGTAAGTGGACCGTTCGTCGATCGGCTATTGGTCGCCATAGCGCTTGGCAACAAAGGAGTAGTGTGGCATGACCCATACCTGCAATGTGCTCGTAATCAAGAAGCTCGCTGGGGCGAATCGCATGTCTGCAATCCCGGTGATCTTCGTAACCCTGATCGGATGCGGATCCGGGCGCATGCTCTCACCAAGCGGAGTGAGGCTTGCACCGCCGGTCGTGTCAGGCGTGGAACGCGCAGTCATTGAGGGCAAGATCCGTAAGCACCTGGCGTTGACGTCGGACGCCGTGCTTGGTCGCGCTGAACTTGCTCGCGTCACCGAGCTCAACCTCCAGAACGAAGCGATCACCGACGCCGGAGTGGCATGGCTGGCCGACCCTGCCACTGGCCTGACGGGTTTGATCACGCTGTACCTATGCGGTACGCGAGTGACCGATGCAGGGGTGAAGGAACTGGCCAGCGCCAGTTCGGGCCTGGACGCTCTGACGACACTGGACCTGCGAAGCACGCAGGTGACCGACGATGGCGTGAAGAGTCTGGTACATGCCGAGTCGCGCCTGAAAGGACTGACCACCCTCGACCTCAGCTTCACCTTGCTCACGGATGTGGGAGTGAACCACCTGGCCAACCAGGGCTCGAGTCTGAAGCACTTGACGACGCTTGGTCTTGCCAGCACCAAGGTTGCCGACGCAGCGATGAATGGGCTGGCGCACACTGACACGAGTCTGAAAGGGCTGAAGACGCTGAATCTCGCCTACACCCTCGTAACGGATGCGGGGCTGAAGGACCTCGCCCGAACGGACTCAGGTATGAGCGGACTCCCTGCACTCTACCTCTATGGCACGGCGGTGACGGACGCAGGAATAGGGAACCTGGCCCGCGCGGACACGGGCCTGACGGGACTCACGACGTTGGACCTCGGCGGCACGGCGGTGACGGACGATGGGGCGAGAGCCCTGGCACGTGCAGACTCGGGGCTGAAGAGGTTGACCTGGTTGGGGTTTGCAAGTTCGCAGGTGACCGAAGCTGGAGTGAGAGCTGCAAAGGCGCGCTGGCCGGGCATTCAGATCACTCTGCACTGAACCCGGCGTGCCAACCGTCGACTCCCGTCCTGCACTCCGGTTGGGGTCCGCAAGACACCGCAAGCTGGTCGAAGGTCCCGGTGGTAGTCGCGTCCTTGGTAGAGTGCTGCCCACAAGCCCCAGCCTGGACTACTCGTGAACGTCTGCTGCGATCGCCGCAGTTTGCGCCCGGCGGCGCCGCATCGTCGATTCCTCCCTGGCAAAGTAGCTACAGCTACGCTTCGGTCGTCGGCCGTCGCAGTTCCTTGCCGTGCATCGACCTGTGCCGAAATCGCGACGACGCTCACGACGGCTCGGAGCTGACGAGGCGTTGGACGAGCCCGGGCCCTTTCTGCTGATGGAACCAAACACCCGACAGTTGCTGGAGACACCCGATGAGTTGGTTGCCGCGCTGACCACCATCGGCAAATCCCACTGGCGTGACTGGATGAGCGAGTGCGTGAGGTGCCTGCGGGCCGGGGATCTCATCGGGGTCGCTCGCCTTCTCAGCGCGTACGGGGGGATGGGCAGCCTCACCGACATGTTGTTCGGTGGCCCGGACCCGGTTGCCCGAGAGTCCGGGGAGCTTGCGAGTCTGGCCTACACTCTCGCCGCGGAGATTCACCGAGAGATGCGTGCAGAGTAGGCTGACCAACATGCCGCAGGAGCCTACGAGCTGCGATCAACACAACGGCGAGAGCTGAAGCGCTCGCGACGCTCGGGGTTCAGCGGCAAGTCCTTTGGGCGGATCGAGCTATGACCGATCAAGATCAGTCAACCCGAAGCGAATGGATCCGCCGTGTATGGGCGGGTGCGTTCGGGACATTCCTCGGAGCCTTGCTGGGGATGGTCGCGGCCGCCGCTATGCAAGGAAGTTTGCTTGACGGTTTGTTCTACGGAGCACCCGTGGGTTTCGCTCTCGGGTTTCTTCTCGGACTCGAGGGGGTCTGCGTCCTCTTATGGTGGCGGCCGTGATTCGCCTCGATGCCCGACCGCCCAACGGGACGCAGCCGTCGGCAGTACTTCGTGCCGCGGCTGGGCAGCAACAGGTTGGGCGGACTACGGACGCTGACCGCTGTAGAACCACGTCTTCAGGGGGCTCGGTGCAGTCTCAACGCCAGATCAGCTCCTCGAGATCGATCTCGGGATGTTGTGCCTGGAAGCTGGAGTCGTGAACACGGGCTTGGCATCTGGCGCCCAGCCGGAGGAAGCGGCACGCAGCTCTCGTGAGGTCAGCAAGTAGGCCCTCGGCCAGTTGATCAAGCGGCCGGGGGCGGAGGCACCGCCCGCCGAAGTTGCTGCGGATCGATCCGCAAGTGCCTTGGCCGCGAGGGTTCGATTGTCGCGATCCTCCTACGGGCACTGCGACTTCAGTCGAAACAGCCCGGACGGATGCAGCGTCACGCTCTGTGGCCTCGAGTCGGTGCAGCCGGCGCTGCTCGCGGCCTTCCGGCTTGCGTTGATCCTGTCGAGGGCTGACTTCTACACGTGATGGTTGTCGCCCCCGAGTTCGGAAGCCTCACCCACGGTCGTGGACTGATCGCTACCTCAACTGGTTGCCAGGCCTGCGTGAGCACGAACCTTCGATGGCATGCCTGAGCCGCCCGGGAGTCTGATCGCGCGCGCCACGGTTTCGCAGTCGGTTCTCCGAGTTGGGCAGAGTCGCCTGTGCATCCGACTCCTGCGCCGAGTAGCCGCTACCGCTACCATCACACCGGCCGGCGCAGCGGGCGAGCCGCAAGTGGCCCACGATGGAGTGCTACAGATGCCAGACATGACCTTCCCAGGCTTCTCGGATGAGGAAATCGTCGCGCTGCGAAGGACCGGCATCGCGGCCGACGGACGCTTCGTCAACTGGGCGGTAGATGCTCTTGGCCAAGGCCGAGACAGTCCGGGCCTGCGAATCCTCGCCGGTGAGACGCCTCCGTTCAGCCACTTCGAGATGCAATCGCTCGTCGATCGCACGTTCTGCGAACTCGGACTGACGGACCCGCAGACCGTCGAGGATGCACTTTCCGTGCTGGCCAGGCGACTGGCTCGGTTCGTCCTCGCCGGCGACGTTGACCGGGGCGCCGCGCTGGTCGAGTTGCGCACCTATTACCTCCAGTTTGACGTTCCCGACGTGCTCGACTTCTACTTGCTGCATCACGCGCTTGCGGACTTGCAGTCCGGCTCGCAGCAGTGGTATTGGCCGGGAGCGGATCGTAGCAACATCGACAGGGTCATCGACGATCGCTTCCGTGCGCTGCTGGATGCGGTGGTCTAACCCGGACGATTCGTGAACGTCGTCGCAAAATCGACGCAAGTCGATGGCCGGCGAGGAGCGTCATGTAACGACCGAAGCGCAGCCGTAGTTGCGCTGCCAGGGAGGAGCCGACGTAGCGACGCCGCCGGGCGCGAGTTGCGGCGATCGCAGCAGACGTTCACGAATCATCCGGGCTAGGCACCCACGCGCTCGGGCCCCTCCGAGTTGAGGGCGTGGACTCCAAGTGACACCCCCACGCGCGATCCTCACCCCGAGCAGCGATGCGATGGCTTGGTCGTGCGCTCCTGTGAAGTGTGTGGGAATTGCGATCCGGTGTAGCTGGGTTCTGCAGAGCTGGTGGCCTCCCTGGATTCGCATGCAAGTGCGAGACGAGTTCCTGCTTGGACGCAGGACCAAGCGCCGACCGCGCCGTCGCCTTCTGCTCCATGGGGTCTGACGGCGGCAGTGGCCGTGGTTTGATGGGCTTGTGAGTGCGACGGCGCCGGCTTGCTTTCCGGTCGCGATGCCTTGTTCGGAAGTCCGCGATGTGCCCGCACCAATGGATGGCCTGCCGAGACTCATTGTGACGCTGTTGTGCGGGCGCCTTCGACTCCTCGACACTTGGCGGCTCCTCGCGGTGGCCTTCGACTCCAAGCACAACCAGCTCGTCGCGCGCCAGGCCACGGGCGACGGATGGATCATGGCGGCATTCTGGTTGTCCTCCGATCGCAGCGCGATCGACCCCACGATACCGTGGCTCTGCAGTCGAGTTGGCGTTGCTGTCGTCGTCCTAATGCCCGTCGTGGGGCTCGCAAGGCGTGCAATGGGCCGTGCAGCGAGCACACGATCTGCGTAGGATGCTGCGTAACGAGCCCGTGCAGCGACGAACGCCGCAGCGGCGCTCGCGGCTGATGGACAAAGATGTTGGGCGGACAGGCGACGATGGCTGTGGTGCGAGAGTTGTTACGTAGGTGGCAGCTGCAGGGTGTCGTCCTTCGACCAGGAGCCGAGGAGACAGCTCTTGCAGCCTTCGAGGCGTGCACTCAGTTGTATTGCCCCCGGACTTTCGCGAGTACCTGCGACGGATGAACGGGATCGAATGCGACAGCGAGTTCCTGAGCTTCGTACCGATTGAGCGCATCGAGCCGGTCGAGGCTTCCTGGGGTACTGCGGAAGTGGGCCACGACCTGTACCAGGGCTGCTTCGTCTTCGCCGATTGGGCCATCAACTGCTGGGACTACGCGATTCAGCTGCAGGGAACTCCGCATGATGTGGGGCGCGTCTTTCGCATCGAGGATGTGCGGCGCCGATCCCCTCCGATCGCCTCGTCGTTCAGCGCGTGGGTGTCGATCTACCTTCGAGACCCGGAGCTGCTTCATCCCAACGCATGACCATGCCCGGTTCTGGTAGAATACCACCCATCAAGCCGCAGCAGCGGGCGGGCCGAAGACGGCCCGCTGCTGAGCGGCCACACGTTAGCCAGAGGCCGAAGATGAGCGATCGCCTGACAGACCTACTTGACGTGGCGAAGCGAATCTGTCGTGGCGAGGTTCCGGAGCACGTGCACAACGAGCACTTCACCGTTGGAGCGTTCGACCTCCTGCTCATCAAGGCCAGGGGTGCAGAGGCCTTCTCTATGCTCCAGGATCTCTGCAGGCGCTACCCAGACCTCGTCTCGATCGAGGATGATCGTCGCGGCATCTTCATGATTCTCACCCTGTTGGCGCGGCAGTCTGAGACGACCCAGATTCCTGACGGCTTGATCGATATCGTCGCGGACAATTCGGACCTTTCCGCCGAGCTTCGATCTTGGTATCGGGTCCCTGGCTGAGAATCCGCGGGAGCCGGCGAGCCGCGGAACGCCGGGGGGCGAGGAATCAACCCGCAAGCGGCTCGCGGCTCAGCGGCAGATCCGTTAGCCTAACGCGACAGGACAGACCATGGATGATCAACTGAAGCACTACTCGGACAAGCTGGAATACGAGATCGACTCGTGGGATCTACACGTCGCCTTGGGTGATGGCGAGAGCATCATCGTTCTCGATGCGCGGTCTCCGGAGGCGTTCCAATACGAACACATCCAGGGCGCGATCAATATTCCGCACCGGGCGATGTCCGCAGAGACGACGAGGCACATCGACAAGAGAGCGCTCGTCGTCACGTACTGCGACGGGATCGGCTGCAACGCGTCGACCAAGGGCGCGCTCAACATGCTCAAGCTCGGCTTCCGCGTGAAGGAGCTGATCGGCGGCCTTGATTGGTGGAAGCGCGACGGCCACCGGACCCAAGGAGGCAAGGCGTCCGATGAATCGGTCACCTGCGGCTGTGGCTAGCCTTGGCGACGAGGCTTCCGCATGTGTTGGCCAACAACCCTTCCGGCGGGCGGCGCTGCGCGCCGCCGCTAACGTTGAGCGTCGGACGCACGAGGAGCGCTGATTGTGCTATCAGAGCCAGATGGCCGACCCGATGAGGATGATTGCCCGATGAAGCACGACGCTTTCTTCGAGACCCACTGGGACTACCGTGGGTCCTCGTAGATCGCCCAACTCGACGCAGCAGCCGACGAGCGCCCCAGAGGGCGCTCGCGGCTGAGCGTCCAATCCGTTAGGAGCACTAGCTTCCGATGAGTTGGCGGCTCGACCATTTCGTTGCGCACTGCGGCCTGGGGATGGCCGTTGTCGGCACATTCGCACTGCTTCGGAGTCTGAGTGGGCCTGGAGAGCATCAGTGTTTCTTGCTCTTCCTCTATCCCATTGGGGGCTGGTTCATCGGTTGGCTGCTACCGCGCGGCGCGCCCGGGGCGAGCCTCGCGGTAGCGGGCTACTTCATCGCGAACTTCCCAAGCGATGCAGGACCTACTGCCCAGTCTCTGGCACTCGGGTTCTCGGTGAGCCTTGCCGGCGGCATGCTTGTCTGTGAGACGGCAGCCGCGAACATCCGAAGCGCCCGGTTGCGCAGACAGCAACCAGGGTCATGATGGTGCCTGACAACGCCATGCACCCGGCCGGCCCCAAGCGGCCGGCGGCTGATGGCGAAAGACGTTAGATGGATAGCGAGCCCCGCAGAGAACTGATGGACTCGCTCTGGAGCCAGCTACGGGATTTGTTCGCCTTCGACGACGGGTCGCTGCCGGAGATTGAAATGTCGCACATTGCCCCAGTGAGAATTCCTGGAGTGTTCGCGACGCTGTGGCGACGCGGCCATGATGCTACTGCGCGCGGGGCTTCCTACTGCGATCGCCGAGACGGGCAGGACAAACCGATTGCGAGCGCCGAGGACGCCTCGAATGTCGCGATCCTCGTTTGCAATCGAGAAGCCGAGCCGGTTCACGTGGTCATCGGAGGGTTGGGCCGCACGGGGTGCCAACTCCCGGACCTCGGTGTGTTCGTCCATCCGGAGGGACTGGTCCTGGACTATCGAATGGGCCCTGCGTGGGGACCGCAGCAGGTGGCCACTCTCTTCGATCTATTCCTCACGATCGCGGAGGCAGAACCAGCCTTGAAGGTGCATCATGAGTACTGTCGTGAGGCGTTCGACGTTGCCTGGAAGAAGTACCGAGAGGCAAGGCGAACCATCTGACACGCCGATGCAGCGGGCGGCCTTCGGCCGCCGCGGATCGACAGGGCGTCCGTTGGGCGGATCGATGAACAACGAGGGGCCAATACGATTCGGTGACCGTGTCCGGGTGCGCGACACCGCCACTGCGCGAGAGTAGGGCCTCGCGGGACTTGTTGGCCTGGTCTTCGGCGAGGCGACTCCTTCGGTTACGGATGTCGAGGTCATCGGCACTCCTGCTAGCCCGGATGATTCGTGAACGTCGTCGCGAGATCGCCACAGGTCGATTACCGGCAAGGAGCTGCGTCGGTCGACGACCGAAGCGTAGCTGTAGCTACGCTGCCAGGGAGGAGCGACGTAGCGCCGCCGCCGGGCGCGACTTGTGGCGTTCGCAGTAGACGTTCACGAGTCATCCGGGCTAGGGACTTCGCCCTCAACGTCGAGCTGGACGATGATGCCGGCAACTCCTGGTTCGCGGCGGACATGGTTGAGCTTCTCGATCACGATCCAGGCCCAGAGATCCGGATTGCAGACGTCCACCTCGTTCGACAACCAAATGAGCAGTGGAGTGACGCGTCGCCG
>JBFXDD010000051.1:0-27295 GCA_050181465.1 Planctomycetota bacterium
GCGATCGAGCTGACCAAGTTCGTTCACGAACGGCACCCGGGCACCAAGCAGCCGCGCAATTACCAGAGCGACATCGTGGTCCACAGCGGGGGCGACGCGACGCCGATGTTGATCCGGATGAACGAACCGCTGCGACGCGAGGGCTACGTCGCCTACCAGAGCAGTTACGGCCCCGAGCCGGCGGCCCCGGGTGAGCGGCGCTATTCGGTGCTCGCGGTATCGCGCAATCCTGCGGATCAATGGCCGCTCTACTCCTTGCTCGTGATGACTGCGGGAATGCTTCTCCACTTCGTCGCCAAACTGTTCCGCTGGATACGTCGCGAAACGAACGCTCGTCAGGCCGGAGTCTCCGCATGATCTTTCGTCACATGATCCGGTTCGTGTCGGCTGCGATCGTCGTGGTCGCGACGTCTCTCCTCGATGCTCGCGCGCAGGACGCTTCGGCGATCACGCGGCGGACGCCCTACCCCGCCGACTTCGTTGCGGCGATGGAAGAGTTGCCCGTTCAGGATCTGGGTCGCGTGAAGGCGCTGCGCTCGATGGTCGACCCATTCCTCCTGCAGTGGAACGAGCGCCGGACCTTCACCGTTCCGAAGGAGGAGCGCTTCGGCGATCTGGCGGGCACGAAGTTGAGCGCCGTCGAGGTCTTGCTCGATCTGCTGCGGCATCCTCGCCAGGCGGACGAGTATCCGATGTTCGTGGTCACCGATCGCGAGATCCTGGATGCGATCGGTTTGTCGTCGATCGCGAATACCAAACGCGGACGTCATTCGTATGCCGAGCTGTCGACCGGCCGCGAGAAGCTGGTCGAGCTGGTGCGCGATCATCTCGAAAGGGAGGACAGCGAGTGTTCGCGGCTGGTCAATCTCGGCAAGTATCTCTACGGCGACCTGCGCCGCTACGAGATGGCGAGAGACGCGTTTGCGGTCCTGCGCGACGGCCTCCGCTACGAATCGAGCGAGTTGTTGGCGGCCGCGTTTCCGAGTGCCAGTGCAAAGGACGGCAAGTACGCCGTGGATCTCTCGATGGTGATCCCTGCGCTGGCGCGACTCGTGCCGGTGCACATGCGCTTGGACGAGCAGGCGCGCGATACCAGCCAGCCGATGGCGGACGACCTGCTGAAGGAGCGCGCGGTTCTCGCGCGGTTCCTTCGCGATGTCGAATTCGGCACGATGCGGGCAGCCAACTTCGCGTTCCTTCCGCCGGTCGATGCCGGACAGGAGAGGTGGAGCAACCTGTTCGAATTCGCCGAGGCAGCGGTCGCCGGTGACGTGCGGGGCGACGACCCTCGCATCGCACTGGTCGCGAGCCTCGAACGGATGATGCGCGCGGGCGACGATGCGGCAGCCCTCGTCGCGGCCTCTGTCGAGATCTCCGCCAACGCCGCGAGACTGTCGTCGTCGCGTGCGGATGCGGCAAAGATCGGTCTGGAGGTCGCCTACTTGCGGAGCGACTGGTTCTACCGGGCGATGATGGTGTTCTTGCTCGGCTTCGTCCTCGCCGCGATCACGTGGATCGCGCCGCGATCCTCGCGGTGGCTCGCCCGCGCAGTGTGGGTGTTGGCGATCCTCGGTCTGGGAATGGTCGTGACCGGGATCACACAGCGTTGCATGCTGCTGTCGCGTCCGCCGGTCTCGACCCTCTACGAGACGATCGTCTTCATCACCGGCGTCGCGGTTCTCCTCGCGTTGCTGGTCGAGTTCATCGGGCGGCGCAAGATCGCGCTGCCCGTCGCCGTGGCGCTGGGCAGTCTCGGACTCTTCATCGCTCAGCGTTACGAGTTCCACGCCGCAGAGGACACGCTCAAGGAGCTGCAGGCGGTGCTGCGCACCAACTTCTGGCTGGGCGTGCACGTCGTGACCGTGACGATCGGCTACGCCTCGACCCTTCTCGCCGGCTTCATCGCACACGTGTTCCTGGTCGGGAAGCTGTTCGCGCCCGACGGACGTCGCCCCGAGTTCTTCCAGAACCTCGGGCGCATGGTCTACGGCGTGTTGTGCTTCGCGACCTTCTTCGCGACTTTCGGCACGATCACCGGCGGCATCTGGGCGAACGATTCCTGGGGCCGGTTCTGGGGCTGGGATCCGAAGGAGAACGGCGCGCTGCTGATCGTGCTGGCGCAGCTCGTGATCCTGCATGCCCGCATGGGCGGACTGGTACGCAACTGGGGAATGTGCTTCCTCGCCGTGCTCGCCAACTGCGTGGTCGCGTTCTCCTGGTGGCACACCAACGCGATGGGGATCGGCCTGCACAGCTACGGCTTCGATGCCGGGCTGTACCGCGCGACGATGATCTTCTATGGGTCGCAGGGCCTGGTCTTCGTCATCGGATTGGTTGCCTACCTGATCGAGCGCAGCGGCAAGACCGCGGCGAATGCGCGTACTTCGCTTCCGCGCGGCGACTCCGGGCCGCTGCCGGCCGTCGAAGTCTGAGCGTGTTCGCGGTTGGCCCAGGGCGCGGGCCTCTGGCATGATTCCGCGGCTCCGTTCCTGCGAAACCATGCCTCCCGCTCTTCTTGGCCCGCGGTTGTCCGCGATGATGTTCCTCCAGTTCTTCCTGTGGGGGAGCTGGTATGTCACGGCACCGGCCTATCTGGGCAAGATCGGGTTCGGCGGGTCGGACATCGGTTGGACTTACTCGGTGGGGCCGATCGCCGGGATGATTTCGCCGTTGTTCGTCGGCCTAATCGCGGATCGCTTCTTCGCCGCGGAGCGTCTGCTCGGGGCACTGCATCTAATGGGTGCGGCGGCGATGTACTACGCGACGACCTTGATGCGATCTGAGTCGCCGGATCCGGCACTCATCAATGTGGCGTTCTTCGCGCACATGCTGTGCTACTACCCGACGCTGGCGCTGACGAACACGCTGGCGATGCGCAACTTGTCCGATACGCAGCGGCAGTTCCCGGTCGTGCGAGCCTTCGGCACATTGGGGTGGATCGTCGCCGGATTCACGATCAGCCAGCTCGCCGTCGGCGCTGCGATCGGCATGTTCCAGGTCGCGGCGATCGCCGGGGCGGCACTCGGCGTCTACTCCGTGCTCATGTTGCCGCACACCCCGCCCACGCGGGGCGAGCGTGGTCGCGTACGCGATGTGCTCGGTCTCGACGCGCTGTCGTTGTTGAAGGATCGCAACTACGCGGTCTTCCTCCTCTGTTCCTTCCTGATCTGCATCCCCTTGGCGTTCTACTACCAGCTCGCCGCACGCGGAGCGGAAGCGGCAGGAGTCACCGACATCGGCTTCAAGATGACCTACGGCCAGATGTCGGAGGTCGCGTTCATGGTGTTGATGCCGCTGTGCTTCGCCCGCCTGGGTGTCAAGTGGATGCTCGCCGTGGGGATGTTGGCCTGGGTCGCTCGTTACGCGATGTTCAGCTACGGCGTGCCGAACGACGCGCAGATGCTGGTTCTCGTCGGCATCGCGCTTCACGGCATCTGCTATGACTTCTTCTTTGTGACCGGGCAGATCTACACCGACCAGCGATCGCCTGCGGCGATGCGCGGTCAGGCCCAAGGCTTCTTGGTGTTCTGCACGCTCGGGGTGGGCATGTTCCTCGGCGCGAAGATCGGCGGTGAAGCCGAGGCGCACTACACACCGCCTGCTGCCGCCGTGCTGCTGAGCGAGGCCGGCACGGGCGAGGCCGAGCGTATCGCGATCGCGAGACGATTCGACTTGGGGCAAGTCCCCGACGCGGAACGTGATGCGGTGACCGCGCGCGACAAGGCCCTCGAGAGCGAGGTCAACGCCAAGCGTCTCGCCGCTTACGAGCAGATGGACTGGGCATCGATCTGGAAGTGGCCGGCGATCGGGGCCGGCATCGTGCTGCTCCTGTTTCTTGCGCTGTTCCGCGCTCCCAAGCTGCAGGTCGAGGGTTGAGTTGATGCGCACCCTTCTCTTGATGCGACACGCCAAGTCCGACTGGGGAGATGCCGGGCTTCGCGATCACGATCGGCCGCTGAATGCTCGCGGTGAGGCCGCTGCGCCACGCATGGGCCGATTGCTCGTGGAGAGGTCGATGGTCCCGACTCGTATCCTCCTGTCGACAGCGGTGCGCGCGCGGCAGACCGCGGAGCTCGTGGCCGACGCTGCGGGAGTGCGCACGGAGAACTGCGTATCGCTGGAGGACCTTTACCTCGCGCCGCCGTCGGTGCTGCTCGAGTCGATCGCGCGGCGTGGCGGTGATGCGGAAGTCCTGCTGGTGGTCGCGCACAACCCCGGCATCGAGGAACTGGTCTCGCTGTTGGGCCGACATCCCGAAGCGTTCCCGACTGCCGCACTCGCCGGATTCCGACTCGGGATCGACGAGTGGGCGGAGGCGGAACTGGACATGGATGCGGAGCTGGTCGGAGTGTGGCGTCCGCGCGAGTTGGAGAACCCATGAACGGCTACACGGACCGATCGGGTCGAGAGATCGGCACCACTCGCCGACGGCTCCTGACCGGCGCATTCGAAGGTGCGATCGCGGGAGCGCTGCTCGGCAGCGGCGTGACTGCGCAAGCGCAGCCGGGTCTTGTCGCGAAGCGTCCCAAGAAGGCCGTCAAGATCGGCATGGTCGCGATCGACGGGTCGCTCGAGCACAAGTTCAAGTCGCTTGTTCGGCTTGGTTTCGATGGCGTCGAGATGGACAGCCCGAGCGATCTCGATCCACAGGAAGTGATCGCGGCGCGTGATGCGGCGGGCATCGCGATTCCCGGAGTCGTGGACTCGGCGCACTGGAGTCAGCCGTTCTCGCATCCGGATGCGAAGGTTCGTGAGCAGGGAGTGCGCGCGCTCGAGACCGCTCTGCGCGATGCCGCCCGGTTCGGAGCGACCTCCGTGCTCGTCGTGCCGGCGGTCGTCAGTAAGGAAGTCGGCTATGCCGATGCCTATCGACGATCGCAACACGAGATCCGCAAGCTGCTTCCACTCGCTCGTGAACTCGGGGTGCGCATCGCCTTCGAGAACGTCTGGAACAACTTCCTGCTCAGTCCGCTGGAGATGGCCCGCTACGTCGACGAGTTCGAGGATCCCTTGGTCGGCGTGCACCTCGACCCCGGCAATCTCGTGCGCTTCGGTTGGCCGGAGCATTGGATCGAGGTCTTGGGCGCGCGGATCCTCAAGATGGACGTGAAGGACTACAGCCGGAAGAAGCAGCTCGAGGAAGGGCTGTGGAAGGGCTTCGAAGTCGAGATCGGCGACGGCGACACCGATTGGCCCGCGGTGGTCGCCGCCGCGCGCGCCGTCGGCTACGAGGGTTGGTACACCGCTGAAGTCGCGGGCGGCGGTGAAGATCGACTGCGCACGATTTCCGAGCGCATGAGTCGCTTGCTCGGCTGAGGTGGCACGGTGATCGCCGCGCGCCGAGCGATCACTCGTCCGGATCGCCGCGATCGCCCCGCAGGATGGCGGCGAGTGCTGCCGCAGTCGCCATCCCGCTCACCGTGAGCGGCAGCCAGACCAATGCCTGCGCGGATGCCAGGAAGCCGAAGCGATCCACCGTCTCCGTCAGCTTCAACTCCTCGGGCAAGTAGGTGAGGTGGGAGTGCCAGTTGGTCGCGACTCCGATGGCCGTGAGCACGACGACCAGCCCGCGAATCAGCAGCGCGTAGGTGAAGGTGTAGCGGAACAACTTCGGCCACGCGCGCACCGCGAAGATCAGGCCGACAACTGCGCCGACCGCCATCCCGATCGCCGTGCCGGGCCAGGTCAGACTGTTCACGCTGAGCGCCCCCGCGGTGAGCACCGCGGCGACGCCGAGCAAGCCGAGGATGAACGAGAGTCCCGGTCGGTCGGGTCCGCCGCCGACGCCCGCGACGCGCCAGCCGAACCAGAAGCCGAAGATCGGGATCAACCAGACGATGCCGACGGCGGCGAAGCTGGGGCCGCCGTCTCTCGCGAAGAATCGCGGGTCGAGGCCGAGCGCTTCGCCGATCAGGCGCGCGGAGAGCACGGCGATGCTGAGGATCAGCGGGATCTTTGCGAGCGCGATCGCCTTCGGAAGTGGCTTGGAGTTGGGCATTGCAGTTGGATGGACCCTCAGGCCGAAGCTGCCGAGGATCCCGTAGACGTGGCGCGATGAGTTCCGCTGGGCTGGGCGTAGCCGTCGTTGAGGCGCTGCACCAGGTTGGTGGTCGTCGCGAGCACACGCTCGACCTCGTCCTCGGCGCGCCGCGACCATCCCTTCGGCCGCGCCGCGAACAACGAACTCGTCCAGCGCGTGCTGCGCATGAAGGCCTCGCTGATGCGCATCGCCGGCATGGTGTCCCGCGGCTCGGCTTCGAGACGGCCGCGCACGTATCCCGCAGCGAGGGCGCGGATGCGCGTGTGGAGGAAGAACAGCACCAGCGCGATGACGCCGAACTTGACGACCTCGATGCCGATCCTGCCGAGCCCGAGGTCGTCGGACGGGAACGACTTCCAGCGTTCGATCCAGGTCGAGAGGCCGTCCTTCGCGATCAGGGCACCCGCGATGCCGCCGAGGATCGCCAGCATGACGAAGTCCAAGGTCAAGACGAGCCTCCGCCACGAAGCCCGCGCCGCGGCGATCCTCGGCAGCGCACGTTCCTTGATCTTCAGCGCGGTCTGTTCCAGCGTCTCGACCACTCGATAGGCGCGACCGACTTCGACGGCCTTCATGCGGTCCTGGATCTCGGCGAGGTCCTTGTCGCGCTTCTGTTCGTAACGCTGCCGCTGTTCGGAGTCCGCGATGGGAAAGGCGCAGTCGGGGTTGTAGATCGCGTAGAAGCGGCCGGAGGTCACGCCCTTCTCGGCCAGCGCGCGTTGCCAGGCGGCGAACACTTCCTCGGGGTTGTCCTCGCGCGCGGTGGTGTCCATCTGATTGAGGATGAACAGGAACTTCTCGGTGTCTGGGCGTTGCTGGATCGCGCCGACCAGGTACTCCAGGGTGTCGCGCATCGCACCAGGTTCCGGATGACGGGCGTCGAAGAACAGCAGCACCAGGTCGCAACGCTCGATGAGGTACGCGGTGAGGCGGAGAATCGTCGCGCGCTGGTGATCAGCATCGAAGCCTGGCGAATCGATGAGGATCTTGCCGCGCAGAGCCTCGCTGTTGCAGGTCTTGAGCTGGAGGAAGCGATCGGCGTGCGCGGTCTCCGCGGGCACGAGCCGCGCGATCTCGTCATTGATGCCGTAGAAGGGGAAGCGAGGATCGGCGTCGAGTGCGCTGCCCGGCAGCGTGCGCTGCTGCGGGTCGGTCGAGTGGCAGAGCACCGTGAAGTGGTCGTCGACGGCCTGGTTCCCTGTGCGTTGCAGCTTCTGGCCGAGGTACCAGTTCACGAAGCTCGACTTGCCGGCCGAGAAGGTGCCGAGGATCGCGGTCATCGGCCACCACGGCACCTGGAAGGCGAAGGACTCGTCACCACGCAGGAGGCCGATGCCGTGCACGACTCGGTCCAAAGCGCGGAACTGCCGCACGACATCCAACAAGGTCGGATTCTCGCGCTCGAGGTGCTGCTCGAGGTCGCGGATGCGGCGATGGGATTCGGTGACAGCCTGCTGCATGGGGCGAGGATGGTAGCTGTTGGGGTGGTTGGTGGCGATGCGGTTCCGTGGTGCTGGCGTGCGCGCCATACCTTCCGCCGTCGCCCCAACAGCACGAGGTCGCGCCCGCCGACGGTGTCACTCGCCAGGGAACTGGTGCCGGCGCGCACGACTGCGGGGGATGCGCTCGAGGTCGCACGTCTACACCTTCGCCAGGAAGGCATCGCCCTTACGATCGAAGGCGGTCGAGATCCTGGTTGCGGCTTGATCGGGGACGACCGGCCGATCGGTCAGGAATCGGTGAGCCTCCGGACCTACGCCGACTTCGGGGATGATCGTCGAATTCTCCGCGCGCGCGGCGAGATCGCAACCGCCGCGAGCAACTCCGCACCGAGCAGGACGGTGTGTAGGTTCGTCAGCGTGCGCAGCGGCGATCGATCCAAAGGCAGTGCGGGCGACGAGCATCGCGACACTCGCCAGCTCGAACGCGTGCGGAACGACGATCCAGGGACTCGGCGCAGGTCCGGTGAACGTTGGCGCGTTGTGCGCGATCGCAGTCGGCGCGGTCGCGAGTGCCAACGCGAGCAACATCGGCACCACGGCGGCGAACTGCGGCCACACCGAGCGTCTGCCGTCGCGCACGCTCGCGACTGCGAGGATCACGATCCGCGGATTGCACAGCAGCAATACACTTCGCGCTTCTCCGAGCTGAGCATGAAGACGATCAGGTTGACCACCAGCCAGTCTCGCGCTCCGCACAGAAGGGCTTCGGCGGGCTCCTTCGCGGCGTCTGCTGCCGCACTCCGCCGCAACGCTCCGATCGCGAGAAAGGACACCTGCAGCGCGAACAACAAGACCTCGGGCAGCGGCTCGTAGAAGCGCCCGGCATGACTTCGCTCGGCCAAGACGAGGTGGAGATGCGCGTCGAGTGCCAACTCACCGACTCGATCGGAAGGCGATCAAGTGGGCCGCTAGTGTTCAGCCGATTCTGGCCAAGGTCGACCGCGCTCGCGCGGCTCTCAATAAAGCTGCATCTGAGTGAATCACACCACTGGGGTACGAAATCCCTCCAGTCGCAATCTGCTGAATGAGAGTTCTCGATTCTCGACATCTGAGTAACTCCATGGCGCGAATCGCGCGAAGTGTTGCTCTGGTCCTGGACATCACTTGCGGTGATGTTTCGGCGCGATATTCGATGCGGAAGAAATAAGCCTGCACTCATGTCGATTGCGCTGTCGTGAAAAACAAAACCGCAGACGACAGAGGCAGGCTCGCATGAGAGTTTCCCGCAAGAGCATCCGGAGTGCAAGCTGGGCGATGCCTGTCGTGCGTTTCGCAGATCAAGCACTCACATCGATCGCTGGACTCGTCTTGTTCCAGTCAATGGCGCGTTTGATCGATCTGCGCAATCGGCTCGAGCGATGCACCATGCGCGTCCGCGGGACCGGAGCCTACTCCCCAGGTCAGGTCGTACTGCTGTTGGTGATCCACCTCTTCCTCGGCTACCGGCGACTGCGCGATCTCGATTACTACCGCCGCGACCCGCTCGTGCTGCGGCTCCTCGGTCTGAATCGCTTGCCCAGTGTCGCGACACTCTCGAGGGTCATGTCTTCATTTGATGACGAGGCGATTGACAACGTGCGCGAGGTCGTCAGGGATCTGGTCGCGTGCCGAGTGCGAGCGGCGTCTCCCAACCGATTGACCTTCGACATGGACGGCTCGGTGCAGTCGACCAAGTCTCGAAGAATTGAGGGCACAGCCATCGGCTACAACACTTAGCGTAAGGGATCCAGAAGCTACTACCCGCTCTTCGTCACCATCGCCCAGTCCGGACAGGTCTTCGACTTCCTGCACCGGCCAGGCAACGTTCACGACTCCAAAGGCGCCTGCGACTTCCTTCTCGAGTGCATCCAGAAGGTGCGTAGCGGTGGGTTCCGTGGGCAGGTCGAGGCCCGGCTCGACAGCGCGCACTTCAGCGATGCCACCTGCATTCGCTTGCATCGAGCGCGCGTCGAGTTCTCTGTGAGTGTTCCCTTCGAGCGAATCCCCGAACTCAAGACGCTGATCGAGAAGCGCCAGGCCTGGCATGACATCGACGATGACTGGAGCTCGTTCGAGTGGATGCTGAAGCCGAAGCGGGCGTCGCAGCGCCCGTTTCGATGCGTGGTGTACCGACACCAGGTCGCGGTTCCCGCGCGGGGCCCGATCCAGCTCGATCTCTTCAAACCAGTGCACCGGCAGTACGAGTACCGGGCGGTGCTCACGAACAAAGTCTGTAGCAGCAAGGCTCTGCTCGACTTCCACAACGGCCGTGGTTCGCAGGAGGGAATCTTTGCGGAGCTGAAGTCCCAGGTGTCGATGGACTACCTCCCTTCGAAGCGCAAGTGCGGCAATCAGATCTACCTCGCCTCGGCGGTCTTGGCCCACACGTTGGGGCGCGAGATGCAGATCCGGTCGGCTGAGCTGCGTCGCGTCGCGAACACTCCAAAGCGAGCCTGCCTCTGGACAGTCCGGAAGATCGACACGCTCCGGAAGTCGCTGATACAGCAAGCGGGACGGGTGACCCGTCCCGCAGGCCGATTTGTTCTCACACTCTCCAAGAACCTACCCGTACAGCGGGAGTTCATGCGCATGCTGAAAGCGCTGACACCGGCCGCGTAGGGAACGGTTTGCAACACTGGGGAAATGCTCCCGAGCGAGATGTGCTTGACATGGGTCAGCCCGAAGAGTCTCCTGACAGTCATGTTGGAAACAAGCATCGTTCGGCGATTGTTCGCCGTCGCAGTCTGGTTCTCGCTCGTGAGCGTGCCCGCGCAGACAACCACGTCGTCGCCGACCATCGGTGGCTGGCATCATGGGCCTGGGCCTGCTCCTCTGTGTGACTCATGCGTGCTCGGAGTGACGAACGTTGGAACCGTTGAGAGTCCGATCTTCGTGGCGGACTGCAGCGGTGGCTGTTCACAAACGGGAGGAGCCTGCGCAGTGGTATCGTTCTCGACGGAGGATGCCACTATCTGGGTTTGTCGCTGCGGAGGTGCAGTTCCGACCAACCTGTGTGCTGCCCTGTTCGTGAAGCCGGATGGACACCCTCATGATATTCAGTGCAACGTGGACCAACAGTGTTGCCTCAATCCCTGTGTCGAAGGCTCGTCTTCAAAGCCTCCTGTCATCGCCCCCGGGACTAGACTGATTGCGTGCCTGTGTCCCACCCCGCCTTTGGGGAATTAGTCATCGACTAGCCAGAGCGAAGCTCTCTGCGCCGCCTTGCGTCGAAGCCGAGCTTGGAGCGATCGAGTCGCGTTGGGACCAAACTGCCCGTAGTGCCTGGAAGTTGCAGTCCTGGCTCGATATCCCGAGAGTGATCGATTGCCCCAGGACTTCTGGACCCTGGGCCTCTCGAGGCGCGAGCGCGAACTCCCGATGTGACGCGGTGCGATCGAGACTTCCCTATCTATCGAAGGCGTGGATCCTTATCCTTGCGATCAACAAAGCCATGAACTCAGCCATATCCAGGGTCAAGGGGCTCTCGGTGACGATCGTCGTGGCGGCTGTCATCCTGACGTGGTGGATTGGCCACGATGGGGCTCGACCGCCCATCGAGCAGGCAATGTCGATTTCCTCCAGCGGCGAGCCACCTATCGAGAGCAACAAGCGAACGGTTCGGCTCGATCGCAACGACGTCGAAGCTTCGACAAGTTCGACCTTGCGAATCCATGTCTCGGACCGATCCACCGGCGCGCCTATCGAGCTTGCAGATGTGCTCCTGACACCGGAGCGACGTGAGGTGCTGGATGTCCGGGACGTGAAGCGATTGGGACAAACCGGTGCAGACGGAAACCTCGACACTCCTCGATCGAACGGTCACATCGTCATTCGAAGCGCCGGCTACCAGTCGGCCGAGCGCGAGATCCAGCAGGAAGATCATGCTCTGACTCCGATCGTGTTCGCTCTGGAGCGGGCAGCGGAACTTCAGATCCTTTGTCACAATCGGTATGGAGTTGGGGTTCCGGGGGTCGTGTTCCGCGCGTCCGCAGCGGGACTGGACTTCGAGATCGATGTCCAGAGCGCCGCGGACCCGAACCTGATTCCGGGCGGGGATCCCCGAACTGCTGTCTTTGTCGGTGTGTCGAGCGACCAGGGCGAGATTCGACTCGAAGGTCTCCGTCCCGGCGAGCTGTCCGCCGACGTCCGCCATCCTCGGTACTGCCTCGTCGAAGGTTGGCCCAGGAATGGTTTTCGGCTCGAGCCAGGAGAGAATCGCCTGGCCCTGATCTTCGACCCCCTTGTGGGGGTCCACGTGGAAGTGGTCGACGATGAAGTGCTCGCGTGGCAAGCCGAACATCCGCCGGCCTTCTTCGTTCCGTGGGAATCGGTTTCGGTTCTCGCCTCTCGACGAACGGCTCTGACTCGTGGCGATCGCCAGCGGTTGTGCTTCCTCGGCTGTGCTCGCTACTCCAGGGAACAGGGGCCGACCGCACTTCCGACGAGCGTGAGCGCGCGAATATTGACCGCCGGCCGAGGATGGGTGACGGTTCCTCTCCCCCTTCGGGACGTAATCCAACTAGATGTCCCGGAGATGATCGAGGTCGGCTCGTTTCCGCTTGCAGAGGACGTGATCGACGTGGACTTCGAGGTCGTCAACTTGGACGGGACTCGAGTTCCCGTCGACGAACTGAAGCTGCAGAGCACCGAGCAGCCTGTCACCAGCGTCTCGGTGCCGATGGGCCGCAACATCCGCCTTCCAGCCGGGAATTATCGGTTGCGAGCGCGGGACCCGTGCCTTGATCACGTACTGGATACGCGGACGGTCACGGTGGCGAGGAACGAGAGTCGCTCGGTGCGCGTCACGCTTGGACGGAGGATTCGGCAGGCGATTCTGAACTTGACGGATGAGTCCGGATACCGACTCCAGTCTGCCGGGATCGCGATTTTGGCCGACGGACTCGAGCTGAGTTCGCAATTCTCAGGTCGATTGTGGGGCCGCAGCATATGGCTCCCAGTCGGCCAGCTCACATTGACGATCTCGTCGTTCGGTTGCAGCGCAGTTCGTCATTCTTTGTCCATACCCGAGGATGGGGACGAGCCGATCCATCTGAATCTCACCGTGCCTCGACGCTGAACGGTCGATCGCGAGCCATCTTCGAACGCGGTCGAGTGCTTCCGCGGGCGTGTGGAGATCTTCACAGACTGGCTCGGATGTCTGTTGAGTGAAGGCATGCACATGGGGTCACGACGCTCTGCGCATGCCATTTGCTGCGTTTGTGCATGAGCGCCGATTGGCTCGCATCCTTGGTGACGCGGGCCGGGCAGGGTGGATCGAGCGATTCCAAGAGGGGGGATCGCTACCGCCGACGCCCCAGCAAGACGATCTCGCGCCCGCCGACCATGCGACTTGCCAGGGTGACCGTGCCGGCGAGCACAGAGGCGGGCAATCGCTCGAGGTCGCGCGTCCACACCATGGCGAGGAAGTCCTCGCCTTCCCGATCGAATGCGGTCGCGATCTTGGTCGCAGCTTGATCGGCCACGACGGGGCGAACGGTCAAGAATCGATAGGCCTCCGGACGTACGCCGACACACGGGATGGTCGTCGGCTGCTCGGAGCGCGCGGCAAGGATGGCGGCGAGGGCATCGGGCGCCTTGTGCGGATCGAGTCGCGGCAGGATCGAGAGTGCCGCTACGAGCGCCACGCCGAGCATGGCGGTGTGAATGTGAGTCAGCGTGCGCAGCGGCGGTCGATGGACCGCATCTCTCGCGACGAGCAGCGAGGCACTCGCGAGCCAGATTCCGAGCGGAACGACGAACGTCGGACTCGGCGCGAACGCGACGAACTTCGGTGCCAATCGCCCGACGGCGATCGGCATCGCGGCCAGCGCGAGCGCGAGCGCCATCGGCACGACGGCGGCGATGCGCATCCACGCCGATCGACTGCCGTCACGCACGCAGGCGACGGCGAGGATCACCAGCAGCGGATAGCACGGCAGCAGGTACACCTCGCGCTTCTCCGCGACGATCGTGAAGAAGATCAGGTTGACGACCAGCCAGTTTCGTGCAGTGCAAAGCAGCGCGGCGGCAGGATCCTTCGAAGCGAGATCCGTCGCGCTTCGCCAGAAGGCGCGGATCGCGAGGACTGACACGGGTAGCGCGAGCAGCCAGAGTTCGAGAAGCGGTTCGTAGAAGTGACCGGCGTGACTGCGCGCCTCGAATACGCGGCCGAGGTGACCGTCGAACATCAACTCGCCGAGCCGGCTCGGTTCACGCAAGCTCGCAGCGATTGCCCAGGCGAGCAGCGGTCCGATGGCCACCAGGATCGGCAGGGGGCGGACCGCGATGCGCTCGCCGCGACTTCGCTGAGCGAGCGCGATCCAAGTCGCCACGAACCAGAACGCGACGGGACCCTTGGTGAGCGAGCCGAGTGCCGTGAGAACGGCGACGGTCAGGTCACGCCGCCGACCCGGCGCCAGGTTCGCTTGCGCGGTGATCGCGCCGAGCACGAAGCAAGTCAGCAAGGTGTCGTGCTGCATGCGGCCACCGAGGTGCAGCACCAGCGGCATGGTCAGGAACGCGAGCGCAGCCGGTGCGGCGCAGTCCCGCCCCAGCCAAGTGCGCGCGAGGCGTGCAACGCACCATGCCGTCACGACAACCGCGACCAGGCTCGGCAACCGCATCGCCCAGAGCGCCCAATCCGTGAGTGCGCCGGGGATCGCCGTGACCAGGAAGGTGAGCGGCGGCTTGTCGGGGTAGGGCTCGCCGCACAGTTGCAGGGTCAGAAAATCGCCGCGCAGCCAGGCTTCCTTCGCGACCTGCGCGACGCGCGGTTCGTCGGGGGCCCACAGCCCGCGCAGCAGTGCGTTGGCCAGGTGCGGAGTCATGCCGAGGCCGAGCGCCACGGGCAGCGAGAGTCTTGGCATGAGACAAGGAGGGATCATGCGCGCGGGGGATTCCCCGGCAACCGGGCGCCGTCGCGATACGCTTCGTGGCCCATCCATGCGGCCCTCGACTCTGTTCCACGCCTTGCTCACCGGCGTCTCCGCGCTCGGAGCCGGCCGGCTCGTCGTGATGCCGCTGCTGCAGGAACGGCATGCGCGGGGCAACTACCTTTGGGGTCATTACTCGCTCCCGGAGATCTACCTGGGCTTCCCGCTGCTGGCGGTGTTCGCCGTGTGCGCGGTCGTATGGCTCCTGCCGAAGACCAAGCGTGCGCGCCTGGGATTGCGGCTGGGAATGGCGGCGTCCGCCGTTCTGGTGGCCCTCGTCGGTTTCGATCTCGCACACGCCTTCGTGATTCGCGGCGCCTTGCGACCCGACTTCTGGCTCGACTCCGCGCACATCGCGCGCGGCGACAACCTGCCGCACCCAAAGCTCGGTTTCGTGCGGCGCCCACACGCCAAGTGGGACGGCACGATCCCAGGCACCGACATCGCGGTGGCGTATCGCGCCGACGCGAACGGCTTCCGCAACGAGGTCGCGCCCACCTCCGCGGAGATCGTGTTCGTCGGCGATTCCTACACGGAAGCGGCACAGATGCCGCTGGGACAGACCTTCCCGGTCCTCGTCGGGGCGCGCAGCTCCCGTAGCATCGCCAACCTCGGTCGCGGCGCGTACGGGCCCCAGCAGGAAGCGTTCGTGATCGAGACCTATGCGACCGCGCTGAAGCCGAAGGTGGTCGTCTGGCAGTGGTTCGACGGCAACGACCTGCGCGACGCCGAGCAGTATCTCGAATGGCAGAGTGGCCGCGGTGAGCTGCTGCCCCTCACCGAGCGGTTCTTCGAGAACTCCTTCTTCCGTCCCTTCCTCGAGAACACCTATCGGAGCAAGCGCGGCGAGTACGTGGAACTCCTGCTGCCCTCGGGTGCGGTCGGCACCAGCCTTCGCTACCGGTGGATGCCGCATCAGGCGACCGACCGCGCCAAAGGGTGGGCGGCGGCCAAGCTCGCGCTCGGTGCCGGAGTCGCCAAGGCGAGCTCGGCCGGCGCGAAGGTGGTGGTGATGTTCGTGCCGGTGGCCGCGCTGATCTGGCGCGAACACCTTCGTTTCCGCGACGCGAAGGACGCGGCGGCCTACGCGCCCAAGGCGGACGGCGGTGAGGACGATCTCGCGACCGTGCTCGAGCGCGAGTGCGCCGCCCTGGATGTCGGCTTCCTCGATCTCACACCGATCTTCCGCGCCGAGTCGCAGAAGTCGATCGAAGGCCTGTTCATCACGCACGACGAGCACTTCGACCGTCGTGGCCACGAGGTCACTGCCGACGCCATCCTGGCCTTCCTCGCGCGCGCCGGACTCTGACCACGGCCACTGCCGTCCTCGCCGTCGTCGCTCAGTCGTTCTTCGGTGCCGGGAAGCCTTCGCGCACCCACACGGTGAAGCGGCCCTGCTCGACGTCGATGCGCTGCCAAGTGCCGCGATACTTCTCCAGGTAGGGGAAGATGAACTGCGTCGACAGCTCCGCGAACTGACCGCTGTCGGTGGTCACGAGATAACCGATGCGGTAGTGGCGGATCACGGCTTCGATCGCGTCGGGGGCGTCGAAGGGCGTGTCGACGGTCAACAACCCGCTGCCGTGCCGGAAGGTCAGTGCTTCCTGCGCCATGACGACCGCATCGGCCGGCAAGTGCCTCTTCGCCCAGCGCGCGGATTCGTGCATCACCCGATCGGGAATCGGAATGAACTCACGGCCGCCGACGAGGTCGCGCGCGAGTTCCGAACCGCCGGGGATCGCGACGATCGCCGCGAGCAAGACGGCGACGTGCGCGCGCGAACGGACGCGACGGTCGAAGATCGCGGCGAATTCGCTGCGGTCGATCCGCCGCGCCACCGAGTCGAGGAAGGCCCAGTTGAGCGCGATCACGACCGGAAAGACCGGCAAGAGGTAGCGATAGAAGACTGCGAACACTGCGGACAGCGCGAGCAGGTAGCTGATCGTCCAAGCGATCGCGGCGGCGGCCTTGCGCTGGCGACCGATGGACAGCAAGACCAATACGAACACGCCGCCGAACGCAGCGGCGCCGTGCATCGCCACGATTTCGTAGACGTGCTGCAGGAAGCGCTTGATGACCGGTGCGAGCCCGTGGCTGAGGAAGCTCTGGCCGAAGCCCGGCAGCGGTGCGTCGCTCGCCCAGTACACCCGACGGATGTCGCTGTACTTGAACTGCGGGTCGTTGGCCGCCGCGGTCAGGTGCATGTTGCCTGAATACAACCACGCGCCGAACAGCTCGTGATTGCGCAACAGCCACGGCAAGCACACCAGGAGAAAGGTCCCACCGAAGGCAGCAAGGCGAAGCAGGCGAGTGCGAAGCTCGGTCTTGTCCGCGAACCAGAGCGCGAGTGCGAAGCCGGGGCCGAAGAGCAAGGCCGTGGGCTTGAGCCAGAATCCGATCCCGACGAACAGTCCGCCGAGGGCCGCCGCGCCGAGTCCGCCGCGCAGCGACGCCACCAGTGCGGCGACCATCGCGGTGGTCAACGGCAGGTCGGCCATCGCCTCGAAGGCGTGGTCACGGATCGCCAGGTCGAACAGAGCGCTGCTGGTCGCCACGAACGCGAAGGCGCCGCTCGCACCGAAGCGGCGTGCGAGTCGGAATACCAACAGCGGCAGGATCAGGCAGGCGAGGAACGCGGAGGGAACGGCGGACGCGGCGTCGGAGCGGCCGAAGAGCGACCAAGCGCCGGCGATGAGCGCGCCGTTGCCCGGCGGATAGAAGTCCTCGGGATGGACGATGTCGGCTGGATAGCGCTGATGGAAGAAGCGCACGAAGCCGACCTGCAGCGAGCCGTCGCGCAACAGCGAGCTGGCTTGTTCGGCGTAGGCAGCCTCGTCTGGGTTCTTCACCGCGTCGCGATGCCGCAGCACGGCGAGAGTCGCGAGGAACACGACCACGCACAGCGCGAGCGCGGCGCGGAACCAGCGCGTATTCGCGCTGGCGTCGTCGACTGACGCATCGAGCGAAGGACCGAGGGTCGAGTTCTCAGCCGACATGGGTGGTCGCCTTTCCGCGGAAGGCGACCAGGATCGGCCGCTTGCCGGAGCGTTCGAGAGGGATGTCGTCGACGAACTCGGTGCTGACGCGCACGCCGGGGCCGGCGATCTTGGTCAAGGCGTCGCCGACCGCGGCCGCGAGCGCTGGATCGGGGGAACGGCGCGGAACGAGGCGCAGGCGTAGGTGGTCCGGAGCGTCCTGAACCACCTGATAGAGCCGGACCGACTCTGCGAAGGAACCCACCACGAAGAGCATGTGGCCGACGGTCGTCGCATCCAAGCTTCCGCCCGACGGCATGGAGAGGATCTCCTGCGTGCGGCCGTCGAGTCGCCCCATCACCGGGAAGGGCGAGCTGCCGTCAGGCGGCAGTTGCGAGGCGAGGTCGCCGGTGTCGTAGCGCAGGAACGGCATCACCTCGTTGTGCAGGCTCGTCAGCACCACGCGTCCGATCTCCCCTGGTGCGGCCGCGGCGCCGGACTTCGTGAGGGTCTCGAAGACGACGAGCTCGGGATGGACGTGAAAGCGCGTCGGATCGCCCGGCGGACTCTGCGCGCACCAGAACTTGAACTCGCGCTGGCCGTAGCGGTTGGCGATCGGCGCACCGAAGGCGGCCTCCAGCGCTGCGCGCCGCTCGGGCGTGAGGGTCTCGGCGATGGTGACGACGGTCCGCAGCGGTCGACTCGGTCGATAACCGATGCGGAGGAACTCTTCCGCGAGCACGGCGAGGGTGGAGGTGTAGCCGAGCAGGTAGATCGGTTGGAAGGACTCGATCAGCGAGCGCACTCGATCGGGGTTCGCCTCGAGGGTCGAGAGCCGTCGCACGACGAGCCGCTCGTAGCCGGCCTGCATGCGTTGTTGTGCCACGGCCTTGATGCGTGCGATCGCGGGTGTGCCCTCGGGCAGGGGCGGCGTCGGTGCCGGTGGACCCTGGATGCGGATGCTGCGATCGAAGGCGTCGAGGCCCTGCTGCCAGTCGAAGAACAGGTGGCTCGCGAACACGATCGGCATCGCCCGCCGATCGAGCATGAAGACGAAGGGGTCGCCGGTGGAGCCCGAGGTGGTGAAGCGGATGCGGCGGTGCTCCGGGAGTCCTTCGGCGAGGAAGTCGCCGAGCGGCCGCGAGCGGAAGACCGCCTTGTCGACGACCGGCAGCGCGACCAGGTCGGCACGGCCGCGGACGTCGCCGGGCTGCATCCCAAGGGCGGTCGCAGCGTCCCGCCAGAACGGGACGGTCGTGACCGCGTGCCGCACCAGGGCTCGGATGCGCGCTTCCTGCCGCGCGTGCAGTTCGTCGATCGACATCCCCACGCTCGCGCGAAGGTGGGCGAAGCTCTTGGTGAACCGCCTCCCGACCAATCCGCGCGCCAGGGTCAGGCCGATGCGCGAACCCAACGACGGTCCGCGGGCCGGTCTGGCATCACGGCGGTCGGGTTGCACTGGGTCGGGGTTGGACATCGGAACTCGACGAGTCGGCGGACCCGTCACGCGGCCCGCCCTTCGCGATCGAAGCGGCGCAGCCCGCCCGCGGCCAGCCTGCGCAAGACTTATCGGCGGGGGACGGGGTGCGCCTTGCTCCGGTGGGATCGGGGTGGGCCGGGGGTGGCAGCCGACGACGAGTGCGGGGGGTGGTGGATCGGCGGCAATCGTTGCTTGGAGCACGCAACCCGCCGCACACTGTCGCGCGTGGACCACCGCTACGAGTATCCCCGCCCCGCCGTGACCGTCGACACCGTGCTCGTCACCATGGGGGAGAAGCGCGAACTGCGCGTGCTGCTCATCCAGCGCGCCAAGGATCCCTTCGCTGAGCGTTGGGCGCTGCCGGGGGGATTCGTGGATCAAGACGAGGACCTCGAAGCCGCGGCACGGCGCGAGATGCTCGAGGAGACCGGGGTGAAGCTCGGGCCGATGGTGCAACTCGGTGCCTACGGCACGCCTGGGCGTGATCCGCGGGGGCACACGGTGGGGATCGCGTTCCTGGCGATCTGCGGGCCGGACGAAGCCGAAGGTCGAGCCGGCGACGATGCCGCCGACTGTCGCTGGTTCGCGCTGCGTCGACCGCCGAAGCTCGCCTTCGACCACGCGGTGATCCTGAAGGATGCTCGGGAGGAGTTCGCTCGACTTGCCGGCAAACGCGACGACTTCCAACGCGCGTTCTGTGGTCGGCGCAAACCAAAGTGGCTGGAACACGTGCGCCGCGCCGCGAAAGGGGCCCGATGACTCCGCCCGCCCCATCTCCCGCCGACATCGACTACGCGGCGGCCATGCACGAGTTCGACAGCAACGTCGGCGTGCGACGCCTGATGCTGGTTCTCACCAACGTGCTGACGCCGGCGATGGTGATGGCGGTCGGCGACTGTCTCACCGGCGCGTCGCCGCTGGAAGCTCTGGCCTGGTTGCCGCGGATGATCGTGCCCTTCACCGCCGCGCTGCTCTTGCTCGCCGGAGTGCTCGTCACCGGCATCGTCGTGCGTTGCCACTTCGGCCTCGTCATCAACGGCACGAAGCTAAAGAAAGTGGAGAAGGGGGTCCTGGTGCTCGGTCGTCTCAACTGGCTCGGCGTGACGACCAACTTCGTCGTGCTCACCGCGATGACCGCCGCACTCGGCGCGATGGGACTGGCGGTGGGACTCCAGCAGCCTGCCTATGTCGTCGGTGGGGGAGGAGGCACCGTGGCCGTCGCACTCTTCGCCTGGCTGTGGCTGACGCACCAGAAGGCCAATCGGCGTTGCAAGCAGCTCGATGTCGATTGGCAGGCTGGACCGCCGAGCACCACCCTGCGCGCCGAGCACGCCCGCAAGTCGCTCGAGGCGGCCGCCGCGGACATCTCGGTCGTGGTCGTGATGGCGGTGGCGCTCTTTGCGGGATTCTTCAACGCGATCGCCAACCTCGGCGCGGTCCCGCTCGATCTCGCGGTGGTGCCGACGCCGGAGTCGATCCATCGGCACGGCGCGTTCGTGCTCCTGGTGTTCCTGTTGATCTCGATGTTGCTGTCGCTGCGGATTCTGCTGCGTCTGCGTCTCGCCTTCGGCGAGTTCTCCATCGAGCTCGCCGAGTTGCGGAAGGAGAGCGACGACACGGCGATGAAGTGGAAGCTCGTGGAACGCACGTATCTGCTCTACGCCATCGTGCTCCTGTTGGTCGTCGCGTCCGCGTTCATGCTGGGTTACGAACGACGCGACCTCGACCTCGGACTGCTGCTGGGCGGCGTCACTGCGGTCGGGGGAGCGGCCTGGTATCCGCTCACCTTGGCGCGCGAGCGGAGGCGGAAGTCGAAGCGGGCCGCGTGATCGACGCGACCGCGGTCCGAACTCAGTCCAGCAGCTCTGCCAGATGCGCCGGCGGCGGCGCGTCCGGTGCGCGATCGAGGAACAACCGCGCCCAGATCTCCGCCATCAACATCGCCCACATGCGGAACGACCAGACGCGGTGGGCGATGAACGCGGAGCGGCGCGAAGGTCGGCCCCGGCGCAGACCGGCGACGAGTTCCGGCGTGAAGAACCCGCGCGCGCGCACGCGATCGGGCGGCAGCAGGCGATCGCACAACGATTGCAGTGTGTCCACCAATCGTTGGTCGAGATGCATCTGGAAGCCGTGCTTGCGTCGATCGACGATCGACGCCGGCAGCAGGGGCCGCAGCGCTTCGCGGAGAACCCACTTCTCGACGCCGCCGCGTCGCATCAGATCGCCGGGCAGGGTCGCGGCGAACTCGACCACCTCGCGCCCGAGGAAGGGCACTCGCAACTCGAGTCCGTGCGCCATGCCGGTCGCATCCGCGCGCTTGAGCGAGAGGTCGTGCAGGTAGGTGCGCTGGTCGTAGTTGAGCGCGCGCTCGAGTGCGCGCTCACGGCCGAGCCCGCGAATCGGCGGCTCCGATCCGCGCGGCAGCGGATCGGCCATGGGTGATGGTGCGAGACGACCGAAGGCGGCACGCGAGACCAAGTTGGCGAGCAGGTGCCGCGGTTGGCGATCCGCGTACATGTACACCCGCTCGTACATCGCATTGCGCAAGCCGCTGGTGAGCCGTCGCTCGCGATCGAACAGCTTGTAGCGGTCGTAGCCGGCGAACAGTTCGTCCGCGCCCTCGCCGACCAGCAGCACTTTGACGTGCCGACTCGCCGCCTCGTAGTTCAGGAACATCTGCACGGACTCCATCTGTCCAAGCGGTTCCTCCATGTACCACATGACCTTCGGCAGGAGGTCGGCGACGTCCTCCGACTCGATCATGATCTCGTGGTGCTCAGTCCGACAATGCTCCGCAACTACGCGCGCCGCGAGGAGGTCCGGATCGCTCTGGCCGTGGCCGACGGTGTAGGTGCGCACGTTGGCGCCGCTCGACGCCATGAGGGCGACTAGGCCGCTGCTGTCGAGTCCGCCGCTCAGCGCGGCGCCGAGCGGCGCATCGCTGATCATCTGGCTCTGCACGGTCTTCTCGAGACGCGTGCGCAGTTCTTTGGCCGCGTGTCCCGGGTCCCACGGCCGCGGATTCGGCTCCGGGTAGTTCCAGAAGCTCGCGATCGAGATGCGGCCGTCTTCGAAGACCAGCTTGTGCCCCGGCGCCAGCTTGTGCACACCCGCGAGCATCGACTCGGTTTCGATGTTGCACGCGAAGCGCATCGTGTTGCGGAGCGCGCGGCGACTCACCGCCGACACGAAGTCCGGCAGGAGGCGAAACACCTTCAGCTCCGAGGCGAAGGCGATCCCGCCGCGGTCCGTGTGCCAGAACAACGGCTTGACCCCCGAGCGATCGCGTGCGAGCAGCAGTCGGCCGGCGCTGGCGTCCCACAAGCCGAACGCGAAGATGCCCTCCAGGCGATCCAGGATCGCATCGCCGAAGTGGCGATAGCCGAGCAGGATCACTTCGGTGTCGGTGTTGGTCCGAAAGCGCGCACCGCGTTGCTCCAACTCTGCCCGGATGGTCGGGAAGTTGTAGATCTCGCCGTTGAAGACGATCGTGAGATCGCCGTCGTCGGTCTGCATCGGCTGGTGGCCGGCGGCAGAGAGATCGAGGATCGACAGACGGCGGTGGCCGAAGACGACCTGGCCGTCCTGCCAGAAGCCCTCATCGTCGGGGCCGCGGTGCGCGATCAGTCGCGTCATCCGTTGCACCGTCGCCAGATCGGCCAGGCCGACACTGCCTACGATGCCGCACATGCGCGCGCCTTTCGTTCCTCATCGACGGCATTGAGCACCAGCCAGACCAGAGCGAGCGCTCCGCAGAGCGAGCCCAGGGTCTGAGCGAGTCCGGCACCGACGTCTTCCTGGGCGGGGACCAACCAGAGTCCCAGCGCACCGATCGCCGCAGCGCGCGTGCACAGGCCGAGCAGTTGCAACTTCGGGCGCATGAGGAACTGACAGGTCACGCCGAGCGGGGCTTCGAACATCAACACGATGACGAATGCCGACACGCCCAGGAATCCCGGCGCGAAGCCGACGAGTTCCGGACGGATCGACTCGAGCATCATCGGCAGTCCGAGCGCACAGAGTGCAGCGATGATCGCCGAGGCCACCGCGAGTCGGGTGGCCGTCGCGAAGCCCTGCCGCAGGAAGGCCGGCAGCGAGTCGATGCTGCTCAGGCGCGCGGCGCGCGGCAGCAGCGACTGGTAGAACGCCAGGAACACCGCCATCAGGCCCTGTGCGATCTGAAGACCGAAGGCGAAGCGCCCCGCTGCGGCTTCCAGGCCGCGTGCCTTCAGCAGGAAGAGGCCCATGTTGGTCGAGAGGACCATCGCGGCGTCGCTCATTCCGACCCACTTCGAGTAGTGCAATTCTCGCCAGAACATCGCGCGACCGGCGTGCCAGCCGAAGCGGCGGATGACCGCGCCGAGCAGAATCACGCCCGCGGCGAAGGTCGCACCGGCGAAGGCGACGCTCGGCAATACCGAGTCGTTTGGGGTCAGGACGAAGGCTCCGACCGTGGCGCAGAGGCGGATCGCGGGCATCGCGGCGGTGAGCAGACCCGCTGCGCGATACCGCAGGCGCGCGAGTACGACCGCACAGCCCAGATCGAACCACGCGGAGCCGACCGCGCCGACCACCGCCGACATGATCAGGATCCACGAGATGCCGAAGGGTTCGAAGATGGCGAGCGGCAAGCCGATCGCGAGCACGAGCACTCCAAGGCCACCCGCGATGCTCACCGCGGCCTGCACCGGTTCGGTGCGATCCTGTGCGGCGGTGTGCAGTCGCACCACACTCTGATCGAGCCCGAGCAACACGCCGCGACTGAGTGCGATCTGGACGCCGACACAGGCAGCGAAGGTGCCGAAGGTGGCGTCGCCCATGAACACGAGCGCTGCCAGCAACATGAGCACCGCATTGGCGGCGGTCATGCTCAGGCGACCGACGAGCATCCAGGTGAGGCCGCCTGCCCCGTGCCGCGGCCGGCTCTCGCTCATGCTCGAACGTGCGCGCCGGCGTAGGGGATCGGTCGGCCGTCGAGATCCGCGGGCAGGGGAGCACCTGCAGCGGAGAGAATCGTCGGTGCGATGTCGTAGATGGAGTGACCGCGATGCTCTGCGCGCGCGACCGCACCGACGCCATCGATGATGAAGAAGCCCTGGGTCGTGTGGCTACCCGTGCGCGAATCCTGATCGCGAACCCGAAGGGTCCCGATCTTCTCGTGGTGCAGTCGATCCCACACGAAGTCCTGCTCCCACAGCACGCAGAGATCGGGCAGTTGATCGCGGTAGGGGCCGCTGGTCTCGTCGTGCAGCGCGATGACGTCGCGCACGACGCGGCGTCCGCTCACGGGATCGGTCAACGAGAGCAGGTCCGCCTGGATCTTGGCGCGCAGTTCGCGATAGGGCGCACCTGGCTCGGTGAGGCCGTCTTTGTCGCGGCCCTTCACCGGGATGCGGATCGCACCGACGGTGTCGTTGTTCGGGACCGCGAACGCGCGCCAGCCGTCCCAATCACGGCGCCCGGCGTACCAGCGGAAGAGCAGCTCGTCTTGGAAGCGCTTGGGCAGTCGCTCCTTGATCGCGTACTGCAAGCCGCCCGGCAGCGTCTTCTTGAGCTTGCGCCAGAAGCTGGCCTTCCCTTCGACCTCGCCGCCCTGAGGGAACGGCCGCGCGGGACGCGGACCGTAGCCGAGGTGGTCGAGGATCTCCGGCAAGTGCCACGACGCGTGCCGCAAGGGTCCCATTCCGTGACCGGCCACGACCATGACCCACAGGTCCTCACCGGCGGCTTCGATCGTCGCTCCGATCGCTTCGTCGACGGCGGCGTAGACGCGCTCGAGGGTGTCCGCGACGCCCTCACCGACGATCTCGGCGTGGCGCGGGTGCGACGCATCGTAGCCGTGCCAGAAGTAGTGGCCGACCTGGTGCAGCTCGGAGAAGCCGGCGAAGAAGGTGTCCCACTCCTGCTCGCGCACGAGCCAGGAAAGTAGATCCTTGCGCATCGCTGCCCCGCGCAGCAGGCGCTCGCGCATGTCCTTGCGCGAGGCGGTCGAGTTGTTCATGCGGTCGACGTCGCCGACCGGGTTGCGTCCGAATCGACGCTCCGCTTCTGCCCACAATCCCGTCGGAACCGACTCGCGCGGCGACTTCGTCGCGTGCGCACCCCAGTTCGACATCATGAAACCGTTCAGCGGCCGCGTGCACGGGTACTTGACGGCGTCGATCACGCCGACGCTGCGTCCGCGATCGGACAGGATCTTCCAGAACGGGCGCGTGGTGAAACCGTCGTCGTGGACGTGCCGCAGGTTGCGTGTGCGCGGGTCGTACTGGACGTAGAAGTACTTGTCGAAGTGGCCGGGGTTCTGGCCGCCGTAGATACACGACCACACGGTGTCGGGAAGGACGCGCGCGGTGGTGGTCAGGGTGCCGTGACAGCCGACGTCGAGCAAACGCGCGAAGGTCGGCAGTTTGCCCTTGGCCGCGAGAGCGCGGACCACGTCCCACTCACACGCGTCGAGACCGAAGATGAGCTGGCGGGTCATGGCGAGGTAGCGATTGCACTTCAGCCTACCGGCTGCGGAGCCTTGTCGTCGACCCGTCGCGGCTGCTTGCGATCCATGGTCTCGTGGTACTCGGCGTCGACGTTGACGTTCCAGACGTCGTTGCGCTCGCCCATCACGTTGCGTGCCGCGTAGATCGCGGTCAGCATCGAGTGGTCCTGGTTGTTGTAGCGGTGTTGACCGTTGCGGCCGATCTGCTGCATCCCGGTCATGCCGGCTAGGTACTTCCGGATGGTGTCGACGGCAGCTTGGAAGGCGGCGTCGTAGACCGGGTAGGCCTTCTCCATCCGCACGACCGAGCCGTCGCGGACATCCTTCTGGCTCGCGAGGCCGAGCTTCTCGATCTCCCGACCACCCAGATCGATGAGTGCCTGATCGGACTCGGCCCACAGGCCCTTGCCCTCGAAGACGAAGTACTCGAGACCGAGGCAGGTTTGCTTCTGGTTCGGCACCATGTGCGGGCTCCAGTTCTTGAAGTTCTGGATGCGGCCGAGTTGGACCTGTGGCGAATGCACGTAGATCCAGTTGTCGGGGAACAGGTTCTCCGCGTCGATCACGAGGCTCACGGTCAGGAAGTCGCGGTAACGCAACTTCGCGGCGGCTTCGAGGATCGGTGCCGGTGGGCGTGGGTCGAGCACACGCACGACTTCCGACAGCGGCATGCTCGAGATCACGTCGGTCGCCGGCAGGCGCTCGATCTGACCTTCGGCATCCACGATCGTGACGCCGGTGATCCTGCCGTCATGGTGGTGGATGCGGTGGATCTTGTGGCCCATCACCACGCGGTGGCCGCGCTCCTGCACGATGTCGCGGCAACGCTCCCACATCTGCCCGGGACCCAGCCGCGGATACTCGAACTCGTCGATCAGCGTCTTGATCGTCGCATCACCCTTCTTCGGGAACAGCGCGTTCTTGATCGCCTTTCCGAGCGAGAGGTTTTGGATGCGTTGCGCGGCCCAGTCCGCGCCGAGTTCGGTGCACTTCATGCCCCACACCTTCTCGGTGTAGGTCTTGAAGAACATCGAGTACAGCTTGTGGCCGAATCGATTGCTGACCCACTGCTCGAAGTTCACTTCCTCCTTGCTCGGAAAGAGCTTGGCCCACAGGTACGACGCCACGCAATGTGCGGTCTCGATCGGGCCGACTTTGAACAAGGCCTCGAAGGGTCGCAGCGGGTAGTGGAAGAACTTGTTGTTGTAGTAGATACGCGACAGCCGAGGCCGGCGGATGAACTCGTCCGGCAGGATCTCGCGCCAGATCTTGTTGACCTCTTCGCTCTTGGTGAAGAAGCGATGGCCGCCGATGTCGAAGCGAAAGCCCTTGTAGACGACCGTGCGCGAGATCCCACCGACCGCGATGGGATCCTTTTCCACGATCGTGGTCGCGACGTCGTGCTTGCTCAGTTCGTACGCGGCGGTGAGGCCCGCAGGCCCCGCGCCGACTACCACGACTTGGCGGTCACTCATGCACCCAAGCTCCGTTCGAGGCCGCGCGAGCGCGGCAGCGGAGGCAGCTCACGGAGAGCCGGACCTTCGGCCAGGGTCTTGGCACGCCGCTGATCGGCGCGATGGGCCAACCAGCCGAGCGGAACGCTCGCCGCGCAGCAGAGTTGAAAGATCAAGTGCATGGGAAGAACCGCGACCGCGAACACCGGCCCGCGCTTGCTCCAGAAGAAGCTGTAGAGGTCGGTGTGACTGATGACCAGTGCTGCCAGGAGCCCCAGCGGCACGAAGGCCTTGTGATCACCGAGGACCAGTGCCGCGGCGACTGCCAACGAGATCGGCAAACCGAGGGCCAGTCCAGAAGTCAGGTCATCACGGCGGTGGGCCAGTTTCGAGACCAGGGCACAGCCGAGGAGGAGAAGGAGCGCGGGGAGGGTCGCTGC
>JBFXDD010000052.1:0-18347 GCA_050181465.1 Planctomycetota bacterium
GGGGAAGCCTCCGGGTGCGGATTGGCGACTTGGACCTGGCGCTCCCCGAGGCGCCTCTGCCGCTCACTTGTTCACGCCAAGCCCGCTTGTCGCTCACTTCGCGGGCTGATGTGAGCGACAACTTGGTCCTGCCCGTGAGAAGCGGCTAGGCCAGGAATGCAAGTGGCGCTGGCAACGTAGCCTCCGCCTGACGCGACAAATTCCCAACTTGTCGTGCTGATCCTAGCCCGGATTATTCGTGAACGTCGTCGCGAGATCGACACAGGTCGATGCCCGGCAAGGAGCTACGACGGTCGACGACCGAAGCGTAGCTGTAGCTACGCTGCCAGGGAGGAGCCGTCGTAGCGACGCCGCCGGGCGCGACTTGTGGCGATCGCAGCAGACGTTCACGAATAGTCCGGGCTAGAGAGGTTTCATGGCCAAGCTCGACGACCGCCGAACTCCAACCCTCAGTATCTCACTCACGCCGGAGCTGCTCGGCGCGGTCGACGCACGGGTCAAGAGTGGCCTCTACACGTCGGCCAGCGAACTCGTTCGCGAGGCTCTCCGGCTCTTCCTTCAGGTCGAGCAAGCGCGACAGGCCAAGCTCTCTGGGCTCGGTCCGGCTCGCGACGCTCTGGTTGACCGGCTCGCCACGACCTTCGATCTCTTCGACTTCGGTTCAGCCATTGCGGTGCAGAAGCTCCGGACCGCTGAGCCTGGCATCACCGACGAAGAAGTCGAGCGCCGGCGGCTGTCGGCCGCGCAAGCCATCGAGACCGATGCAGTGATTCGTCCGTCGCCGGAGCGGCTGAAGCGCCTGCGAATCGACGTTGGACCGCGCTGATCGCATCCAGAGCGTGGTCTCACACATCGAAGCCAACGGGCATCGATGCGCGATCGTAGGCGGTGTCGCCGTCAGCATCCGGGCCCGCGAGCGCTTCACCAAGGACATCGACTTCGCCGTCGCCGTCGAGAGCGACTCCCAAGCCGAGGCCCTCGGTCTCGCAGTCCAGCAAGCTGGCTACAAGCTCCCGCAGGTGTTCGAGAACACGGCGAAGGGTTTGCTAGCGACGTTCCGCTTCGTGGTTCCTGGCGGACGAGCGGAGCCGGAGATCGATCTCCTGTTCGCTTCGAGCGGCATCGAAGATGAAGTCGTGTCCGAAGCGGAGCTGCTCGAGATTCTGCCGGGATTCATGGCTCCGGTGGCTCGCCTCCCGCATCTCATCGCGATGAAGGTGCTCGCCGAGAGCGACGTTCGCGAGCATGACCGTTCGGACTTGCGGGCGCTCATCGCCGTTGCGACCAAGCGCGAACCTGGAGCTGCGAAGAACGCTGTTCGCCTCATCGAGGATCGCGGCTTCGCGCGCGGGAAGAAGCTCGAGGAGGTTCTGGAGGCGTTTGTGAACGCCACTTTGGCCGGAGGAGCTTGATTGGGTATACTCAGCGCTGATGGTGTCGAATCAGCGCGCGTGGAGTTGGTCTCACCGAGGGACCAACACATCAATGAGGTTGGCGGGTACCGAACCACGTTCATGATGATCCAGGGTTCCGACAGGATGGCTGGAGAAGCACGCTGATCGATATGGACCATCCACGCATCATTACTGCCCTAGACCTGGAATCCTTCGCGGACAAGCACGCGAGCCAGGCCATCCTGCCGGAGCTGATCGACAGATTGATCCGTGCGTCGTGTCAAAGCTTGTCGAGATGTGATATCCAGGATGCCGACCACACGAACCGCCCAGGATTCGACGCGGTGATCGAGTCCGCAGAGGGAAGGTTGCCGTACGTGCCGAGAGGACGGAGCTACTGGGAACTCAGCAACTCTGTACGCTCGAACGCCAAGGCAACGGAGGACCTGGAGAAGCGCACGGAGCAGATCCCCAACAAGCAGCGTCGACGCTGTTCCTTCGTCTTCGCCACGTTTCGCGAGTGGGGACCGAACAAGATCGAGGAGTGGACTAGAGCGCACAGTCATCTGGGCTGGCGTGGCCTGCTGGTTCTAGATTCCAAGAGCTTATCGGACTGGCTGTGTGAGATTCCCCCTGTAGCACGCTGGTTGCTGGCGAGGATCCACCCTAATCGCCACCCTAATGGCTGGCGAACTCCAGCAGAACACTGGGAAGACTTGCGACGAGAAGTCCAACCCGGTTGGAAGCCCATACCCACGGGGTTGTTCATGGCTTCACGACGCGACGCTGTGCAAAGACTTGAAGCGCTCTTTCAAGGCGAGGAAAGCGTCCTCTACCTGAGCGCCGATGACGATTCCGAAGTTCGGGATTTCGTGTCGGCCGTCATCGCCGGCAAGTTGGGAAGTAGCGACTCGACTTGGGCTGATCGATGTGTCTTTATCGACACTCGCGATGAATGGGCGGCGATGTCCAGTAAGCCTGCGAGGCTCGTTCTACTCGGCGATTCGCGTCTCGAACTCGAGCGCGGAGGAGATCACCTCCGACGCGAGGCAACTGGACGAGGTCACGCAGTCATTGTTCCTTTGACCAGCGGCCAAAGTGAAGTTGGACGCGTTCTTGAACTGGCTCGTCCGAGATTTCGAGACGTCGAGCAGGCACTGACCGACGCCGAGTACACGCGCGATCAGATTGCGTCGATTCTCCGGGACGGCTTCACCTCGCTATCGGTTCTCAAGCAGAGGCTTGGCGGAGGGCCTGAGATTCCGCGCTACGCAACGACCGCGGCAAAGCGCGGGATCGCCTTGGCATGCTTGGTCGGCGGCTGGCGGGACGACTTCCAGCAGGACGCCGTGGCCGTGGCTGCCGTGTTCGGGATGCCTTTGAGCGAGTGGAATCGTCAGGTCGCACAGGAGCTTGGGCGATCCGCCTCTCCGATTGCCCGCGCCGGTGGGCGGTGGGAGGTTACGCGATCGGAGACGTGGCATGCCTTGGGACACGCACTCCTAGACGACGACCTGGATCGCTTCGAGAAGCAGGCTCTGCAAGTGCTGAGCCAGGTTGCTCCGACCCTCGACACGAAGAAGGACGAGAGTTGGATGGCAGTGACCGCCTTCGGAGATCGCGCCCATTCGTCAGAATTGCGCCGTGGAATGGTGGAGACGCTCGCGCTACTCGGCTCACAATCAGCGGCGCTTGGTCCGAAGCGCAACGCCGAGAAGGCGGAGTACGTAGCTCAGCGTGTCGTTAGAGCCTTGCTCCGGGAAGCAGATCTGTCGCAGTGGCTGAGCGTGCATAGTCTTCTCCCGGACTTGGCGGAGGCTGCACCGGAGGCATTTCTGGACGCCACCGAAGCTGCGGTCGAGAACACCGCTTCCTCGCCATTCATCGAACTTCTCGGCCGTGGCGGGAATGGATCTTTGCGGACAACCTACATTGTCGGCCTGCTGAGGGGGTTGGAGGCGTTGGCCTGGCATCCGGATTACTTCTCGCGCGTGGTCGTGCTGCTTGGGATCCTCGCGGCGTCCACTCCCGGCGACAGCACTGAGAATCGAGCGTTGGACTCCCTCACCAGATTGCTGTGGCCTTGGGCGCCGCAGACGACAGTGGATGTGAACAAGCGCACGGGCGCCCTTCGTAGTCTGGCCAGAGAGCAGCCGGGCGTGGCCTGGAAACTCGTGCTCTCACTTCTTCCGAACTCTGTCACCGTCTCCACCGGATGTAGAAAGCCTCGCTGGCGTACGAGTTGGTTGCATGCCTTCGAAATCAAGGTCACGAGAGAACAGCTCATCGAGCAAGTGAGGGTCTACTCTGGCCTGGCGATTCAGCTCGCGGCAGATGATGTCGTGAGAATGCGAGACCTTGCGGAGCGCTTGCCGAATCTCCATGTCGACGCCTTCAGTACGTTCTTGGATCGGTTGGTGCCGGGACTTGCCGGGTGGCCAGCGACCTCGACGGCCGTCGTTTGGGAAGTCCTCGTTGCACTCGTCGAGAAGCACCGGGCATTTCCGGAAGCGAAGTGGGCACTCCCGGCAAAGTCGATCGCTGAGATCGAGGTCGCTGCGAGCGAGATCGAACCGAAGGACGCGGCGCTTCGTCATCGGCGACTCTTTGGCGACCAACAGTCCTTCTTCGATGGCACGCTAACCTGGGAGGAGAGCCAGGAACGACTGGCCCAAGTGCGAGAGTCCGCGCTTCGCGAGATCCTCTCGGAGGTCGGCATCGACGGGGTTCTGGCAATGATCGAGAGCGTGAAGGATCCTCACGAACTCGGGGTTGCATTCGCCCGCGTCAAGCCTCCGGTCGAAGACCACGAGGTTCTCCCTCGATTCCTCAGTGACGACCGACCCAACGCCGTGCACTTTGTTGGGGGATTCGTGTGGCGACGATGGCAGAGTCTTGGCCTGGGCTGGGTGGATGGATTGGACAAGACGGCATGGACCGTGGCATCCGTTGCCGGTCTCTTCGCGCTACTTCCGGCCAAGTCGGAGAAATGGCAGCGGGTGGATGGCTGTGGTGAGCAGATCGCCGAGGCGTACTGGAGGTTGGTGAATCCCAATCCCTTGGTAGTGGACGATGTGGACGAAGCGGCTTCGAGGCTCATGGGTGTCGGTCGTGAGCGGTTGGCGCTGTATCTGTGCTCGGATGCGGCGAGGAGATCACGGCCCATGAGTTCGGAGCTCGCGGTGCGAGTTCTCCGCGCGTGCCGCGCGACCGGAGAATCGAACGATCCCATCAACGCTCCGTGTGCGTTGGAGCTCATCACGTGGCTGCAGGAACCAGGCCGTTGTGACCAAGAGGTGCTGTTCGAGCTCGAGTGGAGCTACCTCCACGTGTTCGACCGGAACCGCGACGGTGCGCCCAAAGCAGTCGAAGCACGGCTCGCAATGGACCCTCGGTTCTTCGTGGAGGTAGTTCGCATGGCTCTGCGCCCGGATGAGGAGCCGGAAGGCGGAAGCGAGGCTGCTGTCTCGGAGGAGCAGCTAGGCCGCGGCTTCGAGGCCTATCGCCTTCTCCACGAGATGAGAACGCTGCCCGGCCGCCGAGTCGACGGACACTTCGACGGTCGAGTCTTCGACTCCTGGTTAGCTGAAGTGCAGCGACTCGCGGCCGACTCGGGTCATCTCGAAGGCGCGATCATGCAAGTCGGACACCTGCTCGCGGTCGTGGTGGGTCTCGAGGATTGGTTCGTGACCATGCCGGAGATCGTGAAGGCGTTGGACGAGAAGGGCCGCGAGAAGATGCGCAGCGCCTTCTGTACGCAGGTCTACAACAGTCGGTGCAAAGTGACTTCTCTGGGCGGAAGAGACGAGCTGACCCTTGCGGGTCGCTACCGAACGCAGGCTGACGCTCTGGACGCCCGCGGCTTCACGCGAATCGCGGCTACGCTTCGCGATCTCGCGCGCATGTACGTGCGCGAAGCGGAGTGGGTGACACAGGTGGAGGACGACCTCCCGTAGCCAGCCAGTCGCGCGCGATGGCCCTGACCACCGCGGCTGCCGAGGACCCGTGCGACGTCAGCCTCCGACCGAGAGAAGCGCCGGTTGGCGGACGGGCAGTGACGAAGAGCGCGAGCGGTCCGCTCCCGCCGCTCCGTCCGCGTCGGCAGCCCGACCCAGGCAGGGAGCTGCTGCGGAGCAGGTTTACGCAGGACCGTAGATTGCTTGTCAAGTCGCGCCTCCCCCCCGGAGAAGTTGCCCTCGGACCCACTTGCGATGAAAACTCCCGCCCCCCCGAGCATTGCCCGGGGCTCGCCCAGCCCAAGAGCCGCGCGCCCGCGCGGCCGCCCTCGCCCGTGACCACCATCAGCGCGAACCCTTCCGCCACCTCGCCGGACGCCAGAGACCTCGCGGCGCGATTCCGCTACCTGGTGGTCTTCGCCGTGCTGACGCTGCTCCACATCAAGTGGGGGGCGTTGGTGGTCAGCTCCGGTTCCGGCATGGCTTTCCTCGACTGGCCGCTGTCCCGCGGCTCGCTGTGGCCGGAACAGATGACGCGCAACGAGCTGGTGGAACACCTCCACCGCTACTTCGGCGCGTTGATCGGCCTGCTGTCGCTGACGCTCAGCATCTGGATGTGGCGCACCGAGCCGCGCGGCTGGCTGCGCAACGTGGGCATCGGCCTGCTGACTCTGATCACCATCCAAGGCATCCTCGGCGGCCTCGGCGTGGTCTACGGCAAGGCCGGCGGGGTCACCCATGCGGCCTTTGCGACGGCCCACGGCGTGCTCGGTCAAGTGACCCTGTGCGTGCAGGTGTTCCTCGCCTTCGCCCACTCGCAATCCTTCGAACGCTGCATCCACGCCGATGCCGGCTCGGTTCGAACGACCCGCAAACTCGCGGCGATCGCGCTCGGCGCGGTGTTCCTGCAGCTCTTGCTCGGCGCGATCTTCCGCCACACCAACGTGACCGGCGTGCTGTGGGTGCACATCACGATGGCGATGTTCGTCGCCGTGATGGTGCTGCTCGCCGCGGCCCACTCCAGCGCGCGCTTCGGCGAACTGGAGCGTGGATTCAAGACCGCCGCGGTCTGGTTCTACGTGTTGCTCGTCCTGCAGATCACGCTCGGCTTCGCCGCGATCGCCGTGCGCCGCTTCAAGGACCCGAGCAGCGTCGATCAACCCTTGCCGCTCTTCGTGGTGTCGTCGCACGTGATCATCGGTGCGGCACTCTTCGCGCTTTCGACCTTGCTCGTCGCGCGAGCGTGGCGGACACTGCGCCCCGCCGGAGACCGCTCGTGAGCGAATTCCTCAGAACCGAGCGGTCAGACCGCGGACTCGCCGTGAAGGCACTTGCATACGTCGAACTCGGCAAGCTGCGGCTGTCGAGCCTGGCCGTGTTCGCGGTCGTTGCCGGTCTCGTGATGGGGGTTCCGCCCGCCGCGGAGTTGCGGGCGAACCTGCTTCTCGGCACCACGCTCGGCACACTGCTGATCGCGGTCGCCGGCAACGCGCTGAACATGTATCGCGAGCGCGATCTCGATCCGAAGATGCTGCGGACGCAGGATCGCCCGTTGCCGACCGGCCGATTGATGGCGTCGGAGGTGGCGTTCTTCGGTGTGGCGACGGCGATCGCCGGCCTGCTGGTCCTGGCGCTGACGACCAACCTCCTCGCGACCGTCCTCTGCGGTCTGGTCTTCGTGCTGTACGTGTTCGTCTACACTCCCCTCAAGCGGGTGACCGAGCTGAACACGATCGTCGGCGCGATCCCGGGCGCACTGCCGCCGGTGGTCGGCTACGCGGCGGCCAGCGGCAAGCTCGACTCCGCAGCGCTGGTGCTCTTCGCCATCCTGTTCCTCTGGCAGATCCCGCACTTCTTGGCCATCTCGTGGCGTTACCGCGAGGATTACGCACGCGGCGGCTTCCGGATGCTGGCGGTCAGCGACGTGCAGGGTCGTCACGTGCGGCGCCAGATGCTGCTCTACACGGTGGCGCTGATCGCGGTCTCGATGATGCCCTACGGCCTCGAGATGACCGGTCCGGCCTACCTCGCCGCAGCAGCCTTGCTCGGCCTCATGTTCGCGGTGCCGGTGTTCCTCGCGGCGGTGCTGCGCTGGGAATCGGCGATGCGCATGACCTTCCTGATGTCGATCGTGTACCTCCCGCTCCTGCTCGGCGGCATGGTGCTCGATCGCACGGTGCCCTGAGCGCGCGAACTCGATGGTCTCCATGCAGCCAGCTGCGGTCGAGGCGAACGGGGTTCGTCACGCATATGGCGACCGCGTGGCGCTCGACGGCGTGAGCTTTCGAGTCGAACGCGGCAGCTTCCACGCCTTTCTCGGTCCCAACGGCTCGGGCAAGTCCACGCTGTTTCGACTGCTCGCGACGCTCCTGCCGCTGCGTGACGGGACCGTGCGCGTTCTGGGCATGGACCTCCGCAGCGAGATCGACGGCATCCGGCGTCGGCTCGGCGTCGTGTTCCAGTCGCCGGCGCTGGATCGCAAGCTGCCCGTTCGCGCGAACCTCCGCTACGGCGGACATCTGGTCGGCATGCGCGGTCGCGCGCTCGATCAGCGCATCGATGAACTGCTCGAGCAGACCGGGCTGAGCGAGCGAGCGGGGCAGGTGGTCGGCGAGTTGTCGGGCGGACTGCGTCGGCGCGTCGAGATCGCGAAGGGCCTTCTGCATCGCCCGGAACTCGTTCTGCTCGACGAGCCGAGCACCGGGCTGGACCCGGCGGCGCGCGCCGACCTCTGGCGCCTCTTGCGCGAGCAGAAGGACATCACCGTCTTGCTGACGACGCACCTGATGGACGAAGCCGGCGACGCCGATGCGATCACGATTCTGGACGCCGGTCGCGTAGTCGCGGCGGGCACCCCCGAAGAGCTGGCCGGCGAACTCGGCGGCGAGATCATCGAGATCCGGATCGACGATGCGGAGAACGCTGCGCAATCGCTGCGCGAGACGCTCGGGATCGCGGCGACGGTGATCGAACGCCGCGTGCGCATCGAGGCGCAGCGCGCGCATGAACTGGTGCCGAGGATCGTCGAGTTGCTCGGCGCGCGCGTTCACCGTCTCACCCTCGCGCAACCTTCTCTCGAAGACGTGTTCATCAAGCGCACCGGTCGACGCCTGAGCGAGGACGAGCGATGAACTTCCTCGCCATCGGTTCCCTGTGGCATCGCGAGGTCGTGCGGTTCCTGCGCGACCGCGCGCGCGTGTTCAGCTCTGTCGGACAGCCGATCATATTCTGGGCCTTGTTCTCGGGTGCCCTGCGGTCGTCGTTCCGCCCCGCGGGCCTGGACTACGCGCAGTACTTCTTCCCCGGCACGTTGGCGATGACGGTGATGTTCACTGCGATCTTCGCGACGATCACGGTGATCGAAGATCGCAAGGAGGGCTTCCTGCAGAGCGTGCTCGTCGCGCCGGTGCCGCGCAGCGCGATCGTGCTCGGCAAGGTGCTTGGCGGCACCACGCTTGCTGTGCTGCACGCGCTCGTCTTCTACCTCCTGGCACCGCTCGGCGGGATCCCGCTCGACATCGGGACGGGCATCCTCGCGTTCCTGGTTCTCATCCTTCTGGGGTTGGCGCTCACCTCGGTCGGCTTCACGCTCGCGTGGCTCATGGACAGCACGGCGGGCTACCACGGCGTCATGATGGTGTTCTTGATGCCGATGCTGTTGCTGTCGGGAGCGTTCTTCCCTGCCGACGGCGCGCACCCGATCCTCGGCGTGCTCATGGCGGCGAACCCGTTGACCTACGGAGTCGCGCTGCTGCGCCACGTCTTCCACGGCGATCAGGCGGCGGCGATGGCCGGGTTGCCGAGTGTCGGGCTTTCGCTCGCGCTCACGATCGCATTCGCAGTCGTCGCCGTGGCGCTCGCGACGGCGGTGGTCTTGCGCCGAACTTCTCGCGACGCCGTCTGAATCACGCCGGACATGATCGCTGCTTTCGATTTCCGAGTCCTCGCCGACGTCAACGCCGCGCTCAATGCGCTGGCGCTCCTCTGCATCATCATCGGCCTTGCCGCGATCAAGCGGCGCAAGGAGCGACTGCACATCCGCATGATGCTGACGGCGACCGCGATTTCGGCGGTGTTTCTGATCAGCTACCTGACCTACCACGCCAACGCCGAACCCGTGAAGTACGAAGGCCAGGGGATCTGGCGGATCATCTACTTCACCATCCTGATTCCGCACGTCATCCTCGCGATCGTGATGGTGCCGCTGATCATCACCACGATCGTGCTCGGGCTCCGAGATCGCCGGGAGAAGCACCGGCGATTCGCGCGCATCACCGCGCCGATCTGGCTGTTCGTATCGGTGACCGGGGTGCTCTACTACGTCGTGCTGTATTGGCTTTGACTGCCTCGGCTCCGAGTGGGCCGTTGCGGCCGGATCGCAACGCCGCTAAAGGATTCGCATGAGTTGTTCCTGCGGCAGTGGCGTCGCGTTCGAGCAGTGCTGTGGCCCCATTCTGTCCGGGGAACGCAAAGCGGCGACCGCGGTCGAGTTGATGCGCGCGCGCTACACGGCGTTCGCGACCCAGAATGTCGACTTCATCCTGAGTTCGCATGATCCCTCCTCGCGCGGGGAGCTGGATCGCAACATGATCGAGCAGTGGTCGCAGCGCTCGGAATGGCAGGGTTTCGAGGTGATCGAGACCCAGCTGGGTGGTGAGGGCGACGACGAAGGCAGCGTGGAGTTCGTCGCCCGCTACTCGATCGAGGGCAAGGAGCACGAACACCACGAGATGGCGACCTTCGCCCGGATCGACGGCGACTGGTTCTTCATCGACGGTCTGATCGCGGGCCAGGGCACTTTCCGCCGCGAAACCCCAAAGATCGGTCGCAACGATCCCTGTCCTTGCGGCAGCGAGAAGAAGTGGAAGAAGTGCTGTGGCCGCGCGGGCGCGGCAGCGGCGGAGTGAGCCAAGGACTCGTCAGCGGCCGTCGTCGGGTCGTCCTGCGGCCTGCTCGATCCCGATCAGTCTGACCACGAAGTGCCGCGTAGGCTCCGTCGGGCGATGTCCCGAGGCGGTGACGACTCCCGCACTCATCCCGAGCGGGCCGATCGGCGGCACGACGACGAACGTGACTTCCATCAACGGTCCCGACCCGCTGTAGAGGTCGGCGGCGAAGCGGCGCGCCGCCGATCCGAGCCGTTCGCATTCGATCGGCTGCGGAATCGACTTGGCCCTGCCGAACCCGACGCTCATGGTGATCGAGGCGCCGATCAGGCTCGGCAACTCGAAGAGTCCCGGCCAAGTGGAGCTCAGCATCGCGAACTTGCGAGTGGCTGCATTGCCCCGGAGCAAGCGGAACAGGACATCGAAGAGGCCGACACCCCATCGCTTGTCCAATGCCAGGCGCTGAACTTCCGTGGCACGAAAGCCGGCAAGAAGGGTAGGCAGCCGCGCGACCTCGGAGTCCGAGGTCGTGAACGCGAACAGGCCCAGCTCGAGGAGCTCGATCGGCACTTCACTCACGTCGCGGGCGATGACCTTGCCGGCTTCGTCCAGAAAGTCGACTTCGATGGTTGCGTGGCGGCTGGAGACTTTCCTGGTCGTGCGCTCGTCGGAGCCGTCACCGAATCGCGATACCTCGACGGCTCGGATACCGCGCTCCACGTCGACGGCTCGGAAGCGCAGTAGATAGCGCGTCACCGTGTCGTCATCGAAAGACTCGATCCCGAACAACAGCGTGTCGCCCCTACGGACCGGCCCGTGCTCGAGATCGTCGGGAAATTCCGCGCCGTGCACCTTCGCGCGCTCGACGAAGCTCGGATCGAGTGTCAGCAATTCGCGCGCAGCTTTGGCCTGGCGGATCCTCTGGATGGCCTCCTCGCCGTTCAGTGTGCGTGGCGCGGAACGGCAGGCAGCGAGCGTGCACACGAACGCGATCGCGAGCCGGTAAGTGTTCTTGCGCGTTCGCCTGTCCGAAGCTGTCCGCGGTTGCTTGATCGATCGTGTGCAGATCACGGGCTTTGCCACCAGCGCAATCTACCGCGGATGGTCGATCGCGGTCGGGCGGCTGCTCCCTCTCGTCGTGCGTGCCCGCCGCGGGTCTCAGCTCGTCTTCTTGGCGATCAGCAGGAACGACGAATCGAAGAGCGGCACACGGCGGGTGAGCCACTGCTTGAAGGGGCGCGGATCGGGCTTGAGCGAACCGCTGACGGCGAGTACCTGGAAGCCGAAGTGGCGCTCGAGCAGTCGGCGCATCACGGCCGGTGAGTAGAAGAAGATGTGGTGCTTGGTCGCGTAGTGTTTGCCGCGTTTGCCGGAGCGAAGACCGAGCCTGCCGACCGCGGTCTTGATGCGATTCGACAGCGAGTCGACGTTGGGCAGCCCCAGGAAGAGCGCGCCACCCGGTCGCAGCAGAGTATGCGCGGTGCGCAGGTAGAGTGCTGGGTCCTTCGGGTGCTCGATCACCTGATCCATGAACACCGCGTCGAAGGACTGGTTGCTCAGACTGAGCGGCGGGAACTCACCACAATGCACCGGTAGTCCGAGTTGCTTCGAGACCTCAACCGTGGTGGTGGGGTCGACGTCGTAGCCCTCGGCGTTCCAACCGAGATCCCGCGCGATCTTCATCTCGAGCCCGTCACCGCATCCGATCATCAAGATGCGACCAGGCTTCACGTGCTCGCCGAGCAACTCGAGCGAGCGGCGCTTGGCCGTGCTGCGAACCTCCGGTCGACTTCGCCACCGCTCCTGATTCTCATCGCCGTGAACGGAGATGTAAGTCGAGTAGAAATGGGCGAGCCAGGCGTCGCTGTATTGCGGATTGAGGAACCGCACTCCGCACTCGCGACAACGGTCGATCGTGCGGCCGTGTGCGTCGCGATCCCAAGCTTCCAGGTCTTGCGCGCCGCACAACGGGCAATCGGTGCGGCGCGGATCGAAACTCGGAGCTGCGGTGTTCAGAAGCTGAATCCCGCGCCGAACTCGAAAAAGAAGGCAGCATCCTGCGTGCCCGACAAGTTCGCGGTGGGTGGGCCGCCGCCGTTGGCATTCAGACGCCACTCGTAGTGACCGGCGATCGTGCTGCCCGCGCGGCCCCACAACGAGAAGTAGTCGTCGAGCCGGTAGGTGCCGCGCAGGTAGACCTCGACCTCCTGCGTGCGAGCGTAGTAGTTCTGCTTGGTGCCGGGTGCGCGCACGTTGTACTCGTCACCCTCGACCGCGACACCCGCCGACCAGATCCACGAAGCGCTGGGCAGCCACGAGAACTCCACCTTCTTCGGTAGGTTCATGTCGAAGCGGAACTCGTCGCTGATCTTCCAGGACAGGCCGAGCACCGGGTAGACACCCACTTCGTCGAAGGTCTCGTCGCGTGAGACCCCGAAGTTCAGGAACACCGACTCGTCGACCCGCCACGTTGCGACGAAGTCACCGAACCATTGCCAGTCGCGACGATTCAACGTGCCGTCGAGGTCGCTGTAGACGCCGGGTCGGAAGTTGAGCTGCAAGAGCCAGTCGTCGTCGACGAACCAGCCGCCGCCCAAATCGAGGGCGAAGCGGAACAGGTCTTCGTCGCCCGCGACCGGCGCCGTGGAGGTGAAGTTGTAGCGGCGATCGTTGACCGACCCGCCGATCGTGAGGAAGCGATCGGGGTCGACCGCCAGCGGGAAGAAGAACTCGCCGCGGAACTGATCGAAGTCGAACTGACCCGGGTCGCTCTTCACCGAGGTCTCGCGCTGGTTGTGGTAGCTCAGCGTGATGTTCGGCTGATAGACGAAAGCGTTCTGCACGAACGAGCCGTGCAGTTCGCGGAACATCCGATTCACCGAGTAGTCGCTGTCCTGCGGCAATCGGGGGGTCGCGGTCTCGCGTGAAGACGGCGCGAAGAGCTCGCCGGAGTCGAGATCCAAGAAGCGAGGCTGATCCTGCCCGCGGAGTGCGGTCGCCGAGAAACCAACGGCGACGAAGAAAGCTGCCGCCAGCGCGGCTGGCGTGTTCGAAACGGTGCGCATCGTGACAGAGGGCGCGTCCGCCCCCTCCTGAACCAAAGGTGAAAGCTTGCCGGTGGTGACCGGCGGGCGCCGACCCGCCCGGTCGGCATCGCCGCACTCTAGCCCAGACTATTCGTGAACGCCTGCTGCGATCGCCGCAAATCGCGTCCGTCCGCTTCGCTACGTCAGCTCCTCCCCGGCAGCGTAGCTACGGCCACGCGTCGGTCGTCGACCGACGCGGCTCCTGCCTGGGCATCGGCCTGCGTCGATCTCGCGACGGCTCTCACGAACAGTCCCGGCCAGCGGGTACTCCCGGCGAAAGCCCGCCTTGGTCGGGCAGGCGCTTCCCGCTATCGAAGGGTCGCGTCATGGACTCGACCTTCCTCGCCGGTCTGACCGCGAGCACGATCGCGGGAGCTTGCACGGGGCTCGGTGCACTGCCGATCTTCCTGCGGCGGCAGTGGGGTGAGACGTCCCGCACGCTGATGCTCGCGGCCGCCGCGGGCGTCATGCTCGGTGCGACCGTGTTCTCCCTCGTGATGCCGGCACTCGAGTTGGTGAAAGCCGGAGGCGGCAGCGAGCGCGAGGCGGTCTTCGTAGTCGGGATCGGGCTCTTGCTCGGCGCGGTGGCGATCTGGTTGCTCCATGCCCTGACCCCGCACGAGCACTTCGTGAAGGGTCGCGAGGGACCGCCGCGCTCCGGACTGGGTCGCTACGGCCTCTTCGTCGTCGCGATCACGCTCCACAACTTTCCCGAAGGCGCGAGCGTGGGAGTCGCGTGGGGTGCCGGTGATGCGGCGGGAGCTGCGGTGGCGACCGGCATCGGGCTGCAGAACCTGCCCGAAGGACTGGCGGTGGCGGCTGCGCTGCTCGCCGACGGCAGCAGCCGGGCGCGCGCGTTCTGGATCGCCTGCCTGACCGGACTCGCGGAGCCGATCGGCGGCGTCTTCGGGGCACTGTTCACCACCTTGGGCGAGGTGGTCCTGCCCTACGGTCTCGCCGCCGCGGCTGGGGCGATGCTGTTCGTGGTCTCCGGCGAGGTCATCCCGGAGACCCACCGGGACTCGCGCGAACGGAGTGCCACCTTCGCCCTGGTCCTGGGGTTCGTCGCGATGATGGTCGTCGACGCCGTCTTGGGCTGATCGACCGCAACGTCGACGAAGCATCGATGTCAGGGGATCGACACGCCGGCGGCGACGAGGTCGAACGCCGGTGGCGTCACGATCGATCAAGAATCCGGTCGGGCCGTGCCACACCCGGCGCCGTCTGCGGATGACTCGGGTGCGAGGCCATCCATGTCCCGACTCACCCCTTCCCTCCTGCTTCTCCTCTCACTCTCCCTACTGCCTGCGGCCATGCCGGCGCAGGATCTCGGTATCGCCGAGAGCCTGCCGATCCATGAACTGCGGCACGACGACGCTCCACCGCAGGTCTGGGCCGCCGGCGGCAACTACAAGGTGAGTTTTCACGACGGGATGACCTTCATTCCCTACCTGGGGAGTGACTACCCGCACAACCAGCCCTTCGGTTGGCGGACGGTCGCGGTCACCGTGGGCGAGCAGAACCTGCTCGTCGACGGTGACCGCGCGGTGCTTTGGCATCGCGACTTCCGCGCCGAGTATCGCTTCGCGAACGTCATCGAAGCGTACGACGTGCGCCCCGAGGGGCTCGAGCAGACCTTCGTGCTGAAGCATCGGCCCGCTTCTCCCGGCGCTCTGCGCATCCGCGGCGCAGTGGCGACTGCCTTGCGCGCCGTCGAGGCAGTCCCGGCGCAGCAGAAACTGGAGTTCGCCGACGCTCAGGGCCGCAAGATCCTCAACTACGGTGAGGCGACCGCGATCGATGCGAACGGCCGCCACTTCCCGGTCACCAGTGCCTGGCGCGACGGTGTCATCGAACTGGAACTGGACGCTGCCTCCATGGCGGTTGCCGAGTTCCCGCTCGTCGTGGACCCGCTTCTGACGCGCACCTTCGAGGTCGGATACCTCCTCGGTATCAGCTACCTCGATCTCGACTTCGCTACCGCCGAGGGTCAAGGTGCGAATCGCCACTTCGTCGTCAGTTCGTTCCCGATCTCCGGCACGGACAGTGACGTTCGTTGCACGTCGCGGAGTCTGCCCAACGCCGCGTCCACGAGCCTCTTCTATGACATCTCGACGGAGGACAGTCGAAACGTGAGCTGTGCTTATGTGGCCGGCACGGATCGGTGGGTTCTCGCGTGGGACGCTCGAGACGGATTCGGAACCCGGCGCATTCGCGCCCACGTGCACGCGGTGACCGATCTGAACCTTCGCACCAACACGACGTCGTTCATCAACCTGTCCGGAGTGCACGACTGGCGACCTGATGTCGGTGGAACGATCGGCGGAAGTGGGCCCCACGCGTTCGTCGTCTTCCAGCGCGAGACCACCGGCGGCAGCTTCTCCGAGACCGCGAACTCGGAAGTCGTCGGCGCGCTACTCGATACCTCGACCACGAACGGAACCTGGAACGCGCGAGTGAACATTGCCGGTGGCGGCACCGTCGATGCTGAGCGACCGGCAGTGAATCAACAGGCGGAAGGCGGCAGCAGCGGGACTTGGTTCTGCGTGCACCAGGCGTACAACAGCTCGATCGTCAACGACGACTGGGATCTGGTCGGGCGACGGATCGATGCCACGGGTGCTCTGCTGGGCGGCAGTTGGGTCAGTGACTTGGCAAGCGGAGGTGGATCCCTACACCAGGTGGGAGCGCAAGTTGCAGGATCCTTCGGACGTTACGCGGTTGCGTTCACTACCGTCGAAACGAGCGTCGGCAAGACGTCATCTGTGCGCGGTCGCGACATCTGGATCGAGTGCCTGGACTGGAGTGCGAACTCCTCGATTCCAAGTACTGCCGGCAACCGCACTCCCAGGCTGCTGCAGCACGAGAGCGCTCGCACACTGGAAGCGACTGGAATCGCTTTCGATCACCAGACTCGATCGCACTGGGCTCCCGCGTGGCGTGACCACTCTGCGACATCCAACACCGCCTATGTCACCAGATGCGGCTTTCAGGGCGACATGCTCGAGCCACGCTTGCCGGTCTACACCGCACTCGCGGGACAGACGCTGAGCGAGCTTCCCGTGAACTTCATGTCAGTCCAGGGAGCGTTCCGCCTTCACTATGGGTGGTTCGACGCGAGTGAGATCAACTTCTACAACCAGGCGCTCGCGCATCCATCGGGCGCGGTGATCCAGAACGAGGGAACGGCCTGCAGTCCGACGACGATCCAGTGGTTCGGGTCAGCGCCGTCGAACTTCGCCTGGAAGAATGCGCTGATCGGCAATCGCCAAGTGGATCTCGCGGTGAGCGGTGCCGCTGCCACGGATACGCACATCGTGTTCATGGCACTGTCTGCGACGAACGTCCCGATGCCGTTCAGCTTCATCACGCCCGGTTGCACACAGCTCGTTCCGCTCAGTGGCGCCGGAGCGCTCGGCAACCTGCCGATCCGCGTCGGTGCGCAGGCGATCTGGTCGTTCCCTCTCGTCGAGTCCCTCGCCGGTGCGGATCTCTACTTCCAGGACTGGATCTTCCATTCGGGCACGAACACGTTCTCGGCTACGGATAGGCTGTTCGTGCGCCTCGCGCGTTGATCGCGACGCGCCGGGCGGGCGATCGTTCGGCGTCAGCGAAACGCGAGCGCGATCGCGTGGAGCACTTCGACATACGCGTTGCTCCACGCTCGAGCGCGGAAGAATGCGGTGGGCGTCGACGGGTCGCCGACGAACGGGCGCATCACCCACGCCATCTGGATGGCGACGAACACGTAGATCAGCACCCACGCGATCCGCGTGAGGCGGTGACGACGATCGCGCGCGACCAACCGTTCGTAGTGGCGCGTCATGGTGACGTGCGCGGCCGCGGTCGCGAGCGCGAACATGAGCCCGTTCTGGAGCGTGGCGATGGGATACTCGTCACTCGAGACGTAGACCAGCGCCGTCAGCGGAGCGAGTGATGCGAGAGCGATGCCGAAGGTTGCCTGGCTCGCGAGCACGCCGCGAACCGCTTCGCCGAACTGTTCGCGCAAGCCGAGCACGCCGTGGATCGCGAAGAAGCTCGGTAGACAGATCAGGGTCGTCGCGCCGAGCAAGAGCGGAACCTTGATCGCGGAGTACAGCATCTGGAGCGGTCGCAGACCGAAGGCGCCGAGAACCAAGCCGTACGCCGCGCTGGAGACGACCAGCAATGCGATCAGCGATCTGACCTCGACCGGTACTCCCGGTGCGAAGCGGCCGCGCGAACGCAACAGGTCGTCCGTGGCCGTCGACAGGTGTCCGGCCGCATTCATCGGAAGAGCTGCTGGAGCGCGGTCCACACGCCACCGAAGAAGCTCGAGTCTCGCTCGCGGAACAGCGTGAACGGTAGATCCGGTGAGCCGATGAACGGCCGGAGGATCCAGCCCATCTGCGCACCGACGATCGAATAGATGACCAGCCAGGCCGCGAAGATGCGCTGTGACTTGACCACATCTCGCCTCGGTGCGTGCTCCGATTGCGGCATTGGCGTCGGTGAGGCTTCGAGGGACGTGTCGGTCGCCGTCGCCGTCGTCGCCGTTGTCGGCGGCGGCTGGAGCGCTGTCGAGGAAGCTCCCTCGAACATATTGGCGGTGGCACGCTCGAGGAGTCGAAGTCCCGCGAAGCCGCCGGCAGCGAAGAACACGACGTTGAGCAGCACCATGAAGGGATAGCTCTCCGTGCTCAGCGTGAAGAAGCCGGTCACCGGCCCGAAGCTCGCGAGCAGCGCGAGATGGACGGCGATCGCGACCAGGAGCAACCGCAGTGTCTGGAGGAATCGCAACCGCGAACCGGCCAGCGCCGAGACCACGTAGAGCGAGGGGACGGTCACGACGAGCGTCAGGAGGAACAGCAACGGCACCTTCAACGCACTCGTGAGGATCTGAAGCCACGCCGCATTCTCGCTGCGAAGCGCGCCGTAGAGTCCCATGAAGACGCCGTAAGTCGCGCCCAGGAGCAGGCAGATGCGGATCGTCGTCCGCACCGGCAGGTCGATGCGCCCCGCGCGGAGCGAGGCCTGGTCGGTGAA
>JBFXDD010000052.1:18447-25684 GCA_050181465.1 Planctomycetota bacterium
CGTAGCGACGCGGCCGGGCGCGAGTTGTGGCGATCGCAGCAGACGATCACGGAGTGTCCGGGCTAGATTGTGGCGCCCATCGCGCTCGCCATGCTTCTCGCTCTGACCATCCGCGACCTCGCCCTGATCGCCGCCGGAGAACTGCGTTTCGATCGCGGCCTCAACGTGTTGTCGGGAGTGACCGGCGGCGGCAAGTCGCTGGTCATCACGGCGCTGAAGGTCTTGCGGGGTGAGAAGGTGAGCGGCGACTTGGTTCGGCACGGTGCGGAGGAACTGCGGGTCGACGGCGAGTTCCGGATCGGCAGCGGCGCTCGCTGGGAGCCGGTGCGACAACGTCTGCAATCTCTGTGCGGGCAGTTGCCGGAAGACGGGACTTTGATCCTGTCGCGACTCGTCGACTCGCGCGGCCGCAGTTCGGTTCGGATCGATGGGCGACCGGCCACGCTGCGCGATTTGCGCGATCTCGGCGAGCACTTGATCGAGATCCACGGCCAGGGTGAGAGTCGAGCGCTCATGCGACCGGAGGCTCAAGCCGAGGCGGTCGACGCATTCGGCGGCACCGCTGAACTTCGCCGGAACTTCGCCGGGGCGCTGTCGGCAGCCCGACAGGCTCAGGCGGAATGCGCGGAGATGGCGGCGAGCGAGCGTGATCGATTGGCGCGGATGGAATTCCTGCGCTTCCAACTCGCTGAGTTGTCGGCGATCGGTGCCCGCGCCGGCGAACTGGCCGAACTCGAGGCCGAGCATCAACTGCTCGCCAATCTCGACCGTCTGCGGGCGGGTCTCTCGACCTCCCTCGATGCCTTGACCGAGGGCGAACCGAGTGCCGGAGTTCTGCTCGCTCGTGCGAGTCGCGCCCTGCTCGACGCCGCGCGGATCGATCGGCGCCTCGAGGCCGCGGCCGAGCTCGTCGGCGAGGCCGAGACCCAGGTCGCGGAGGCGGCCCGGCTCGTCGAGTCGCGCTCAGCCGACCTCGATCTCGACCCGGCGCGACTCTCGGCCGTCGACGATCGACTCGCCACCCTGCGTCGGGCGCTCGCGCGATTCGGCCCCAGCGAAGCCGACCTGCTCGCCCGGGAAGCCGCCGCCCGCGCGGAACTGGACCGTTTCGAGGCGGAGTCCCGCTCGCCACAGGAGCTGGAGACCGCCTTCGGCGAGGCGCTGGCGGCCCTGGCTGCCGCGGGCCGCAAGTTGGTCCGCGCTCGTCGGAAAGTCGCAGCACCTTTCGTCGCTTCGATCGAACGCGAGCTCGCCGACTTGGGCATGGCCGACACGCGGATCGAGCTGCGTTTCGATGCCGAGATCGAAGCGTCCCCGCGGCTGCTCGAGACGGCGACCGAACACGGGCCCGGACCCTTGGATCTCGCGGTGCGGATCAATCCGGGCGAGCCGTTCACACTGATGCGCGAGACCGCGTCCGGCGGTGAGGCGGCGCGCATCGTCCTGGCGATCAAGAAGTGCCTCGCCGACCAGGACCGCGTGCCCTTCGTGGTCTTCGACGAGATCGACGCGGAGATCGGCGGGCGGCTGGGGTTGGAGGTCGGCCGCAAGCTGCGCGACGTCGCCCGTGATCATCAGGTCCTGATCGTCACGCACTTGCCGCAGGTCGCCGCCTTTGCCGACGCACATCACAAAGTCGAGAAGTCGGTGCGAGACGGCCGGACCTACTCGACCCTGGTGCGGCTCGACCGCGCGCGTTCGGAGCAAGAACTGGCGGCGATGGCGGTCGGGGAGGGTGCTGATTCCGAGGCGCTCGCCGAAGCGAGACGCTTGGTATTGCGCGCCCGCGGGGCGACGAGCGGCGAAAGCGAGCAGGCGTAGCGCTGGCCGCGCTTGCCCGCCGTCGATACAAGGGCCGGATTCCAAACGCCTCGATGCCCGAACTGCGCCCTGTCGTCCTCCGCCGCAAGCTCCTGCCCAAAGTCTGGGGCGGGCGCAACCTCGCCGATCGCTTGGGCATGACCCTGCCCGCCGGCGAGGCCATCGGTGAGAGTTGGGAGTTGTTCGACCGCGACGGCGAGAGCAGCACGTTTCGCGACGGCAGCGACGGCGATCTTGGCGCGCTGCTTCGCAAGCACGATCGTGAGTTGCTGGGCTCCCGCGTGACGCCCGGTTACGGCGGTCGATTTCCGTTGCTGCTGAAGTTCATCGACGCCAGCGACTGGTTGTCGGTGCAGGTGCATCCGGGGCCGGAACAGGGCAAGCGTCACGGCGATGGTCCGAAGAACGAGGCCTGGCTGGTCCTGCACGCCGGTCCTCGTGCCAAGATCGCGCGCGGTTTTCGTCCTGGCACCACGCGCGCGGAGGCGGAAGCCGCGGTGCTCGAAGGCAAGGCCGTCGAGTCGCTGCTCCATTACATGGTGCCGAAGGCGGGAGACGTCATCTCGATTCCTGCCGGCGTCGTGCACGCCATCGGACCCGACGTCGTGCTGTTCGAGATCCAGCAGAACTCCGACATCACGTTCCGCATCTGGGATTGGGGGCGAGATCGCCCGATGCACCGACGAGAGGCGATCGAAGCGATGCGCGTGGGTGACGAGGGTGAGCCGACCGTGCAGCCGGAACGCATCGACGGCCACGGCGAGTGGCTGTTGCGCACGCCGCACTTTCGTGCACGTCGGTTGCGGCTCGAGTCGCCGGCGACGATCGGCACCGAGGGTAGCTTCAAGGTGCTGACCATGCTTTCGGGTATGGCCGCGGTCGGTTGGCGCAGTGGGGGACAGGACCCACCGTTGCCGGTGCGGGCGTTCGAGTCCGTGTTGATTCCGGCGAGCATTCCGGCGGTGTTCGTGTCGCCGATCGGGCCGATGGAATTCCTTTGGATGGATGGCGAGAGCGAGGGGCGGAACTGATGGCACAGAAGCGTGGATCGAAGAAAGGCCCATCGCGCGCGGGGCGCGACGCACCAAGGTCGAATCGCGGTGGCGGTGCGCGCAGTCGCCCGGATGTTCGGGTTCGCGGACCCGTTCGACCTCGCAAGAGCCCGCCGAAGAAGCGGGCCGTCAAGGTCACTCCCATCGAGTCGGCTCCGGTGCCGGGAGACGAGAAGATGCGGCTCAACCGCTTTCTCGCGGCATCCGGTGTGTGCAGTCGTCGCGCCGCCGATGAGGTGATCGCCAGCGGAAGTGTCGAGGTGAACGGCGAGATCGTGGTCGAACTCGGCACCCGGATCGACCCTCTGGTCGACGACGTGCGGGTGGACGGCAAGCGCATCCAACAGGAGCGGCCGGTCTACGTGCTCTTCAACAAGCCGAAGGACGTCGTGTGCACGAACGCTGCGAACGAGCAGCGCCGTCGGGTGATCGACTTCCTGCCGCAGGTGAAGGGGCGGGTCTATACCGTCGGTCGGCTCGACACGGAGTCGGAGGGCCTGATCTTGGTCACCAACGACGGGGACTTCGCCCAGCGCGTCGCGCATCCGCGGCACGGTCTCGCCAAGACCTATGCCGTCCTGGTCCAGGGCCGTGTCGAGAACACGGCGATCGAGAAAGTGCGCGGCGGCGTCTGGCTGAGCGAGGGCAAGACGAGCGGTGCTCGGATCGTCGTGGAGCGGCGCGGTCGCGATCGCACCTACTTGAAGGTCTCTCTCAAGGAAGGTCGCAACCGCGAGATCCGCCGCATGTTCGCGAAGATCGATCATCCGGTCATCTCGCTGAAGCGCGTTCGGATCGGTCCCCTGTCTCTGCATGGACTTGGTTCGGGGCGCTGGCGGTTCCTACGCACCGACGAAGTACAAGCACTGCTGTCGATCACGAGCGATGTCGACACGGATCGCAGCGGTGAACTCCACGGCGGTGGTCAGCGCGGCGGAGGCGAGGAATGATCCCACAACATCGAGAATTGCAGCTCGACAACGGCTTGCGGGCCGTGTTCGTCGAACGTCGCGGCCTGCCGGTCGTCGCCACTGCGCTGTTCTATCGTGTCGGTTCGCGCGACGAGCGGACCGGTGAATCGGGTGTCGCGCACTTCCTGGAACACATGATGTTCAAGGGGACCTCGCGCTACGCCAAGGGCGAGATCGATCTGGTGACGAGCAAGCTGGGCGGGAGCAACAACGCCTACACCGATCACGACAGCACCGCGTATCACTTCTCGCTCGCCGCCGATCGTTGGGAGACCGCGCTCGAGATCGAGGCGAGTCGAATGCGCGATTGCCTGCTCGATCCGAAAGAGTTCGAGTCCGAGAAACAGGTCGTGCTCGAGGAACTCGCGATGGGACAAGACGAGCCGTGGAATCGCTTGTTCACTGCGACGGAGTCCTTGGCCTTCGACGTCCATCCGTATCACCGTCCGATCATCGGCTATCGCGAGGACCTCGAGCGGTTGACGGTGGATGGGATGCGCGACTTCTATCAGCGGCATTACGCGCCCGATCGCGCCTTCCTGGTGGTTGTCGGCGACATCGACGCGAAGTCGGCGGCGAAGACGACGAAGAGCCTGTTCGGCGACCTGCCGCGCGGCAACGGTCGGCCTGAAGTCCTGGCGGAGCCGGAGTTTCGCGGCGAGCGGCGCGGCGTGGTGCGCACCCCCGGACCGCTGTGTCGAATCTCCCTCGCGTGCCGATCCGCACGGGTCGGTGAGCACGACGACTTCGTGCTCGACATCTTGGCGCAGGTGCTCGCCGCCGCGAAGAGTTCGCGGTTGCATCGTCGACTGGTGGTCGAACAGGAACTCGCGACCCAAGTGCACGCCGGCAACGAGACGCGGTTGGATCCGGGACTGTTCACCGTAGCTGTCGAGCTGCGGCCGGGTGTCGATCCAGAGCAGGTCGAAGCGATCGTTCGGGAGGAGATCGAGACGCTTCGTCAGGACGGTGTGACCGCGGCCGAGCTCAAGCGTGCGCGGATCCAGATCCGTTCGGCTTTCCTCTTCGAGGATGAGACGGCGCTGGAGTCGGCCATTCGCATCGGTCGTTACGAAGCGCTGTCCCCGCGAGGCTGGAAGCTGCTCGGCGACATCCTGCCGACCTATGACAGCATCGATCGGCGTGTCGTGCGCGAGGTCGCGATGCGCGTGTTCGCCCAGGAACGCTGGACCACCGTGTACGGAGTGCCCGACGACTACCGCATCCCGCGGCCGTCCGTTCGCCGCAAGAGCTCGCGCGCGCGGAAGTCGCGCACGGCGAGGAAGAAATCGTGAAGAAGATCGATCTCGATATAGGCGAGCGTGTGCTCGGCAATGGGTTGACGTGTATCGCGGTTCGCAACCCGAGCGTGCCGACCTTCGCGGCAGCAGCGAATTTTCGGGCGACCCAGCTCGAGGAGGGACCGCGCGAAGGTGGTCTCGCCTACCTCACCGGCTCGATGCTCGAGGAGGGCACTCGCTCGCTCGATTCCGTGTCGCTCGCCGAAGCGGTGGAAGTGCTCGGAGCTGCCCTCGATACGTCGGCCGGATCGGCCTCGATCCAGTGTCCGGTCGACGAGGCGCGCAAAGCGGTTCGCCTGCTGCATCAAGTGGTGACCGATCCGGCCTTCGATGCGCGCGAAGTCCGTCGTCTCCAGGGTGAGATCGCCGCGGAAATCGAGGCCGACGCTGCTGAGCCGCGCACCCTCGCGTCGCAGCGGTTTCGTCGGGAGATCTACGGCGATCATCCGCTCGGAAGGCCACGCTACGGCACCGCGGAGTCCACCATGGCGCTGCGCCCCGCGGATCTGAGGCGCTTTCACGCGAGCTACTACGGCCCGCATGACACTGTCGTCGCCGCGGCGGGTCCGTGGGAGGTGGAAGAGACGTTGGATCTTCTGGCGAAGACTTTTCGTTCTCTGCGCGGAGACGAGCCGGCGCGTTCGATGTTGCCGCAACCGGCGCCCTTGGCCGGAACCCGTGCGGTGCACCTGCCGCTCGATCGAGAACAGGTCCATGTATTCCTCGGTCATCTCGGCATCCGCCGCTCCGACCCGGACTACGTGGCGCTCCTGGTCATGGATCACATCCTCGGGACCGGGCCGGGATTCACCTCTCGTATCGGCAAGAAGCTCCGCGACGAGCAAGGCCTCTGCTACACGGTCCACGCCGCCATCACGAACGGAGCTGGTCTCGAGCCGGGCTTGTTCTCGGCGTACATCGGCACCTCACCCGAGCACCGCGCGCGCGCGACCGAAGGCTTCCTTCGCGAGATTCGCATGATGCGCGATGAACTCGTGACCGAGCAGGAACTGCGTGACGTCGCCGACTACCTCACCGGTAGCTGGGTCTTCGGACTCGAGCGCAATGCGAATCTGGTCGGCTACGCGATCCGGTGCAAGCGCTACTCGCTGGGCTACGACTACATCCAGCGCTACCCGGACATGGTTCGCGCGATCACGCGCGAGGAAGTGCAACGTGTCGCGCGTCGCCATCTCGATCCCGATCGCGTGGCGATCGTCAGCGCCGGCGCGAGCTGAATCAGCCCTTCGAGCCGCGCTGCTTGGGCGGAGTACGGAAGCCTTTCCGTATCGGTCGCATCTCGCCCATGCTCGCCGGCGGTCGTTCGAAGCCGAGGGCGAACCACTGCACGCCGAAGGCCTTCATGTCGAGCTTCTGATCGTTCTGTAGCCGCAGGAGATTCTTCTGGCTGATCTCGTGCGGTTGCTTGGTCAGTAGGCGATTGAGCACGCGCATCGCGTCGTCCCGTCGCCCTTCCTTCTCGAGCAACCACGCGTAGACATTGTGGACGAGGACGTGCTTGCGGTTGAACGGCAGCGTCTCCTCGAGGAGTTGCATCGCCTGTTCCTTCTTGCCGTCACGATAGCGGATGCACGCGAGCAGCAAGCGCGCATCGCCCGAGCGGCGACCCGCCTTCTCCAGTGCGTCGATCGCCTCCTCGGGTTTTCCCGAGTGGTAGGCGAGCATGCCGATCTGTGCATGCACGCTGCCGGTCAAGAGCGGCAGCCACTTGCCGAGTGGGAGCATCGCCCGAAGACTCGCCATCGCGGGCTGGATCATCCCCGCTTCGATCTGGCGCTGGACCTGCTGCATCACCGGAAACAGGCGCTTCTGCAGCATGCGCCCGCCGATGATCCAAGCGGCGACGAAGGCGAGGAGCCCGAACACGGGCGACCAGAACCAGCCGGCGCCGCCGAGGATGGAGAGACCGAGGATGAGCAGGCCGACGAATGCGGCGATCAGGGTGAGGTACAGGGCTGGACTCGCTGGCGACGGAGAAGGGCCGCGGATGCTACCCGGGAAACCGTCCACTTGCCGCTGCGCGGCTTTCGAGCGACGCTCGGACTCGCTCACCATGCGCCTCACCAGAGTC
>JBFXDD010000053.1:0-25421 GCA_050181465.1 Planctomycetota bacterium
CGATCGACGGCCCGGCGGGAGCCGGCAAGAGCACCGTGGCAAGGGCGTTGGCGATCGCCCTGGGCTGGGCGCACCTCGACACTGGCGCGATGTTCCGCGCGATCACGCTGCGCCTCCTGGAGACCGGCCAGGTGCCGGCCGCCGATGGTCGGGTCGAGAACGAGGCCGAACTCGAGCGCACTCTGGCGGCGTTGGATCTGGCGATCGATGCGAAGGGCCGCGTGCTGCTCGATGGGGTCGATGTCGCCGCACGGATCCGCGAGCCGCGCGTTGACGCCGCGGTGTCCGCCGTCGCCGCCAACCCCGCGGTGCGCGGTCGTCTGCGTGACGCACAACGCGCCTTCGCGCGCGGTCGGCCGACGGTCGCCGAAGGCCGCGATCTCGGCACCGTGGTGTTTCCGCGGGCACGGTGGAAGATTTGGCTCGACGCATCGCTCGCCGAACGAGCGCGCCGCCGCGCTCTGGAACAGCGCGATCGGTCCGGCAGTGACACCACCGCTCTGCGGGAGAGCGAAGTCGCGCGCGCGATGGCCGAGCGGGATCGCGCCGATTCGAGTCGCGTGCACGCACCGCTCGAGCAAGCGGCCGATGCGGTGGTGGTCGACACGACCGGCCTGACGATCGAGCAGGTCGTGGCTCGGCTCGTGACTCTGGTGCGCGCCGGTCGGGGCTCGGAGGTCTCCTCCGCATGATCCAGTGGATCTACCGGCCTTCGCGCCTCGCCTGTCGCATCTACTTCGCGCTGTGGCACCGCAGCAAGATCGTCGGCCGGGAGAACGTGCCTAGCACCGGGCCGGTGTTGCTGCTGGCCAATCACGCGAGCTTCCTCGATCCGCCCTTGGTCGGTTGCGTCTGCGGTCGCGATGCACGATTCATCGCGCGCTCGACCCTTGGTGAGGGCTCGCTCTTCGGCAGGTTCCTCCACGCCGTCGGGGTGCGCTTCATCGATCGCGACGGGTCGGCGCGCGCGGGCCTCGAACGCGCCATCGACGAACTGTCGAAAGGGCACGCGGTCTTCGTCTTTCCGGAAGGCCGTCGCACCGACGACGGCCGCCTCGGCGAGATCCGCGCCGGCTTCCAGATCATCTTGCGCAAGGTGCCGGTGCCGGTCATCCCGGTCGGCGTGCGCGGCACCTTCAAGTCGTGGTCGCGTCATCAGCGTTTCCCGCGGCCGCATCGCTGTGAAGTCCACTTCGGGCAGCCGATGAGCGCCGCCGAAGCTCTCGGGCCCGATGGTCTCACGCTCGTGCGCGAGCGCATCGCCGCGCTCGCGGGTCTCGACGCCGAGTCCGCCAAGGCTTCGACGGTCGCCGTTCGCGACACCACCTCGTATTCCCCCGGCGACCACGGTGGCGCCGGGATTCATCCGTCACTGTAGTCCCATCGCGAAGAACGCGATTCCAACCGCAGGCAGTTTCGCCCCCAAACCCCCGTCTCCATGGCACGTATCCAAGGCAAGCAACTCATCCAGAAGTTTGCGCTCGACCCCACGAAGCTCGATGAGCTGATGGGTCAAGCGCTCGGGAACGTCACCTCTCTCGACCAGTTCGAAGAGGCGATGACCAGGTCGGTCGGCAACCTCACCTCAGGTGCGATCGTCAAAGGCAAGATCCTCCGCGTTCTCGAAGACGGCACCGTCTTCGTCGACGTCGGCTACAAGTCCGAGGGTCGTATCCCGCTCGACGAGTTCGAGGATCCGACGGCCGTGGTTCCGGGCGCCGAGTTCGAGGTGCTCGTCGAGCGCATCGACGATGAAGACGGCTTCATCGAGCTGAGCAAGCGCCGCGCCGATCGCATCCGCGGTTGGGAACGTGTCATCGAGACCCATCACGAGGGCGACGTCATCGAGGGTCCGATCACCAAGAAGATCAAGGGTGGTCTGCTGGTCGACATCGGCGTGCCGGTGTTCCTGCCGGCCTCGCAGCTCGACATCCGTCGCGCGGTCGCCGTCGACGAGTGGATCGGCCAGACCGTGCGTGCGCGCATCATCAAGATCGACGAAGAGCGCATGAACATCGTCGTCTCGCGCCGCAAGCTCGTCGAAGAAGAGCGTGAGAAGCTCAAGCAGAACCTGCTCGGCGAGATCCAGGAAGGTCAGGTCCGCAAGGGCATCGTCAAGAACATCGCCGACTTCGGCGTGTTCGTCGATCTCGGCGGTCTGGACGGCCTGCTCCACATCACCGACATGTCGTGGGGTCGCATCAACCACCCGACGGAGATGGTGCAGATCAACGACGAGGTCGAGGTCAAGATCCTCAAGATCGACCGCGATCGTGAGCGCATTGCGCTCGGCATGAAGCAGAAGTCGGAATCGCCTTGGGAGCGCATCGAGGACCGCTACCCGGTCGCGTCGCGTCACACCGGCGAGGTCGTCAACCTCATGTCGTACGGCGCCTTCGTCAAGCTGGAGGACGGCGTGGAAGGTCTCGTGCACATCTCGGAGATGTCCTGGACCAAGCGCGTCAATCACCCGAGCGAAGTCGTCAACGTCGGCGATCGCGTCGAGGTGGTCGTGCTCGAGATCGACAAGGAGAAGCAGGAGATCAGCCTCGGCATGAAGCAGACCGAGCTGAACCCCTGGAACATGGTCTCCGAGTCCTACCCGCCGGGCACGATCATCCGCGGCAAGGTGCGCAACCTCACCAACTACGGTGCGTTCATCGAGCTGCAGGAAGGCATCGACGGCCTGCTCCACATCACCGACATGTCGTGGACCAAGAAGGTCACGCATCCGAGCGAAGTGGTGAAGAAGGGCGAGGAGATCGAGTGCGTGGTGCTCTCGGTCGACCAGGAGAAGAAGCGCATCGCGCTCGGACTCAAGCAGCTCCACTCGGACCCCTGGTCGATGGACATCCCGGCGCGTTACCACATCGGCGACAGCGTCCCGGGCACCGTCACGAAGATCACCAACTTCGGCGTCTTCGTGTCGCTGGAAGAGGGCCTCGAAGGCTTGCTCCACGTGTCCGAACTGGCCGACCACAAGGTCGACAACCCTGAGGACGTCGTGAAGATCGGCCAGAAGGTCGAGGTCCGCGTCATCAAGATCGATCCCGACGAGCGCAAGATCGGCCTCACGCTCATTCAGACCCACTTCGACACCGGCGAGGGCGAGGAGAGCGAGGCACCGGCGATGCGCGAGCAGGAGAGCACGCCCGGTCTCGGCGCGTTGGCGTCCCAGCTCAAGGACCTCGGTGCGCGCGTGCGCGAGAAGGAGAAGCGCGACGCGAAGGACGGCGAGGGCGATTCGTGATCGTCCGCGGGCGGCCGATGCCGGGTAGGAAGTCGCGCGGGATCGGTTCCGCGCGGTTCCTGCTCGGTGTCGCCGCCTGGTCCTGTCTGTCGGCATGCACCACGGAGGACGTGCCGCACCGTGACGACTTCGATGCTCTGCTCGGCGCGGAAGCCGTCGTCATCCCGCTGGCGGATCCCGGTCATGAGGCCACCGCCGCGGATGCCTATTACCAGAGCGTCGTCGCGCAGATGCGCCAGGCGGGAGCCGATCGCGATCTCGACTGGCTCGAGTTCCTGCTCGCCCAGCACGATCGAACCGACGCGCCGGACTGGTGTCGCGAGGCCTTGCTCGGCTTTCGCAAGTTGGCGCGACTGCTGCGAGCCGAGCGAAGCCTGACCTCGCGACTCGTGCTTCGGACCCGGCAACCGCGGCCGCCGCTGAGCGACATGCTGGCGTGCGAACTCGCGCTGACTGCGGAAGGGGATGACCTCACCGGGCTCATACTGTCCGGCCGCGACGACCCCCTCGCACCTGCCCGCTTCCACGTCCGCGTTCGTGGTGAAGATCGCGACGCCTTCGGCGCCCGCTTCGCCTCGGGCTTCGAGGACATTCTGACCGTCGATCGAACCTGGGACCTCGGTCGCGAGCCGGAGCGGACGCTGCCCTTCGACCTGGAGCTCCCGTCACCGCGCGGCTGCGAACGAACCGTCCAGATCGAGATCGACCTCCTGCCGGGCATGCGGCAGATCGCCGGCGAGCGCGTGCCTGGTGGGCGAGTGGCCCTGGTGCGTTCGGAGCTCGTGCTCCACCCGCTGGGAATCGAGGCGATCGAGGCCGACCCGCTCGGGACCTTGAATGCGGCGATCGATCGCGCTGAGCCCAGGTTCTTCGACCATGTCTGGTTGGCATCGCGCCGGTGCACCGGCGAGGCGCGCGCACGGGCCGACGCGCGATTGATCGAAGCGCTTCGCCTCGGGACCCCGGATCTCGGCGCGGTCGCCGCAGCGGCGTTGGCCGAGGCGCACGACACCGGGATTCCGATCACCGACCGAGAGGGCTGGTTGCGTTGGTGGCAGGAGCGGTCGGTGATACGAACGAACTCGACTGCATTGCCGAACGACAAGCGCTGAGTCATCCTGTCGGCCCCGGCGCCGCCGTGCCGCCAAACCCATGTTCGCTCCCGTCCCAGAACAGCTCGCGATCCTTCGCCGTGGTGTCGTCGACCTCGTCGAGGAGAAGGAACTCGTCGACAAGCTCGAGCGCAGCCGGCGCGAGAATCGGCCCTTGCGAATCAAGCTCGGCATCGACCCCTCGTCGCCCGACATCCACCTCGGCCACACGGTGGTCCTACGCAAGTTGCGCGACTTCCAGCGCCTCGGCCACACCCCGATCGTGCTGTGGGGGACGGCCACGGCGATGGTCGGCGACCCGACCGGGAAGAACAAGACGCGGCCCCAGCTCTCGCGAGAGGAGGTCGATCGGCACAAGGCGACCTACCGGGCCCAGATCGGCCGGGTGCTCGACATCGATCGCATCGAGGAACGCGAGAACGGCGAGTGGTTCGACCGACAGAACTTCCTCGACTGCGTGAAGCTTGCCGGCGGATTCACCGTCGCGCGTTTGCTCGAGCGAGACTCCTTCGCGGAGCGTTTCCGAGCCGGCGAGCCCATCTCACTCCACGAGATGATCTACCCGCTGATGCAGGGACACGACTCGGTGGAGCTGCACTGCGATGTCGAACTCGGCGGGACCGATCAGCTCTTCAACTTGCACGTCGGTCGCGAACTGCAGCGGCGCGCCGGTCAGGAGCCGCAGGTCCTGATGACCACGCCGCTGCTCGTCGGGCTCGATGGCGCTGAGAAGATGTCGAAGTCACTCGGCAACCACATCGGCGTCACGGACTCGGCGGAGCAGATGATCGGCAAGGTGATGAGCCTGCCCGATGCGCCGATGCGCGCCTGGTTCACGCTGCTGACCGAGTCCCTGCCGAGTGAGATCGACGCACTGCTCGGCGGTCACCCGCGCGCCGCCAAGATGGAACTCGGCCGCCGTATCGCGATGGGCTACTACGGCGAGGCCGCTGCAGCCGCCGCCGTCGAGGCCTTCGATCGTGTCTTCAAGGACGGTGGGCGGCCTGCCGAGATCGAGGAGATCGCGATCGCTACGGAGCATTTGCAGGACGGCGGGATCCCGCTCGCCGATCTGCTCGTGGCCTTGGGGTTGTGCGCGACCAAGAGTGACGCGCGACGTCAGGTGCAGCAGGGCGGTGTGCGCATCGATGAGGTGAAGCAGGGCGACCCGGTCGCGAAGCTCCACACGGGTCGCTACCTCGTGCAAGTCGGCAAGCGTCGCTGGGCCTGGGCAAACGTGCCCTGATGCGCGTCGCGAAGCCCGCGCGCGGCCCGCTAACGCGGGGCCGCCGGGCTCATCCGCCTGCGCGCTTGGCGTTCCGCTTCGCGCGCGGCCGAACCTGCTGCCGATCGCGGCGCTGCCGCTTGACGTGGTGAAACGTCACCAGCTTCTTCGACGACTCGTCCCAGAGCTTGAGTCGAAGCGACGCGATCCCGGCGAGCAGCGACATCTGCGGAACCGCTTCGAACATCGGGTGCGAGCGATGGCACCGTTCGAGGTTGTAGTTCGGGATGCGCGGGCTGAGGTGGTGGATGTGGTGGTATCCGATGTTGCCCGAGAACCACTGGAGCACGCGCGGCAACCGCAGGAAGGAACTGCCCTTCAGGGCTGCGGCGGTGTAGTCCCAGTCCGCACCGGATTCCCAGTAGGCGTCCTCGAACTGATGCTGCAGGTAGAACAGCCAGACACCGATGGCTCCGGCGACCGCCAGAACGGCGGTCTGCAGCACCAGGTAGGTGACGACCCCGAAGATCGCGCAACCGCCGGCGGCCATCGCCAATACGGCGAGGTTCGTGATCCACACGGATCGTCGTTCGCGCGCCGAGGCGCCTTTGCGTGAGAATCGGTGCAACCAGAGGAAGAGCACGCCGGGCCCGATACCGAGGAGCACCAGGGGATTGCGGACGACTCGGTAGCACAGCCGCGTGCGTCGCGAGGCGTCGAGATACTCCTGCACGGTCATCGTCCACACATCGCCCACGCCGCGGCGCGCGAGGTCACCGGTGGAGCCGTGATGGATCGCGTGTTCGCCCCGCCAGTGATGGTACGGCGTGAAGGTGAGCAGCCCGGTGAGGAAGCCCCAGAACGAGTTGGCGCGGGACGACGCGAAGAACGAACCGTGACCGCAATCGTGGAAGATGATGAAGGTCCGGACCAAGAGCATGCCCGCCAGCAAGGCGAGCCCCGCGGTCAACCACCAGGAGATGCCGACGCTCCAATACATCAGCGCCCACACCGCGGCGTACGGCACGAGCGTGTCGATCAGTTGCCAACTCGCCCGCCAGGGATTGGACTCGCGACACTTGGCGACCACCCCCTTCCAAACCGCAGACTCCGTGTACGACTCGACGGGGGAAGATGAGGCTGTCATGTGCGCTGTGCGGGTGGCGAACCCGTTGGTCGAGTCGCGGTCTCAAGAGTAGCGAGTTCGCCCGTCAGGAAGCAACGGGAGTCATCGAGTTCCGATCGCGAACCATGGCCAAGGGCGTCTATCGGCGCACTCACTTGCCGTGCTCGATCCGTTTCCAGCGCTCGGCGTAGTCGAAGCTCGGCGACTGTTCGAAATCGTGGCACTTCGTGCAGGTTTGGCTGTCCACCCGGCCGAGCCGTTGGGCGATCGGGTTCGACACGTGGCGGCTGCCGGGGCCATGACAGCTCTCGCAGCCGACGCCGCGGAGCGTCGGCGTGGAGTCGGGGTCCACGAAGCCCGAGACCTGGCCGTAGCCGACGGTGTGGCAGGTGATGCAGTCCGGATAGTGGGTCACCGGCCAGGGGTAGCGGCCGCTCGTCTCGGCGTTCTCGAGCGTTTCCCAGGCGTGGGCATGCTCGCTGCCCTCCCAGGCCTTGGCCGCGGCGGCGTGGCAGGTCGCGCAGCGCGCGCTCCCGACGTAAGCGAGGCCCTCGGCGAGCGGGAAGCGATTCGCCATCGCGGCACGCGCGCCGTCGTCCTTCGCCTGATGACGATGGGCGAGCACCTGCGCGCGCACGTCAGGGTCCTCCATCGCACCTTTGGTGGTCTTGCTGCCCTCCAGGGTGACTCGCTCGTAGGCGACCACGCGCGTGCCGTCGCCGCCGCGAGCCAACGAGACATCGAGGAGGAAGCGGCCGCGAATTCCTGGCTGCACGACCGGCACTCCGTCGCGCAGTTCCGGCTCGGCGGGCGGTTCGGCGACGTCGCCGACGGCGACGATGAGGTCGGGCTTGGGTGACAGCGCGGTGAGCCGACGAGCCCCATCGGCGCCGCCGTGCACGAGCAGCACCAAGAATCGGTCGGCCTCGAGTCCGGCGGTGGCGGCCGACCACGCCTCGGCGGGATCGAGCTTGGTCAGCGTCGCGGCGGCCGACGTCTCCCGCTCCGGCATGCGCATCACCAACGAGACCACGCGCACGCGCGGCCGGCCGTCCTTGTTCAGATCGACGAAGCTGCGCACCGGCCAGGTGAATTCCTTCCCCTCGATCGGCCGGACGTCGGCGGCGAGCACCGGCAGCTTCGGGAAGGCACTGAGCACGTCCCCCAGAAACGCCGGATCGAGTTCGAGATCGCGCGGTCCGAGAGCGAGGGCGTCGTAGGGAGCGCGCCGGTCGGCGAGGACCTCGAGGATCGTGAGCAGCTTGAGCTCATCGAGCGTCGAACCGCCTTCGACGAGATCGCCGCCCTCGATGAGGTAGTCGTAGCGTGAGGCGTCCGATTGGACGCGGAACGACCGGCGCGCCAACCCGCCGATCTGACCGCTGGCGCAGCCGCACGGTTCCAGTCGTCCTTCGAGCCCGCCGGACAGCCGAAGGCGGAGGCGTGGTCCGAGTGGATTCACCGACGGGGCAGTCGAATCGACGACCGGACCGGGCTTGGCTTGGGCATCGAGCGCCGAGTCGTCGCGGCAGCCGCAGAGCGGCGTCGCCAGGGCGAGGAGGATTCCAAAGCGCGCCGTCCACGCGGGCTTGGACTGCGGGATCCGTGGACGGGGCTGGCTGGGATCGCTCATCGACGGGCGTAGGCGGAAAACGGGATTCGCAGGAGGGCCGGCTGATCGGCGGCTTTTGCCAGTTCCACGGTGCCGCGGAAACTCGTCTCTCGCAGAGTCCCGCGGTAGCTGAGCGCGATGACGCGCTCGCGGGGTCGCCCGGAGAGTGATTCGACCGTCACACCGAAGTGCTCGCGCAGATCGCGCCCGTCATCGCCGGTCACGCTGATCACGACGAAGTCCGGCGATCGGGTTGGATCGTGATCGACGACTCGGAGGCGCATCTCTCGCGGCTCCGCGAAGTCGATGCGCCCGAAGGAGTAGACGCCGGGCGGCTCGACGTGAACCGCGTCGATGACCTGGCCGCTGACCGGCACGTGGATGACATAACCGTCCGGTCGGTCGGTCGGGATGCGGATCTCGCAGCGGAAGGCGCCGAGCGGTCGCAGTTCGCCTGGCTTGACCGCGACCTCGAGAATGGCCGGCTCCGCGGTGCCGTCGAGCGTGACGGCCACATCGCTCGGGTTCGTGAGCATGCCGTCGGTGTTTGCTTCCACCACCGTAGGCATGCCGAACGCGATCTGCTTCCCGCGACGGTGGATCTCCATCTGCTGGCGGTAGCGCACCGGTCGCGGCAGCTCACCGAGTGCGAACTGGGCGGACGGTGAGAGCCGCACCGGCGCCTCGATCCCGAACTGGAAGCGGATCCGCACGAAGCCCTGGGTGAGGTTGGGGCCGGAGAGCACGACCTGTGCCGGAGTCCAACTGGGCGCCAGGTCCGCGACTTCCTTCTCCCGCGTGTCCAGGGTGAGTTCGAGGAACAGCCGTTCGCCGTCTTTCACGGCGCCGTTGGGATCCGGCCGCCCATCCCCGCTCGTGTATCGAATTGAACCGTCCGCCGATTCGATCGCGAAGCGTGGTCTCACGCAGGTGCAGGACCGCTGGAGCGTGAGCGGAGTCCATGGCCCGCCCGCGGGCAGCGGAATGGCGAGGCGCGCGTCGCGGGTCTCGCCGTGGGGAACGATCCCGAAGTCATGCTCGATCGTGGGTTCGGACGCGGGCTCTGCCGGCTCCGGCGTGTCGGCGGGTTCCTTGCCGCAGCCGGCGACGCCCAAGAGCGCGAGCGTCAGGACGATCACGGGGCGGGGTGTCCTTGGGGAGGGCGACATCGTCACGACGGTAGTCTGCGGGCCGAGCGAGGCAACGCGGCAACTCGACGAGCGGCTGCGACCCGACCTCCCGACCCGGCGGCGCAATCGATCCATCCCGCGGCCCGCCCGCCGAGCGCCGCCCGCTTCATTCGGGCGGGCTGGCGGTGCGACCGCCGGCCAGCGCAGCGTTTCGGTTCAGCTTGCTCCGGATGCCGGCGAGCGCGGTCTCCACGAAGGGGCCGGGGCAGTCCGTCTCTTTCAGGTCGGCATGGCTGACCACCGCCTTGGGCGACAGCCCGTGCCGTTCGACGGCGGCGGCGACGAGTCGCTCGAGGGCGTCGAGTTGCGCCTTGGGCGGCGCCCCGTCGTCGCGCGGCAAGAAGTTGCCGAGCAGGCAGATGCCGAGGTTCCCCCGGTTGCGTTCGTCGTCGCCGGCGTGAGCGCCCTGCCAAGAATCCTGACGACCCGTCCACACCCGCCCGGCGCGGTCGATCAAGTAGTGATAGCCGATGTCGCCCCAGCCCTGCTCCTGCTGGTGGTAGCGCTGGATCGAGCGGATGGCCGCGATCGCGGTGCCCGGGCGATCATCGACGCAAGTCGTCGCCGAGTGGTGGATCGTGATCCGCGTCACCTTCCCCATGGGCTTCATCTTCCCGGTCTTCGCGGCGGCCGCGCGCCAGGAGTCGCGGGGCCGGACCTGGAGCGCGACCGCGCTCCGCTCGTCGCGCGGCGCGGGTGCCGGGCCGTCGATCGCCGCGACCAAGAGGGCGTCGGTGGTCAGTTCGCGGGCCTGCGCGCGTTCGCTCTGCGCGCGGGCGACGTCACGGCGGTGCTCGAATCCGCGAGCGCGCAGCCACCGCGCGATCGCTTCGGTGTTCGGCGACGGCGGCGGGTCGGCGAACACGACCTGCACGAGCTCGGCCTCGGCCGCCGCGTAGTCGCCGGTGGACTGCAGCAGGAACGCGATGCGCACGCGAGCGCCGGGATGCAGCGAGTAGCCGCGCAAGGCGGCGATCTCATCGTGGGGGCGCGCGGGAGGGGTGGCGGTGACGGTCGCGAACGACGGCGGCGGCGGCGGCGCGGGGGTCGACTCGCGAGTCCGCATCGGCACGCTGCCGCAGGCAGCGAGTACCGCCACACCGAGGAACGCCAGCGCAACGGCGAGCCCGCGCGCACGGCAACCGCCGAGCGCACTGCCGCGCAAACCGCGACGACCGAACGTCGCCTTACCGATTTCTGATTCCACGACCGCCCTCGTGCGCCGTCCTGGGATCCGCTTCGGATCGCAGGAACAACGGTGAGATCCTAGCCCGGATGACTCGTGAACGTCTACTGCGATCGCCGCAAGTCGCGCCCGGCGGCGTCGCTACGTCGGCTCCTCCCTGGCAGCGTAGCTACAACTACGCTTCGGTCGTCGACCGACGCAGCTCCTTGCCGGACATCGACCTGCGGCGATCTCGCGACGACGTTCGCGAATCATCCGGGCTAGGGACGCGACCCGACGGCGTAAAGGCGTGCCGACTTCGACGATCAAGCGTCAGGGCGCCCCCTGCCGATATCGGAGGGTTCCGACGTCGTCATGGTCGCTGAAGTCCAACTCGTGTTCAGGGGGTCCTTCGACCATCTGAATCTGGTCTGGCAAACCGGCGAGTGCCTCTTGTCGGCGGTCCCCTTTCCGGTCGATCCGGAGGGCGTTCGGCACGGGGTGCTGGTCGCGGTGCAGGAGTTGGTGACGAACATCCTGCGGCACGCCTATCACGGCGACCTCGAGTTGCCGATCACCTTGCGCTATCGCGTGGACGAGACCGGCTGCGACATCGTGATCGAGGATGTCGGGCCGCCATTCGACCCGACGGCAGCAGCGACTCCGGCCGCCACCCAGCACGACATGCCCACGGAGGCCGGCGGCTACGGAATCCTGATCGCCAAGGTCGTGCTCGACGAGATCGACTACGCGCGCGTGGGGAATCGCAATGTGCTGACGCTGCGCAAGTTCGTGCGGGAGGACCTCGGTCTCGGAGTGGCGTCGAAGGAGTCGCGGTGAGTCGCACCATCGTCGACTCGCCGGCGGTTCGACCGCTCCTGGAGATGCTGCCCGCAGCGCTGGGCGGGGAGTGCGCGATCGAGGTTCGCTCGCCGCAGGGCAGCGTCCTCTACTCTTCGGTCGATCGCCCCGCCGTGGACCCGGTGGAGCTGGAGGTCGCGTTCGGCGAACGCGGGGAGCGGCTGCGGGTCCTCGTCGCCGCGCGGCGACTTCCGGAGGCCCGGGCCCTGGTTCGCGCGTTGGCCGGTGCGGCGGAGGAACGCCTGCGCATCGAGCGCGAGATGGAGAGCGTGTTCGCCGGATCGCTGCAACTGCTCGAGGAAGTCGCGATGACGGCGGAGATGTTGTCGAAGCTCCCGCGCTGTGCGAGCGACGACGAAGTGGTCCGACTCGGTCTCGAGGCCCTGTTGCTCGGCGCGAGTATCGGTCGCGTGATCTGGGTGGAGACCGGCGGTCGTAGCGGGCTCGCCTACGCGCGCCAGGAACTGGAGATGTCGCCGTTCGCGGAGGTCGAGATTCGGTCCCCGAGTTCGGGAGCGGACGGTTTCGAACCGGGCGGCACGATCATCGAGCGCGCCTGTGCCGCGGGCACGGAAGGTCTGATCGAACGCGGTCACGAAAGCGGAGTGGCGGCGGAGCTGGGACTCTCGGGCAACGCCGAGGTGCTCGCGGTTCCGGCCCGTTTCGGCGACGCCGAGAGTGAGGCCGCCCTGGGCGTGCTGATCGCGGTCGACAAACGGGCGAGCAGCTATGCCGAGGCATCGAGGTTGGGATCGCACGAGGCGAAGACGGCCGGAATGGTCGCACTGATGATCGCCGCCGCCATCGGCAACCGACGCGCCGCGCTCGCCGGCCAGGAACTCGCGCTGGCGCGCGCGATCCAACAACAGGTGCTTCCGGCGTGCGGTCCGCAGCTCCGCGGCTACTCGCTTCGGGGACGCTGCGCGACCTCGGGTGCGGTCGGCGGCGACTACTTCGACTTCATCGACATGGCGGATGGGCGGACGCTCGCGTTCGTGGGTGACGTGTCGGGTCACGATCTCGCCAGCGGCATGGTGATGGTCGGGGCGCGTTCGGCGTTGCGGGTGATCGCGCCGCTGAGCCGTTCCCCTGCGGAGATCCTGGATCGCCTGGCGGCGTCGCAGCACGACGACCTGGTGCGCACCGAGCGATTCGTGACCGCGGCGGGCGTGGCGGTCGATCCGAACTCGGGGCGGATCGAGTTCGTGGGTGCCGGGCACCCCGATGGGTTCGTCGTGCGCGCGCGCGATGCCGTCGTCGAACGCCTCGAGAGCAGCGGTCCGATGCTGGGCTTCATACCGGGCCACCGATTCGCCAGCGTGGCGTCGGAGCTGGGGGCGGGCGATCTCCTGCTGCTCTACACCGACGGTGTGATCGAAGCGCGGAACGCGGACGGCGAGGAGTTCGGTGAACACCGGCTGCTCGAGTTGCTCCGGGAGTGTGCCGGTGCGACGGCGGAGATGGTCCTCGAACGAGTCTTCGCGGCGGTCGCGCACCATCGCGGGGAGCAGGTGAAAGGTGGTGACGACGTCACCGTCGTGGCGCTGACTCGTGATGGAGCGAATGGCGATGAGTAACCCTGCGATCCCATCCGCGAAGGTTCTCGTGGTCGACGACGATCCCTTCATCGCGCGCAGTCTCGCGTTCGTCCTGCGCAAGGCCGGCTTCGACGTCATCGAGGCTCGCGACGGCGAATCTGCGCTCGAGACGATCCGCAGCCAGCATCCCGACCTGGTCTTCCTCGACGTGATGATGCCGAAGATCGACGGCTTCCAAGTCGTCGAACAGGTTCGAGCCGATCCGGCGTGCGACGGCGTCCGCATCGTGCTGTTGACCGCGCGCGGTCAGGAAGCAGATCGTCTGCGCGGTCAAGCGGTCGGAGCGGACGCCTACGTCACCAAGCCGTTCTCGCCGACCAAGATTCTCGAGCAGGCGCGCGCGCTGCTGCGCGCCTGAAGTTCACCGCTTGCGCGGTTGCGGCCGCTGGAAGTAGGGCGCTCGGTAGGGAAACTCGTCGAACTTCACCTCGGCAGTCGTGAAGCGCGGGTCACCGCTCGCCCGCAGTTCGCGCCGGAGCCGATCGCGCAGGGTTGCGAGGGTCTCGGCGTGATCGGGGTCCGCGGCGAGGTTGCGCAACTGTTCGGGGTCGCGGCGGCAGTCGTAGAGCTCGTGCGCCGGCCGCTTGCCGAAGCAGGCGGAATGGAAGGTCGCGAGTTCGGGGTCCTCGGCACCGTCGGCGATCAGCCGCTTGGTCGGACCGTCGTCGCAGTCGGCGAACCGACGCATCGGGTGGGTCGCACCCGCGGGCACGCCCGCGGGCCAGCGGTCGGGCTCGAGATTGAGCACGAACAGCCAGTCGGCAGTCCGGATGGCTCGTGCGGGGTAGCCCACCAGGGACGGCGCTGCCTGGGCCGGCACGTGACGTTCGCGCCCGAAGATGACGAAGTCGCGCGGCGGGTGGTCGGACGCAGGGTCGATCAGCCGCGGGAGCAAACTCACGCCGGTCATCACGGGTGGGATCGCGATACCCGCGACGGCGAGGAAGGTCGGTGCCAGGTCGGTCAGGGCGACGAATGCGGAATCGACCCGACCCGGCTCGCGGATGCCGCGCCACCGCATGGCGAGAGGGACCCGTGCACCGCGGTCGTAGAGGTTGCCCTTGCCGCGCGGGAACGGCATGCCGTGGTCGCCGGTGACGACCACGAGCGTGTCCTCCAGCAAGCCCTTCGCTTGCAAGAGTTCCAGCGCCGCGCCGACGTCGCGGTCCCAGCGTTGCACCGCGAAGTAGTAGTCGGCGATGTCGGAGCGCACGACCTCGCGGTCGGGCCAGCAACCCGGAACGCGAATCTGCGCCAGGTCGATGCCGCCGCCCGCGCCGCTGCCGGGGACGTAGTCGCGGTGGGGGTCGGAACTGCCCAACCAGAAGCAGAACGGCTGATCCGGATCGCGTTCGGCGAGGAATGCGTCGAAGGAGCGCGCGGGTCCGCAGGGGTGCGACTGGTGGCCGCCGGCGCGGAAGTCTCCCGGTCCCCACGCCTTGCGCCAATGACCGACCAGGTAGCCGGCGTCACGGAGCGCACCGATGAAGGTCGGATGCGCGACGTCGAGCGTGCTGTGCAGATTGGCGCCTTCGCCGAGTCGCCAGAAGTGTTGTCCGGTCAGGATCGCGTTGCGCGAGGGCGTGCACGAGGGGCTCGACACGAAGGCGTGATCGAACAGCACGCCCTCGCGAGCGATCCGGTCGAAGTTGGGTGTCGCCACGACGTCGTCGCCCAAGGCTCCGGCGTGCGGCCAGCCCCAGTCGTCGGCCATCGCGAAGAGGATGTTGGGTCGACGGATGGTGTGCGCGTCGTCTTGCGCGGCGAGCATGCCGCAGAGCGCGATCTGGATGGCGAGTTGGAGCCAGTGCGCGAGGAAACTCAGGCGCATCGTGGACAGGTCGGTTCGCATGGACTGCCTGCTGCCACGCATCACAGTATGCCGGCCGCTCGCAGCTCGGCCTCGATCTGCGAGCGAACCTCGCTCACGTTCTCATTGAAGCTGGTGTAGACGATACCCTCGATGTCGGAGGGAAGCTTCACGCTGCCCTTGACCAGGATCATGATGTTGGAGAGGGTGAGCCTGGAGATGAAGAAGCCGAGCTCGATGAGCACATTGGGCCGTGGCTGGAAGTATGTCTTTCCGCTGTTCTTCACCCAATCGTCTTCGGTGAACACTGCGATCGCGAACTCGCAACGCTCGGCCTCGCGAATGAATCGATCCAACCACGACAGCGATCCATATCCCTGCGTTTGGCCGAGAACGATGGGACGAGCACCCAGGCCGAGCAGGATTTCCTTGAGTTCACGCCACTTCGCTTCGTTGTGGCCGTGCAGAATGAACACATCGTTACTCGACGCTTCCGAGACCTTCTTCAGCGCATCCTCGAAGTAGGCCTGCCACGGGGGCTGGCGAAAGTTGTCGACCTTGAACGCCGGGAGTCGCACGCTGTCCGTGGATGCGGCGTAGAACACGATCGCGCCGCGCGGGGACGGGGACTCCGGATCGGCGATGTAGATGCGCGAGACCGGACAGGTCAGGGTGGGAATCGTTCGAAACAGTCGCGAATACTTGGAACTCAGTTCATCGGCTTCTGCCCACGTCGTGTCGACTTCGGTGCGAAGTTGATCCGCAGTTTGCCCAAACTGTGGCGCGATCCGCGCAAAGTCGGCCTTTCGAGAAAGGAAGCAGAACTCGAAGACCACGCCCTCCTTCAGTCGCCGAAGAATGATGTCCTTGTGAAGCTTGATCGTGCGATAGAACGATGCACCGACGCACAGGACTCGTTCGGTTGCAGTCGAATAGAGTTGGCCGACGAAGACCTCGGAGCTCGCGCCGCCGTCGAAGACGAAAGGATCACTCACGCTGTCGCTCACCTCTGGTTCGCGCCTGCGCCGGCCGAGTCCGACGATGGGCCGACGGAGGGTAACCGGTCAGGTCGACCTCGCAAGCGCCAGTCCTGCACCCGCATGCGTGCGGCGCAGCCTCACCGCGGCGGGCTGCTCACGACCTCGCCGCGACCCACACCCCAGCGCTTCGCTCGCTCCAGATTCGCAGCGGTTCGCGGGGCACCGCGGCGGAGCCAGACGTCGCCGCTCGGGCTCGCGAAGACCGGCAGCCAGGCGGCGGCGTCGACCGGCGGACCGAGGTCGAAGTGGCGGAAGTAGACGTCGGCGCCTAGCCGATCGAGGATCGCCTGCTGGTCGGGACGGCCGTCGCGCACCGCGACATAGTCGAGGTAGAGATCGCGGCGATAGAGATCGATACGACTGTCGATCGACACCCGCAATGCCGGGTAGCCGCGATAACTGATCAGTCCGCCGGAGTTGTAGTGGCAGACCACGTTGCCCTCGATGCCGGCTTCGCAGAGGAAGTCGAGCGCCGGCAAGCGCAGGAAGTCGGCGAGCTCCTGTCGCCAATAGTCCGCGCGCAACGCCTTCCCGAACACGTTGGCTCGCTCGACCCGAGGCACCGTCGTCAAGGCGAGTGCGCCGACGATCAGGACGCAGCAGCCCATCGCCGTGGACATCCGGGCCAGCGTCGCGCGCGTCGTGTCACGGAGCGACAGCCGCGTCGCGGCGTCGCGGAAGTGCGCAACGAGCATCACGAAGGGGAAGAGCACCAACCAATGGAAGCGCTGCGCCATCAACGCGCCTACGAGCAGGGCAGCGCCGAGCAGCGCGCGCGACGGTGCGGGGATCAGGCCTGACCGGAGGCGATCACGCGTCGCCTGTAACACCACCGCCGTCATGAGCCACGCGCCGAGCAAAGTCGCGAGGGTGAGCATGACCCCGACCCATGTCGCGATCGGCAAGGCGTCGGCGAGCGAGGGCAACAGCGCGAACGGTTCCCATTCGTCACTGACGTACTGCATCACGTCGCGTTTGTCCTGCCATGCGAAGCCCCACAGCTCGACACCCGACGGCGTCAGGAGACTGGCCCCGGCCATGCCGAGGAGGGTGGCGACCAGGCGCCGACCCTCGCCGACTCCCAGCGGGCGAAGGTTGGTCACTCCGCGATTCGCGAGCACGTGGTCGAGGCCGCGCCCGACGGCAAAGGTCGCGAACAGCGGCAGAGCGATCAGCGCGACCGAGTGAGCATTCACCCACACGAGGAACAGCGCGATGGCGAAGGCCGCATCGCTCCGGCGCCATTCCCGCTCGGTCTGCATGAGTCGGCCGAGGAGCAGCACCAGCGCCAGCATCGTGAAGAGCGTCGGCCGGGTCTGGATCCGGGCGTGCGCGGTGGCGAGGAACATCAGCACGGCGAGCGCGGCGCCGATTAGGCCGCGCAGTTCGCGCCGACCGATTCGGGCGACTCCGACCACCAGCGCGGCCGCGAGTGCCGCGGTGAGCAGGCGCAGCGCGGTCAGTCCGCCGAGCCCGTGCACCGCCGCGAAGACCACCTGCGTGAGCCACTCATGCAGGAACCACGGCTGACCGGCCGCGGTGAAGGAGAACGGATCGGGCTGGCGCGCGAGCCCATGTTCGAAGAGGTGGCGCCCGGTCGCGACGTGCCAGAACACGTCGTTCGTGAACACCGGCGCCCCCGCTGCCAGGAGGAGCGCGAGCACGGCGACGGCCGTGGTCGCCAGAACGGCCCATCGCATCGACGAGATCGCGCGCATCGTCGCGTTCTTCGACACCGCACCGAGCGAAACTGAAGCGGGGCTCGCAGCGCCCACTCTGGCATCATGCGAGCCCCACGATGTCCCACGCGATGCTGAATCGACCGGTCTGGTGGTTGGTCCTGCGACAGGGCTTGCCGCTCGCGGTCGGCATGGCGTGTCACGCGCTGTTCAACCTGGTCGACCTGTGGATGGTGGGCGACTTCGGCGCCGATGCCGTCGCCGGCGTGCACTGCGCGACGACGATGAACTTCCTGCCGATGATCGTCGGCAACGGACTCAGCGTCGCGGCGATGACCCTCATCGCCCAGGATCTCGGAGCGGCGCGCGGTGCAGCGGCGCGCGATCGTTCGAACCACGCGAACCTTCACATGACACTGCTCGGCGCGGTGCTGAGCGTCCTCGGCGCGCTTCTGGCGGCGCCGGCGGTCGATCTGCAGGGTGCGAGCGGAGCGGCGCGCGTGTACGGCATCGACTACATGATCGTCACCAGCCTGTGCACGGTCACGATGTTCGGCCTGATGCAGGCGACGGCCAGCCTGCGCGCGGTCGGCGAGGTCGCGATGCCCTTCGCGCTCCTGCTCGGGGCCAACATCCTCAACATCGCGCTCAACTTCCCCTGCATGTACGGCTGGGAACGGTTCGGACTGCCGGCGCTCGGTCCGGTGGGGGCGGCGTGGGCGAGCGGCCTCGCGCGGCTGTCGGCCTGGGGCATCGCGTTGGTTTGGCTGCGGCGGCCGGCGCATCCGCTGCGACTTGGTCGGCCGCGAGCCGCCGCCGTGAGTTCAAGGACGCAACTCTGGCGCCTGGCCTGGCCGCAGTCGTTGCAGATGCTCGCGCGCGTCACGCCGGTGATCCTGCTCACGCGATTCGCCGGCGCACTCGCCGGGAACCCCGCGATCACGGCACTGGGCGTGACCACGCGTCTCGACACTCTGGTGCTGTTCGGCTCGATCGGCTTCGCCTCCGCGGCGACCACCGTCAGCGGTCACAACATCGGTGCGGGCGACAGCGCGCGCGCGCGAGCCGCCGGCTGGCACGCCGGGTGGCAATCGATGGTCTTCGCCGCGCTCCTCGTGGGTTCGCTGGCGTGGGCGGCGCGGGAACTGCTCGGCTGGTTCGTGGCGAGCCCGAGCCCGCAGGTCGAAGCGGTGGCGGTCAGCTACTTGCGGATGGCGGCGTGGGCGCACCCGCTCGCCGCGTTCTGCATCGCGGGGGCCGGCGCTTTGCAAGGCGCAGGCCGGGTCCTGCCGCCGATGCTGATCGACGTCGCCGGACTGCTGCTGGTGTTCCTGCCGGCCGGCGCCGGCCTGTGCAGCTTCGCCCCGGGTTTCGGGGTCTACGGACTCTGGTGGGTGGTGCTCGCGACGCACTTGGTCTTGCTGCTCGCCTACGTCACCTACCTCCGTCGATGGCCCTGGGCGGAGCGACAGCCTCTGCCAGGGTGACAGGTCGGCGGGTGCGCTCCGCCGTCATCCTGCCAAGTTGTCGTCGAGGCGGCGATATCGGTGCCTGATCGTGGCCGTGAATCCTTGTCGCAGAAGGACTTCGGGAGAGTCGGCGAGCGTGGCACGGTGTTTGTTTGCACCGCGCCGACCCGGCGGTTCGCGGCAGTTCGGCCGCCCCGCCTCACACCCCCTCCCCGGAGCGCTTGATGTCCACCTCGAAGATCATCGGTATCGACCTCGGCACGACCAACTCGGTGGTGTCGGTGATGGAGGGCGGCGAACCCGTCGTCATCGCCAACCTCGAGGGTAGCCGCACTACCCCCTCGGTCGTCGCCTTCACGCCGGCCGGCGAACGGTTGGTCGGCGCGCCCGCCAAGCGGCAGGCGGTGACCAATCCGCACAACACGATCTACTCGATCAAGCGCTTCATGGGGCGACGTCACTCCGAGGTCGCGTCGGAGGAACGACGGGTGCCCTACAAGATCGTCGGCGGCGCCGATGAGCTGGTGAAGGTGGACGCCGCGGGCAAGCAGTACACCCCTCCCGAGATCTCGGCGATGGTCCTGCGCGCGCTCAAGGAAGCAGCGGAGGCCTACCTCGGGGAGTCCGTCGATCGCGCGGTCATCACCGTGCCGGCCTACTTCAACGACTCCCAGCGCCAGGCGACGAAGGATGCCGGTGCGATCGCCGGACTGAAGGTCGAGCGCATCATCAACGAGCCGACGGCGGCCGCGCTGGCCTACGGGCTCGACAAGAAGGTCAGCGGCGGCAAGAGCCAGCGCATCGCGGTGTTCGATCTCGGCGGCGGCACCTTCGACGTCTCGATCCTCGACGTGGGTGACGGGGTGTTCGAGGTGAAGTCGACCAACGGCGATACGCACCTCGGCGGCGACGACTTCGACGAGGCGGTCATCGACTGGCTCGTCAGTTCCTTCAAGCAGCAGACCGGCATCGACCTGTCCAAGGATCCGATGGCTCTGCAGCGGCTCAAGGAAGCCGCGGAGAAGGCCAAGATCGAGCTGTCGAGCGCGCAGCAGACGCAGATCAGCCTGCCGTTCATCACGATGGATCAGACCGGTCCGAAGCACCTCCAGGAGAACCTGACGCGGGCCAAGTTCGAGCAACTCGTCGACGGCCTGATCGAGCGATGCCGCCAGCCCTGCATCCAGGCGATGGCCGACGCCCGCCTCAAGCCGGCGGAGATCGACGAAGTGATCCTGGTCGGTGGTTCCACCCGCGTGCCGAAGGTGCAGGCGCTGGTGAAGGAGCTGTTCCAGAAGGAGCCCAATCGCTCGGTGAATCCCGACGAGGTGGTGAGCCTCGGCGCGGCGATCCAAGGCGGCGTGCTCGCCGGTGAGGTGTCCGACGTGCTCCTGCTCGACGTCACTCCGCTGTCGCTCGGCATCGAGACGCTCGGCGGTGTGATGACGAAGCTCATCGAGCGCAACACCACGATTCCGACCAGCAAGAGCCAGGTGTTCTCGACGGCCAGCGACAACCAGCCGGCGGTCGACATCCACGTGCTTCAGGGCGAGCGCGAGTTCGCGAACGACAACCGCACGCTGGGCAAGTTCAAGCTCGAGGGGATCGACCCCGCGCCGCGCGGCATGCCGCAGATCGAGGTCACCTTCGACATCGACGCCAACGGCATCCTCAACGTGTCCGCGAAGGACAAGAAGACCGGCCGCAGCCAGAAGATCACGATCCAGACCTCGTCCGGCCTCAGCGAGGAAGAGGTCAAGAAGATGACGCGTGACGCGGAGCAGAACGCTGCCGCCGACAAGAAGAAGCGCGAGCTCGTCGACCTTCGCAACCAGGCCGATTCGTTGGCCTACACGGTCGAGAAGCAGATCGAAGAGAACAAGGACAAGGTCGATCCGGCCTTGCGTGGTGAGATCGACAATCGCTTGGGCAAGCTGCGCACCGCTGCTGCCGGCAACGATGCAGCAGCGATCAAGTCGGCCTTGTCCGAGGTCGAGCAGATCTTCCAGCAGCTCGGCCAGTCGATGCATGCCCACGGTGGAGCCGCCGCCGGCGGACCGCAGGGTTCGAGCGGCGACTCCGGCGAGAGCGCGACCAGCGAAGAGGACATCAAGGACGCGGACTTCGAAGTGAAGAAGTGAGCCGCGCCGGACCGCGACCATCCGAGTCGCTGGTCCGACGCGAGCCGGTCTGCGGTCGAGCGAGGTGTCCGCGCTCACGCCGAGTCGGTAGCTCGCCGCACCGGCGGACCGCGGCGCTCGCCGGCTCGTTTCTGTCGGAGGTGCGTGTCGTGCCGCCGCTTCTCGCAGCACGATCGTGATCCCGCGGCGCCGGCCGGTATCCTCTTCGCCCCCGCGCGGCACCGTTACGCGCCGCGCGGAACCGGCTAGTGCAGCTCCCCCCGATGATCGAAGTCGAGCATCTCAGCAAGCGGTTCGGCGCGAGCGTCGCGGTCGATGACGTGTCCTTTGCCGTCGGGCGCGGCGAAGTGGTGGGCTTCCTCGGGCCGAACGGGGCGGGGAAGACGACGACCATCCGCGTCCTGACCTGCTACCACCCGGCCAGCGAAGGCTCCGCCCGTGTCGCCGGCTTCGACGTGGTGGCCGAGTCGATGGCGGTTCGCCGGTCGATCGGCTACCTGCCCGAGAACGTGCCGCTGTATCCCGACATGCGGGTGGAGGAGTATCTGCGCTACCGCGCCGCGCTCAAGGGCGTGCCGCGCAGTCGGCGTCGCGCGCATGTCGAGGAAGCGATGGAGCGGTGCGGAGTCGTGGAAGTGCGGCGCAAGATGGTCGGCCACGTCAGCCGTGGCTATCGCCAGCGCGTTGGCCTCGCCGACGCGCTCGTCGCCAAGCCGCCGATCCTGATTCTCGACGAACCGACTTCCGGTCTCGACCCGAACCAGCGGCGGCGGATGAAGGACCTCATCCGCGAACTGGCGCGCGAACACACGATCCTGTTCAGCTCGCACATTCTGGCCGAAGTCGCCGACGTGTCCTCGCGCGTGATCGTCATCCACCAAGGCAAGCTCTGCGCCGACGGCCGCATCGACGAACTGCTCGCGCGTTCCCCGGGCCGCGAACTGCGAGTGATCGCGCGCGCCGAACCCGCGCTCCTTCGCGATCTCGTGTCGCGCGCAACCGGCGGACTCGCCGCTCGCGTCGCGGCACCGGGCGGCGACGACGGCGGGTTCGCCGAGGTCCTCACCGCACTCAGCGGGGTCGACGATCCGCGCGATGCGGTGTCTTCGGCGCTGCGTGAGCAGGGAATCGCCATCCGCGAGCTCTCGCTCCACCTGCCGACGCTCGAGCAGTACTTCGCACACGTGACCGGACTCTCCGACGCGCACCCCGCCGCGGCCAAGCGTGTGGACGACCCCGCGGGAGACGCCGCGTGAACGGGGCACTCATCACCCTCGGCCGCGAGCTCGGCGCCTACCTGCGCAGTCCGGTCGGCTACATCATCGCGTTTCTCCTGTATCTGCTGCGCGGCTACGAGGTCGACCGACTGCTGCGCAACGCCGCCGTCTTCGGCATCGATCGCGAAGTCCTCGCGACCGCCTATCTGCTGCAGAACAGCAGCCTGGTGATGCTGATCCTGGTGCCCGCAGTGCTGACGATGCGCTGCTTCGCGGAGGAGAAGCGCACCGGTTCCCTGGAGGTCCTGCTCACCGCTCCCGTCCGCGACGGTGCAGTCGTCGCCGGCAAGTGGGGAGCGGCCTTCGGCTTCTTCGCCTTGCTGTGGGCGCCCGCCTTCGTGCTGTTGGCGGTGCTGCAGAGCTCGAGCTACGTCGGTGCGAACCTCACCTGGGGCCCGATCCTGTCGGGGATGTTCGGCATCCTGCTGGTCGGCGGGCTGTTGCTCGCTGCCGGTTGCTTCACCAGCAGTCTGACCGACAACCAATTGCTCGCATCCCTGTCGGCGATGCTGTTCGCGTGGGTGATCCTGCTCGGGCCCTCGCAGTTCCGCGCGGTCGTCGAACCGGTGTCGGCGAGCGAGGATGCGACCTGGTTGGAGACCGCGTGGCGTTGGATCGACGGCAGTGTGGTGCGACCCGTGCTCGACGAGATCAACGTCGCCGAGCACCTGCAGGGCTGGTTCTTCCGCGGCGTGATCAGCTCGTCGCACGTGATCTTCTATCTCACCGGGACGGCCGTGTTCCTCTACCTCACGACGCGTGTGCTGGAGTCGCGCCGATGGCGATGAACGAGTCCGAATCGGCCGTCCCCGCGCATTCGGGCAAGGCGAGCGTGCGGATGTCACGCGGTCGGCGTTGGGCCGGTCGCCTCGAGCTGCTGATCGCAGCGACGCTGGCGTTGTGTTCGTGGTTCGCGATCACGGCGTTGGCGACCCGTCCCGCGTTGCGCGCGATCGTCGATGTCACGCCGCAGGCGCGCTTCTCGGTGGGCGACGAGACGCAGGCCTTGTTCGCCGAGCTGGCGCGCAAGCAGGTGAGCATCGAGATCGACACCTTCTTCCAGCGGCCGCCGCAGCCGACGAACGAGTTCGAGCAGCGGATCGTCGCAATCCAGAGCCGGGTGCAGGAGCTGACCCGAGACTTCCTCAACGTCTACGTCGCGCGCAGTGCCGGTCAGGTGACGGTCAAGCACTACGACTTGCTGCGCGACGTCGCTGCCTCGCGCGAACGCATCGAACAGCTCGGCGGATTGCGGCGCGAGGACGTGATCGTCGTGAGCGTCGGCAAGCGGCATCGCGAGCTGCAACTCCTCGCCGATCTCGCCGAGATCGACATCCCGGCGTCGCGCCAGGTCGCGGTGCCCGGCGCGAAGCGGGCCTTGCCGTCGCTCAAGCTCTACAAGGGCGAAGAAGCCGTCGGCAGCGCGGTGCGTTCGCTCCTCGTCGAGGGCACGCCGCGGCTGTACTTCCTCACCGGCTATCAGGAAGCCGATCTCGAGCGGCCGGTCGCCGATTCCTATTCCGAGCTGGTCGCCGAGTTGGTCAAGGACGGCTTCGAGGTCGCGCGCTGGAACCTAGAGTCCGAGGGGCGCATGCCCGACGACGCGGCGGTGGTGGGCTTGATCGAGCCGCGCGCCGCGCTGAGTCCGCGGGCGGTCGATCGGATCGTCGAATGGCTGCAGCGCGGCGGCCGGATGTTCATCAATCTGGCATGGTCGAACGTCGATGCCGAAGGCCGCCGCGGCGCACTCGACGAACTGGGCAGTCGCATCGGCTTCGTGGCGAGCAACGACGTGGTGTGTCATCCGGTGCCCGACCCGGCGCGTCCGGAGGCGCCGGGCGCCGATGGTCCACCCGCGCGAATCCTCACCCTGGCGCCGAGCGCGGGCCATCCGGCGACGCGCGCACTGGTCGAGCGGCAGCGCTATCCGCAGATGACGCACGCGCGCGAGCTGCGGGCGCGCGACGCCGGACCGGGCTTCCGCTTCGAACCCTTGTTGACCACCGGCCGCTTCGGTTGGCTCGCCCCCTTCGATCCTCGCTTCGGCGACGCCGACCTGCGCATGCCGCAGGCCAGAGAAGAGCTGGCATCGCGTGCGGTGGGTGCGGTGATCGACGTGACTCCCAGCGAGGGAACGCGCGAAGGTGCGGTGGTGCTGCTCGGTGGAGTGGCTTTCCTCAATCAGATCTTCACGCAGAACGGCGACCTGGCGCTCAATCTCTTCGATTGGCTGGCGCAACGGGAGGAGTTGGTCGCGATCCGTGGTCAGCGATTCGTCAGCACGAAGGTGGAGCTGACGCCGCAACAGCTCGATCGCAGCCGAGGACTGCTGCTGCGGTGGACTCCGGGCGCGATCCTCCTGATGTCCGTCGTGGTGTTCCTGGTGCGGAGGCGTCGCTGATGGTTCGGATTCTCGCGTTCTTGCTGCTGCTCGCCGGGATCGGGACCGCGCTGTACATCACTCGCGAGAAGGAGACGGTGAACGTCGTCGACGCGCGCGCCGTGCTCGGCGGTCGCCGACTGGGCGATGCCGAGTGGTTCCGGCTGCGACGCGACGCCAAGACGATGCCGATCGAGTTCGAGCTGCATGCCGAGGGCTGGATGGTGACCGAGCCGGTGCGCGACCGCGCGTCCGTCGCCGTGATCGAGGCGCTCGGCAACGCGGTCGACCAGGCCCGCCTGGTGCCGGCGTATCCGGCCGCGGAGGTCACGGAGACCCTGCTGGTCGAGACCGGGCTTGATACCCCGCGCGGCGAGCTCGAGGTGCGCTACAGCGATGGCGTGACGCTCGCGCTCGCCATCGGTGCGCCCGGCCCGCTGGGCGGCGATCTGTTCGCGCGCCGAACCGAACCGGGTGCGGATGGGC
>JBFXDD010000054.1:0-24590 GCA_050181465.1 Planctomycetota bacterium
GCGACTTCCAGCCGTTCCGGATGATCCGTGAACGTCTGCTGCGATCGCCGCAAGTCGCGCCCGGCGGCGTCGCTGCGTCGGCTCCTCCCTGGCAGCGTAGCTACAGCTACGCTTCGGTCGTCGACCGACGCAGCTCCTTGCCGGTCATCGACCTGCGGCGATCTCGCGACGACGTTCACGAATAGTCCGGGTTAGCCCGAACTACTCGTGAACGTCTGCTGCGATCGCCACAGGTCGCGCCCGTCGGCGTCGCTGCGTCGGCTCCTCCCTGGCAGCGTAGCTACAGCTACGCTTCGGTCGTCGCCCGCCGCAGCTCCTTGCCGGTCATCGACCTGCGGCGATCTCGCGACGACGTTCACGAGTAGTCCGGGCTAGGATGCCCGCGATGCTCGTGAGCCTCGGTGCCGGTGCTTGGACGACGCTTGCCGCGATCGCCCTGATCGCGGCGATCTTCGGGCTGGTCCTGCGCCGCGACGATCCGCTGCGCGTGCGCCTGGCCGGACTGGCGGCGGTGATCGCAGCGCTTCTGTGTGCGCGCGGTTGGCAAGAACTGAGCGCAGAACGCGTGCCCGGAAGCCTTCAGGTGATCGGCGGCGGCGACCCGGCCTGGATCCGTTCGCTCGAAGATCGGTGCGCGGCGGCTGGCGCGGGCTTCCTTCGCTTCGACGGACCTCTCGACGAAGCGGCGATCCGCGCGGCGATCGCAGGGTCGCCCAGGGCGCAGAGCGTGCTCGTCTGGCGTGAAGACTTCGAGCCGAGCGATGCGACCGCGATCTCTGGGCTCGTCGATCGCGCGGTCAGCGCCGCGCCGGCGTGGCCGGTCGTGGAGCGCGCGCAACGATTCCGACTCACCTCGCGAGCCGCCGCGCTGCGACCCACCGGGCTCGAAGTGAGTGTGGATCCTGCCTTACTGGCTGAGCCGGAGGCTGCTTCGCCGAGTGCGATCGAAGTCGTCGCCACGCTGCACGCTCCCGACGGCGAGTTGCTGCTCGATGCGAGAGAGACCGCGGATGCCCGCGGTGTCGCGCAGTTCACGTTCCTGCCCCGGCATTCCGGCGAACATCGTCTGCGCGTCGCGACGACGCTGCGCGGCGGTCGAAGAGTGGTCAGCGAGGCTCTGCTCGCGGTCGACGAACCCGCGCAGGTCTGGGTGGTCGGCTCGGGCGGCGCCGACGTGACGGCTGCCTTGCGAGCGCAGGCGCTGCCGGTGCGCGCGGTGGCGTCCTGGAAAGAGGCCGGCGAAGCGCGCAGCGACGGCGACGTCATCATCCTCACGAGTGCGCCGACAGCCGAAGAGCGGGAGCCGCTGTTGGACTTCGTCGATCGAGGCGGCGGACTACTGCTGGTGGGCGCTGACGACGGCGGCGCGATTCCGACCGCTGCCGACCCACTCGCCGCGATCGCGCCGATGACACGCGCGGCGGTGAACGCGGCGGCCGCGGGCCCGGCCGGCGGGTCGACGGACGAGGCTCGACCGAAGGATCCGCCTTCCAGCGACGAGCCCTCGCCGAAACCCTCGCCGGAGCCCTCGCCGCCGAGTGAGCCGGAACGGCAGCCCGAAGCGAAGCCGTCGCCGCCGTCGCCCGCTCCGACCGCGAGCGGCGACGCCGCCGGAGCCGGCGCCGCCGAGCGCCGGGCAGAGGCGACCGCCGCGGAGATCGAACGCAAGCAGGTCGCCTTGCTCTTGCTGGTCGACTGCTCGGGGAGCATGAGTCAGCCGGTGGAGGGCCTCGGCATGGCCGAGAAGATCGAGCTGGCGCGACAGAGTGCGCTCGCGACCGCGCAGCGGCTCGAGCCCGAAGACGAGATCGGCATCCTCGGCTTCGGCGCCTTTCTCCATCCGATTCTCCCGCTCGGCCCGCGACCGGACGACACCGTGCTGCGCGCGGCCTGCGCGCAACTGTCCGCCGAAGATCCCAACACGCTGATCGGTCCGGGGCTGCGCCGCGCCGACGAGTGGATCCGCAAGAGCAAGGCACCGGTCCGGCACGTCGTCATCATCACGGACGGCGAGTTGCAGGATCCCGGCGATGCCCTGCTCGGACAGGCCGTCGCGCGGCGGCTCGGCCTCGACGGGATCTTCGTCAGCGCACTCCTCGTGGTGCCGAGCGACGAGTTCACGCGCGCGGAGCGGCTGCAGCGCATCGCCGAACTGGGTCGCGGGCGCTTCGTGCAGGAAGCCGAAGGCGACAGCATTCCCCGCTTCGTCTCGGAGGTCACCGCGATCGCGCTGCGCAGTGCGGGTCGTGTTCCGGCGCCGACCCCGAGCGTCCCCGAGCCCTCGCCGAAGCCGCCGCTCGAGTCGCCGCCCGAACCCGATCCGAAGCCGACGCCGTCGGATCCGAAGCCACCGAGTCCGCCACCGCCCCAACCGTCGAAGCCGGTGCCGCCGCCGAGCGACCCGAACGCGCCGCCGGCGCTGCCGCTGCGCGTGGTCGCCGTGAGCGAGTCCCAGTGGCTCGGCCCGGAGCCGGAGCGCGAGTTCCCACCGATCGCGCGGATCCTGCCGGTGACGGCAGCGCCGCGCGCCCAGGTCGTCTTCGCGACGATCGACGGCACGCCGTTGTTGGGCTGGCAGCACGTCGGGCTCGGTCGCGTCGCGGCTTGGTCGAGCGCGATGAGCGAGGCCGCCGTCGGTGCATGGCTCGCCGATTCGGCCTTCCCCGGCTTGCTGGCCGGCTGGGTCGAAGCGTTGCGTGCCGCCACGGGGCCGGGCACGGCCGCCATCCGCGCGCCGTCGGAGGTGCGTGAGCCGGCGGGTCCCGACGCCCGCGCGATCGATTGGATGAAGACGGCGGCGGTCAGTCGGTCCGTGGACCTGCCGGAAGCGATCGAGGTGCCGACGCCGAGACGGATCGAGCGCACTCGCGATCGCACCGCCGACCTCGGCCCGATGTTGATGCTGGCGCTCCTGGGGCTCGCGATCCTCGAAGCGATCGCGCGGCGGCAGCCTAGCCCGGACTATTCGTGAACGTCGTCGCGAGATCGCCGCAGGTCGATGTCCGGCAAGGAGCTGCGTCGGTCGACGACCGAAGCGCAGCCGTAGCTACGCTGCCAGGGAGGAGCCGACGTAGCGACGCCGGCGGGCGCGACTTGTGGCGATCGCAGCAGACGTTCACGAATAGTCCGGGCTAGTTGAGCCGCGGAGCTGGCGGTTCGGCTTCCGATTTGGCGCACGGTCTCCCGTCGGCCATGATGCAGCCGTGACGAAACGATTCCTCACTGTCCTCGGTCTTCTCGCGTCGTTGTTCGCCTGCGGCTGCTCGAGCTCGACCACCTCGACCGGCGACGGCGACCCCTCCGCGCCGAAGGATCAGAACCCACCGAACCCGAGCGGGAACGGCAACCAGAACCCGGAGAAGCGCGTGAACTTGGAATGGCAGGGACCGCCCATCCGGGCGAGCATCGATGAAGCTGCGGCGAAGCACGAGGTTCGCCTCGAGATGACGGCACCCAGCGGCGGTTTCGAGTGGCGGGTCGAGAAGGTGCACACGGCGGGCGATGTGGTCACCGTCGATCTCGTGATCACCCGACCCGGCTCGGACGAACTCGTCACGCAGGCGCTCGTCGAGTTCGTCGAGAACGTCGAACTCCCGATCGAACACGGCACGCTCGAAGTGCGAGCCCAGGAGTGGACGCGCGGCGTGAACTACTTCACCGAGCCGGCGCGCATGCGAGTCACTCGCATGACGTTCTGATCGCGCATGACTCGGCTCCTCTTGCGCACCCCATCGTCGTGGGGTGCCGCGATGGCGACCCATGCGCGCGAGATCTTGCTCGAGCAGGTTCACTTGGAGCGCAAGGCAGCCTCGGCCGCGCTGACGCTGTTGTTCCGTTATCCGGAGGACGACGGCCTGATCGAGCCGCTCGCCGAGTTGGCACGCGAGGAGTTGGAGCACTTCCAGGCGGCGCATCGCTTCGCGCGGGCCCGCGGGTGGCGCGCGAGGCGCCTGCGACCCGGACCCTACGCCGAGCGGCTGGCCGCCGCGGTGCGATCGAACGAGCCGCAGCGGCAACTCGATCAGTTGCTGGTTGCGGCTCTCATCGAGGCCCGCAGTGCCGAGCGCTTGTTCGTGATGGCGCAGGCGGTCGAGAGCATCGATCCCGAGTTGTCGGCGTTCTGGTCGGGGCTCGTCGCGAGTGAGGCTCGCCACCAGGCGACCTATCTCGATCTCGCGCGCGCGCGTTTTCCGAACGAGACGGACTGCCGACTCACGGCACTCGCCGAGGTCGAATCACGCGCGCTGTGCGCGACCGAGGGATTGCCCCGTCTCCACGACGGTCCGCCCTTGTCGCTGGGCGTCCTCGTCGGCGGGGGACTGACCAGAGGGGCTTGATCTCCTCGGTGGTATCGAGCGCCGCGATGAACGTCCTCCTGCCGACCGACTGGTTGCTCAACTTGGGTTCGATTCCGCGGGACGAGAGCCTGACCGCGATCGAGCCGACCGTGGTCGTCCTGCAGCACGGTCTGATCCGCACCCACGCATCACTCGGCCGCCTCGCGCGTTGCCTCCGCGCGCACGGCTACGAGGTCTTCAATCCGTCCTACCCCAGCACGCGGGCGCCGATCGAAGCGCACGCCGCTCGTCTCGCCGAGTCGCTCGACCGCTGGCTCCTCGCGCGCGCGCGGCGCCTGGGCGGTGGAGAACCGAAACTCGCGTTCTGCGGCCACTCGATGGGTGGCCTTGTCATCCGCGCATACCTCGCGCGCGCCGATGCGCGACCGGCCGCGAGTTGTCTGTTCGTCGCGACCCCGCAGCGCGGCGCGGCACTCGCAAAGGTCCGGTTCGCCCACTCGGCGATTCGCCGATTCTTCGGCGGCAAGGCGCTGGCGCAGCTCGTCCCCGGCGATCCCTTCTACGATCGACTCCCGGCCTTGCTCGGACCGCGACTCGGAGTCATCGCGGGCGCGCGCGGCACGAAGGACGGGTGGAACCCGCTTGTCCCGGGCGACGACGACGGCACCGTCGCGCTGACCGAGACCTCCTTGCCGTGGCCACACGAGCGCGTGGTCCTGCGCGTCGGGCACACCCGCATCACCACAGTGCCCGACACCTTGCTCCAGGCGCTGCACTTCTTGCGACACGGTCGCTTTCGCCCGGCGTCGTGAAAGCTCTTGCCTCTGCCGGCGTTGCGGCTTCCATGCTCAGGGCAACGCGGCCGATCGGCCGCGACCACGAATGAACAGACTCAGTCGCTTCTTCGGCTCCACGATCGGCGCGAAAGTGGGGATGGCCGTCACCGGCATCCTGCTGTCGGGCTTCGTGATCGCTCACCTGCTCGGCAACCTGCTCGTGTTCCGCGGCCGGGATGCGATGAACGACTACGCGGCGATGCTCAAGGGGCTCGGAGCTGGCCTCTGGGTCGCGCGCCTCGGACTGCTCGGCGTGTTTGCGATGCACATCGCACTCGCGATCGGGCTGAAGCGCCGCAACGCTGCGGCGCGTCCGATCGCCTACGGCAAGCCGCACACCATCCAGGCGAGTCTGGCTTCGCGCACGATGGTCTACAGCGGGCTGCTGGTGCTGGCCTTCGTGCTGATGCACCTCGCGCACTTCACGCTCGGCTGGCTGCAGCCGGGATACTTCGCGATGAAGGAGAGCGTCGTGGTCGAAGGTCTGACGACGCAGCGACACGACGTCTACGCGATGTTGATTCTCGGCTTCCGCTCGCCGATCTACGTGCTCCTGTACTCCGCGTGCATGGTCGTCCTCGGTCTGCATCTCAGCCACGGCTTGCACAGCCTGTTCCAGTCCCTCGGCCTGCGTCACCCGGCCTACTTGCGCGCCGTCCGAACGGCAGGCACGGCGCTGGCCTGGATCCTCGCCATCGGCTTCCTCTCGATCCCCTTCGCCGTGCTCACCGGAGCGATCGGCAAGGAGGTCGTCGCACCATGAAACTCGACGCCAAGATTCCCTCCGGCCCGCTCGAGAAGAAGTGGGACGAGCATCGCGCTCATCTCAAGCTCGTCAATCCGGCGAACAAGCGCAAGTATCGCGTGCTCGTGGTCGGCACCGGCCTCGCCGGCGGTTCGGCAGCGGCCACGCTCGCCGAACTTGGCTATCAAGTCGACGCGTTCTGCTTCCAGGACAGCCCGCGACGCGCGCACAGCATCGCCGCGCAGGGTGGCATCAACGCGGCGAAGAACTACCAGGGCGACGGCGACAGCATCTGGCGCCTGTTCTACGACACGATCAAGGGCGGCGACTTTCGTGCGCGGGAAGCGAACGTGTATCGGCTCGCCCAAGTGAGCGTGAACATCATCGACCAATGCGTCGCTCAGGGTGTTCCGTTCGCCCGCGACTACGGCGGCTTGCTCGCGAACCGATCCTTCGGCGGCGCGCAGGTCAGTCGTACGTTCTACGCGCGCGGTCAGACCGGACAGCAACTTCTGCTCGGCTGCTACCAGGCGCTCGAACGACAGGTGCATGCGGGTCGGGTTCGAATGCACGCGCGCACCGAGCTGCTCGACGTGGTGGTCGTCGACGGTCACTGCAAGGGGATCATCACTCGCGACCTGGTGAGCGGGAAGATCGAGCGTTGGCAGGGTGACGCCGTCGTGCTGGCCACCGGCGGTTACGGCAACGTGTTCTATCTGTCGACCAACGCCAAGGGCAGCAATGTGACGGCGGCGTGGCGCGCGCATCGGCGCGGAGCCGGCTTCGCGAACCCCTGCTACACGCAGATCCATCCGACCTGCATTCCGGTCTCGGGCGACTACCAGAGCAAGCTCACTCTGATGTCGGAATCGCTGCGCAACGACGGCCGCATCTGGGTGCCGAAGAAGAAGGGCGATCAGCGACCGCCCGCGCAGATCCCCGACGAAGAGCGCGACTACTACCTCGAACGGAAGTATCCCGCCTTCGGTAACCTCTGCCCGCGCGACATCGCCTCGCGCGCCGCGAAGGAAGCGTGCGACGACGGGCGCGGTGTCGGTCCCGGCGGTCTCGGTGTCTACTTGGACTTTGCCGACGCGATCGGTCGTCTCGGCCGCGCTGCGATCGAAGAGCGCTACGGCAACCTCTTCCAGATGTACGACAAGATCACCGGCGAGGATCCGTACACGCGCCCGATGCGGATCTTCCCGGCCGTGCACTACACGATGGGTGGCCTGTGGGTGGATTACGACCTGATGTCGACCATCCCGGGGCTGTTCGTGCTCGGCGAGGCCAACTTCTCCGATCACGGAGCGAATCGGCTCGGAGCCTCCGCGCTGATGCAAGGTCTGGCCGACGGCTACTTCGTCCTGCCCTACACGATCGGCAACTACCTCGCGGGCCAGAAGCCGGGTGCGGTGGCGTCGACGCACGCGGCGTTCGGCGAGGTCGAGAAGGAAGTGCGATCGGGCATCGATCGGCTGCTGAAGAACAAGGGCTCGCGCACGGTCGATTCCTTCCATCGCGAACTCGGCAAGATCGTCTGGGACAAGTGCGGCATGGCTCGCGATCGTCAGGGCTTGAGCTCGGCGATCGAGCAGATCCGCGCGCTGCGCGAACGCTTCTGGAAGGACGTGCGCGTGATCGGCAGCGGCGAGAGCCTGAACCAGGAGCTGGAGAAGGCCGGTCGCGTCGCGGACTTCCTCGAGTTCGGTGAGTTGATGTGCCAGGACGCGCTCGTGCGCGAGGAATCCTGCGGCGGTCACTTCCGAACCGAACATCAGACGCCGGACGGCGAGGCGAAGCGCGACGACGCCAAGTTCGCGCACGCGACCGTCTGGGAGTGGAACGGGCCGGGCAAGAAGGCGACCGAGCACCGTGAAGCCCTCGTCTTCGAGAACGTCGAACTCGCCGTGCGGAGCTACAAGTGACCACGTTGAAACTCACCTTGCACGTCTGGCGCCAGAGCGGTCCGACCGACCCCGGCGCGTTGCGCGACTATCAGGTCCAGGCCACACCCCACATGTCCTTCCTGGAGATGTTGGACGTGCTGAACCAAGACCTGATCCTGCGCGGCGAAGAACCGATCGCGTTCGAGCACGACTGCCGTGAGGGCATCTGCGGCTCGTGCAACATGGTCATCAACGGCAAGCCGCACGGCCCCTGGAAGGGGACGACGGCCTGCCAACTCCACATGCGCGCGTTCAAAGACGGCGACGAGATCTGGATCGAGCCCTGGCGCGCGAAGGCGTTTCCGGTCGTGAAGGACTTGGTGGTCGACCGCGCGGCCTTCGATCGGATCATCGCTGCCGGTGGCTACGTCTCGGTCAACAGCGGTGCACCGCAGGATGCGAACGCGTTGCCGATCCCGAAGGTCGATGCGGACGAAGCCTTCGAGTACGCGACCTGCATCGGCTGCGGTGCTTGCGTCGCCGCGTGCAAGAATGCGTCGGCGATGCTGTTCGTCGGCGCGAAGTTCGCTCATCTCGAGAAGTTGCCGCAGGGCCGAGTCGAGTCCGATCAGCGCGCGCTGGCGATGGTCGAGCAGATGGACAAGGAAGGCTTCGGCGCGTGCTCCAATCAGTACGAGTGCGAGGCGACCTGTCCGAAGGAGATCTCGGTGCAGGCCATCGCGATGCTGAACAAGGCGTGGCGGCGAGCCGCGATCGCCGAGAAACCGGCGAGCAAGGGCGCGGGTGGAGCGGGCTAGCGTGACGGGCAAGCCGCTCATCGGCATCCTCACGATCTCGGACCGCGCCAGTGCGGGCACCTATGAGGATCTGTCGGGACCGGCGATCGAGTCGGTGCTTCGCACCTTCCTCGCCACCGACTGCGAGTTCGTGCGGCGGGTGATTCCCGACGAAGTGCCGACGATCGTCGAGCATCTCCGGCGCTTCGCGGCGGAGGGGGCCGCGCTGATCTGCACCACCGGTGGAACCGGGCCCTCGCCGCGCGACGTCACGCCCGAGGCGATGGAGGAAGCCTGCGACAAGCTTCTGCCGGGCTTTGGGGAAGAGATGCGGCGGGCGTCGTTGGCGTCCAAGGTGCCCACGGCAATCCTGTCGCGGCAGACCGCGGGCATCCTCGGCACGGCCTTGGTGGTGAATCTGCCGGGCAAGCCGGCTTCCGTTCGCGTGTGTTTGGACGCGGTATTTCCCGCGATTCCCTACTGCATCGAGCTCGCCGGCGGCCCCCGACTCGACGGTGATCCCGCGGTCGTGAGCGTGTTCCGGCCGAAGTGAGCCCCGGCCCGGCGCCTCGATGATTCGTATGCGTCGTCGCGAGATCGCCGCGCGTCGACGTCCGACAAGGAGCTGCGTTGGCGACTACAAGAGCGTCACCGCAGCTCCGCTGCCAGGGAGGAGCTGACGTGGCGACGCGTCAGGTCATGAGTTGCGGCGATCGCAGCAGGCGTTGACGCGTAGCCGGGCGAGGTGCGTCAGTCGCAGCGCAGCGCCACCGCCGGATCGTGGCGCGACGCGCGCCACGCCGGCACTGCCGAGGCGAGCGCTCCGATCCCGACCGCGATCGACGCCACACTCGCGATCCAACCGGGCTCGAGCAGGTAGGGCACGCGGCTGAGGTTGTAGACGCGGACCGGGAACAGGTCGATGCCGAGCCAGGCGACCAGCAACCGGTTGAGGCTGTCGAGTTCGATCGCGGTGAAACAACCGATCGCGACGCCGAGCAGCGCGCCGACCAGCGCGATCGCCGTGCCGCACCCGAGGAACAAGAACAGGATGCCGGCGCGGCTGCCGCCGAGCGCGGTCAGGATCCCGATGTCGTGTTGCTTCTCGGTGACCGTCATCGACATCGTCGCATACACCTGGAACGCAGCCACGATCATGATGACGAGCAGCACCAGTGTGAGTAGCGAGCGTTGATGTTCGATGTTGGCGATCTGACCGCCGTTCATCTCCGCCCACGTCCGAACCTCGGCGTAACCGACGCTCTCGCGAAGCAGGCGCTGCAAGCGCTCTGCCACCGTGCGCGGATCCGCGCCCGGCACGAGCTTGATGGCGATCTCGTTGCACCAGTTCGCGGTGAGACGCGTGGGATCGCTGGCCTTCAACTGCGCACGCAGGGTGTCGATGTGCACGAGGACGTTCAAGCCGTCGAAGGCCGCGAAGTCCGACTGGAACGCACCGAGGATGGTGTAGCGCGCGTCGTCGAAGGCGAGCTTCTCCTGGCGATCCTGCCGCACCAGGCGACCGACCGTGATCTTGACCGCCCTCGAGCGCGCATTGCCGGTATCGACCAGTCGCTGCTTGCCGACGATGATTCCCGCGGTGTTGTCGGCATCGGCCCCGGCAGCGAAGGGATCTGCAGGGTCGGCGACCGCGATCTGCGGGTCGCGCACCTTTCGCAACCAGGATCGCATTCCGGTGACCGCGTCCTCGCGATCGAAGTCGACGCCGAGCAGCGTGACGTACGGCGTGGGTGCGCCCAGTTCCGCAGCGCCGATGGGCGGCGGCGGCACGATCTCGGCATCGCCGATCGGGTGCACCAGGCCCTGCCACACGATGCGCGGCGCGGCCGCCGCGACTTCCGTGTCGGCAGTGATCGCGGCGATCGCGCGGTCGGCGTCGACGTCGTCTGGTAGCCGCACCGCAGTCATGTCCGCGGTGCTGCTCTGCAGATGGAGCTGGATCTCGCGCAGGTAGCCCGAAAACAGCGCGACCACGACGATGAGTGCCCAGACTCCGACCGTGATCGCCAGGACACCGAGCAAGTTGATCGGCCGACGGAGCAACCAGCGCATGGCGAGGAAAGCGCGGTACATCGGAATCAGTCGGCGATGGTTCCGAGTCCGAGTCGCACGACGCGATCGCAGGCACGGGCGAGGGATTCGTCGTGAGTGACGAGCAACAGCGCCAGGCCGCGTTCACGGCTGACTTCGAACAAGAGGTCGAGGACGCCGCGCGCGGTCGCGGGATCGAGATTCCCGGTCGGCTCGTCGGCAAGGATGACGGCGGGCTCGGCGATCAACGCCCGCGCGATCGCGACGCGCTGGCGCTCGCCGCCGGACAGCTCGGAAGGTCGATGCACGGCTCGTTCGGTCAGGCCGACTCGATCGAGCAGATCCTTCGCGCGGCGGGTGTGTTCCTTGCGTTCGCGCCACCAGGCAAAGGTGGAGCGGTTCATCATGCTGCCGAGCCGGATGTTGTCGAGAGCCGACAGTTCGGCGATCAGGTGATAGAACTGGAACACGAAACCGATGCGCGCATGGCGTAGTCGTGCGCGTTCGCGCACCGGCAGGTTGTCGACTCGCCGCCCTTCGAAGTGCACTTCGCCTGCGGTCGGCGTGTCGAGCAGGCCGAGTACGTGCAGCAATGTCGACTTACCGGTGCCGGAAGCGCCCAACAGCGCGATCTTCTCGCCGGGCTCGACCGAGAGATCGACGCCGCGCAACACCGGGATCGGGCGACCGGCGATCGAGTACGACTTGTGTACTCCGACTGCGGAAAGAAGGGCCGTCATTCGTAGGCGAGGGCGCGGACTGGATCCATGCGGGCGGCGCGGCGGGCCGGCAACCACGCGGCGAGGAAGGCGACGATCAACGCAGCGACGGCGACCTGAACGATCCAGGTGACCTCGAGACGGTAGGGGACTCTCGCGAGTGCGTACACCTCGGTCGGAAAGAGTTCGAGACCGAGGCGATCGCGTGACCAGTCGTTGACGTCGTTGAGATAGATCGCGCTGAGCACGCCGGTGAGCACCCCGAGCAAGGCGCCGGTGACACCGACCACGAGACCGGACAGCAGGAACACCTGCTGCACTCCGCCGGGCGACGCTCCCATCGAACAGAGGATGCCGATGTCCTTCACCTTCTGCATGACCGTCATGTGCAGCGTTGCGAAGATCAGCGACGCGGCGACCAGCATCACTGCGAACAAGACGAGTTTCATCATCGCCCGCTCCTGTTCGATCGCTCCGAGGAACACGCTGTTCTGTTGTTCCCAGGTCAAGGTGCGGCCACCGAACTGCGGCTGGACCGTCCGGTCGACGCGCGCTGCCACCGCCGCGAGATCGGCGCCGTCTCTCACCCGGAACGCGACGTCGCTCACGACATCCTGCGGCGTCTCGGCGAAGGGGTCGTCGGGTGCGAAACCGAACATGCCGCGCATGACGTCGATCGGCACCAGTGCCGTGGTTTCGTCGAGAATGCGATGTCCGCTCTCGAACGCACCGGCGACGGCGAAGGCGCGCCGCACGGAGAGCAGGTCGGTCTCGTCCGCGACGAGCGCGAAGCGTCCGGTCACCACGTCGGTGCGTTGTCCGCGCCGCAGGAGACTCGTGTCCATGCGTCGCTGACTGACGAGGATGCCCGGCGACGCCGACAGCAGCGCCCCCGGTCCGGCGGGATTGCGCGCGCGGATCGCTTGCTCCTGCTCCTCGCGCGGATCCACACGAAACGGATCAGCACTGTCGATGGGCAGCGACTGCGCATCCTCGATCCGGCGGAAGAAACCGTCGAGATCGATGACGCCGCGTTCGAGCACCGGATCGATACCGAGCAGGTTCACGTAGTCGAAGGCCAGCGCGTTGGCGACCAAGCCGCGTGTGGCTTGGGTGCGGGAGCCCAGTCGGCCATGCGGGAAATACATCCCCGAGTGCCGCAGCCGCGGCGCACTGGCCACGATGTCGGGATCGTCGGCGAGCAGCGAGGTGACGGCTGCGAACGAAGTCCCTTGCCGTAGCCCCGAACACAGTAGATCCGGCGTGGCGCCGCGGATCTGGCCGCGGATGTCGGCGACGAAGCCGGAGAACACCGCGATCACCACGATCAGCGCCCACACGCCGAGCATGACGCCGATCGTCCCGAGGACGTTGATCCAGCGGGAGCGCAGGTAGCGCACTGCCAGGAAGGAAGAGAACGCGGCGGTCACGCGGTGCCGTCGGTCTCGCTGACCACCTCAGGTGTGCCCGGTGTGCTCCGCTGGTCCAGCGGATTCTGCTGCGCGACGGCGACGTCCTGGCGGCGCAGCAGCGGGAAGAGCACGACGTCGCGAATGGAGTCCGAGCCCGACAGCAGCATCGTCAATCGATCGATCCCGATGCCGAGCCCGCCTGCGGGCGGCATCCCGTACTCGAGCGCCGCGACGTAGTCGTGATCGACTTCGGAAGGTGACTCCTCGTCCTTGTCGTCGAGCTGTGCCAGGAACCGCTCGTTCTGATCGATGGGGTCGTTCAGCTCGCTGAACGCATTGCCGAGCTCCATGCCGCAAACGAACAGTTCGAAGCGCTCGGCGATGCGTGGGTCGTCCGGGCTCGCCTTCGCGAGCGGGCAGATCGCGACCGGATAGTCATAGACGAAGATCGGACCGTCGAGCGCGTGCTCGACGGTCGCCTCGAAGACATCGTTGGCCAGCTTCTCCGGTGCCAGCCCACGATCGGGCAGTCCGAGTTCGGCAGCCCGCCGTCGCACGGCGGCGACGTCGAACCAGTCGAGACCGGCGTTGTGTTCGGCGAACAGATCCAAGTAGCGGCGCTTCTGGAACGGCGGCTTCAAATTCACGCGCTTGCCGCGGAACTCGACCTCGGAGTTGCCGCCGAGGATCTTGTCGCACAGGTGCGCGAAGAGCCCCTCCACGCGCGCCATCACGTCGTGATAGTCCGCCCACGCCTCGTAGCTCTCGAGCATCGTGAACTCGGGGTTGTGCCGGGTGCTGATGCCTTCATTGCGGAACACTCGCCCGATCTCGTAGACCCGTTCGAGTCCGCCCACCAACAGCCGCTTGAGATACAGCTCCGGCGCGATGCGCAAGTACAGCTGCATGTCGAGTGTGTTGTGGTGGGTGAGGAATGGGCGTGCCGCGGCGCCGCCGAACAACGGTTGCAGGATCGGGGTCTCCACCTCGAGGAAGCCGAGTCCGTCGAGATAGGCGCGCACTTCGCGGAGGATCGCCGATCGTCGCGCGAAGAGACGGCGCACGTCGGCGTTCACCGAGAGGTCGACGTAGCGCATGCGCGAGCGCGCCTCGATGTCGGCGAGTCCGGCCCACTTCTCGGGCGGATGGCGGAGACTCTTGGCTGCCAGGGTCACCTTCGTCGCCCAGATGGTCGTCTCGCCCTTCTGAGTGGTCCCGAGCACGCCTTCGATGCTCGCGAGATCGTTGGCTTCGATCAGCTTGCGGTTCGGCCAGAACTCGCCGAGGCGATCGCGCTCGAAGCCGATCTGAATCTCGCCGCTGCGGTCGACCAGGTGCGCGAAGCGCAGCTTGCCGAAGTCGCGAAACTGCGTGAGTCGGCCGCCGACGATCACCGTGGCGCCGTTGCGGGCCTCGAACTCAGCGAGAACCTGGCCGATCGGAGTCGGTTTGCCGGCACGCGGGGGGAACGCCGGAATTCCCAGTTCGGCGAGCTTGGCGATCTTCTGCAGACGGTCGTCGGCGATGTGTTCGGTCACTTGTGCTCCGCGGAGTCGAGCCGCGCAGCTTAGACCAAGACGGCGCGCCGTCCCACCGCGCTCAATCGCGCTTTGGCAGGCCGACTTCGAGGATTCCGTCGTGGGAGCGGAGCGGCACCAGGTGCAGCGGCCGCTTGGGCACCGAGCGGCAGGCGCCGGTCGCGAGGTCGAAACTCCAGCCGTGCCAGGTGCACTCGATGGAATCCCCGCTGCGGATCCCGTCGGCGAGCGGGCCACCGGCGTGCGGGCAAGAGTTGACCATCGCGACGTAGGTCGAACCGAGGGGGAACACCGCGATCTCGAGGTCGCCGACCGTCACTGCCGCACCTGGGTCGAACCGCAGCTCGGCGGGACGACCGATCGGGTGCCAGACGAGGTTCTCGCTCATGCGCGGAGCTCGCTGCTCAGTTGCTCGACCGGCAGGGCGCGGAACGCCCAGCGGCGAATGATGCGGCCCTGGGCGAGGTACTTGCGCTCGAAGTTGGTGGGGGTGAAGGCGTGACCCGCCCCCAGCGCGATCAGTTCGGCTTCGACCACCTCATCGCGGGCCAACAACGGTGAGGCGCCCAGCACGCGCGCGATCTGTCCGCCGTAGCCGGCGTTGTCCGTCGCGACGCACAGGAGCCCGCCGGGGCGGAGGACTCGATGCACGAGGCGCGGGCAGTCTTCGACGAAGAAGCGCCGGCCGCGGTGACGCCGCTTCGGCCAGGGATCGGGAAAGTAGACGTGCAGCCGGTCGACGGAGTGCGGATCGACGCGGTCTTGTAGATACTGCACCGCGTTGTCGATCAGCACGGCGGCGTTGCGAGTGCCGCCCTCGGCGAGTTTCGCCGCGGCCAGCTGCGCATAGCTCCCCGCTGCTTCGATGCCGAGGAAGAACGTGCCCGGCTGCACGGTCGCGGCCGCCAGCAGGAAGGCGCCCTTGCCGCAGCCGACCTCGATCTCGACGCGCCGACACTCCGCGGGAAGCAGGCGGGTGAGCGGGGGTGGATCGTCACCGCCGACGATGAGCGGGAGGGTCTCGGCAGCGGGCAGCTCCTGGAGGCGGCCGCGCGAGGTCAATCGGCCGCCTACGGACATCCGCCGCACGCGCTCGGGGATCTCGGGCCGCGAGTCCTTGGAATCGGTCACGAGCCCTCCCGGACCAGATTGACGTTCCACTGCGGAATCTTGGCTTCGATCACGCCGCCCTTCGGCACTTTGACGATGCGTGCCTGGCAGGCGAGCCGACTGTCGAGCCCAAGATCGCGCGCGGTGTCGAGTTGATCTTCCTCGTCTTCGCTCGCCGGGGTCAGCGCCTCGGCGCCTACCGGCACGCGGACGTGGCAGGTCGAGCACGCGCAAACGCCGCCGCAAGCGTGGTCGACTGGGACATGGTTGCGCATCGCGATCTCGAGCAGTGTCTCGCCGATCTTGCCGGCATGCTCACCGCCGACCGAGAAGCGCACCAGAATGCGGTCGTCGTCCTTCGTCATCGAGTCTCGTCGGCGTGATCGCCGCCATCGTTCGCTTGGGCCTGGTCTTGCTCGGCGACGAGGGCCCGCCGCACCGCCGCGCCGATCACGTCGTCGGCGATCTGCGCGGTGAGCTTGCTGAGGTCGTCGAGTGCTGCGCGCAACTCGCTCGCGGGCGCACCCCGGTCGCTCAATGCCTCGACCTTCGCGACCGCCTTGCGCACCGTGTACGTCTCCTCGCCGGGGAGGCCGGCCAGCTCGAGCGCCCGTCGGGTGCCGCGAATCATCGCGCGAGCCTTGTTGCCAAGTTCGACGAGTTCGCGCGCGGACATGTCTTCCACGGCGTGCTCGATCGAGTCCTGCATCATGCGACGGACTTCGTCGCGAGTCAGTCCGAACGACGGCACCACGGTGATCCCCGCGGCAGCACCGGTGCGCTCTTCGCGCGCGGCCACGCGCAGCACTCCGTCGGCGTCGATCAAGAACGTGACTGCGATCCGCGGCAGGCCGGCCGGCATCGGCGGGATGTTCTCCAGCGTGAAGGTGCCGAGCTTGCGGCAGTCGGCGGTGCGTTCGCGTTCGCCTTGATAGATGTTGATGGCGACCTTCTGCTGCCCATCCACTTGCGTGGAGAACAACTCGGTGGCCTTCGTGGGAATCGTCGCGTTGCGCAGGACGAGCTTGCTGACGACGCCGCCCATGGTCTCGATGCCCAGCGACAAGGGCACGACGTCGAGCAGCAGGAGCGAACGATTGCCGCCCGCGAGGACGTCGGCTTGGATCGCCGCGCCGAGCGCCACGGCGAGGTCTGGGTCGACGTCGCTGCGCGGGGCCCTGCCGAGCAGCGCACCGAGCGCGTCGCGCACCAAGGGTACGCGGGTCGATCCGCCGACCAACAGCGCGTGGTCGATCGCGTCGATTTCCACTTCAGCATCCCGCAACGCGCGCCGAACCAGCGCGAGGGTGCGGTCGACCAAGGGACGAATGCGCTCGTCGAACTCCGCGCGGGTCACTGCGACGCTCACGCGACGATCCCCCAACTCCACGGCGATCTCCGCTCGATCCGCCGTACTCAGTTCGTGCTTGAGCTGCTGGGCCGCGCGCCGCAAGGTCTGTCGGGCAAGCGGATCGGCGTTCGCAGGATCGATGTCGAGCTGTGCGGTCAGTCGATCGACGAGGAGTGCGTCGAAGTCATCACCCCCGAGGTGGGTGTCGCCGGCGGTGGCGAGGACGCGGAACACGCCGTCGGCGACGCGCAGGATCGAGACGTCGAAGGTGCCGCCGCCCAGGTCGTAGACGAGCACCGTGCCGTCGCGTGTGCCGTCGATTCCGTAGGCCAGCGCTGCGGCGGTCGGCTCGTTCACGATGCGCAGGCAGTCGAGGCCGGCGAGAGTCGCGGCATCTTTGGTCGCCTGGCGTTGCGCGTCGTCGAAGTAGGCGGGGACGGTGACGACCGCGGCGTCCACGCGCTCGCCAAGCGCCGACTCCGCTCGCGCTCGCACCTCGCGAAGGATGAGCGCGGAGATCTGTTCGGGCGCGAAGCTCTGCGAGCCGATGCGCACGCGCGCCAACCCGCGCTCGCCGAGCTCAACTCGGTAGGGCAGGTTCGCTGCTTCGCGCGTGACCTCATCCCCGGCGCGGCCGATCAGTCGCTTCACCGAGTGCACCGTGCGGTCCGGCAAGTCCAAAGCGAGTGCGCCCGCCGCTTCACCGACCACGGGTTCGGCATCCGTGGGCCAGGCCACGATCGAGGGGATCAGCGCGGTGCCGTCGCGGTCGCGCAGCACGTGCGCGCCGCGCTTGCCGACGACCGCGACCAGGCTGTTCGTCGTGCCGAGATCGATTCCCACGACCAGGCGGGGTGACGAGGAGTTGCTCATGAATCGACGCGCGCGAGGTCTGCGGCGGCCTTCTGCCAGTAGCGGGCGAGGTTGAGTAGGGTCGCTGCGGCGCGGGCCTCACCGCGATCGAGATGCGCCGTCACTTCGCGAAGGATGTCGCTCAGCTTGGTCCGAATCTGCTCCGAAAGTCCGTGCACGTCGCCCGGCTCGGCAGCGGCGACGGCCTCGGCGAGATCGAGCGCCGCCTCGAGGTGTTGTGGGGGCAGTCGTTCTTGGCGCACGAGGACCCCGGACTCTTGCAACTCGCACAGTGCGCGCGCACGTCGCCACGGGTCGCGGAGCGTCTTGTAGTCGTCGTTCAGGTCCGCGGCGGCGGACAAGTCCGAGGAGTCCGGTCGATGATCCGGGTGGACTTGCCGCGAACGAGCGAAGTAACGCGCTTCGAGCTCGCGCAGGTCGAGATGCATCGAGGGCGACAGCTCGAAGGTGGCGAAGGGATCGCGGGTCAAGGGCGCTCGGTCGCCGTGCTGGGTATCAGGCCGAGAAGGACGTACCGCAACCGCAGGTTCCCGTGGCGGAAGGATTCTTGAACACGAATCCGCGGTCGAGCAGTCCGTCGTTGAAGTCGAGCATGGTGCCGCCCATGAAGAATTCGCTCTTCTTGTCGATCACCACGTTCACGCCGTGTTGCTGGAACGTGAGGTCGAACTCGGTCGGTCCCACGCTGTCGAAGTCGAGCACGTAGGAGAAGCCCGAACAGCCGCCGCCCTTGGCGCCGATGCGCACCCAGGTCGACTCGATCGGCATCGAGTTCTCTTCCATGACTCGCATGATCTCCTTCGCGGCGCGTTCGGAGATCTGCACGCCACGTTTCGCTTTCGCGTCGGACGCCGGGGCTGTCGCGTTCGTCGCGGTGTTCGTCGCCGTGGGCTTCGCCAAGTCGTCGGTCATCATGGGTTCCTCATTCACGAAGCGGTGTTACCGCCCGCGACGCCCTGGCTCTCCAGCGACTTCGCTTGCTTCTGCTTGTAGTCGGCGATCGCCGCCTTGATGGCGTCTTCCGCAAGCACCGAGCAGTGGATCTTCACCGGCGGCAGCGACAGTTCTTCGACGATCTGGGTGTTCTGGATCTTCATCGCGTCGTCGAGGGTCGTGCCCTTGAGCCACTCGGTGGCCAACGACGACGATGCGATCGCGGAGCCGCAGCCGTAGGTCTTGAACTTCGCATCGACGATGCGGCCCTGGTCGTCGACCTTGATCTGCAGCTTCATGACGTCCCCGCACTCGGGGGCGCCGACGACACCGGTGCCGACGTCGTCCGCGTTCTTGTCGAGCGAGCCCACGTTGCGCGGGTTCTGGTAGTGGTCGATGACCTTGTCGCTGTAAGCCATGGCGGATTCTGCTGGGGTGGGAGGATTCGGTTTCGTGCTCACTCCGCCGACTTACGCGGCGGGCTCGCTCGTTGGATTCGTCGGAGGGGCTGGATCAGTGCACGGTCCACTTGACTTGAGAGAGATCGATCCCTTCTTGGACCATCTCCCACAGGGGCGACATGGCGCGGAGTCGTTCGACTTCGCGCGTGACCAGATCGATGACGTAGTCGACTTCGGCCTCGGTGTTGAAGCGACCGAGGGAGAAGCGGATGGAGCTGTGCGCGAGTTCGTCGCCGAGTCCCAAGCTCTTCAGCACGTAGCTCGGCTCGAGGCTCGCCGAGGTGCAGGCGGAACCCGACGACACCGCGACATCCTTGATGCCCATGATGAGCGATTCACCTTCGACGTAGGGGAAGGAGATGTTGCACAGGTGCGGCAGCCGGTGCGAGGGATCGCCGTTGACCACCGCGTCGGGGATGCGAGCCAAGATGCCGTTCTCCAGGCGATCGCGCAGCATGCGAACGCGCGCGACGCCGCTCTCGAACTCCTCGCGCGCGAACTTGGCAGCGAGACCGAGACCGACGATGCCCGGAACGTTCAAGGTTCCCGAGCGCATTCCGCGCTCGTGACCGCCGCCGTCGAGCTGCGGCGACAGCCGCACGCGCGGGTTGCGTCGGCGAACGTAGAGCGCACCCACACCCTTCGGGCCGTACAGCTTGTGCGCGGACAGCGAGAGCAGGTCGATGTTCTGCGCCTCGACGTCGATCGCGATGCGACCGACCGCCTGGGTGGCGTCGGTGTGGAACAGCGTGCCGCGCTCACGACAGATGCGACCGATCTCGGCGATCGGGTGCACCGTCCCGGTCTCGTTGTTCGCGGCCATGAGTGAGACCAGCACGGTGTCGTCGCGGATGGCCGCGCGCAGCGCTTCGAGGTCGACTCGGCCTTGGCGGTCCACCTCGAGCCAGGTGATCTCAGCACCTTGCAGTTCGAGGTGCTTGAGCGGATCGATGACGGCCTTGTGCTCCGTGACGCACGACACGAAGTGCTTACCCTTCTTCGCGTACATCTCCGCGACGCCCTTGATCGCGAGATTGTTGGACTCGGTGGAGCCGCTCGTCCAGACGATATCCTTCTCGCTGGCGCCGATCAGCGCGGCGACATCCGCGCGCGCGACTTCGACCGCCGACTCGGCTTGCCAACCGTAAGCATGGTTGCGGCTGGCTGCGTTGCCGAAGTGCTCGTGGAAGTAGGGCACCATGCGATCGACGACGCGGGGGTCGCACGCGGTCGTCGCGCTGTTGTCCATGTAGATCGGAAAGCGGAGCGCCGGTGCGGCGCCGGACTTGGCCGCGGCGGCGCCGGGTATGACCGCTGTGCTCTTGCCGTGCGCGAGCTTCTGGAGCGAGCCCTCGGCCGGGACGCTCAGGCCCGCCAGTTCCTCGAGCGTGAGCTTGCTGAGGAGTCCCTTGATTCGGTTGTGCAGCACCAGCAAGGGGCCGCGCGATCCGCACAAGGGACTGAGATTGCAGTTCTCGTGCTCGGCGTGATTCTCGTGAACTTCTGCCGGCTGCTCGTGCACCTGTCCTGGATGACGGCCCTGTTGGGGATCGTGCGCCTCTTCCGGATCGCGGGCCTCTTCCGGAACCAGGCGGTCGTGGGCGCACTCCACGAAGGAGAAGGGTCCCTCCACGACGTTCAGGATCTCTTCGAAGCTGATGGCGCTCGCTGGTCGCGCCAAGTAGTAGCCGCCGCGCGCGCCGCGCACCGACCCGAGGATGCCGGCGCGGGTGAGGTCCTTTAGGAGGTTGGCGATCAACGACTTGTTCAGTGCGCTCAGCGAGGACAGATCCTGCGCCGACACCAGGGCACCCTCGCCCTCTTGGGCGGTCTTCCGCGCCAGGAAGGCGAGGATGAACACGGCGTAGTCGGCCTTCTTGGTGATGCGAAACATGGCGGATCGGAGTCGGCGCCGGTCACTCGGCCCGGGAGTGGGGTCCCGGCTGCCAAACCCTGCGGAATGCGGGGCTTGCGTGCGGCCCCTGAAAATAGATGCTGTTTGGGGCTCTTTCAAGTTCGGCCGATGTTCGGCCGCGCTGGAAGTGCCCGCGCCGTGCCGTCTCGCCATGTCGATCCTCCCATCCCCAGACGACCTTCTCACCGGCCTGTGCGCGTCGCTGGGGCAGGATTCGCCCGCGACGCTGGCCTTCGGTCCCGGCTCCGGACCAGGGCTGATCGAGGTCGTCGGCCAAGACGCCGTCGACTTCCTCCAGCGCATCACGACTGCCGACGTCGCGGCTCTGGCCGACGGTGAGGCCACGCCGCTGGCCTTCCTCGACCCCAAGGGCAAGCTGCTGGCGACCGCGGTCGCGGGTCGCTCCGCCGACTCGGTGATCCTCGCCGTCCCTCGCGCCCGCTTCGACGAGGTCCTCGCCTGGTGCGAGCGCTACCACTTCACCGAGAAGCTGACTCTTCGGCCGCACGTCGCGAACGCCAGTCGGCTCCGCCTCGCGGCCGGCGCCCGCGGTCTCGTCGCAACCGGGTCGGCCAGGATGGCTGTCGACGGCGATTCCGTGCTCCTTTCCTATGCGCGCGGCGGGCTCCTCCGCGAGTGGACTTTCCGGCCGGGCTCCGCCACCCAAGTCCTCGCGCCGAGCGCCGACGAAGAAGCGCGGCTGGAGCGGCTGCGGATCGCGGCGGGCGACGTGTCGGTCGGCGTCGACACCGACGCGCGCACGCTCGCGCTCGAGGCCGGGCTCGAGGATCACATCTCGACCACGAAGGGTTGCTACACCGGTCAGGAGATCGTCGCGCGCGTGCATACCTACGGCCACGTCAACAAGCGGCTGGTGCGTCTGACGATCGAAGGCAGTGCACCGATCGCGCACGGCACTGCGGTGTTCGAGACGGCGCTCGGCGAAACCGTCGGGCGTGTGCTCAGCAGTGTTGCGGTTCCAGAGGCGGACGCGTGCATCGCGATCGGCATGCTCGCTGAGGGCTTCTTGACCGAGCCCGCACCGCTCGAACTGCGCGGTGAAGTGTCGCGCGCGGTTCGCTACGCCGACTTGGTGCCCGCGTAGACCAACAGCGCCCAAGCTCGACCAGCGTGTGTGCGCAGGATGGGCGGATGCTGCGGGTCGAACTGAAAGGCGTGGGTGCCGGCAGTGAGCAGGTGTCCGCCGAACTCGCACTCGGACTCACACTCGATCCAGGCCGCAGCTTCGTGCGGATAGTCGCCGGTGACGGGCGGGGTGAGCCGGCAGGAGCCGTGCGCAGCGATGGTCAACTCGTCGGCGCACAAGCCGCGCGCCTTGTAGTCGAAGGGCAGGATGCGCGAGAGGCGCGCACCGTGGCCGAGATCGATCTCGGCCACGCGCCGCGGCAGGATCGCCTCCGGCGACTCCGGAAAGGACTCGCGCGTCTTCCACTCGCCTGTGCTCGGATCGAAGGCCTTGCCGCTGCCCATGAGGGGCAACAGCGGTTTGCGGGCGAGGCGTTCTCGATCGCTGAGCGGGGTCGACAGCTCCGGCTGGCGCACGCTCGCCACCAACAAGATGCCGTCGCCCGTCTCCACGCCGTACGGCACGCTGGGCGGTAGGTAGACCGCGACCGGGCGGCCGTCGAAGGGTGTGTTCCGCAGACCGCGCCGCGGCCACGACCCGCCGCCGGCGTAGAGGTCGTGCACGCCGCTGTGCACCACGCACACGCTCTCCGCACTCTCATTGCGCCGTGCGATCTTCTCGCCACGGACACGAATGCTGCGGATCGAGAGGAGATCTCGTGCGTCGGGGAACCTCGCGAGGCGGTCTTCACCGTCGGCGGTGATCGCGATCGGTGTGAGCGCGATCGACTTGGACTCCGCGGACTCGGACTCGGCGGACTTGGATTCGACGGACCTTGGTTCGACGGGGATCTCGCTCATCGTGCAGGCTCGATCTTGGCTGTGGCGAGGCGCTCGGCAAGCCAGGCCTCCGTGAGTTCGTCGCGGAGTCGTGCGATCAACTCAGTGTCGCGCGGTGGAGGGAGAATGGTGTCGACGCGAACCAAGGCCATGCCGCCTTCGATGGTCAGCGGCTCGGAGATGCCGAAGAGCGGCAGTTCGAACGCCGCGGCCAGGATCGACTCGGGCAGTTCGTCGGTCTCGCGGGGGAACTCGCCGATGCTCCCGCCCTTCACCTTCGAGCCTGGATCCTCACTGTGCACGCGCGCGAGTTCTGCGAAGGGGCGACCCTCCTCACATTGCTTGCGCACCGCGCGCAGATCGTCGGCGGCCATGGCCGGAGTGCGGGAGACCAGCCCGTTCGGAGTGTCCATCGCACGGATCATGATGGCGGACAGCGCGCGCTTCTCGCCGTGACGCCGCAGCACGGCCTTGCGGTCGCGCGCCAGACTTTCACGCAAGTCCTTGTCCGGGTGCAACCGCTCGCTGATGAGTCGCTGTTCGACCGTCGCGCGCAGGTGTGGTGAGGCGCGGAACTCGTCGATGGTCATCCCCTGGGTTTCTTCGAGCCACTTGTCGTAGGGCACGCCGCGAAACCGTGGATCAGACTCGATGCGCACGCGGCGCCGCGCCAGCTCTTCCGCGATATCGTCTGCCGTGACCTCGATCCCGAGGCCGACGGCCTCGCGGTGGATCAGATCGCGCAGCACGAATCGGCGGATGTGCTTCTCGCGTGTCGGCTCGTCGACGACTGCGAACAGCGTCACGCCGAGTTCGACCATGTCGATCGGCTTGCCGTCGACGGTCGCGATCGCATCCTTGGGCAACTTCTGCGGGTCGGTCTCCACCGCATAGGTGGTTCGCGCCTCGCGCAGCCAGAGTTGGATCAGCTCCGGCGTCACCGCGTTCGGATCGGTCGAACCGAGCGTGCGCAGCACGACCTGCTCCTGGACGACCCCGGCTCTCACGAAGCGCTCCTCGAAGGTCTTCTGGTCCATGCTCAGTCGCCCGAGGTAGGCGGCCAGCGAATCGCCCTTCGCCGCGAGATCGTCGGCAATCTGCTGCGTCTTCTTGCCGATCTCCGCCGCCGACGGCGCGATCCCGAGGCGTTTTGCGGCTGCCCCGATGACGTGGAGATCGATGAGCCCCTCGGCAGCTTCCTTTCCGTCCGCGGTGTGGCGGAGCCGTGCCGCGAGTTCGCGAGCGAGATCGCTTCGAAGAACCGCCGCGCGCTCGCCGTTCGCGAGGCGATAGAGCGCGACCGGGGGATCGCGATCTTGCGCCGACGACGTTGCGGGGAAAGCGGCGAGGAGGATCGAGACGACGGCGGTCGACCTTGGCATGGCGGACCGAGGACGCTACCAAAAGCGCTGTCCTCGCGCCCGCCCGCCCTAGCCCGGACTCTTCGTGAACGTCTGCTGCGATCGCCACAAGTCGCGCCCGGCGGCGTCGCTACGTCGGCTCCTCCCTGGCAGCGTAGCTATAGCTACGCTTCGGTCGTCGACCGACGTAGCTCCTTGCCGAGCATCGACCTGTGTCGATCTCACGACGACGTTCACGAAGCGTCCGGGCTAGCCCGGACTCTTCGTGAACGTCTGCTGCGATCGCCACAAGTCGCGCCCGGCGGCGTCGCTACGTCGGCTCCTCCCTGGCAGCGTAGCTACAGCTACGCTTCGGTCGTCGACCGACGTAGCTC
>JBFXDD010000055.1:0-24117 GCA_050181465.1 Planctomycetota bacterium
CTACGACGGCTCCTCCCTGGCAGCGTAGCTACAGCTACGCTTCGGTCGTCGACCGTCGTAGCTCCTTGCCGGGCATCGACCTGTGTCGATCTCGCGACGACGTTCACGAATAATCCGGGCTAGGATCTCGATCCGCGTGACCCGGGTCTCCCGGGCCGCACCTCCGCCCATGCCGCACACCGTCACCGCTCTCCGACTCAACGGCTCCGAACGCATCGACCCCTTCGATCCGCGCGGCCCGCTCACCCGCAACCTTGCCGTCGAAGAAGTCGCGGTCCGTGAACCGGGGCCCGGCGAAGTCCTCGTCGAACCGCTGTTCGTCGGCGTGTGTGGTTCCGACAACAGCGCCAGTCTCGGCAAGTCCAACTTCAGTTGGGTCGAACGGCCGCGCACCATCGGTCACGAGTGCAGCGCGCGGATCGTCGCATTCGGCCCCGGCGCCGAGGGCTACGGCGGACTGAAGATCGGCGATGTCGTGACTCCGGTTCCGCAACGCGGCTGTGGTGATCCGCGATGTCGTGGCTGTCGTCGCGGCCGCTGGAACTACTGCCCACGCAAGCGCATCCTCGGCTTTCATCAAGACGGCGCGCTCGCCGGTCGCATGGTGCTCGAGATCGATCGTTGTGTGCCCCTGCGCAACGAGCTGTCGCCGCTGGAAGGTGCCGTTGTCGAGCCCTTGTCGGTCGTTGCGCAGGGAGTCTTGCGCAAGTGCACGATTCGCCCGGGCATGGACGTCGTGGTGACCGGTTGCGGGATCATGGGCCTCATGGCGGCGGAGTTGGCGCGCGCCGCCGGTGCTCGCGTGGCGATCACCGGAATCGAGCGCGATCGCGACGTCCGGCTGAAGCTCGCCGCGGAACGCGGGTGCACACCGATCGTGGTCTCCGCAGAGGAGCCCCTGCATGCGCGACTCGCCAAGGGCGTCGAAGCCCTCGACGGCACCCGCTTCGGCAGCGACTTCGACAACGGCTTGGTCGACTTGGTCATCGAGTGCTCGGGTGCACCCGCGACTCTGGGCTCGGCCGGTCTCTCGGTGCAGCCTGAAGGCACCATCTGCGTGATCGCGACCTACCCCGCGAGCGTCACCTTCGAAGCGACCGCATTCACTCGAGCCGGCCAGGAGATGGTCGGTGTGATGGGATCGAGTCGGGAAGACTTCGAGAACGCCCAACAACTGATCGCGCGGGGCGTGTTCGACGTGAAGCCCTTCGCCGAGCTGTATCCGTTCGCTCGCGTGCTCGAGGCGATGGACGATTCGATGGCAGCGCGCACCACGAAGGCTGTACTGCAGGTCAATCCCTCGTGAGATCGTCTGCTCCCACCGTCCTCGTCACGGGCGCGACCGGCTGCATCGGCTCGGTGACCGTGCGCGAGTTGTTGGCGCGTGGAGCGGCGCGCGTCTTCGCTGCGTCGCGCTCGGGGGAGGCCGGTACGCTGAGCACGTGGTTGGACGTCACTCGCGAGAAAGGCATCTCCCTGTGCCGCCTCGACATCGAACAGGCCGACTCGATCGAGCCGTTCGTCCAACGCTTGCGGCCGACGCAGATCGTGCACCTCGCAGCGCTGCAGAGTCCCGATTGCGACGCGGATCCGTCGCGTGGCCTCTCGATCAACGTCGGCGGCACGCTGCATCTCTTGCGCGCAGCGGAACGAGTCGGCACCGTCGAGCGCTTCGTATTCGCGTCGTCGGCCGCGGTCTACGGCCTGCGCGATCGCTACCGCGGACCACAAGTCGCCGAGGGCGACGAGTTGGCGCCTCCGAACCTCTACGGCGTGTGGAAGCTCGCCGGCGAACAGCTCGCACGGCAGTTCCACGAACGATCAGGAATTCCGACCGTCTCACTCCGGTTGAACACGACCTACGGGCCGGGTCGCGATCGAGGTCGAACTGCCGCCCCCACGCGGGCGATCGAGGCCGTCGCACACGCCATGCGCGACGGCACCGCCGCGCGCTTCGCGATGCCGTACGGCGGAAGAGAGAACTACCACTTCGTCGAGGACGTCGGCGCGAGCTTCGCGGAAGCGGCGATGGCCCCCTTCACCGGCCATGACGCATTCAATCTGCTGGGGCAGACGGTTCCAGTCGCCGAGTTTCTCGCGCGGATCTGTCGGGTAGCGGGCGAACTCGGGTCGGCGACGTCGCACGAACTGACTCTCGCGGCCGACGCGACACCGAATCCCTTCGTGTGCGACCTAGCGGACAAGAAGATCGCCGATCGCTTCCCGAATCTGCGCCGCACGCCGCTTGATGAGGGCATCCGCCGCACTCTTCGCTTCTACTCGGTGTGAACCGAGCCTGCACGGTGTGAGCGCGCGCCGAGCGCTCACTCCCCGCGCAAAGGTTCGATGTCGCCGCTGATCTCGACCACCACCGGTACCCCGCGAATGGAAGCCGGGATCATGCGCTTGTTTTGCGCCGAGCGGACATAGACCACGACCGCATCCTCACCGGTCTCGTTCTGTCCCATTCCGACCCCGGTCACGCCGCTCTTGCCGAGCAGCGTGCGCTCCGCGGCGTGAAGCGCGCGAGTGAGCGCATCGTTCGCCTTCGGTTCGTCGTCCTCGGGTTGGTACGGCATCGACGCTTCTTCGCGGGGCGTATCGGCAGCATTCATGTTACGGGTTCCTCGAGAGGCAGGCGGCAAACCCGCCCCAAGTCTAGCCCGGACGATCCGTGAACGTTGTCGCGAGATCGACGCGGGTCGATACCCAGGGCGGAACTGCGTCGGGCGACGACCGAAGCGTAGCCGTGGCGACGCAGCCCGGGCGCGACTTGCGGCGATCGCGGCAGACGTTCACGGATAGCCCGGGCCAGCGACCTCGGGACCTCCGTGGGGAACGCTTCGACGCGGTGCTCACAACAGCCGGATGTCGAGCGCCTTGAGCACACGCGACATCCGATTGCAGAACGTCGTTCCACCGCCGCCCGCAAAGAGAAGTCCAACCGGACAGCGGCGGCTGTCCCAGGTCCACACGAAGGAGCCCGAATCGCCGCCCGCCGAGAAATCGGTTCGGCCGGTGGAGCGGACGGCGAACTGGTCACGGAAGTGCGCAACACCCGCAGCCCCGAAGTTGACGTTGATGGACACACCCGTCGCCGTGATCCGACCCTGGGTGAGATTGGTCGTTCGACCGCTCTTACCGACGATCCGGTTGACGCTCGGCTCGACGGTCGCAGCCGCGCACTTGAAGTACTTCGGTGTCGATCCAACGTGGTAGACCCAATCGCGACGCACCAGCTTCGGCCAACACCAACCCGTCGCGCAATCGACGTAGTTGACCTTCCCGGAACCGAACGCGATCGGCACGAAGCGCTCGAGGATCGCGATGCGATCGCGTGGGTTCACGCCTCCGTCGGCCTTTCCGGGCTGAAGGATCGCGTCGCCGTTCTTGCCGCGATTGGAGTTCGCGAGCACATGGTTGTTCGACAGCATGAGCAGCCGGTTCGATCGCGCGCCGTTGCCGCGCGTCCATCCGCCGATCGTGCCGGCGGTGATCGCGTAGTGCCCAACCGACACACCCGCGGGTGCCGGCCGGAACTTGGAGCGGTTGCTCGACTGTGCCTCGATCACGCCGGTCGTCACGAGTTGGATCGGCACATCGTCGTCGCTCGCGGCCTGCACTCCCATCGAGTCGACGAGCTCGCGACGGACTTCGTCCTCGTCGGAGTCGTCTTCGAGGTAGATGACCAGGGCCCGCTCCCCGGGCAACACGAGGCCGGATTCATCGTCCCCGCTGCCTGAACCGACACCGACGATGTTCGGACCGTCCGTGTCGTAGTTCGCGGCGCGTGCGCCCTGCTCGGCTGCGCGCAGCAGCTTGGACTCGATCGCCGCGCACATCGACACGATCGCCTCCGCGTGGGGCGAAGAGTCGGCATCCTCGCTGGTCGGATCGCCGAACTCGTCGTCATCGCCCGAAGCTCCGGCAGCCTCGTCCATCGGGGGCTCGATGAAGTCGCCGTCGTCGTCGAACGGATTCATCTCGGCGTCACCTTTCTTGCCTTTCTTGCTCATGTTCCCTTGTCGAGGCCCAGGGCGAGTACCCATTGAGAGTACGAGGGATTCTCGGACGACGGCAATCGCGGGCCATGACTCGATCGCGTCGGTGAACGCGCTCACCAAGCGAGCGCGCACTCTCCCCAGAGCGTCGTGAGCGGGCGGATTACGTCAGCCGAGTCGAGAATTCTTCGGCCACGCCGGCGAGTGAGCCGACCACGGCCTCACCGAAAGAACACGTCTACCGCGGCGGAACTCGCGCCGCGAAGATCGCCCGCACCGGTGTAGACCCACGCTGCGAAGCTGATCCTGGAGCCCACGAGGTCCACGGGAATGCGTGCGGCGCGCAGGTCCAAGGTCGCACTCGCATTGCCCTGGGAATCGAGCACTCCCGAGAATCCGATCAGTTCGGGCGATCCGATCATCTGGATGAACGCTTCTGTGAGACCGTCGAAGACCAGGGGAACGGACCCGTTCGCGATAGGAGTCGCTGGATCGTGACCCGACGAGCTCGCGAGCAACAGATACGGTTGACCCGCGCGGGCGACTCCGCCGACGAGCGACATCGGATACTCACCGGGTGCGTTCACGAGAATCGGCAACCGTGGCGAATCGAGCGCGACATCGACCTCCGTGCGCAAGGGCATCTCGATCCAGCTCGCTGCTGTCGACGGTCCGTGCTGGATATCCAGAGTCGAAGACTCGAAGTAGGGCACCGTCACGAACAGCGGCACGTGCGGAAGCTCCGTCAACCAATGATTCCGCACAAGCAGCCGTACCGTGCTGCCGGCGGGGATCCGGACGTCTATCGAGGAGAGTTCGATCTCGACGTCGCGCGCCACCTGCGGCCCTGCGTCCAGCACACCGGTGCCGCCGTGCGCGACCATCACGAAGTCCGTGGCGCCGGGTACGCGCACGAGCAACAAGGCCGCGAGAGTGAAGCGCGGTCCACTCGGGATCAGCGGGACATGCAGGCGCGACGCACCGACCAATTGGAACTCCACCGACGTGGTCATGTCGAACGCCCGTTCACTCAGCGGGATGTTCGCGAGCACCTGCGCGTTCTCGTGCATCGCGGGGCTGCTCAACCAAGTTGCCGCGTCGAAGCCAGGTGCAACCACATGCTCGATGCGCGTCGGGATTCCGGCGGATGACGGCTCGGTGGCATCCAGCGTTCCGATCTCACTGAGGAAGAGCCGCATCGGCAGCTCGGTCGGCACGAGGTCCAGGGACTCGGCGGCATGAAGCCAGAGGGACCGCGGATCGCCGCGAGTCCCCGCGTCGAGCGGCATCGCGCCGCGCAAGATCTCCGCCTCTCGATCGACTCCGTTCGGAACATCCCAGAGGAATCGCTCCAGCCAACGCATCTGCAGCTCGGAGCGAAGCCTCACCTCTGCATCGTTGACCGGCACGCCGTGCCCGACCGTGGAGACGAGTAATCGACGCGGCACACCGCTCGGAATGAGGCGCAGACCTCGCACCACGAAGTCCACTCCTGCGATCGCGTCGTGCCAGGCGTGGAACGCGAGGACCGGCACCGTGGTGAGCGCAAGCTCATCGGCGATGTATCGACTCGGATCGTTGCGATACCACGCATCGAGGCCGGCCGGATCCTGCGAAAGGAAGTAGCTGCGAACCACGCTGGCGAGGCCGGGATCCGCACCGAACAACTGCGTGTTCGGATCGAGCGTGGCCGTGTCGACGGCGATCGACGAGAACAGCGTACCGCCGCGCACCCGATGCCACGTCGGCTCCATCGCATAGTCGGAGCCGACGACGCACGCGATCTCCGGAAAGCGGACGACGCCGCGCCCGCTCACCGCGAGTTCGTTCCCCGACTGCGCCGCCGCCATCCAACAGTGCACGCCGCCCTGACTCACGCCGATGATCGCAACCTTGTTGGCTGACACCGACGCGGGATGGTGGGCGCGGACATGAGCGATCTGTTCGGCGAGATCGAATCGCTCGACGGCGCCGTACAGCGTGGTCCCGACCGTCAAATTGCGAGCACGTGTGTTGCCTTGACCGCGAACGTCGTACGCCCACACGGCGTATCCGGTCGACGCGATCAGCTCCTGACCTAGGCGATCCTGCGCGTGGTTCGCACCGAGGCTGTGCACACGGACGACCAGCGGCCAGCCGCAGCTCGGCACGGGCGCCGTCGGCAGGATCAGACGACCTTCCGCGACGACACCGTCGCTGTAGGTGATCGTCTCGATCGGCAACTCGTGAACCGGCCAACCGCCATGCGGGATCGGCGGCCGCGTGCACTGCGACGTCAGGACCTCCGTCGACACGCAGACGACGACGGCGAGGAGAGCAATGAGGTTGACGAACACCGGCAAGCCAGCGCGAAGGACGGGAGCGATCCCGGCGAGCGAGCCGGGCGGACGGCCGCGGGATCCTATCCGGCGTGCAGCGCGATCGCCTGCCGCCAGACCTCATCCCACGCCGTCGATTTCGGCGCTGCGATGGGCGACCGTAAACCTCGCGACGGAACCCCCATTCGCACGAGCCGATCCGCGATGCCCGCATCGCGAACACAAACCACGTCCGCCGTCGACAGTCCATGGCTGACCATGTCGAGTCGATTCGCGAAGGCGTTCACCGTCGGGTAAGGGCCGATCCCTCGGAGCGGGCTGGTCAGCCGCGCCAACACGGCGCCGAAGCGACCGAGCGCGTTCCGATCGGCCGCACGACAGCACCGGCGGCAGCGCGCCGGATCATCGACGACCTCGCACGGTGCGCCGGCCGCGTCGATGAGCGTCTCCCGATGACAGAGGAGCGCGAGCTCGTCGACGACCGCGATCACGACCGGGTAGCCGAGCCGCTCACCCAACCAGGGTGAAAGGTAGGAACTGCGCCCACCGAACCCGTGCACGTGAACGACCTCGGGCGGATCCTCGCGCAGCCGCGCGCTGAGAGTCCGCTCCGTCGGAATGTCGACGAGTCGCTCCGCAACCTTTCGGAACGGCGGCTCGCGCGTGTCGACGAAGTCACAAGACACGGACTCCGGCCGGCGCATCGTCGCGCCGCCGACTCTCGGCTGGACGAGTCGAACTCGATGGCCGCGCGCGGCGGCCGCCTCGACCATCTCGACCAACTGCGTCTGCAGCGCGGTCGTCGAGGGATCGGAGCCGCGCGGCCCCACGAACAGGATCTTCATCGTCTTGGCACCGCGCTGGCCGTCGGAAGCGTTCGAAAGCTAGCCCGGACCGATCGTGAACGCCTGCTGCGATCGCTGCAATTCTCGCCCGGCCGCTTCGCTACGTCGGCTCCTCTCTCGCAGCGAAGCTACGGCTACGCTTGGGTCGTCGACCGACGCAGCTTCGTGCCGAACATCGGCCTGCGTCGATCTCGCGACCACGTCCACGATTGGTCCGGGCTAGGATCCACGGTCATGCGTTTCCGCTCCGCGATCTCCACTGCCCGCGACGCCGTCACGGCGGCTGCGGAGTGCCAAGCCGAGATCGCCGCCGGTGCGGCCACACCGCCGGACCTCGTTCTCGTGTTCGCGGCGCCGAGCCTCGCCAACGTGGATCGCGCCGGCCCGGAACTCTTCGCGAGTTTGCGACCGCGCACGCTGTGCGGTTGTTCGGGGCGCGGGGTGCTGGCGAACGGCAAGGAGATCGAGAGTCGACCGGCACTGGCCGTGATCGCTGCGTGGCTGCCCGGCGTCGACGTGCATGCCGAGGTCTTCACCGAGCTACCGTCCCCCGACGCCTCGCCCTCGGAGTGGCGCGAGAAGCTAGGACTCACAGGGCCCGATCTGCGCGGCATCGTGATTCTGTCCGACCCCTGGTCCACACCGACAGCCGACTTGCTCGACGGGCTCGACTTCGCCTTGCCCGGAGTTCCCAAGTTCGGCGGATTGGTCAGCGGGTCCGCGACCGCAGCAGACCAGCACCTCTTCCTCGCCGACCAGTCACTGCAACGAGGGTTCGCGTTGATCTCGTTTCGCGGAGCGATCGCGATCGAGTCCCTCGTCTCGCAGGGATGCCGACCGCTCGGTCGAGTCGGAACGGTCACGGAGGGACTCGGCCAGAATCTCGTGCGGGTCGACGGGCAACGCGCGATCGACTTCCTGCACGACCAGATCCACGGCCTCAGCGAGGCGGAACTGGAGGGGATCCAGCGTGCGACCATGTTCATCGGACTCGCGACGGATCCGCTCGCGGCCAACCCACCCACCGATCGTGACTTCCTGATGCGCGACATCGTCGGCGTCGATCGCGCCAAGGGCAGCATCGCGATCGCCGGCCGAACCGGAGCCGGTCGCAAGATCCGCTTCCACTTGCGCGATGCGGCTGCGAGCGCAGAAGACTTGGATCGCGCGCTGGAGCGAGCTCGGCAACGCGGTCCGATCGCCGGCGCACTGATGTTCACGTGCCTAGGGCGAGGACGCGACCTCTACGGCGAACCCCATCACGATTCCCGCGCCCTGATCCGTTACTTCGGCGATTCGCCGCTCGCCGGGTTCTTCTGCGGGGGCGAGATCGGACCGATCGCCGGACGCACGCATCTGCACGGCTATACCTCCTCTCTCGCGCTGTTCCGCCCCCTGGCCGTGCCGACCACCGATCGCGATCTCGGAGAGTCGACTTGATGCGCAAGATCGGCCTGCTCGTCCACACCTGGCTGCTGCTCGATTTCTTCGGTAGTTCGAGGCGCGACGGCAAGGAGGGCAGCGCGCTGACGACTTCGATCTTCAGTCAGTCCTTCCTCGCCTTCGCGCTCGCCGCCATCACGTTCGAGCCCGGCGCATCGCTGCTGCGCTTCGCCGGCTTGCACCTGTCCTTGTCCACGCTGCTCATGGGCATCGGCGCGCTGGCCGATCCTCCCAGCGCGGACCGGCAGCTCGCCGATCGCCAACTGTTCCATACCGCGCCCATCGCCAGGAGCACGCTCTCCATCGCGCGCGTTCTCCACGGCGCGATCCGAACCACACTGCCCACCATCGGCGTGGCGCTCCCGCCTGCGATCCTGTGCGGCTACTTGCGCGAGAGCGACGGTGTCGCGACGACCGTGCTCTACCTGGCGCTCGCGGTCCTGCTCGCGAGCCTCGCCGCGCTCGCGATCGACGCGTTCGTTCGGCTCACCGCGGTGTGGTTCGGTTCGCTGCGTGCCGCTCTGGCCAGCGGCTCGCTGCGTGCGATCCTCTTCGGCGTGTTGTTCGCCGGCTTCCTGAGTGGGCTGCCCGCCGTGCACGGCGGAGCGGCACGCCTCGGACCAATCGCGTCGCTGCTCGACTTCTGGCCGCCCTGGTATGCCGCACGGATTCTCGCCGAGGGGCTCGTGCCGCTCGCGATCGGCGTACTCGGAGGTGCTTCGCTCCTCCTCATCGCGATGGACCGATGGATTCCCGACCACGGCGGCGAAGCGAGCGGAAACCGTTCGGCACGCGGCGGCGGCTGGCTCGATCGGGTCGAGGCAGCGCTCGCCGGCGAAGGTCCCCTGCGTGCGTTCACCGCGTGGACCGGCACCATGCTGCTGCGCAGTCCGACCTTCCGCGCGCGCGTGCTGCCGCTGTTGGGACTACCCGTCGCGATGCTCATCATGAGTTTCGTGCACGGCAGCCACGGCGATCGCAGCGCGCTCCTCGGCGTCACGATGATGCTGCCGGCGATGGGCCTGCCCTTCCTGTGCGCGTTCCTGCCGCGCGCCGAGCAGGAAGGTGCCGCACTCGTCTTCGAGACCAGCCCGACGGCCACGCTCGCGCTCGCACGCGAGGGTTCGCTGATCGCGCTGTCGGTTCGGTTGATCCTCCCGCTCGCGCTGCTCGGCCTGCTCATCCTTCTGATGCTGGCGCCGCCGCTCACCGCACTGTCCTTGGGCATGTTCGCCGCGGGTGCCGGAGTGCTCGCTGCCGCGTTCACTCTCGGTCGCCTCACGCACATTCCCTTCACCGCCGGAGAGGACGAGCCAGCCGCGCTCGATCTCGGCATCCTGGCGCCGCCGACCTTGGTGCTCGCGGGCAGCGGTGCCGCGTTGGGGATCGCCGCCGGCTCCATCCCGGGCGTCGCCGCTGCGGCGACCGTCCTGGCGATCGCCGTCCGCCGCTTGACCAAGGCCCGCCGCTCGGCTCGCGCACGATGAACTCCCACACTCCCGGCCAGAGCGCCCGATCTTCGAACGATTCCGAGGACAAGCAACCGCCGCTCGGCCTGGCCCGCGAGTTGCGTGCCCTGCTCGTCCTGTACCTCGCGATCGCGGTCCTGCCGATCCTGGTCGGTTCCTGTCAGTAGTCGCGGCTTGTCGGCCCGGGCGAGGCTCCGTATTCTCGTGGCTTGGTCGCGCGCGGGCGCGGCCCGCGGCCGGCGCGGAGCCGGCGATCCAAGTCCCCCGGAGCCAGCATCCGCAAGGAAGGCCAAATGGGAACCGGAACGAGGGCCGATGGCCCGCTCGCGGCGATGCCGCAACCCGCTGTCCAAGCGCCGACGACGCCCTCCGCGCGACACCCGCAGACCGCGGCCGACCGAAGTTCGGTCACCGACGTCCGCGGCCCGCAATCCGCGATGCGCGAGAGCCCCGACCCCTTGGTGGCGACCGACCGCTATCGCCTGACGATGCCCTTCGTCGATCGGATCTGAGCGCGATCAGCGCGCTTCGGGCGCCCGTAGTTCGAGCTCTGCAAACACCGGCCGGTGGTCGGAGGCGACTGGATCGTCAGCCACCGAAACCCGACGCGGTGTCCATCGTGAGGCGGGAGCGGCGAACACGAAGTCGATCTCGCGATCGGCGCCGGTGGAAGGAAACGTGAAGGAGTCAGCGATCGGCTTCGGCGCCTCGAGTGTGAATTCGCGGAAGCGGTCGAGAGTGCGCGAACCGGGCGTGTCGTTGAAGTCGCCGAGCACGAGCATCGCCGGCGAGTCGTCGCGGAGCCGACCCTGCAAGTGCTCGACGAGTGACTGAGCTTGGGCGTAGCGAAACGAGTCGTCTTGCACCCAATCGAAGTGGACGTCCGCGATCGTCAGCACGCGATCCGACGGCAGCCGAACGTCGACGATCAGACTGATCCGCGGTTCGTTGCCGTCTGGCAGACGCAAGGATCGCACAGCAACGAGCGGCCAACGCGACAACACCGCCATCCCGTAGCGACCGCCTTGGTACGGCATGAAGCTGCCGAACGCGGCGTGCATTCCGAGTTTGCTTGCGAGATACGCCGCCTGATTTCTTCGCTCGGTGCGCGCGACACCGAGATCGACTTCTTGCAAGGCGATCACGTCGGCCTGGAAGGTCGCCAGGCGAGCGGCGATCCGATCGAGATCGAGCACACCATCGACACCTTCGCCGTGGTGGATGTTGTAACTGACCGCACGCACGACCTGGGCACCGTCGACCGGGATCTCTCGCCGGCCGAGCGCGACGAGGACCGCGGCGTGATCCGACGGAAATCCATCCGCGTGCTCGCGCAGCACATCCGCGGACTTCGCGACCCAAGTGCCGGGGCTTGCCCGCGGCGACCGATAGTGCACGAAGTCGATGCGATCCTGCTCCTGCTGCGGAAAGCGCGGCGACCATGTCGCATCCTGCTGGCGCAGGATGACGGGCCGACACTCGCGATAGGCATCGCGGTAGCCGGCGCGCGCGAGCACCTCGCTGGCCGCCCAATCCACCGCAATCCCGTACTGGTCGATCGCGACTTCGCCCTGATCGAGATGCGAAGGTGAATTGAAGTCGCCCGCGATCACGATCGGCACTTGCGCGTACTCTTCGGCGGCGAGTCGCCGATCGATGGCATCGCGGATCGAGATCAGCTCACGTGCCGAGGCTGCGCAAGCCCGACGCAGAGCCTCGGAATCACGGCCGGCGCGAACGCCCGGCAGCCAGATGTCCTCGTCGTAAGGCAGCCAGAGCGAGTACACCGCGAGCCTCCGGCCATCTGGGAGACCGATCAGTCCACCGACACACTGGAACGGCTCGTGAACCGAGAGGTCTTCGATCACCGGCCAGCGCGACAGCAGGGCGACGTTGGTCCCGCGGGGATGGAAGTGGAAGCCGAGGGATTGCGCGATCGCTTCGCCGGACCCGTAGGTCTCCGCCATCGCCACGATGTCCGCTCCGCTGCTCGCGATCACATCGATGACCTTCCGAACTCCGACCTCCGCGCCGTCTTCTCGACCACCGTGCCAGATGTTCCAACTCATCACCCGGACTTCGGGCAACGAACTCGGCGGCGGACCATCCGCCTGCCGGAGCGAACACGAAGCGGTGATGGCGATCACGACGGCGAAGAGAGTGACCGCGAAGGCGAGTCTCATCCGAGGCATCACGGCGTTGTAGCGAATCCGAATAGTCGCCGCGACGCGCGCGCGCGTCAGTCGAGCAACGCTGCGAGGTCTCGCGGCAGCGGCGCCTCCAGCGTGAACTTCTCGCGCCGCAGCGGATGGAAGAACGTGAGGCGATGTGCGTGCAGGGCATGGCGGTCGATTACCAGCCGCGCGCGATGCTCGTCGGTGAGACCACCCGCATCGGCGAGGGTCGCCAGGAAGATGTCGGGATCGACACCGTAGATCTTGTCGCCGACCAAGGGGCAACCGATCGCTTCCATATGGACGCGGAGCTGATGCGTTCGGCCGGTCTCCGGAAACAACTCGACCAACGAGTAACGACCGTTGCTCTGGGCGACGCGATAGCGCGTTCGCGCGGGAAGCCCTTTCTCACCGTGCACGACCGTCAGTTTCAGTCGAATCGGCGAGCGCGAATCCGGCCCGATCGGCAGATCGATGAGACCTTCCGACGGTGACGGACAGCCATGCACGACCGCGAGGTAGGACTTCTCGACGGTCCGCGCCTCGAACTGCTTGCGCACGTGCGAGTGGAAGTGCTCCTCGAGTCCGATCGCGACGACTCCGGAGGTCTCGCGGTCGATGCGGTGCAGCAGGCGCGGCACCACGTCGTGCGCTGGGTCGTCGGGCCGGCGATAGCGCTTGTGCAGGTAGTGGATCAGCGTGCCGTGCACACGGCGACCGGAAGGATGCACGGCCAGCCCCGCCGGCTTGTCGATCGCGACGAGCACCTTCTCCTCGTGGAGGATCGGCAGATCGAAGTCACCAGGGGCAACATCGACCGGCTCTGCCGGCTGCGGAATACGGACGACGATCGCATCGCCCATCCGGATGCGGCAGGAGGCTCGAGCGGGTCGATCGACCAGCGAGACGAGACCTTCTTCGAGCAGCCGGTGAATGCTGGTGCGCGACCGCCACGGCAGGAACAGGCACAGCGCTTGATCCAGCCGCAGCCCGTCGTGGCGCTCGTCGGCGACCAGATCGAGTTGCTCGAGCGGGCGACTGAGATCACGCGGGCCTTTGCCCCGCGAACGCGGAATCATGGCGAGTCGTCGAGCGCTGGTTGACGGCGAGTCGTCGAGCGCCGGGTCGACGGCGAGTCGTCGAGCGCCAGGTCGACGGCGAGTCGTCGAGCGCCAGGTCGACGGCGAGTCATCGAGCGCCGGGTCGACGGCGAGTCAGCGGGCGCATGAGCGCCAAGCACCCCTCAGCTCATCACAGCGTCGACGCCCGGCTCGGTCGTCTCGCTGTCGTCACGTCCGCCTTGACCGCCGCGCGCCTTCGACTTGCGACGCGGCCGGCCGCCGCGACCCTTGTCGTCGGACTTGCGCAGCAACCGCTGCAGGTTGCGCACCTTCTCACGCTCCTCCCGGCGCAGGCGATCGCTGCGCTTCTCGAAGTAGGCGTACTTCTTGGCCATGCGGAAGATGCCGGCGAGGTTGCACTGCCGCTTGAAGCGGCGCAGCGCGGCCTCCAACGGCTCGTTGGAGCGAACCTGGACTTTGATCATCGAAGGGTCTTTCGTTACGGGCCTTGCCCGCGTGTGACTCGAGCCGGCCGGCGGCGCGAGGGGGCGAAGCAGGATAGCGATCATCGTCCGCCGGACAACGCCCGTCTTGACCCGGAACGAAGAGAAAGCGGCCAAGGAGCCGGACGACGCCCTCGAGGGGCGGCTCGATCGCTTCACGTTCCGCAACGCGGAGACCGGGTTCGCCGTCGCGCGATTCCTGCCCGACGGCGACGCCCCGGCGATCACGATCGTCGGCCAACTGGCGCAACTCGCGGAGGGACAGCATCTTAGGGTGACCGGCGAGCGGAAGTCCCATCCCCGCTTCGGGGTGCAGATCGAGATCAGCACCGTGGAAGCGGTGCTGCCGACCAACAAGGACGGGCTGATCGCCTACCTCGGCTCCGGGCTGGTGAAGGGCATCGGTCCGGCGACCGCCGAGCGGATCGTCGCGGTCTTCGGCGAGGCGACCCTGGACGTCATCGAGACCGAGCCCGACCGCCTCCTCGACGTCCGCGGCCTGGGCCGGAAGAAGCTCGACGATCTGGTCCTCGCCGTGCGATCCCAACGCGAGGTGCAGGAGGTGCTCGTCTTTCTCCGCGCCCACGGTCTCGGGCAGGCGCTCGCCGGCCGCATCGTGAAACGCTTCGGCCGCAACGCCTCGGCGTTGATCCAAGCCAATCCCTATCGACTCGCCGACGAGGTCATCGGCGTCGGCTTCCGCACGGCGGACAAGCTCGCGCTCCGACTGGGCCTCCACGCCGACGCCCCCGAGCGCGTCGACGCCGGCCTGCTGCACGTGCTCGCGCTGGCCTCGCGCGACGGCCATTGCTACCTCGACGCCGCCGATCTGAGTCGCCGCACGGCGGAATTGCTCGAGATCGACGAGACGCAGGTGCACGCCCGTATTCCCGAGCTCGAGCGCAGCAGCCGCATCGTGCGCGACCCGATCGACGGCACCGACGCGCTCTATCCGGTGGCCCTGCTGGCCGCGGAACGCGGCTGTGCGGACGCGATCTTCCGGCTGCTCTCGTTCCCGCCGATGCCGATCCACCTCGACATCGACCAGGCCCTCGACGACTTCGCCGCGGAACGCGGCATCGCGCTGCCGAGTGGTCAACGCGACGCCGTCGAGCGCGCATTGCGGCATTCGATCAGCGTCATCACCGGTGGACCGGGAGTCGGCAAGACGACGACGGTTCGCGCGATCGCCGCACTCGCAGCACGCTCGAAACTGGCGCTGGTGTTGGCCGCCCCGACCGGTCGCGCGGCGAAGCGGCTCGAGGAGTCCACCGATGTGAGTGCGCGCACCATCCATCGCCTGCTCGAGTTTCAGCCGGGACTCGGCCGGTTCCTGCGCGATGCCGAGCACCCTCTCGAAGGCGACGTCTTGGTGGTCGACGAAACTTCGATGCTCGACGTCCAGCTCGCCTACAACCTGCTGCGGGCGGTGCGACCGGGAATGCGGCTCGTGATCGTCGGCGACATCGATCAACTGCCGTCCGTCGGCGCGGGCGCGGTGCTGTCGGATCTCATCGCGAGTGGAGCCGTGCCCGTGACTCGGCTGTCGACGATCTTCCGCCAGGGCAGCGGCTCCCGCATCGTCGAAGCTGCCCATGCCATCCGCGGCGGCGAGGTGCCGACGAGCGGCGATGCGGACGGGGACTTCTTCATCGTCCCGAGCAAGACCCCCGCGCACGCCAAGGAGCTGATTCGCGAACTGGTCACGACTCGCATCCCCCGCCGTTTCGGTCTCGATCCGGTGCGCGACGTCCAAGTGCTCTGCCCGATGTATCGGGGCGACGCCGGCGCCGATGCGTTGAATGCGGAGCTACAAGGCGCGCTCAATCCGACCGGCGAGGAGTTCGTCCGCAGCGGCCGCGCGTTCCGGGTCGGCGACAAGGTGATGCAGGTGAAGAACGACTACGACCTCGACGTCTACAACGGCGATGTCGGGTTCGTTCGCGCCGTCGATCGTACGGCACAAGCTCTGCTGATCGCGTTCGATGAGCGAACCGTCGAGTATCCCTTCGTCGATCTCGATCAGCTCGTCCCCGGATATGCGATCACGATCCACCGTTCCCAAGGGAGTGAGTACCCGGCGGTCGTGATTCCCGTGCTGACCGAGCACTTCGTGATGCTCGCGCGCAATCTCCTCTATACGGCGGTGACCCGCGGACGGAAGTTGGTGGTGATCGTCGGCACCCAGACCGCACTCGAGTTGGCGGTCGGCAACAGCGGCGATCGACGACGCAATACCGCGTTGGCAGCACGATTGCGCGCCGGACCGATCCGGTAGGTCGCCGTGAGTCCTGGTATGGTGCGGCGATGCAGCAGCGACTCGCGCCACGACTGGGCCGAACCGTCTCCGCCATCGGGCTCGGCACCTGGCAGCTCGGCGCCGAGTGGGGCGAGGTCAGCGACACCGAGGCCGACGCGATTCTCGATGCCGCCTTCGAGCGGGGCATCGATTTCCTCGACACCGCCGACATCTACGGCGGCGGACGCAGTGAGCGCCGAATCGGTCGACGACTCATGGGGCTCGGTCGGCCGATCTTCGTCGCAACCAAGCTCGGGCGACGCAGTGATCCGGGTTGGCCGCAGAACTTCGAGTTCGAGGCCATGCGGCGACACGCCGCAGAGTCGCGCGAGCGGCTCGGGGTCGAGTCGCTCGATCTTCTGCAGCTTCATTGCGTTCCGACCGCGGTCCTGCTCGAAGGTCGGATCTTCGACCACCTGCGTCGCCTGAAGGCCGAAGGGATCATCCGCGCGTTCGGCGCGAGCGTCGAGAGCAGTGAGCAAGCCCGCATCTGCCTGCGGCAGGACGGCATCGCATCCCTGCAGATCATCTTCAACGTGCTGCGGCAGACACCCATCGAGACCGTCTTCGACGACGCACGTCGCCTCGGGGTCGCCATCATCGTGCGCTTGCCGCTGGCGAGCGGGCTCTTGACCGGCAAGTTTCGTATCGACACTCGCTTCGGCGACGACGATCACCGCAACTACAACCGCGACGGCGAGGCGTTCCACGCCGGTGAGACCTTCGCCGGACTGCCCTTCGATCGCGGACTGCAAGTCGTAGAGGAACTGCGCGCGCTGGTACCCGAGGGGATGACGCTCGCCACGATGAGCCAACGATGGATTCTCGACCACGACGCGGTCACGACGGTCATCACGGGTGCGACGCGCCGTGAGCAGGTGATGGAGAACGCATCGTGTGCATCGTTGCCGCCGCTGTCGGCAACCCTGCACGCGCGTTTGCGCGAGATCTGGGCAGCGCGGGTGCGCGGCTTGGTGCGCGGCCACGATTGAGCGGAGGAGAAGGCATGAGTCGAAGCGCACGCATACTGGCGATCGTCGTCGCAATCCTGCTCGCCGTCGGCGGGACCTTGGTGTTCCTCGACCGGCCCGATGAGAGGCCCGATGCCGGAGCCGATCCCGCGGAGTCCGGAGCACCTTCGTCGGCAGCGAGTCCGCGTTCGAGTGATGCGCGCGCGGGTGGTGAGGCTGACTCACGGGAATCGTTGCCGATCGTCGGCGCGGCGGATTCCGGTGCCGCGCCGGCAGGCAGCGAACCCCGAGTCGTGGAAGGAGCCGGCGACGTGATCGGCAAGGTCGTGTTCGACGACGACCTCTCGCCGGTCGCCGACACACTCGTGGTTCTCGGCACGCTCGCGGACGTCGGAGGCCTGGGAACGGGACCATCGACGAGTACGGACGCGAACGGCGAGTTCCGCTTTCGCGCAGTCGAGCTGGATGGCGTGACCGTGGTGTCCGCGATGGGCGTGTCGGAGTCAGTTCGGCGCGTGTTGGGTGCGGCGGCACCCGTGGTCCTCCGTGTGCCGCGCTCCGTCGCTCTCGTCGGCGAAGTGCGCGACTCCCGCGACACCCCGGTTCGCGGTGCGGAGGTGCTCGTCAGCCACGGACTGGACACCACCAACTTCGTATTGACCACGCGCACGAACGAGAGCGGACGGTTCACGGTGCATCGTGCCCGCGATCAGCGCGGCTGGGTTCGCGTGCGAGCGAAGGGATATCGCGATTCGGACGCATTCTTGCTCGATCCGATCCCGGCCCGACAGGACACCATTCGTATCGTCCTGACGGACGATCCCATGCGCCTCGTCGGGCGCGTGATCGATACAGCCGGCAGCGGGGTGGCGGGCGCGATCGTCGTCGCTGGTCCGCAGCTCGGAGCGAAGCAAGACTCGGATGCGACCGGCAGGCCGCGACGAGTCGGCGACAGCATCACCGCGCGGAGCGATGCTGAGGGCCGCTTCGTCATCGACGGACTCGCCCCAGGCAACTTGAACGTGAGCGCACGTGCGCGCGGTGTCGGCTACGTCGAACAAGAGATCGGAGAGTCAGCGCGCCGCAGCGCGGAGATCGAGCTGCGACTCCAGCCGTTTGCGACGCTATATGGGACGGTTGCCGCGACCGGCGGCGTTGCGGACGAGTCGCTCTCGATCGCGATCGAGCCATGGCCGCGCTCGCTGCGAACCCAATGGGTGGTCGTCGACGAGACGGGCGCGTACGAGATGAGAGACCTCGCGCCGGGGACGTTTCGCCTCGAAGTCTGGCGCAAGCAGTCGGCCGTGCATGCGCTGGAAGTGACGGTCCCACCCGGCGAGCGACGGCGCCTCGATCTCACCGTCGAAGCCGCCGCGTCGCTGGCGGGTCGGGTCGTGGACACCGCGGGGCTTCCACTGCCGGGCTACTCGGTCGTGGCCATCCGCGACGGCAAGTGGCTGGCCTCCACCACCACCGACGATTCGGGTGCCTTCGCCATCTCAGGAGTCTCGCCGGGGCCGGTGACCATCCGCGCCGGTCGCAATCCCGAAGGATCGTCAGCACGATCCCATCTGCTCAATGCCGCGGAACTCGCGACGGCAGCTCCCGCGACGGACCTGGAACTCGTCGTGAAGTCGGCGAGCGGCCCCTTGGCTTCCTTGCGCGCGCGTGTCGTCACTGCCGCGGGACAGCCGCTGCCCGGGGCCATTCTGTATCTCAGCGCTCGCGGCGCCGGCTCGATCCAGTTTCCGACCGACTCAGAGGGCGTGATCGCCACCGATGAACTCGTCCCCGGGGAATACCACCTGCAGGTTCGCCATCCCGCGCACGCCACTTTGTTTCCCGGCAGCAAGGAGTTCACGGCGGGCGTGCCCACCGACCTCGGCGAGCTTCGGATGCCCGCGTCCGGGCGTTTGAGCGCGCGCGCGCGAGCAATCGATGCGGTGGATCTCGGAGCATTGGACCTCCGTGTGCTCGACGGCAGCGGTCGAGAAGTCGGGAAACTCCTGCTCGAGGGCGATCGCTACGTCAGCGGACCGCTCCCGGCCGGGCCGGCGACTCTGACGATTTCCGGACCGTCGATCGCCCGCGCCACGCATCCGATCACCGTCCCGAACGGCAGCGAATCGACCATCGATCTCGTCGTGCAGCGCGGACTCACGACCTGGATCGACGCAAGCCTGCCGCCCAATGCGCCGAGCCCGGCGTGGGTCTGGTGTTCGATCTATGACGCCGAGCAGCGCCTGCTGGGTGGCCAGGCACTCGAGCGCGGTGAGGACGGCGCGTATCACGCTGCGCTGGCCTTCGCGCCGGGTCGCTACGTCGTCGTGGTCGGCACCGATAAGAACACCCTCCGTGGTCAGGTGGAGATCGACGTCGCATCGGAGAACGGTCGCTACGCGGTCGTGCTGGGTCGATGAAGCGAAAGCCGCCGCTCTGGTTGCGAGCTCTACGCGTGCTGCTCTTCGCCTACCTCGCCGTGCTGTTGCTCCTTTATGTCTTCCGGGCGTCGATCCAGTTCCCCGGATTGGGCAGAGGGCGCGGCTTGAAGTTGGCATTCGATCCCGAGGTCGAACTGTTCGGCCTCAGAGTCGAGGGCGTGGGGACCATTCGGGTTGCCGCCCGCGGTGCGCCGACGGCACCGCGTGGCACGATGCTGTTCTTCGGCGGCAACTCCGAAGGAATGGACCGCGCCAACTACTGGACCCGCCTGTTCGCGAAGGACTATCGGCTGTTCGCGGTGGGAGTCGAGCATCCCGGCTACGGCGAATCCGAAGGCACGCCGAGCGTCGCCGCGTTCCACGCGGTCGCTCGAGCGGTGATCCAAGAGGCGAAGTCACGAGGTTGGCCGAGGCCCTACTTCGCCACGGGCAACTCTTTGGGGACGCACTACGCGATGTTTCTGGCTTCGGAGGGCTTGGTGGAGCGAGCGGTCCTTCGGAGTCCGTACACGACGATCGGCGATGTCGCCGCCGCTCGCTTCCCGTTTCTTCCGGTGCGTTGGCTCTTGCATCACGACTTCGACAACCTCTCCCTTGCCCCTCTCGCGCAGTGTCCGGTGCTGGTGCTCCACGGAGCTCGCGACGCTTCGATCCCGGTCGAACTCGGCCGCCGACTTGCAGCGGCTCTGGGCGACAACGGTCGATTCCTCGAACTCGCCGATCGCGGCCACGGCAACGTGCCGCTCGAGCGCGATGATGTCCTCGGCGAACGGATCGAGAGCTTCCTGTTCACGGAACCTCCTTCGAAACGACCTCGCTGAGGTCAGCGGCGAACAACCGCGAACACGTGACCGTCACACTCGCGCACGCAGCGCCACCGCCGCACTCTCCAATGGAGGGGCCGCGCGAACCAATACGCCCTGAACGCAATCCTGCCGGGCCAGTGTCTCGTGGCATGGCGGACGTGCCGCAATCAGGATGTCGAACTCTCTGGGATTCACACTTGCAGCGCACGTACATGCTGCACGCTGACTGCAACGGGACGGTCTGAGTCGCCGTTGACCGTCATCTCAGCAGCCTTCCGAGTGTCGACGGACTGAGCGCAAGCCCGCCCTTCCCCTTGGTCACGGATACCAGAGAGCCCACTCGCTCCTTTGTCCCACAGTGTCGATGCACCGCACCGCAAGAGCATTCAGACTCGCTGTTGGACCATTCCAACGAAGCAAGGCAGGAGAGCCCGGAACGACTTCTACTTGCTCCCATCGGTCTCGCACATGCGCTCGCAGTTCAAGGAGCAGAGTCTGTCGTCCTCCAAGTGCGAGTACGTGACAGCCCGTGTCGTCTGGAGCAGGGAAGATCGTTGGAGCCACCGGTGGAACAAGGCTGCGCGAAGTCAACCGGGTTGGGCGACGAACGTCACACGGAGCGACGTCATTTGCCGACGGTCTCAGCATGCGATCGCGCCACCTCCGCGGGGCCCGGATTCTGCCAGACCAGCGGTCCGCTTGAACCTCGGGACTGCAGGCAGTGAGATCCGCCGCCAACGCGGCGTCAGATTCGTCGAACAGGAGGACTGGAACGCGCGACGCACTGCTGCCTGCAACACTCGGGCGGCTGCGGTCTATCGAATCGATCCAGCTTGTTCGGTCTGCCATCGAGTCGAACACAAGAAAGTCGACCAGCTGAGCGTCGATCCATCTAGCGATCTCCGCAGCGATTACCGATCGACACTTGGTCCTGCCGCCGTCCTCGACCGACGTCACGTCCCCCGCGTTGCCGCGCAAATGGACACCGATCGTGAAGTTTGGTTTCACGGATCGAACGCGCTCGATGTGGTGCTCCAGCACACCCTCCTCGTGGACGTCCGATCCCGTCGTGGCCCCGATATGTCGCCCTCTTGGGATCTCCTTCTCCGAAGCATCGGGGTCCTCATTCACCCCGTCTCGGCAAGGCACTCCCATGCCGTTGCGTATCTCGAGAATCAGGCCATCGAACATGCCGCAGTCCCGGGCATTTCGGAATGCGAAGCCCGCGCCCATCGCATGCGAATCCTGCAAGTCTTCAACGCGGCTACCAGAACCAGGATCCTTCAGCGACTCGAGCTCCCGGCCTTGACCAACTCCCAAGCGGGCGCCGGCCAGGGCTGGCACCCAGCCGATGAGGATCTGTCCGTTCCGGTCGGCTGCCTTCCGGATGGCAGCAGCGTAGGACTCCTCGGCGGCAGCAGGCTCTCCCGCAAGGCTGTCGGTGAGCCAACCCTCTTGGCGCATGTTCCGATCACACGGCATCACCAGACAGTTGGATCCGTCCCTCCGCGACATCTCTAGCCATTGACCGAGCTCCTGGCGCGACCCCAGAAGTCCATCCGAGTCCTGGATCGGAAATCCCGGTCTCCAGGAGCTCCCCGGCATGTGGCTGGGGAGCCAAATCGCATCGATGTAGCCCGAAGGATCTCCAAGCTCGTGCGGGCGGAGACCCGCCAACGAACAACCGCTGGCGAGGCATAGCAGGAACCAACGCAAGGCTCGGGGCCGCGTACCTGCTCTCCGGCCAGGTGCACCATTCTCAATACTGGTCCGCTCCGCGACTCGGACACTCGAAGTCTGCACTTGCCCGGTCACAACTTCACGATCCAAATAGCTGGAGCAGTCGCTGATACCGAGCGAAGCCGGTTCAACAGGACCAGTGTAGCGTCATCCAAGAACCACGCTTCGACTCCTTCTCCACTCAGTTCCGACGCGATGTCTCTCTCGGTTAAGCCTCGCCGCAACATATCGCGTGCGCGGATACCATCCAGCCGGACTTGGGCCTCAGTATACCCGTCTGCGATCGAGTCAACGGCGGGCCTGATGGCACCATCGGGTTGCCAGCCACGAAAATCGACTACCTGAATGGAGTTGCCGGTCGGCATGATATCCACTCTTGGCTTGCCGGTCGAGCAAGAACACAGGCAGCAGATCACCATGACCTGCATGATCCGTTGGCAGTATCCGGACTTCATCAGTAACGAACAATATAAGCTGAGCGCGATCCGGGATCCTGGGGAACATGCCTGCGGACGAGCAGAAAAGCATTCCGACTCACAAAGCCGATTTCATACTTCTCACGACGCGCTTTGCCATTCGCTCGAACGTCCGCGATGATGCCACTCATGGGTTCCCCGAGTTGCACTCGCCTTCGAACTTCCCGTCCGATCTCGTAGACATCGATCTTGTTCAGCGGAAAGCCGAGAAGGTGAGCAGCAGTTCCTGGCTCGTCATCCACAAACGGAGCGGTCGAGTCCACCACGTGCAATCGCACTTGCTGCGACTCCCGACAGCCGCTGGACCCCAGCATTTCGCAGGATGCAAGGCCCGCCATCATCAGCACCGCAAGCCGCCGACTCAACCCCCGTGAGATCACGACCGACCCCTGACAGGTGCGCCTGGACCGGAAGGCGGCAACGACTCGAAATAGCGTCGAAACCCAACTCTTTGACCAAGCAGTCCTCCCCGCTCGCCTGGAACACCAGCGGCTTGGATTTGGCAAACAGCGGCGGTTGCCGGCCTGGCGCAGAGACGATCGCTCAGGAAGTCATACATCACGAGCATGCACAAGTTTAGGAGAACCCGATAGTTGGGTTGCTGAGGTCGCTTGCCGCCGCCGACGCCTCAGAAGCCATGGAACGATGACCGCCACGAACACCGCGGAGGCAACCCACATGTCCCGCAGCATGCGCTTGTAGTCGATGGAATCGCAGATCCACTGATCCACATTCCTCTCCCATGGAAAAGCTCGGCCTCGATACTCGGGAACCAACAAGTGCCAAGTAACAACTGGTTCAGTCCCTTTCCAGGTCCCGTGAGGACAAATTGCACAGAATATGATGGCAACCACCCATACAACGATCGCGACCCCGCCAAAATCGGGGAATCTCACGCCAAGACAAAGAGGGGTATCCTTCTTTCGATTCGTCATGTTGCGCGGTCGCTCTCGTGCTTCATGTGTGACAAGTCTGTGGTTCGCGAAACCACCCGATGCGTTCGCGCAGGTGTTATTGCCTCGGCTCCGAGGGCACGGGAATTGGATTGAGGAAGTGTGCCGTAGAACTACTACGTGGTCAAGTGCCCATGCACAGCCTCCGATGCCCTGCGAGGCGAACCGAGAGAGGGCTCTGCCGGGGTGCGGCCTGTCGAAGCATCACCTGGTCAACGACGCGCCAACGGCGACATCCCCCATTGGCAGAGCAGTTGCCCGCTCTTCTGCGAAGGCTGCGGAACCTCTGGCGATGCGAAGCATCGGTAGGGCACAGCCGAGCGCCTGCCCGAAGAGCAGGGCCGCCCTGTACCTCTCCCACCGTCAACCGGGCGGTGCCGCGAAGGTACCATCTGGCGGACACCGGCAGCTCGGCGCGAGCAGCCAAACGCCCCCTGAACTCCGAGTTCCTGGGGGGGACCCGCGCCGCGTCGAGCAGCCGCACTTCACGTGGTCCGACCCGGGTACATGGGTGACACTCGTGTCCGGGCACATGGGTAACACTCGAGCGTGACCGTGGGAAGCGCCGTGGGTTTCGTGTCCGGATGCCATGGACCAAGACCGATCCTGTGATCGAG
>JBFXDD010000056.1:0-23765 GCA_050181465.1 Planctomycetota bacterium
GGGGAGATCGTTGCGCGCGGAGTGTGCTCTGCGCGCGCTGCGCCGGCCAGTGCGAACTCGCCGGCGCTGCGAGGCTTCGGCACAGCAACAGAAGTTCCCCGGCGTAGCCGAAGTCTTGCTGCGAAACCGAAGCGGTGACCGCCGACTCAGTTGCCGGCGGGGATCAAGCCCTTGAGCTTCTCGAGGACCGGGCCGATCTGCGCCACGACGTCCTTGATGTTCATGAGGCGGCTGATCTGCTCGGTGATGCCCTTGAACTGCGGCGCGAGCGACGCCAGCGCGCCCTTCGCGAGTTCGCCGACCTTGCCGGCGATGCCGTCGGTCGCGGCCTTGCCGTCACCCTTCAGCTTCTCCAGCACCGAGCCGAAGTTGTTGGTGAGGGTCTCGAGTTCGCTCTTCGCGGCCTCGGCGGTCTTGCCGTCGGTGATGCCGGTCAGCACTTTGGTGATCGAGCCGGCGACGTCGCCAGCGTTGGCGTCCTTGTTGCAACCGGCGAGAAGGAGGAGGGAAGTGAGGAGGGCGAGGGTACGGAACATGTTGGGTTCTTTCCTGGGGTTCTAGGAACGGGCCGCGAATCATATCAACGGCCGAGCAGGCGTCTACTCACGACCTCCGCCATGATTCTGTATCCGGCGTCATTGCAGTGGCCGTCAGGCACAAAGAGCACTGCGTCGGGATCGGCCTTCTGACGATCGGCGAAGGCCGGCAGCGTCGGCTGAAACTCGATACCCGACTGCTCTGCCGCATCCATGAGGAAGGCGTCCGGGAACGACGTGAGGTTGGGGTAGCCGATCAGCAGCGGTAAAGCACCATGGGAACGACACATCGCGGCGGCGATCTTGATGTGTTCCTTGTGATTCTCGAACGTCGCCAGCGCCTTCGGCCCGAGCTCCTGCCAGTCGACTTTCACGTGCGCGCGCTGCTCACCCCGCTCTGGGTGTAGCCAGATCCCGTCGTCGTGTCGCCAACCGAGAGGGCGGGCAAAGGCATCGCTGATGGCCTCCCGTGCGGCGCCGGTGACCTGCAGTTCGCGCAGAACGGAATCGAGTTGGTCGGGATCCTTCGCGGATCCTCGCTCCACGTCTTGGGTGAATCGATCGAGGTCGCCGGTCAGCAGCGCGTAGAGGACCGCAGCGCGCAGCGCGGACGAAGCCGGAGCGTTCGTCGACTGCGCCGCTCGGCGGAGTAGCGGGAGTCGGTCGGCTGCGGCGTCGAGTGTCAGTTCTTCGAGGGCAGCGAGGTCGGCTTCAGCGAGGTCCGCCGGTTCCGCCACGGTCGAGCGATCGGCGACGACGCGCGGATCGTCGGCGCGGAGGATGGGTTCGAATGCTGTCGTCGTCGCGATTGCGCGCGGCTGCCACAGCAGCCGCCACAGCCGCAAGGTCCGCCACTCGAGTCGCCAGCCGTCGTCGGCGCGTCGGGAGTCGCCGGTCCAGCGGGTCGGATGGCTCCAACGATCGTTCAGTCCGACCAGGATGCAGACGAACTCCGGATGATGCGTCGTCAACTGACCTTCGAGGCGCTCGAGGAGTTGGCGGGAGTTGCGACCGGGATAGCCGCCGTTGACCACGCGCCAGGTCGAGCGTTCGGCATCGTCGAGGATCGACTGCAACTGGGCGGGATAGGCGCCCTTCTCATGTGAGGAGGCGCCGAGACCATAGGTGAACGAATCACCGACACAGAGCACGGTTCGCCGGCCGTCCTGCTCCCCAGGGGTCGTTTCACGACGGAACCAAGTCGTGGCTACGAGCGACCCTGCCTGCAACACCACTTCGAGCAGGATCAACGACAACAGGACGATCATCCCGATCCGCGCAAGCCGGCGCACGGCGGTCGCGCGCTCGAGAGCAGGGCTGCGATTGCCGCTTTCCGATCGAGGGTCAGCCACGCGCCGATCTTCGTTCCAAGGCGCATTCGGCACAACCATCGCTATCGTGCGCAACCCGCATGGCGACCGCGTCACGCTATCGATCGCATCTCGTTCTGCTCGGCCTGGTGGCGATCTGGGGCGGCAGCTACGCCATCGTGAAGAGTGCCGTCGCGACCGTTCCGCCGTTCGCTCTGCTGGTCGTTCGGTTCGGCTTCGCGGTCGCCTGTTTGTTGCCGCTCGCGATGTCGGCTCGAGACGCGGGGTCGCGTTTCCGCACGTCGGCGTTACCAGGAAGTGCGGCGGGCGTGCTCCTGGCCATCGGGTACTCCACCCAGACCGTGGGGATGGTGGAGACGAGCGCCTCTCTCGCCGGCATCCTCGCCGGGCTCATCCCGCTGCTCGTCGCGCTCGGTGGGTGGTGGTTTCTCGGTTCGGCGCCCGGCCGTCTCGGACTCATCGGTCTGGCCGTCGGCTTCTGCGGGCTTGGATTCCTGATCTGGCCGTCGGCGCCGGCAGCAGGAGAAGCTGCCGACACCCCGCGCGGGATCGTGCTGCAGATCATCTCGGCGATCTCCTACACAGCGCACGTTCTGCTCTTGTCGCGCTTCGGCGCTCGGGTCAGTCCGGTGCACTTCTGCGTCTGGCAGTTGTCGTTCGTCGTGGCCGCAGGATTGGTGTCGGGCGCCGTCTTCGAACCCGGCGCACTTGCGACGGTCGAGTGGACGCCGCGCTTCCTGCTGCAGATCGCGTATCTCGGCGGACTCGCGACGGCCTTCGCCATCGCGGTGCAAGGGCAGGTGCAGCATCGCATCCCGCCCGCTCACGTCGCGATCCTCTTCGCGGCACAGCCACTCTTCGCAGCGGTCTTCGGCGCAGCGTTCCTCGGTGATCGCCTCGGTCCGCTGCGCCTCATCGGCGGCGGCCTCGTGATCGTCGGAATCGTTTGTTCCGCGTTCGACGAGCCGCGCGCCGTCGCCGGCAAGGGTCAGTCGAAGAAGTAGCTCGTCACGGTATTGCTGTGCGGGAACACGGTGAACGCGCCGTCGAACGCGAGCGCCTGGCTCGACAGCGGGATGCACGGCAGGAACGGTGACCACGGCAGCGGCAGGGAGAAGCTCGCGGTGCCTGCGCCGGAAGTCGGCGCGAAGGAGAGGATGCTCGGCGACAGCAAGCACAGGTCGCCGCCGGGAACCGTCGGGCCGGGACCGACCGCGGGGCCGATCAGGAAGAAGACCCCGCCGGGTGGGGTGGTCGGTGCGCCGGAGACACTCCAGGTGATCGTTGAACCCAGAACGAGCGGCGAAACCGAGAGGTTGATGCCGACGGTCGAGTTCGCGCAGGTCTCGAGCTGCAGGAAGATCGCGTCGACCACCGTGCCTGGCCCGACGAAGAGATCGAGCTTTCCGTCCGTGTTCAGCTTGGGCAGCAAGTTGGCTCCGCCAGGCATCGCCGAGAGATCCAGGGTGATCCCGCCGAAGGTGCCGGAAGTCCACGGCGAGCCGGTGAGCGACGCGACGGACTGGCCGAACACCATCTGACTGTTCACGCCATCCCAACCGAGCATGAAGCGATCGCCCGGGCTGCCGGGGCAGACGGCGCGCATTCGCATGGACAGTCGTGCGGACTTGATGTTGCCGGGGAGGTTCGTGAAGGTGTGGTAGAGGAGTGAGCCGCAGGCCGCAGGGCCGTCGAAGTCGCGCGCAGGCAATCCGGCCCAGGCGACGACGGCGGGATTCGGGCAGGCTTCTTCGTTGCTGACCGGCATTGCCGCCGAGAAGCCGTCGGGGATCCCAGCCGTGAAGTCGTGCCGGCAGCATCCCACAGCGAGGTTGTTGAGCAGGATGGAGACGTCGCCGCTGGTCGAGTTCGCGGTCGCGAGGTCGATCCACGGGTCGCCGTCGAAGTCGCTCGCGACGATGTCGCCGCAGTTCACCGGTGCTCCCGCGAAGGTGGGCGCCGAGAAGGTTCCGACCCCCGAATTCCACAGCAGGGCGACGCGATTGCTCGCATTGACCGTCACCGCGAGGTCGACGTCGCCGTCGCAATCGAAGTCACCGCAGGCGATCTCGGTGTTCGGGCCGGCGATCGTTCCCGGGGCCAACGGATAGTCGGTTCGAAGGAAGCCGACGGTGGTTCCCGCGAGTGCGGTGGGATCGTTCAGCAGCACGCTGACCGTGCTGAAGGCTGCGTTGTCGGTGGCGAAGTCCATGTAGCCGTCGCCGTTGAAGTCGCCGCTGCACACGCCGAAGGGACGGAAGTCGCAGCCGAAGAGTTGGCCGGGCGCGAAGGTCACGGGGCCGACCGTGGTGTTGATGAGCACTTCCGCGAACGCGGTGCCCGCACTGCCCGTCACGACGAGGTCTGGACCACCGAAGAGATTGAACTGCCCGACGGTGATCGAGTGCGGCGAGATGGAAAGCGGCAGCACGGCCGTGACTCCGAAGATGCCACCCCCGTTCTGAAGGATGTAGACCGAGGATGGGTTCTGGCAGATCACCGCCAGGTCCTGATCGCCGTCGGAGTCGACGTCGAACGCGACGGCCTCGAGCGGCACCGGGCCGACGGCAACCAGTTGCGGCGCCAGGAAGCCCGGCCACGCACCCGTCGCGCGATGGATCGCGATCTGGTTGGTGCCTTGCAGCACGGTCGCGTAGTCGACTCGTCCGCCATCGAACTGCGCAACCACGACTTCCACCGGGATCTGAGCCGGCGGGTAGCCGAACAAGAGCCCGTTGGCCCATGCCGCTCCGCCGCCCAAGTTGAGGTTGGCTGCGATCGCGTTCACGCCGGGATGCGCGGTGAGCAGATCATTGTCGCCGTCGGCATCGAGATCGCCCGCGGCGATCGCCGAGGGAGCCGGCAGGCTGGGGTAGTTGTTGGAGGTGAAGGTCGTTTGCGCCCGGGCGGCAATGGCCAGAGCGAGGACCCCGACGAGCGTGGTGGAGAGTCGCATGGGTTTTCCTCTTGGGTCTTGCTGATTGTTCCTGCTCACTGTGGTCGCCGGAGGGAGTTGGGAGAAATCTCCCAAACTGCGGCGATCGCCGGTCACACCAGCCGCAGCAGACTGGTCGGGTGGCGCCGTCGCAGGCTGCGAAATGCGATTCCGAGCGGCCAGGCCGCGAGGACGACGATCGCCGCCGCCACCGTGTTGCCGAGGAGGCCGCCTCGCGGATCCAGGCCTACCGCCCGGAACAACGCTCCCGCGGACTCCAGGGCCGCGATGTGCAGCACGTAGAAGAACAGCGCCGTCTGGCCGAGCACGAGCAGCAATCCGCGATCGCCGCGAGGCTTGTCGCGAAACAGGGCGCAGAGGATCGCGAGACCGATTCCGAGTTCGAGGCCAAGGAACGCGAGACTCGGCGGATACTTGCTCGTCTGCAACCAGCGCAGTGGGCCGTCGTGCACGCCGGTCATCCGCATGTTGCCGTAGCCGTCGCCGACCTTGACAGCGATCCACACGATCCACGCGATCGCTGTCGCTGGAATCAGGAAGCTCGCTGCCGAGCGACCCAGCGTCAGATGGCGACCGAAGCCATGGCCCAGTAGCATGACGGCGAACCAGGGCAGCATCGGATACAGCACGACGAAGGTCTCGCGGAAGCCGCCGGTGACGAGCGTCATGCGCACGGACTCGGGAAGCGGCGAAGCAGCCAACGCCTCACCCGCCACCGCGAGTACGCCGCCGAGGACGAGGGTTGCTCGGCCGGGGAGTCGACGGAATGCGACCATCGCGATCATGCCCGCCCCGATGGTGGAGAGCACTTGGAGTACCCGACCGTGCTCGAAGTTGCTGCCCCAGATCCAGGAGATGAAGGTCAGGTCGAGACCGACGAGCAAGGCGCCGCGGAGGATCAAGTCGCGGTCGAAGCTGAGGGAGGAGTCCGATCGTCGTGACGCTGCAAGCGCGATCGAGGTCCCGGCGAGGAACACGAAGATCGGCGCGCACAGATGGGACAGCCACCGATGGAGGAACGGCAGCGCCGGAAGCGGCGCTTGCCACGGTAAGACGACCGAGTCGAGGACGACGTGCTCGGCGTAGAAGACGTGTGCGGCGTGATCGGTGGCCATCAACACCATCACGATCCCGCGCATGCGATCGATGGCGGCGATGCGATGGGATGATGCGAGGACGGCTTCCATTCGGTGGATTCTCGACAGCGATGCTCAGCGCAGGGGATCGTCGCGGATCTCGAGCGTGTCGACTTCGCGCCGATCGCCGACTCGGAGGACGACGCGGTAGGTGCCGGCCGGAGCCGGGACTCCGCCGCGCATGGAGCGCGGTGCGTGCTCGGCGAGCGCGATTGCCAGCGCTCCGCGCGCCGATTCGCGTTCGCGTGAAGCGACGCGGAATCGCAAGGGAAACGCGACACGCTGCATGCCGGAACGCAGCTCGAACTCTTCCTGCCATCGAAGTGTGCCGTCCATCGACTCCACGCTCAGCGTGGCCTTCCCGGTCCCCGGCGACTTCGACCAGACGTGCAGGTACGCGGCATTCTCGGGGTTCTTGCCGCGCTGCAGGAAACTCGGCTGTCGACGTCCGTGATCGATCACGTGCCACTTGGTCGCACGGCGCGGCGCGAGGAGTGCGAGATCGCGCGCGCGGAGCTCCGGTGTGAGTTGACCGAGTGCGCTGAGGTCGTCCGCGATCCAGAGTGCGCGGCCGTGAGTGCCCGCGATCAGGTCGTGATCGCGAGGGTGGAACACGAGATCGTGTACCGCGACCGTCGGAAGACCTTGGCCGATCGGATGCCAGATCGTGCCGCGATCGATGCTCGCAAAGGCGCCGAACTCGGTGCCGACAAAGAGCAGGTCGGCGTTCGTCGGATGCTCGCGAAGGACATACGCGCTCCCGCTGACGGGGAGATTGCCGGTGATGTCGGACCATGTCGCACCAAAGTCCTCCGTGACGAAGACGTAGGGTCGATCGTCGTCGCGACGGTGGTCGTCGATGGTGACGTAGCAGCGTCCGATCGCGCGATGCGACGGCGTGACCCGACTGATCCATGCGCCGGGCTTTGGCGAGTTTGCGATCGATCTGAGTGACTTGCTGCACTCCTGCCATGTGCCTCCGCCGTCCCGGCTGCACTGGATCAGGCCGTCGTCCGTGCCGCACCACAGTACCTCCGGGCTGAGCGGCGACGGCCCGATCGTGACGATCGTGCAGTGGTTCTCACCGCCGGTGACCTCGCGCGTGAGGCCGCCCGACTTGGATGGATTGCGCTTGTTCGGATCGTTGGTCGTCAGGTCCGGCCCGAGGATGCGCCATGACTCCCCGCGATCGCGCGACTCGAACAGGTGATTGTGAGCGAAGTAGATCGTGTGCGGGTCGTGCGGTGACAGCACGAGGGGTGCCGACCAATTGGCGCGAAACTGCGGCGGCAGCGGCTTGCGATCCGGTCGGTAACCGAAGAACCAGTGCTCGCCGGGATCGATCGTGTAGACGATCGGGGTCTCCGCGTAGTTCGGATCGAACCACTGCTCGAAGTTGACGAGGGTGTCCGGACTCGGCGTGATGAACCGATGCTCGCGCGTCACCAGATCGACGCACGCGGCGAAGCCGACGTGGTTCACGATGTACGCGGTCCGATTGTCGGTCGGATCGATCTGAGCGTGGAATCCGTCGCCTTCACCGACCCACGAGCTGTGTGAGTTGAGGATGCCGCGCGGATCACGGCTGTTGCTCGGAGTCAGCCAGAGACCGTTGTCCTGGAGTCCGCCGATTACCCGGTACGGCTCGGCGTGATCGACGCCGATCGCGTAGTACTGACCGACGGCGAGGTTCTCGAACGCGATGACGCTCTCGCCGTCGTCGATGGTGATGTGGGCACCCTGATCGGTGGCCATGTAACGGATTCGCCCATCCTGCGGCGAGATCCACAGATCGTGGTCGTCGCCGCCGCCGCCCCACCACCGCGAGATCCAAGAAGCGCCGCCGTCCTTGCTCACCTTGAACTCGCGACCCACCGAATAGATCCGCGTGGGGTCGTTCGGGTCGATCGCGACCTGACCGTGATAGAACGGCCGCACGGTGGTTCGCAGCAGATAGCGCCAGCTCTCACCGCCGTCATCGCTGCGATAGATGCCCGGTCCGGGGATCGCGAGAGTGTCGTCGAGCTGATCGCTTGCCTCCACGGCGGCCACGACGATGTTCGGGTCGCTACGGCAGTAATCGAGATCGATCATGCCGGTTTCGCCGATCGGAAGTCCGTCGGTCAGCTTGCGCCAAGTGCGACCGCCGTCCGCGGACTTGAAGATGCCGCCGGACTTGCCGCCCGACTGCATCCACCACGGCGAGCGTCGTCGTTCGTACATCCCGCACAAGACGATCGTGGGATCGTTCGGCTGGATGACGACCTCCGTGCAACCGACTACCGGACCGTCGGGCAATCCGTCGCTGAGCTTCTCCCACGACCCGCCGCCGTCCTTCGTGAGGAAGAGGCCGCGCGAGCCGGAATCACCCCACAGCGCGCCGATCGCCGCGACGAACACGATGTTCGGATCACGCGGATGGATGGCGATGTCGGCGATCTGTCGGGTGTCCTTCAGCCCGACGTTCCGAAACGACTTGCCGCCGTCGGTCGACTTGTAGATCCCATCGCCCCAGCCGACGCTGTTGCGATTGTTCGCCTCGCCGGTGCCGACCCAGATTTGGGAGGGATCGGATTGGCAGATCGCCACGGCGCCGATCGAGCCCGAGCCGTAGCGCTCGAAGATCGGCTCGAAGGTGGTGCCGGCATTGCGCGACAAGAACACTCCTCCCGAGGCAGAGCCGATGATCACGACGCGCCAGTCGGAGTCGAGCGCGTCGATCGCCGAGATGCGGCCGCTCATGTTCCCCGGTCCGATCCCACGCCAGCGAAGATGGCTCGTGGGGTTCGCGTCCTGAGCGACAGCGAAGTTCGTGAGGATCAGACCGAGTGCGATTCCTGCGCGCAGCATGAGCGCAGGCTACCGCGTCACCACAGCACGATCACTTGCGACCCAAAGTCGCGGCACCGCCGTTCGAGACGACGGCGTTGCCGGGATTCGCGCCCGGGTCGAACACGATCGCCTGGAAGTAGATCGGCAGGCCCGTCAGCGCAGTTCGGTTCGGTACCAGGAGACTCAGCCGTGCGCTACCACCGACGTTGGTCAGCTGTGGTGCACCCACGACATCGGTCAGCAGATTGCAACCGAACATGCCGATGATGCCGAGATCCAGGGGCAGCGGGATGCCGCTGAACGTCGTGTTCGAGACGCCGATGTAGAGGAACACCGACGAGTTGCTGGGCATCGAGGACACATCGACGTCGAACGACTCACCGATCCAAGGTCGATCACCGGAGCTGAGCAAGGGAGCGGTGCCATTCGTTCCGATGCAACCCGCACCGTACTGCGCAAAGGTCGCCGGCGTCGTCGAAACATAGGCCCACATGTCCGGGTTGCCGGACAGTCCCCCGAACATGATCACGCGCTGTCGAGCGCTGTCCCAGACCATGTAGTCGTCGTAGCGGGCGGGCGGGAGGTTCGGCGGGTTGTATTGGATCCAATCGGTTCCGTCCCATTCCCAGGTGTCAGAGCCGACGGTGCCGCCGAACATGACGACGCGGCCGCGTAGCTCATCGGTGACCATCGTGTGGTCGTAGCGCTGCGGCGGAGTCGTGTTCGGAGTGAGGGCTTGCCAATCGAGTCCGTTGAAGAACCAGGTGTCCGCGCCTTGTTGCCAACCGCTGAACAGCAGCAATCCGCCCGAGGACGGGTCATACGCCATGTCCGACGCTCGACGGGGAGTCGGAGCGCTTTGCGTGATGATCTGGCTCCAATCGATGCCGTTGTATTCCCAGGTGTCGCTGATGTCGGCGGTGCCGTCGAATCCGCCCCACATCACCACGGTGCCGCGAATCGGGTGCCACACCATCGGCTGCGAACGGAGCGATGGGGGCGAGGTCGGAGTGTTGACGAGGATCCAGTTGGTCCCATCCCACTCCCAGGTGTCGCTCAAGGCGCCGCCGCCGGTTGGAATGCCGCCGTACATCACGCAGCGACCCCGCTGCGGATCGTACGCCATGGGATGGCCGGCCCGCGCCGGCGGAATCGTCGCGGGATTGACCTGAGTCCAGGTCGTTCCGTCGAAGATCCAAGTGTCCGACTGGAAGCCGAGGCCGCCGATGTTGCCGCCGAACAGGACGATCTGATCGCGCAGCGAGTCGTACGCCATCGCGTGACCAGCACGCCCGCCCGGCACGCTGGCCGGATTGAGCGCGATCCAATCGGTCTGCGCGGAAGCATTGGAGGCGAACCACGCGCACGAAGTGAGCGCGAACCATGCGAGAGCGGACTTGTTCATGACCATCGAACGAGAACGAGCCCCAACGATCGCTTGGATCGTGGGTTGGATTCAGACCCCGGAGATGATCCGCCCAGGCGACGCAACGCACAAGCACATGGCACCGTCGATCCTCTCGCCGTGACTCGCCGGCCCGGATGATTCGTGAACGTCGTCGCGAGATTGTCGCAGGTCGGGTGCGATTTGCGGCGATCGCAGCAGGCGTTCGCGAATCGTCCGGGCTAGCGTTCCCTCAACTTGCGCTCCGCATTCTTCCTCTTGCTGCTGACCGTGGGTGCAAACCTCGGGCCATGGTTGCGTCCCGACTGGACGGGCACCGAGGGGCAGCGAGTGCTCGTGGCGCACGGGATGCTCGCGAGTGGCGAGTGGTTCGTCCCTTCGATGGGGGGCGAGCCGCTGCTGACCAAGCCACCTCTCTACTACTGGGTGCTCGCCGCCGTGGAGAGCGTTTGCGGAATCTCGCCCGTCGCAGCGCGAGCTCCTTCGGTACTCGGGATCTGGTTTGCCGCCTTGGTCGCGTTCGGCGTGCTGTCGCGCTCGGTAGATCGTCGCGCAGCTTGGTGGGGTGCGATCGGAACGGTGCTGGCGCCCGCATTGGTTTGGCACGGAGCGTTCGCTGAGATCGATCCGCTGTTCGCGTGCCTGGTGGCGGTCAGCGCGCTGTGGTTGGTCGACGGCACGGTTCGGTCGAGCCGCCGAACCCTGGCCCTGGCCGGCGTTGTCGGCGCCCTCGCCGTCCTGACGAAGGGGCCTCCCTTCGCGATGTTCATCGCCGGGCCGTTGGTTGTCGCGATGCGTCGCCAGGCTCGCCTGATCGCCGCGTGGTTTCTGCCGTTCTTGATCGTGCCGCTTGCGGGATTCGGCGTGATCTTCCTGCGTGCGCTCGATGCATCCGGTGCCGCAGGAGCCGCTGCATCGACCGCCGCGAGCGAGAGCGTCGGGCGAATCCTGGCGTTCGACTCAGCGAGTCTCGCCGACATTCCGCTGCACCTGTTGCGCTCACTGGCCTATGCGATGCCGTTCGCGTGGTTCTGGCTGCCGCGACTTCGCGTCCCGGTAGCCGACGCCGGCTCGAGCGCTGCGCGGCTCGTAGAGGTCGCTTGCTGGTCCGCGTACCTCGGCGCGGTGGTCGCTCTGGTGTTCTTCCCGGCGCGTCCGGCGCGGTATCTGCTGCCAGGCATTCCACTCCTGGCACCAGCGGTTGCTGCATCGATGGCGACGTTCACACGCACCGGGTGCGATGGACGCGAGTCGTCGGTGCAGTTCGCGATGCGGGGACTTGCGATCGCGATGTTGCTTGCGATGCCGTGGCTGCCGGCCTTCGCGTCCGTTCCGTCGATTCTCGCATGGTTGGCTCTCGGATGCGCGTCATGGTTCCTACGCGGTCGCGAGGGCACTCTGGTCGCTGTTCTCGCAACGCCGGTCGTCCTGATCGGCACGGTCGTCACCGACGGCATTCGATCGCGGAGTGCGGGCCTGCGCGACGAGTCGGCGATCGCGAGGATGCTGCGTGACTCGCTCGCTCGTCTCGGTGCGCGCGAGTTCGAGTTCCTGGGGAATCCCGGCGAGACGTTGGCGCTGCTGATGGATCCGAGTGCGCGATGGCGGGATCGAGTGTCTCGCGAGGTTCGCACCGACTTCGTCATCGAGCGAGTTCGGGACGGCGCGGATTCCGAGTTGGATCCGATGCGCTGGATCGAGCGCGAGCGTGTGCGCGGGCGCGATCGGGTGTTCGTCGTCGCGCAGCGGCGCTGACCGTTCAGCGAAGAATTGCACTCGCGAGGGCCCGGACTACTCGTGAACGAGGGCGGCGATCGCCGCAACTCGCGGCCGGCTGTGTCGACATGGCCACGCTTCGGTCACGCTCCGGTCGTCGCCCGGCGCAGTCAATGTCCGGGCATCGACCTGCGTCGATGTCGCGGCGACGGTCACGGAGAGTCCGGGCTGGCGACGGCGCGTCGGGTGCGTGCGATGATGAAGCCGAGCGTGACTGCGATGGCGAGCCAGAACGCGAACCGGAGCTTCGGGACCGGTCGCGGGGGGACCGGTGTTGCGGGCAGTTCTGCGCGATCGGCGACGATCGACAGAGTCGAACCGTCCGGCAGAGACTGCGCGAGGACGACGTGGAACTCGATCTCTGCCGGTAGCTCGGTTCGCAGTTGCTCGACGTCGGTGGTCGCGATCCAGCTCGCTCGGTCGCGATCCGTCAGTTCACGTGCGATCGCAGCGGGATCCATCGGTCGCTGAAAGCTGCCGAGCTGCACGAAGAGTCCACGCGGTGCGTCGAAGTTGCGAACTCGATCGTGCGGGAGGACTCGCACCAGGCGAGTCGCGAGCTCGTCGATCGCGGCGCTGTAGCGCAGCGCAGGCGTCGCCGCGTCGAAGCGAACGAGATACACCCACGCCGATGTGCCGAGGACTACGACCGCGATCGTCGCACCGATCAGCGTGCGTCGCTCCGACCAGCGCTGGGTCAGGTTCGCGACCTCGCGACCGGCGAGTAGTGCGGCGGCGGGGATGAGGGGGAACAGGTGCTCGAACCGGTTCTCGGCGGCGATCGAGAAGATCAGGACTCCGAGAAGGATCTGGCCGGTCAGACACCGTGCGAGGGAATCGCTCTCCGCATGACGGCGGCGGAACGTCCGCACGATCCCGACGATCGCGAACAAACTCATCGGCGCCATCCGCGTCAGAAACCAGGCGGTGGGTCGCGTGAAGCGCGCGCCGGGTGCGCCGAAGTCGTCTTTCGTGCCGAGGGCGTGGCCGACGAGCTCGTCGTTGATGAGCTTGGCAAAGGCTCGGCCGTCGGTGGCGTAGTTCGCGAGGAGGAACCAGCCGCCGACGATCGCGAGCATGATCGCGGCGCCGAGCAGGTGAGCGCTCGCCGGTCCGTAGCGAAGCTGCACGCGATCGCGCCAAAACAGCATCGGATGGATCGGTAACGCGAGCAGGATGCCCAGCGGCCCTTTCGTCATGGTCGCGGCTGCGCCGGCGAGCCAGAACCACACGAAGCTACGGCGTCGTTCCAGCGCTTCGTGAGCGAGGACCAGGCCGAGGAAGACGAAGGCCTGGAACAGCGCGTCGGTTCGCAGCAGCAAGACCTGTCGGAAGCCGAGCAACGATGCGAAGTAGAGGATGCCGGCCCAAAGTCCCGCAGTTGGTCCGTAGCGACGTGCGCCGACGACGAGGATCAAGAGCGCGATTCCGAGTGTGCCGAGCCAGCTCGGGAGACTCATCGCGATGCGATCGGGGGCCCCGTGCCCCAGCACCCCGATCGCTCCGAGCCAGTTGAAGAGGGGCGGCTTCGAAGCGAAGTTGCCTTCGGTGTCTTCCTGCGCGAGCCAATGTCCGTTCTCGACGATGTCGAAGATGTAGGCGGCGACACGCTCCTGATCGCGTGTCGTGATGTCGGTGGGTGCAGCGAGTCGTGCGATGAAGACGACGAGCCACGCCGCGACGACGAGCAGAACGTAGACGAGGGGTCGACGCATGTGCGCGTTCAGTCCTGCCTAGGCCCCAGAATCGCGAGTTCGATGACCTTGCCCTTGTTCGAGGAGAAGCCGCGCAACGTCTCGAACGAATCCAGACAGTGGGCCAGGGCTCGACGGTCGTTTGCGTCGAATCGCGGACCGGCATCATCGAGCGCGCTGCGGATCTCGTGGACTCGACGAGCATCCGTGATCACGCAGGTGTCTGGCTCGAGCAGGCGTCGCAGCGCCGTCGTCGAAGCATTCTCGCCTTCGATGAGCGGACTGAGCGCGCCGATCTCGCGATCGAGATAGAAGACCAGGCTGGGCATCGACAGCGCGTGCGTGAAGACCCGTCGACCGGTCGGGAACAGGCGCGCCGAGTCCGCATGGATCACCTGGGCGATTGCTCCCTCGAGAACCCGTGGAGCGACGTTGGAGCTGACCTGGCCGAAGCCAGCGAGCGCGGTCAGCGCCACCGCGCCGAGCGCGCCCTGGAGTCGACCGGACCAAGCGCGGTGTGCCGCGACGAGGAACCCGCCACCGAAGGTGACTGCGGCCAGGATTGCTGCGGTGTTCGGTCGCACTTCGATCGCGATCGGCGCCGCGATCAAGGCCGCTGCGAGAAGCACTCCCAACATGCCGAGCAGTGCGGCGGTCCATCGTTGAGCAATCCGGTGCGGACTGGACTGCGTCGTCGAGTTTGCAGACTGCACGGCGAGTGCCATCGCGATCGCGATCGGAGGGAAGCCGGGCAAGGGATAGTGCGCGAGCTTGCTGGTTGCGATCGTGAACACGAGAGCGGTGATGCCGAACCAGCAGGCGAGCACTCGGCGATCGCCGGCGTCCGCTGCGATCGCAGTTCGCGGTGTCCGCAGCAGAACCGGCAGGAAGGGAGACCACGGCAACAGCGCCGCCGGAATCGCAACGACGTAGAACAGGTACCACCACGGCTCGTGGCCGCCGTGGCCTTCGAAGGGCACGAGGCTGCGATCCACGACGTGATGCATCACACCGACGGACCAGAAGCGTCCCTCCGTGCGCACGAGAGCCGGGATGGCCCACGCCGACACGACGCCGATCGCGATCGCGGCGCCGAGTAACGCGCGGGTCCATCGGGGACGTCGACCGGCGGCCAGGGTGCCGATCCAGAGGGCGAGTGGCGCGACGAGCGCAGGTGGTCCCTTCGCGAGGAATGCGAGTGCTCCGAACAACCAAGCGGCGAGAGCGCTCCCAAGACGGCCGTCGCGATACGAGTCGATCTGGAACTTCGCGCACCAGATCGTGCATGCGAGCAGAAGTGCGTCGGCGGTCGCGCCGCGACCGAGCGCTTGACTCACTGCACACGTTGCAACCATCGTTCCGGCGAGTGCCGGCATTGAACCGCGCAATCCGAACCGAGAGCCGATCGCGGCGATCGCCGGAACGCTCGCAGCGATCGACAGCGCCGAAGGCAGGCGCGCCGCGAATTCGTTCTGGCCGAACAGAGCCATCGCGGCAGCCTGTAGCCAATACACCAGGATCGGCTTGTCGAACCGCTCCGTGCCGTTGAACCACGGCACGATCCAGTCGCCGCTGCGCAGCATGTTTCGCGAAGCCGTCGCGAAGCGCGGCTCGTCGACGTCGAGCAGGGGGAATGCACCGAGCCCGGCGAGCCCGGCGGCCGCGATCGCGAACGTCGCCAGTGCGATCCACGTGTTCTTGGAGACGACGATCATTCGCGTTGCTCCTCGATCTCACGGGTTGCGGTCAAGCCCAGAGCAAGCATCGCCATCGCTGCCCACGCGCGCGGATTCGGCATGCCGTCGGGATCGAGGCTCGCTCCGATCCAGACCATCGTGAGTCCGGCGAACGCGAGTGCGGCGATCGAGTCAGGCGCGCGCGGCAATCGCAGCGGGATCACGGGAAGACGGCAGGCAACCGGAACGCTGAGCGAGGCGACCGCGGCGCCGGCGAGGACGTCCGACGGCCAATGGCGCTGCAGCATCACTCGAGAGATCGCCAGTGCCGAACACGTCGCCCACAGTCCGAGTTTGCGTGCCGGTGTCATGCGCGAACTCACCGTGAGCGCGAGCGCGAACGCGATGGCGCTGGTCGCGTGTCCGGACGGCCACGACAGACCGCCTTCCAGGGCCAGCGGACGGGTGCGTCCCACGGCATGTTTCAGAATCGAACTGAGCACGCCGCTGGTCAGCGCCAGGAGGACGAGGAGGCTGCGTCGACGGACATCCAGGAGCCAAACACAACTCACGACGAGGATGGCGACCAGCGCCGGGCCGCGAGCCAGATCGCTGATGCCGCGCCAGATCTCGCCAAACACGGGGTGGTCGCGCCCGAGTTCGACGATCGGGGGCCAGATCGACGGTGTCTCGAACCGGGCGACGGCGATCGAGAGGCCGAAGAGCGCCGCCGCCGTGAGGAGATACGGCAGGTCGCGCGGTCGTAGCGGGTCAGCGGTGGCGTGTGCGGCGGTGCCGCGCACACCGGTCACCGCGCGCGTTCCCCGTAGTCGAACAAGATCCGCCCCTTCGGCGAGTCCGGCTTGAACGTGGCGAGACCGGGGAACCAGCGGGCGAGAAAGCTGAGCACCGACGGGAGTCGTGCTGATCCACGCCATGCAGCGTCGGCCGTCCAGCCTTCGTGACGCATGCGGTAGAGGGCGGCGAGCAAGACGGAACGTCCTTCGCCGTGTTCGCAATGGAGGAGCAACGGGTGGTTCGCCGGATCGCCCATGAGATCGAGCACTCGGTCGATCGTCTCGGTCGTCGGCTCCTGTAGCGACGGCACGTGGAGGTGGCGAATGCCGACGGCATCGAGCGCGGCCCTCTCGGCGGCAATCGCGTCGGGGCGCGTATCCCGCAAATCGATCACCGCCTTCCAACCCTTGGCCTTCGCGAGGGTCGACAACTCCGTGGGAGGGATTTCCGCGGACTGGTAGACCTTGCCCGGACTGATCGTCACAAGCCGATACTCGGCGATGGTCCACCAGCCGTAGGTCCCCCCGATCGCAAGGAGCACCGCACCGACGAGCAAGGCCAGGGCCTTGACGACGCGGGCGCGCGAACGCGGCGCAGTGGCGGCGAGCTTGGGGGAGTGGGCAGTCAACGCGCAGAGAGTGTAACGGTGGAGCGGAGGCTACTCCAGGTGGACGAGAACTCTGTTTCGCTGTCTTCGGCGAGCGGCAGAATGGCCACATGCCTCTGACTTCGCAGTCGCGGACTCGCCTTTCGCGCACTCGCCTTTCGCGGGCTGCATTCGTCTGCATGGTGCTGCTCGCTTCGTCGGCGGTCGGGCAGGGTGTCGCTGCCGCACGGATCGCAAGATCTCACTGGGCGTGGCAACCACTGTCGGAGATGTCCCCGCCGTCGTCGGTCGACCCGATCGACTCATGGGTTCGTCGACGTGCCGGTAGTGAAGTCGAATGGTTGCCCGCTGCGGATGCTGCGACGCTGTTGCGTCGGTTGACCCTCGATCTGACCGGCTTGCCGCCGACACGGGAGGAGTTGGCCGCCTTTCTCGAGGATCCTTCGGATGTCGCGTATCGGGCGGTCGTCGAGCGATTGCTCGCGAGCACCCGACATGCCGAGCACATGGCTCACTATTGGTTGGATGCGGCCCGCTACGGCGATACCCATGGGCTGCATCTCGACAACTACCGAGAGATCTGGCCATACCGTGACTGGGTGATTCGGGCGTACGAGCGGAACCTCCCGTTCCATCGCTTCGCCATCGAACAGCTGGCGGGGGACTTGTTACCGGAAGCCGGAATCGACTCGCGCCTCGCGACCGGCTTCGTCCGATCCCACGTAACCACGAACGAAGGCGGTTCGATCGAAGAGGAAGTCCATGTTCGGAACGTCATCGACCGCGTCAATACGTTCGGCACGGTGTTCCTGGGACTGACCGTGTCGTGCGCTCAGTGTCACGATCACAAGTTCGATCCGATCTCCCAGCGGGACTATTACCGTCTCTTCGCGTTCTTCAACAACGAAGACGGTCCGCCGATGGACGGCAATGCGAAGGTGCACGAGCCGTCGGTTGCGGTGCCGAACGAGGAACAGGCCGCCCTCGAACGCAGCCTCGAGCAGAAGCTCACGGCTCTCGATGCGCGCATCGGGGCGGCGCTCGACGAATACTCGTACGAGGAGCCGGTCGCGGTCGCTGCCGCCATGCCGGTCGAGACGATCTGGCTCGACGACGAGGTTCCTTCTGCGGTGGAGGTCAGTGCGGCTGCGGCGCGCTGGATCGACGTGCCGCGGCGTTCCGGCAGCGCGGCACTCGAACACGCGGTCGAGGGCCTCGGTCAGCATTACTTCCGCGGCGCGTCGACGCCGCTTAGGATCGGCGCGGGCGACACTCTCTTCGTTCACGTGTGGATCGACCCGACGAATCCACCTCGCGAAGTCATGCTGCAGTGGCACGACGTCCACGGCTCGTGGGAGCACCGCGCGTATTGGGGCGAGAACTTGATCTCCTTTGGGGCTGACGGCCAGCCCTCACGGCGAAACGCCGGTGCGCTACCCAACACGGGGCGGTGGTGTCGTCTCGAAGTTCCTGCGGCGGATGTCGGACTCACTTCCGGCGCGCTCGTGGACGGTCTCGCGTTCACGCAGCACTCCGGTCGAGTCATTTGGGATGCCGCGGGAGTCGTGTCGGCGGTGCCGCAGAGCCGCGAGGACTTCGTCTGGGTCGACGACGAGATTCCGATCGGCGCGAAACCGGAAGGGGAGCAGCCCAACTGGCAATGGCACCTGGGCGAACACGAGCCGAAGCCCGCTTCTGGCGATCGCGCGCTGCGTCGTAGTCAGGGCAAGGGTTTGAACCAGGACTTCTTCACCGGTGCAAAGCCCCCGCTGAAGCTCGTGTCGGGCGATCGTCTGTTCGCACACGTCTACTTGGATCCGAAGGACCCACCGCGGGCGATCCAATTGCAGTTCCACGACGGCAGTTGGGATCACCGTGTCCGCTGGGGTGATGAGGCACACGGTCCGGGGCGGCCGAATGGCGGTGACTTCCGTGCCGGAGACCTCCCGCCGACGGGGGAATGGGTCCGCCTGGAGGTCGACCTCGCCGACGTCGGACTCGCCGTGGGGCGTGAAATCGACGGCTTCGCGTTCACGCAGGTGGGTGGAACGGTGTACTGGGATGCCGCGGGCGTGAACGGCTTCGCACTGCGCGACGAGCCGAGAGCGCGATCCTTCGCAGCCTGGGCGGCAGCTGCCGGTGAAGATTCCTCGTTGGACGCACGGCTACGCGACGCGGCCAGGAAGTCCGGTGCCGATCGGAGCAGTGACGAGCAACGCGATCTTCGCCGGCACTTTCTTCGCCATGTGTTCGCAGCGTCCCGCCGGTCGATCGCCACCCTGGAAGTCGACCGACAATCGCTCGCGAAGGAGCAGGCCGATCTGCGCGTGAAGATTCCGACTTCGTTGGTCATGCGAGAGCGCGCGGAGATGCGACCGAGCCACATGTTGAGGCGCGGCGAGTACGACAAGCGCGGCGACGCAGTCGCGCGCGCCGTGCCGGAGTTCCTGCCGCCGATGCGTGAAGGCCGCTCGAAGGATCGACTTGGTCTCGCGCAGTGGTTGTTCGACGAGTGCAGTGCTCTCACGGCCCGTGTTGCCGTGAATCGACTCTGGCAGCAGTTCTTCGGTGTCGGATTGGTGAAGACCGCAGAGGACTTCGGAACCAAGGGCGAGACCCCCGCGCATCCAGAACTGCTGGATTGGTTGGCGAATCGATTCATCGCGTCCGGCTGGGACACGCGCGATCTCGTTCGAACGATCGTGACCTCGGCTGCCTATCGCCGTAGTTCTGCGGGCGGCCGGGCCGCGTGGAGTTCCGATCCGGAGAATCGAAAGCTTCTTCGCGGATCTCGCTTCCGGCTGGATGCGGAGGTGGTGCGTGACCAAGCTCTGTTCCTCGGCGGTCTGCTCGTCGAGCAAGTCGGTGGACCTGGTGTCAAGCCGCCGCAACCCGAGGGCCTGTGGTCCGCGGTCGCTTATGTGGGCTCGAATACCATGCGGTTCATCGCCGACGCCGAGTACGACAAGACTCATCGACGGAGCGTGTACACGTTCTGGAAGAAGACGTCCCCACCGCCGCAACTGACGATCCTCGATGCGCCGAGCCGTGAGGAGTGTCGCGTGCGTCGCGAGCGAACGAACACGCCGATGCAGGCGTTGATGCTGTGGAACGATCCGCAGTACCTGGAAGCTGCGGCCGGCTTCGCTCGGCGGGTTCTGGCGAGCTCCGTGCACGGCGACGAGGAGCGGATCGGCATCGCGTTCGAGATGGCGACGTCACGACGGCCGAGTGTGAGCGAGTGTCGTCCGCTCTTGGATCTCGTCCGCGCGCAGCGTGCTCGATTCGCTGCCGACCGACCGTTGGCCTCACGATTCCTCGAGGCCACGCGCCTCCCGAGCCGTGCGGGGGAGGATCTCGTCGAACTGTCGGCCTGGACCGTCATGACGAGCGTTCTTCTCAATCTCGACGAAGTCATCACCAGGAGCTGAACCATGAACCCGATCACGACCGCAGCACTTCAGCTCACACGGCGAAGACTCCTGCAACGCATGGGGCAGGGGCTTGGCGTTGCAGCGCTAGGCGACCTCTTGCAAGGTCACGGCTCTTCCGCCCCGACCCGCGGCACACACTTCGCGCCGCGAGCCAAGCGGGCCATCTGGCTGTTCATGGCCGGCGCGCCGTCGCAGCTCGATACGTTCGATCCGAAGCCCGGCTTGGCGAAGTTGTTCGATACCGATCTTCCGGAGTCGATTCGACGAGGCCAGCGCCTGACGACGATGACCTCGGGGCAGGCGCGGTTTCCGATCGCGCCATCGAAGTATCGCTTCGATCGATTCGACAACGGCAACGACGGTGCATGGGTCAGCGAGTTGCTGCCGTGGCAGGCCAAAGCCGTGGACAAGATGGCGATCGTGCGATCGCTGTGGACCGAGGCGATCAATCACGACCCCGCGATCACCTACATCTGCACCGGGCGTGAACTGCCGGGTTGGCCGAGCCTCGGTTCGTGGCTGAGTTACGGCCTCGGCTCGGAGAACGAGAACCTCCCGAAGTTCGTCGTCATGACACCGACCTGGAGCGGTCGCAAGGATGCGCAGGCGCTCTACACACGACTGTGGGGTGCCGGACTCCTGCCGAGTGAACATCAAGCGGTCGCGCTGCGCAGCAAAGGCGACCCCGTGCTGTTCCTGCGCGACCCGGAAGGCGTGGATCGAGCGACGCGCCGTGCGATGCTGGATGCACTGGGGAGCATCAACGATCAGCGTGCGCGACTCATCGGAGATCCCGAGATCGAGATGCGAACGGCCCAGTACGAGATGGCGTTTCGAATGCAGTCCTCGGTGCCGGAGTTGACGGATCTGTCCCGCGAGCCGGACTCGGTCGTGGACATGTACGGTCCCGATGCGCGCCGGCCGGGGACCTTCGCCGCGAGCTGCCTGCTCGCGCGTCGCATGATGGAGCGGGGAGTTCGATTCGTTCAGATCTTCCATCGCGGTTGGGACCAGCACGGCAACGTCGCGGGCGATCTACCGAAGCAGTGCCGAGACGTCGATCAGCCGGCGTGGGCGCTCCTCGAAGACCTGCAACGTCGTGGTCTCCTCGACGAGACTCTCGTCATTTGGGGCGGTGAGTTCGGTCGAACGGTCTACTGCCAGGGAGAGCTCACTCGCGAGAACTACGGTCGAGATCATCATCCCCGATGCTTCACGATGTGGGCGGCCGGCGGCGGGATCCGCCGCGGCATCGTTCACGGCGAGACCGACGAGTTTTCCTACAACATCGTGCGCGACCCTGTTCATGTGCGCGACTTCAATGCGACCGTGCTGCATTGCCTCGGCTTCGAGCACGAGCGCCTGTCGATCGAGCATCAGGGACTCGAGGTTCGATTGACTTCGGCGGAGCCCGCACGCGTGGTCAGGGAGTTGCTCGCGTGACGGCGACATCGCCGGAACGGATCGACGCGATCCCTCGCGAGGATCGTTTCCGTCCCCGTGGAGTCGTCCGTTGGACTCGCGTCGGGATGCTGCGCGCGTTCGCTCTCATCGCGGTGCACGTGGTGGCGATCGTGCACTTTGCGCATTGGCGCACGACGGGTCGCACCGTCACGCCGCTCGAGCCGTCGGAAGCGATGCAGACCTTGGAGCTGGGGTACGTGAACGCCGGCTTCGTGGTCCTCGTGGGGTCCATCGTCCTCACGCTGATCCTCGGACGCTGGTTCTGCGGCTGGCTGTGCCATTTCGTGGCATACCAGGACCTGTGTGCATGGATCTTGCGAAAGGTGGGCCTCAAACCTCGCCCGGTGCGCTCGCGACTCCTGGCGCTGATACCACTTGCCGCGGCCTTCTACATGTTTCTCTGGCCGTCCATCCGACGAGTGGTCGTCACGGCTGTGCCCGCGCCGGAGCTGACCGCGCACTTCGAGACCTACGGATTCTGGGACACTTTTCCCGGGCCGTGGATGGCCGTCATCACCGTTCTGGTCGGCGGCTTCCTGCTGGTGGTGTGGCTCGGCGCGAAGGGGTTCTGCACCTACGGCTGCCCTTACGGCGCCTTCTTCGGGATCGTCGACCGCTTCGCGCCCTTTCGCATCAAGGTCGATGACTCGTGCGAGACTTGCGGTCACTGCACGACGGTGTGCAGCAGCAACGTTCGTGTGCACGAGGAAGTCGCGCGGTACCGGATGGTCGTGGACCCGGGCTGCATGAAGACCATGGATTGCGTGCGGTCTTGCCCCAAGGACGCGTTGAGCTTCGGCTTCGCGATACGACCGTTGCGTGCGAAGACCAGACGATGGTCGACTCCGGCTGCCGACTTCTCGTGGTTCGAAGAGATCGGGATGGCCATCGTTGGGTTCGGCGCGTTCTTCGTGTGGCGCGGGATCTACGGCGTCCCATTCTTGCTGGCGCTGAGCCTGGGTGTGTGTTTCGCCATTGCGATGCTGACGGTTTGGCGCTTGGTGCGCGGCATCAACGTTCGATTCCAGAACTTCACGCTGCGGAGCCAAGGTCGATACACCCGTCACGGTGTGATGGCGATCGGGATCGCGGTCGTGCTCCTGGCAGTCACCGTCCATACGGCGTTCGTACACCTCGAGTATCTCCGCGCCGAGCAAGCGTGGGAGCGAGCGGCTGCGGTCGGGCCGCAGGATGCCTCCCGCGAAACGCATCTCGCCGACTGTTCCTCGCATCTGCGGCGATCCCTGGACATGGGGTTCGCTCTCGACACCGAGCGCACCTTCATGCTCGCACGCGCCGAGCGCTATCGCCGACGCTATGCGGAGGCCGAGTCTGCGGTCCGGCAAACCCTCGCCCTGCGACCCGACCTTCCGCCGGCGCGGTTCGAACTCGCCGAACTCCTGGCGTTCCAAGGTCGTCTCGAGGAAGGTGAGCGGATCCTGCGAGCGCTTGCTGCGGAGCGCCCCGACTTCGCGCCGGCGCGTGCGAGGATCGCGGAGATCGACGCACACCGCGCTCGCGGTCGCTGAGCGAGCGCGTTCCTAGCCCGGATTATTCGCGAACGTCGTCGCGAGATCGGCGCAGGTCGATGTCCGGCAAGGAGCTGCGTCGGTCGACGACCGAAGCGTAGCCGTAGCTACGCTGCCAGGGAGGAGCCGACGCAGCGACGCAGCCGGGCGCGACTTGCGGCGATCGCAGTAGACGTTCACGGATAATCCGGACTAGGCTCTAAGGTCGAGTAGAGTCTCGCGCCGGCAGCATGCTACGGATAGCCATCACCAAGCTCTCTCCGACGCGTCATCGCACGAGCATTGCTCGTTCCGACGGCACCGCGGAGGAGATCGAGTTGGAGACGCGGAGTCTGCTGTTTCACGACTTCGTGCACTTCGCAATCGAGACCGAGGCCGCGTTACCCGGGGGGTTCTATGGTCGGCTGTCGCGTGGTGTATCGTTCGCCGATCTTGCCGCGCCGATGGAGGATTCGACTCGCGACGACGAATTGATGGAGATCGAGCGCGTCGTCGGCCCGCTGCAGGCGGCCTGCCGTCGAGACTTACCGCCAGACGCATTTCACCCGACTCTCTGCTCCTATCTGGAGGCGGTGGCAGCGCCGATCCCGC